>JBEKQC010000001.1:0-241838 GCA_049520095.1 Terriglobales bacterium
CATGGCTACGAGTCCAAAGTCGGATGGCGTCAACAGACGAGCCAACACTACCGTCGAGATCATCTGGACGCCAAAACCAAGGCCCCCGGAGAGTAGCGTAAAGCCCGCGCCCCGGACGGCAAGTTGTCGCGTCTCGCCCCGATCGGCACCGGGCCGGAAGCTGCCGCTGGCATCAAAGGGTCTCAAACTTGCTCCCCGTCAATCTCTGCTTCGGAGTTGAACGCTGGCACAGGTTTAACCATCGAGCCCGACGTGAACACTCTGTCTCTCTTCTCGTCATTGTTGACTAGGTTGTGGACCAGGCCAAGAAAGGGGACGCGACTCCGCAAATCCGATGGTTCGATAATCTGAAGGATCGGAACCGCGGCCCGCATGACCGTCCTGCAGGAAGGCTGCGGTTTGGCCTAACTACAACTTGTGAGATCAATTTTCGAAATCAACGTTCGAGATTAGTTCCACCGGCGCCGCGCGCAGGACCGATCAGTGGACGACGGCTTTGAGTTGCGTCGGGGGCGAAATCTGGCTCGCCGGGTAGCAAGTGCTGGCGTTGAACGTCAGCGGACTGCCCGGACCGCCTTCGCTGCCTCCCATAATGTTCAGGTAGCAGTTCTGAGCCGGAATCAGTCCGGCGTGCCCACCGCCCCCGGGGGCGCCGGTCACGTCAGGTCCGATCGCAGGGAACGCAAGCGACGATGGCCACCAGGCCGGAGTGCTCGAAAGGTAGAATGACGGCGGAAGAGTTTGGGTCACTCCGCTTGCCCAGTTGATCGCTCCATCTGCGTTGGTGTAATTGCCGTGCAGAAACGATGTGGCGTAGGCGTTGGTGCTGTGGCAGGGCGGATTGGTCGACCCGTCACAGCCGGTACCCGACCCGCTATCGCTAGCTTCGCCGTAACCAAACGCAAAGTTGTAGTTCACGGAATCATAGGAACGTGTGGAAGAGTACTGCAGGACGGCCACGTGCGTCGTCTGCTGCGTTCCATATGCCATTAACGCGTTCTGAGCGGCAGATCCAACCACGTTTCCAACAAAGTTATAAGAGGTTGCGAGATGGTCGATCGACATGGCGCGCGAGGCCTGGAAACTCCACCAGCCATTGCTTCCAGAACAATCAACGGTTCCCCTGCCCGTCATGGGATTGCATACCATGGTGGTTCCACGGGTCCAGTTACGAAACGCTGTGCCGGTGCTCGATGAACCCCAGATCTCATCCGGCTCGATCCTATCGATAACGTTGCCTTCGAGCAGGTTGAATTGGGGATGCGCTCCGTGAAAATTAACGCCGCCAATCAGGAAATTAGGCGACCCCGAATCAAATTCGCCTTCTGTGTAGTTGTAGGCAATTACATTCCCGGCAGCGCCCCAGTTCATCATGACGGAGGCGTGACCGCGTTCGATGATGTTATTCTCCACCAAAGTAGCGCTCGTTTCGTTCACGATGAAGACATCGGAATCCGTGGTGCCCGGAGTATGGCTGTAAGCATTGGAAAAATAGCTGTCTCGAACTTCGTCCCGGTACCCGTAGTGAACCTGAACAAAATCTCCGTCGGTGTAGTTCGCTTCTACGCCCTTGATCCAGCAGTAGGCGCAGCCGCTCATCATGAAATCCGCCACATAGCCGGTGTTGTTGGCATAGACCTGAAGGGCCTCGACTCCGGCATAAAGGGTGGCCGTCATGGTGGCCACTAACGGCGTGCGGCTGTAGGCACTGTATAGCGCCGGTGTAAATCCGATGGTGGTTCCCGATACCGACGTGACTTGTAGCATCTGTCCCCGAGCCCGCGTTCCGTTATATTGGTCGCACCAGGTACAGTTCCCCTCGCCTCCCGCGGTCGTCACGTAGGAGGAATCGTTCAATTCCGTGATCATCAAGTAAGTGCCAACGCTAATCCCGCTGGCGTTACTCACCACCATGCTGGTAGAACCAGCCGTCGCCCCGCTCGTAACCGATACGCCGGGGTAGTTTGGACTTCCGGCCCCGAGATTGACGACGCCATTTCCCGAACCGTGAGCGTCGAGAACCGTCAGGTTGGCACCCGCCCCGCGCAAGGTCACATTGGCCGGAACGTTGATGTTGCCATTAACCCTGAACGTGCCCGATGCCAGGACCACCGCCTGCCCCGACGCACAGGCAGACAACGCCGAATTGATCGCCGCCGTCATGTCTTTCGTGCCGTTTGGAGTGAGGGTAGAACAAGCCGTCGGGCGAGAAGGGATTCCGCCCACTCCCACGGTGCTCCAATCGATGGCATGAGTCGGATCAAGAATGCCGGACCACAGCTGGGCATAGCCAGGAACCGACACGCCAACGATCATTAAAACGATCAGGAAGATGAAGAGAAAAAGTGGGGGACTTTTTTTTCGCATTTTCGGGTATTAGCTCGTTTCAGCACCGCGAACTCCTCGAGCTTATGGAATGGCCCGCTCGGCGCCTTTCTCAGTCTATGTCTTCGCCAATGACATGCAAGACACGGAAGTGCATCCCGATTGACATTGCTCGGCGGCGGGGGCCATGACCGGGCGGCCAAACCGCGATCCGGACCTTTTGTTTGGGGGAATCACCGGTTCACTCTTCGGAATATCATGTCATCAACTTCTTGCCGCTATGGCGACTGGTCGAAGTCGCGAGCCTGCGCCCGTCAGGTCGAGACTTGCTCGTCGTATGGAACCCTGACGTTTGGAACCGTGACCGGAGGAGCAGTCGCGGTCACGGGCACCGTCTTCCGAGGCTTTGTCCTTATCCAACCTCCCGGAACGGTGAACGTGGCCAACAAGAAGAAGATCCATACTGGGTTCAGCGACCCGAATGCTGACTCGGCAAAGTTGTATGCGACCGCGACGACAAAATACGCCAACCGCAGTTTGCCCTCTTCTGCATTCCGGCGGAATGCGCTCACGACCGTCCGGTAACCGGTAGCCAGCACGATCCCAAACAGTACGATTCCCAGCCACCCTAGATTCAGAAAGACTTCGATGTATCCGTTGTGCGCTTCCCTGGGATGCCACCAATAGATGCTCCACATCCTCTCCAGGCGTTTCCCCAACCAGAAACTTTCGAACCCGGTGCCGACCGCCGGATTCCCCGTCATACCAAGTACCAGTTTCCAAATGTCGGTACGGCCGGTGAGCGTCGGATCCTTGCCCATGGTTTGCAGGACGCCAGAGCCCATATCGAGAAAGAGAGTACTCATGGAAACGGCCAGAATCGCGGCCACCATAACGTGCACCATCCATGGCTTAAGTGCAACGATACGAAGACTGCATGTCACCATGAGAGCGCTGGCCATGAAAAAGCATGACATCGAGGTCATCGAACCGGCCATCCAAAACAGCCAAAGCGCCATCGCCAGGCACACTCCAAAAGCGAGGATGTGCTTTTTTCTGGCTGCGCTCTTTTCGCTCCGCAAGGCGGTGAGAATCCGCCACAAGAAACCCAAGCCCAGGATCAGACAAAGGCGCCCGAGTTCGTTCTTGTTGGTTGTGACGCCGGTATAGTAGGGCGTCCACGTCCACGGATGATAACCACGGCCGAGATCGGGATAAAACTTGATGAACAATACAGAAAGAGGGATCAGCACAAAGCCTATGCCGGCCAACACACGCTTGATCGCTGCGTATCGATCGGTTTCCGTCAGGATGATCAGGACCATAACGAAGTCGCCCAGCGACTTGATCCACCGTTTGAACGCGACGTCGGGGTAGTCGGACCAGGCGATGCTCACCGCGCAGTAGAGAGAAAACACTGCCAGCGGCCAATTCGCACGCACAATTCCGAAAACCTTCTGCCTTCTCTTTACCAGCACGATCATGCCGAGCGCCAGTAATCCGCTGTACACTGTGCGGTCCAAGGGGCTGCCCTCGGTATATGCCGATTCCACCGACGCCGTATCGGTGATGGAATTCCCGTGCATCGTGCCAATCCACTGGCCCACGCTGCGCGAACCGGCGATGGATAACCAGAAAATCGCGATCCATAGAGCCATCGACGTGCGGGACTTTGGATCCCGATCAAGCACAAATAGTCCCAGGATTCCCACAGAAAAAATAAGCAGGGCTATTCCTGGGGGCACTTAACGTCTCCTTGAGATTTGCTTTAGGTGGAGAATGCGCTTCATTTCGAGTCCAGAAACAGCCGGTGAATCAATTCCAGGGTCAGCAGTTTATGAATCGAGCCGGTGTAATTTCGATCTCCCTGGAGATGGCCTGCCACGATTTGTTCGACACCCTTGCGCTCCAGGTAAGGCCGGGACAATGTCCGGGAGTCGAGCAACATTTCTCGAATGTAATCGGCCAACGCATCCCGGTACCAAACTCGAAAATGGTAAAACTTGTGCCTTCCAAGAAACAGCCGCTCGAGATGAAGCGGCGAGAAAGCGTGGTCGATTCGAGCCACCCACTGCGGCATTCCGTAATCGTAGGCGTATTCGGCTTTGAAGGTGAACTCCAGATATCCTCGCGCTGCGGAGGCGAGCAACCGCGAGCCGTTTCCGCCGACGCCACGATCCGTGCGCAAACGGCGGAGGGAGGCGTCCCCATCCGCAATCAGGCGGAGGGAAACATCGTTGTTCGTCAGGACCGATTGCGGCGCGCGGAACACGGTGCGTACGAGGTCGTTATCAAGATACGGAGATCGCAGCGTGAGCTGAGTCTGCTCGAGCGCGAGCAGGCCGTAGTGATGCCAGGGAGCCTGCCGAAATACGGCAAAAGAAAGTGGATGTCCCTGGATCAGCCGGTCATAGGTCTGGCTGGCCTGGTCGACATACGAAAGAAGCTCCGGCCGATACAGGCCCGGAGTGGGCTGCCCAGGCCTGAAGGCCCGTACCCGGCGGAGAACTTCGCCACCGTAATTTCCCGTCATACGGACCGGCGCGATCGCGGCCGCCCGCTCGTTGACGTAGAGATCTGGCGTATGGCTCACGTCCATGCACCCGTCGGTCAGATACACTGTACGTTCGGCATAATGCGAAAACCGGGACAGGAACTCCTTGCCGACCGGGATTACGCGGTGGGTTTGCCCGCAGGCGCCCGCTACTTTGCGTGCCAACGTAACGTCCTGACAATCGCGGTACATACCGCCAAAGGAATAGCAAGGCAGCGCTCCGGGCGCGGGCTTGTGCCACGCCATGATCATGCGCGTGTCCAACCCGCCGGTCAGCGACATCCCGATTGGTTCTCGTGATTTGAAATGGCGCGGCAGATTCTCGGAAAAAACTTCCCGCAGCTGCCGGTAATACGCTTCGGGCTCGAGCGGAGTCTGCTCCTCCCACTCCCGCGGCTCGAAGTAATTCCCTTTCCGTTCAACCGCTCCGTTGCGAAACACCCAGTTCGAAGCGGGTGGGAGCACTTGGATCCCCCCGAACAGCGTCTTGTTCTCGAGCACGCAACCGCAGGAGATGAACTCACCCAAGGCCCGTGAATCGGCGGTTCTCAGCTCAGGACGGACTGCCAGAATCGCCTTCGCTTCCGCCGCCAAATAGAAAGCTTCTTTCGCCTCGTGATAATAGATCCGGTGCATTCCGTAGCGGTCGTTGAACAGCGCAGCGGTTGCCTGATTCCGGTCGATCAGCAATCCGTGAAACCTTCCGTTCAAAGCGGCTGGAAAGCGAGGGTCGTCCTCATAGAGATGGACCAAGTATGACGGGCCGTCCGCCTCGAAGGTATGGCCGCGCTCCTTAAGGCGGTGCGCGGTCTGGGGTTCGGGGAACTCCTCGCCTGAAAAAACCAGCGAAACATCGCCCTTTTCGCTGACCAATGGCATCCCGTCAGCGAACGAATTCTTACGCTCCACCCAGCCCACGTAAATGCCCAGGCGCTCATCCACCAAGGTTCCGCTGACGTAGAACGGCTCGTGCTGAAGGCTGGCGACCATCTTCAGCAACTGAGGCTCCGCCTGTGAGCGTGGCAACTTCGTGATGAGTCCCACAATTCCTGGCATTGTCCCTTTCCTTAGGAAGTTTCGGACACCGACTGGAGCTTGCGGTTGTACCAGGCGCTGCGGAACTGCCGCAGTTTTGCGGCGACCGGCCTAGGTAGTTGATCCATGAGCTTGTGGTGTAGGCCCAATCTCAGGGCGACCCGACCCAGCGGAGTTAGCGGAACGTAATACCGAGGCAGGTCGACGCGCTCAAAACCATTGATTTCCTTAAAGTTCGCGAGGCTGTCGACTTCTTTGTTTCCGTATGCAAAGCTCTGATACATCAGATAAGGAATTCCGCGGTTAGCGCACGCGCGGACGGCATGGGCAATCAGCGCATTGGTGGGCGCTTTATCGCGGTGGCGAACCATGGCCACAATGTTCATCAAGCTGGCCTGGGTTCGAGTTTCATCGATCACCATCTTCACAAAGCCAATCAGTTTCTCCTCGAAAAATGCGCCGATAAACACGCTTCGATCGGGAAAGGTTGCCGCCTCTCGGCGCACGGTTTCGACGTCCTTTCCATAGTGGACGTTCGGTTTCCCCTGCCGCACTTTGGTCTCGTTGTAAACCTCCCAGATGCCCTCAACCAGGGAGTCGTCAAACGGTACTTCCCGCAGCGTCACACCCCTTTTCTCGGCTTGCCGCGCCCGGTTGCGCGGGAAGGAGCGGATCTGGTGGTTCCACCAGTTGTCAAATGTCGAAACCGGCAAGATCGCCAGGTTGTCCATTTCCATGTGATAGTCGTATTTTGGCGTCTTGTCCGGCATGATCTGCATAAACGTGAACAGGTCGATTCGGCCTTTGGCGTTGCGCAAATCTGCCAAGAATGCTTCCGGCGATCTGACGGAGTCGTATTTATCGATGTCAAGGTGAGCGATCCTTACCAGCCGCCCCTGGACCATGACCTCGTTGCCACCACACTTCATCATTCCTCTTCCCACTATTCCGTTACGTACTGTTCGCGAATCGGATTGATTCCGACCAACGCCAACAGCTTGCCGAGATGATCGCAGAGGCTTACCAAAAGTCTCATGAAGCGATGATGTCCGAGGATCAACGCGAAGGGCAACGCCAGAGTGTAAGCCGGGACGGCAAGGATCGACCTCCAAATATCGTCCGCCCCAAGCGTTGGGTGCAACGCGGCGCTCGACCCGCGCAGCAAGGCTTTCCTCACCATGAACTTGCGTTTCCATCGCACGGGGGGAATTACCTCATAGGCGATCGCGTCGCTGCACCAGACGTAGCGGCATCCCTTTTCGATCGTTCTGCGAAAAAAGTCCTGGTCTTCTCCATGGCGAAATTCCGGGCGGAATGGCGGTTCGCCGGGGGTGAAGACGCTTTTCCGAAGCAGCACATTGCCGGTCCGCCCCAAGCTCCACCGGACCGGCAATCCGGTGGGATGAATCGGGCGTTCATAGAAGTCGCCCTTGACGATCCACTGCGGCGGTGTTTGGTCGAAATGCCGCCGCACCGGCCCGAGCACGCCGTCCACCTGGTATTGCTCGCAGGTGAGAAAAAGATTGATAAGCCAGTTTTTCGCCGGGAATTCATCGTCGTCGATGCAGGCCACGAATTCTCCTTCGGCGTTCTCGACGGCTTTGTTCCGCGCCAGCGCAATATTCTGCCGCGGCTCCACACAGTAGCGGATGGAAATCGAGCGCGAAGCTGAAGTCGATTTCTTGAACTCCTCCACTGCGGCCTCCCCCGATCGCAAATGATCGTTGTCGGCCACCACCACCGAATATGTGAACAACCCGCCCGTCTCCTGCTCATCGAGCGCTTGCAGCAGGCGCTTCAGAAAATCCGGGCGTTTGTAGGTGCACACACAGACGCTGATGTGTTTGAGTTCGGCATCCATGTTTCTGACGGGAAGCGGCCATACCGGCGCGGTAAAACTCGGTGAGATCGCCACATCGCCCAACCGGCGCAGCATCTCACCCGAGGTCAGGAACCGATGTTCATCGGGATTGATGGGATGAGTTTCCAGTTCCACGATCGCATTGCGGGCCTGCGAAAATATGCGCTGGAGCCGGTCTGCCGGCTCCAGCGGCGCCAGATTATACAGGCCATCGACGAGGCGGTAACGGCCGGCGAGCCTCCGGTCAACCGCCTTGCGATAAAGGCGATTCAGGAGACTCTTCTCTCCCGGCAAGAACGAGAAATTCCGCCGGACCAGTGTGCCTTCGGGCAGCAATCCATCCAGTACTACGTTCGTACAGAGATGGAGGTGGCGATGACCATCGATCCGTTGTGGATTTGCCCCATAGAGCCGCCGATATTCGTCAAGCTGGGCGGCCACCACGTACTCAATCGAGCGGGTGAGGCCGGGATAATACAGAATCCGGGCCAGTCGATGCCATCCCAGCCACCGCCTGACTTTACGCTGATGCTCCAGCAAGGGCGCGGGACAGTTCGGAGCCGAAAACGGCTCGGTGAGGTTGAGGTGGAGACCTGCATCGATTCCCGATCGCCGGGCGATTTCCGCAGCCCGCTCCGAGTCTGGCATGAAAACCATGGCGCTTACGGAAGAAACGGTTCCGCACGTTGTGCACTCGAAAGTGCGGTCGGTAGTTGCTCGATCCCTTCCCCAGTCGTCGGCATTCACGATCAGGCAGCCCGTCGCAGCCAAGTGGTCAGGGCTGATGCCCGCGGATGGAATATCTACGGATGCAGAGGATGAAGCGGGAGTTTGCACGCAGGCGGCAACCGCTTTGCTACTGGACCGCGCCATCATGGAAGGTCTTTCGAGTTTCATCGGTTGATTCGTCTTGAACGAAGATTTGCCTGGAACGAAGTCTAGGTCATCGCTGACTTATGCCCGCCGTCCCTCGGGAACTTTGAGTTGCGACTTTGCGTGTCCACGATTACCCGTGACGAAGTTTTTCAAGCGCTGCATCTGTTCCCGCCTGCGAAACGCGATCAATTCGCCGGACACGGGCCGCGGCGCACGCCGGACCATCGCCCAGAGGTAGCCGCATCCGACCATCAGGCCACCGAGAACGTAGGGGCGGTTCGACATCTGGTACACCGTTCTAAAGATTTCCCACAGCGGATGCCCACCGAGGGCGTAATCCTGCATTCCAAATTTGAATCTTGCCATCACGCTGCCGCGCTGGGCCGTGCCCATATCGCGGTGATGGGTACATGCTTTCTCAGGGAACGCTCGCGTTTTCCAGCCCTTCATCCGGGCGGTGATCACGGCAATATGATCGATGCCGCCGCCCTTCACCGGCACATAGCCTCCGATCTGCTCAAAGCACTCGCGCCGAAAAACCTGGCACGCGCCGGAAACATGCTCGATGCTCACGAAGCGGTAGTCGTAGGTTTCATTCTGCGAGTCGCGGAACGGCGTTCCCACCAATCCCAGCGCCCGGTCATCGGCCAGCTTACCCAGCAGGAATTCGAAGTAGCCCTGGTCAAATGAAATATCGCCATCCAGGCTGACGATCGCTTCGTAAGGCACATCTTGAACCCGGGCATAGCCGGCATTGAATGCCAGGACTTTGCCGGCAAAATGGCGTTCCTGCCGTTCGGGCATGCGGAGCAACTCAATCCAGGAATGTTTGGCCGCATATTTCTTGACGATCTCGTCGGTACCGTCGGTCGAGCCATCGCTGACCACCACCCATTTCGCGGGCCGGACCGTTTGCGCCACCACGGATTCGAGCGTCCGCTCAATAAAGTGCGCCTCGTTGCGCGCGGGCGTAATGACAACGTAGACCGGCAGAGTCATCAGGCGTGCACCAGGACCTTATGATTTTCCGCTTTGCTGTCTTTCGTTTGCCCGTCCGTTTCGCTCAGCCAGGACGACAGGGCCAGCAGCATCCAGGCCTGCGACCAGCGCATATAAGAGGTGCGAATAGTGCACAAGCGCAGGACACGGTAGTAAAAAAAGCCGCGTTCATCCCACATGTGCTTCATCGCCCAGTCGAATACGGAGCGCGCCAGCGGCACATTCAACGGATCGAGATCACGGAAGGCAAGAAGCGTAAGGATGCTCTGTGCCACACAGTGGATATCCAGCGGGTAAGCACGATCATGGAAGTACTTTGGAGCCGCGTCCTCACAAAAGAAATGGGCCCGATAGAACTCGAAACCTCGCCGCATACTGAAGTCGAACTCCGACGTTTCCAGAGAGCGTCCTATCGACTGCAGCGCTTCCAGGTTGAATCCGGTGTGAAAATTGTCGATCCAGCGCTGCGACGGATGCTCGCCGTAAAACCACGACCCATCCGTCTGCTGCTTCCCTGCCGCCTGGCGCGCGACTCGCAGCGCGGGTTCCGCGAATTTCTTCTCGCCAGTGTGCTTGTAAATGCGGCAGAACAAGGCCGCTGCCAGCAGGTTGGCATTGTGGGTTTCGCCGCGCAGCCCGGGCATCGGATAACTGAAGCCGGCCCTGTCGCCATCGGTCCAATACAGTTCCTTCAGGAGGTATTCCGCCGCGCCTATCGCCATCGCCAAACAATTTTGAGGTTCATACGCATTTTGCTCGAATGCATCGAGCAGTGCGCCGGCTGCGAAAGTTGTGCAGACCAAATTCGGCGCTCTAGCCGGGACCAGAATGCTGCGGCCCTGCCACGGAAAGCTGTAGCCCCAGGCCGAGTAAGAAATTCCCGGGGAGCGCAGCATGGCCAGGCGGTCGATCATGTAGCGGATGAGATCCTGGCGGCTGTCATCCTCCACAACCGTGTTCGGAAATTTCAGCAACGCCCGGAGAAAAAGGGCCATCGCTTTCGGGTTCTGGGTCTTCGGAACCAGCGCCAAGCCGCGAACGTCGATCGGACTGCGCTTCAACAGCTGGGTGAGTGCGAGGCGGGGAAATCTGGAGTCCAGAAAAGGCAGCGCTTTGAACAGCCCGCTGTTCAAGGCGTCGTAGGGATCGTGTCCCGCCCAGTCATTCTGCCGGCAGTACGCGAGCAGCTTCCGGCTTGCCCGTTCAACTTCCGGGTTCATGTTGGATAGGGAATCTTGCATCTTCGCGATCGTCTTCGCCTCCGCGGTCACTAGTTCCGCTTCTGGACGTGCGAAGACATGTTCGCAGGCATGCTGGCCAGAAGGGTTTCGATATGGTCAACGATCGTCTCCAGCGCCGGGACATAGTTCTCCGTAAGCGCTTTCAGACTTTTCTGCCGGCGCACCGCGACAATCTTGGTTCGAACATCCTCCACGCTCTCGAGCAACACGAGGCGACCTTCGTCCGCCAGATAGCGATCGACGGCGCCAATTTTCCCGCGGAAGATGCTGTAGACCGGCACTCGCATCGCAGCCGCTTCACGGTTCATGGTGCCGCCGCCGCTGATCACCAGGTCGGAATTCCAGATCAGATTCATGCCGTCTTCGACGTGGTCTGGAATCAGAATCTTGCCCGCGGCGACCGCCTCCGGCCACGCCCGGCGCAGTTCGGCATCCTGCCTCTTATTTCTGGGCAGAAGAACGATCTGCGCGCCGGCATGATCGACAAAACGGTTAAGCGCCGCTTCCAACAATATCTCGGCTTCCGGATTGTGATAGTGAGCTTCGGTGGCCGGTGGACGAACGGTAATCACCAAGGCTTCGGGCGGAATCCCCAGGCGCGTTTTCAAATCCCGATCGGGCGTAAATCGCGACAGATACACGTCTTCTTTAATCCCCGGATACTTCAGGAGGGTCGGGCCGCCAGTGCCCATGTGGTCGTCGGGAACCACGCTCGGCACCATGAGCCAGGTCGGCCGCATGGAGGGCACCGCCGCGGTGAACTCGTAATCGGTGATCGTCAGGTTCGGAATCTTCAGCAGCTTCGAGGTGATGAGGCAACCACGAGATCCGTGGCAGACCGAAATATCGGGCTTCTCCTTGCGAACCATCGCCGTTAGGACCACGGCTCGCCAGCAAGTTCCGAGCGCCTTGAGGATTTTGTGCTTGCCGTAGTGGCTTCCTATGACCTTGCCGTCAACGCCGTAATATTCCAGGAGTTCGCGAACCTGGTACGCATCGCGGGCGGTGAGAAACACCTCATAACCTCTCCTTCTGAGCTCATCGATGATGGGACGAAAGAAAGGCACATGCGGAGAATTGTCCAGGTCGATCCAAATCTTCCGATGGACCGATCGATGGGCGGATGGCGAAAGTATTACCGGAGCTTCGGGACTGGCCACGCTGCTGTTGGACATCATCTTTAGCTTTTCCTCAGAGGAGGACTTTGTAGTTTTTCGCGATCGAGGCTGATTTGAACGCTGTATTTGCTGGCGGCCACGGACGTCTGCAGAAAGCGCTCGACTTCATTCACGACCCGCCCCTGTTGCTCGGCGGTGAGATTCGGAAACATGGGCAGAGAGACAATCCGGTTCGCGACTTTCTCGGTCACCGGGAAATCTCCCGCTTTGTATCCCAGGGCTTCATAAGCGCGCTGCCGGTGCAGCGGAATCGGATAATGAATACCGATGCCGATGCCGGCCTTCCCCAAATGCGCCATCAGGCCTTCGCGATCTTCGGCCCGCACGACATACAGGTGATAGACCGCACGGGACCAGGAGGGTTCATAAGGCGTCTGGACTCCCACTTCGGAAGCCGCAAAAAGACGGTTGTACTCCGCCGCTCTTTCGCGCCGTTTCGCATTCCACTCGCTGAGGTGTCTTAATTTCACGCTTAGGATTCCCGTCTGGATGGCATCGAGACGACCGTTGTAGCCCTCCATATCGTGGTAATACTTTTTCGCCTGGCCATGGTCCCGGATCATTTTGCAGCTGTCCGCCAGTCGCGCGTCATTCGTAATGATCGCGCCGCCTTCGCCGCATGCTCCCAGATTCTTCCCGGGATAAAAGCTGAAGGCACCCGCGCGTCCCATCGAGCCCGCCAGCAACCAGCGGTTCTGTTTGCGCGAAAAATATTCGGCCCCGTGCGCCTGGCACGCATCTTCCACCACCAGCAGCCGATATTGCTCTGCCAGTTCCAGAATCGCATCCATATCCGCCATCTGCCCATAAAGGTGAACCGGAACAATCGCCGTTACCGGCCGCTGGCTCCGCTTGCTGATGAGCTTGCCTTCATCCGATACCGTGCATTGCGACTCCAGATACGCGCGCAGCTTGGCCGGATCCATGTTGTAGGTGTGCTCGTCGATGTCGACGAATTCCGGCAGCGCTCCCGCCTGCGAGATGGCTTCGGTGGTGGCGATGAACGTGTTTGGAACCGTGATCACCACGTCGCCCTTTTTCACCCCGGCTGCCATCAGCGCGAAACGGAGCGCGTCCGTACCGCTGTTGACCGCAACCGCGTGTTCGGTGTGGCAGAACGCGGCAAACTCTTTTTCAAAAGTCTCCACCATCGGTCCGCCGATGAAGCCAGCGCTGCGGATTACCTGCTGAAAAACCGCGGTCAGCTCCGGCTCGAGCTCGACATGCGGCGTGACCAGATCAAGAAAAGGAATATTTTGCGTAGGATTCACTGTGCTACCCCCGTTTCGATATGACGTAAAAACTTTGCTGGATTGCCAGCCACGATGGTGTTGGCCGGAACATCCTTGGTGACCACCGCGCCCGCTCCCACAATGGCGTTCTCTCCAATGCAGGTATTCGCGAGGATGGTTGCACCGGAGCCGATCGAGGCTCCCTTTTTCACCACTGTCCGGTCCACATGCCAGTCGGCTTCGGTCTGCAAACCTCCCGTGGCAGTGGTCGCGCGCGGATACAAGTCGTTGATGAACATCACGCCATGGCCGATGAATACGTTGTCTTCAATCGTTACCCCTTCGCAGATGAAGGTGTGGCTCGAAATCTTGCAGCGCTTGCCGACCGAGGCGTTCTTCTGAATTTCGACGAACGCGCCGATTTTTGTTTCGTCGCCAATCTCACAACCGTAGAGATTGATGAACTTCGACAGCTTGACTCCCTCCCCGAGTTTCACATCCGGGGCGATACTTAGAAATTGATCCATGGTCGGTAGACTCCTCTTCATCCTCTCGGCAGCTGTGGACTTGCGTTGAGCGTGGATTTAACCGGGCGAGAAATTCGCTACGCGGAATGCGAAACGCGGCCGTCGGCCGGCCAGGCAGCACCTTCGAATCAGGAGCGTCGGGCGTCAAACAAGGCCAGCTCAGGCTTTAAGTGGCCGTTTCCGTTCGACTTCCCGTTTGGCTTGCCGTTCGCTTTGCCATTAATTTTGCTGTTAACTCTGCCGTTCCCCTTGCCGTCCACTCTGAGGTTCACTCTTTGAGTAGTGGTTGGATGGTGCTTGCTGTCCTCGGTGAACTGCGCCGCTTCGGTCGATCCCCGTAAAGCGAGCGTCGCACCCACGCCCCCGACAATCGTCTGCTGCACTGCGTCGAAGTATCCTGTGCCCGCGAAGCGCTGATGCTTGACCGCTTCGTAGCCAAAATCCCGCTCGCGTCCGAATTCCTTTTCCTGCAGCCGGGAGTAGGCAGCCATGCCGTGCACTTTGTAGCCTCGTGCCAGATCGAACATGGAGAGATTCAGGGCGTGAAAACCCGCCAGCGTGACAAACTGGAACTTGTATCCCATCGCGCCCAGCTCGTTCTGGAATCTCGCCACCGAGTTCTCATCCAGATGTTTTCTCCAGTTAAAAGAGGGTGAGCAGTTGTAGGCCAGCATTTTGTTGGGATAGCGAGCCAGCACGGCTTCGGCAAATTGGCGAGCGTCTTCAATGTCGGGGGTCGACGTCTCGCACCACAACAGATCGGCATAAGGAGCGTAGGCGAGGGCCCGCGCGATGGCCGACTCCAGGCCCTTGCGCATCACAAACAGCCCTTCTTCGTTGCGTTCTCCGGTCATGAATTCGTGGTCGCAGGGATCGGCATCGCTCGTCAGCAGACCCGCGCTCTCGGCATCGGTGCGCGCCATAATCAGTGTCGAAACTCCCATAACATCCGCCGCCAACCGGGCCGCGACCAATCGCTGCACCGCCTCTTTGGTCGGAACCAGAACTTTTCCGCCCAGGTGGCCGCATTTCTTGGCCGACGACGACTGATCCTCGAAATGGACGCAGGCGACACCCGCCTCGATCATTGCCTTCATCAGTTCGAACGAATTCAGGGTCCCGCCAAATCCGGTATCGCCGTCGGCGACCAGCGGCGCAAACCAGTGGATCTCGTTCTTTCCCTGCTCGTGGTCGATCTGGTCGGCGCGAACCAGTGCCTGGTTGAGCCGCGCCGCGAGTTTCGGAACCGAATCTGACGGGTACAGATTCAGGTCGGGATACATTTGGCCCGCTTCGTTCGCATCCGCCGCTGCCTGCCAACCGCTCACATAGATGGATTGCAATCCCGCCTTTACCTGTTGTACTGCCTGGTTGCCAGTCATCGCCCCCAGCGCCGGCACATAGGACTCGGTATGCAGCAGCTTCCACAGCCGCTCCGCTCCGAGGCGCGCCAGCGTGTGTTCGATGCGAATGGAGCCCTGCAGACGCGCCACATCCGCGGCGAGGTAGGGACGAACGACGTCGCTCCAGCGCGCATCGGCCTGCCATTCCAGCATCATTTTTGACGGCTCATTTCTCATCGTTGCCATTCTCCCAGTGCCGGAAAGTCGAATTGCCCGGCGTCAACATGCGGTTGAAAGATGTGTTAGCGCTTAGCGCCCGAGGTGTGCGCTTTTTCCGCGGCCCGATAAACATAGACCAGCTCGCCGCGCCGGGCGAGCGATCGGCTCGCAGCTTCCAACATGCGGACCACTTTCAGTCCCGCGTGGCCGTCGTTGAATGGCGCTTCGTTCTTCTGGATGCATTCCACGAAGTACCCGAGTTCGAGCTTGAGCGCCTCCACCTGTTCGACCTGCGGCGCCCACATGTCACCGGAGCGGTAACTTACCAGCAGGTTATACACACCTTCCTGGCTCTTGACGTCGACGCCCTTGTCGTAGATCTTCAGCTTTTCGTCGGCCTCCAGATCGTTCCAGACCAGCATTTTCTTTTCGCCGCCGATCAGCGTGGTTCGAACCTTGACCGGTGAAATCCAGTTCACGTTGACGTGCGCGATCATCTTGTCGGGAAAATACGCGGTAATGAACGCAATATCCTCGTGCCCGTTGAGGTGCGCCTGCCCGGTGGCCGAAATGGCCTCTGCGTCCTTGTGCAGCAGGTGGTTCATGATCGAGAGGTCGTGTGGAGCGAGATCCCAAATCACGTTGCAATCGTGCTGAAACAGGCCCAGATTCACTCGTGTGGAATCGTAGTAGTAGAGTTTGCCGAGCGCCCCTTCGGCAAGTAGTCTCTGTATTTTGCGAACCGCGCCCGTAAACAGGAAGGTATGGTCAACCATGATCTGGAGGTGTTTCCGCTCCGCCAGGTTGATCAGTTCTTCCGCTTGCGCCGCGTTGCTCGTGAACGGTTTCTCCACGAACACATGCTTACCGTTCTCGAGCGCGGCCTTGGCCAATTCGTAGTGCGTCCACACCGGCGTGATCACCGCGATGGCATCCACGGCGGACGACTTCACTAGCTCGTTCGCGTCGCTATGCACCGGGATCCCGTGATGAGCCGCCTGTATGCGCTTGCGGGCCGCGGGAGTCTGATCGCAGATCCCGACGACCTCGCAGCCTTCCAGTGCGCGCAGATTGCGCACGATATTTGGTCCCCAATAGCCGTAACCGATGACACCAAACCTAAGCATAGGAATTCACCTTATGAAACTGCATGTCCTCGCACCGATGTTCACTGGGGGAGTTTGCAGAAAGGGTCATTAACTAGGGTCATCGACTAGGGCCATCCATTAGGGTCATCGACAAAGTGGAATTAACAGGCGCCATCTCCGCTCATCACTGCCTTTGGAGTCTGCAAGAGAATCTTCAGATCGAGCAAGGGAGAACAATCGCGGGCATAGCGCAAGTCCAGCCGCACCATGTCGTCAAATTCCACGCGGCTGCGGCCCTCCACCTGCCAGAGTCCGGTAATACCCGGCTTCGCTTCCAGCAGACGGCGGCGATGCCACGTGGCGTACGCTTCCACTTCATATGGCACTGGCGGACGAGGTCCGACCAGCGACATTTCGCCGCGCAACACGTTGATCAACTGCGGCAGTTCATCCAGGCTGGAACGCCGTAGAATTCTGCCCACCGGCGTAATCCGCGGATCGTTGGTCAGCTTGAAAACGCCCTCTCCACTGCCGTTGGCGGCCTTCTTTTCTGCCTGACCGGCAATCAGCTGACGAACATATTCTTTGTGCTCGCTGGAATCGTTATTCGTATACATCGACCGGAACTTGAGGAATGTGAACGGAGTGCCAAGCTGGCCGATGCGTTTCTGCTGAAACAAAACCGGCCCGCGCGAAGTCAGCTTGATCGCCGCCGCTACGACAAGAAACACGGGCGACAATAGCGCCAGCAACAACAGACTCCCCAGAACATCGATCAGCCGTTTTGTGGCGCGGCCCAGCCGGTTCGACTTTTGGCGCTTTTCGAGATCCGGGTAAAGGGTTGGGTTGCTCGGGCGATCCAGATCCTGTGTATCCCAGTCATCCGGAAACACGTGAAAGGAAAACTTGATCCGGCTGAACTGATCGGTGTCGAGCCGGTCGCGCAGCACCGCACCGATCCGGGAAAGGATCGTACTGAGCACGGCATTGTTGTCCAGAACGATCTCCGTGAACATGATTCCGACGACCGAGCTCGTCTTGTACCAGCCGGTGACGTCGGTCTCACGTGTCGCTCCCTGCAGCGCGGAAAGCATGTCCAGCAAAACACGGCCTTGCTTGTCGCCCGGATAACCCCGCCCGGTGTCGATCAGCAGAAGCACGAACGGCCGCTGCGAACGCTCGCTGCGCTTGCGCTCCAGCGAGATCATTCGGTGAAAGGTCTCTTCGCTCAGCACTTCGCCGGGCGCTACAGGGTGCTGCGGCCGAGCGCGTTCTGGAGAGCGCAATATCGAATCTAAGGTACGGGATGCCACGTATAGCTCCTTCCTGAACCACCCAACAAATGTGGCCAGACCTGCATGGTGATCGATCAGGGGGAGAGAGGACGATCCTAGCTGGGGAAACTAGGCTTACAACTTGGCTTGTCCGCCTCGGATTACTCCTACTCGTTTTGGGCGGAGGGGAGAGCTGCGCCGTTTTGAACCTTGGCCTGACTGTAACGCGAATAATAGTCTTTGTGGTCACTGCGGCTACAACTGTTGACGACCACGCCCAGCAAGGCTGCGCGATCAAACGAATCCAAAGCCCGCTCTACCACTTTCTTCTCGCTTACGCCTTCGCGGATCACGAGGAGAACTCCGTCCGCCAGCTTCATCCAGAACGTGGTATCCGCTACGGGAACCACGGGAGGAGTGTCAATAATGATCCAGTCGAAGAATTTGCCCAGCCGATCGAGCAGTTCCGAAAGACGTCCGCTCTGCATCAAGTCAAGTGGGTTCTCGGGTGCGCGCCCAGCGGGAAGGAACCAGAGACCGGAGCCATTGAGTTTGTATACTACTTCAGAAAGTTGCCGGTCGCCTCGCAAACACTCGCTCAGTCCCGGCAGTGAACGGTCGAACCCGAATCGGGTAGCCGCGGTTGGCCGGCGCAGATCGCCGTCCACCAGGAGCGTCTTCAAAACCTTGCTGCGAGCCTGATTGAGGGCGAGATTGGCCGCCACCAGACTCTTTCCTTCCTCGGGGGCCGTACCGGTCACCACGATCCGTTTGAGCTTGCGCCGTTCGCGCAGGTGTCGCAGTTTCAATCCCAGCACGCGAAACTTTTCCGCCGCCAAGCCGCCCTGATCCGTCAGACACACCAGCCGGCTATCTGTCGGCAGTGTGGGCGACAACACCTTCGCGGACGCAAACGTCTCCGCCGCCGGTTGCGACCGTGGAACTGCCGCTGGCGGCAATTCGGAAACCGATAGCTGGCGTTCGCTTTCCCCTCGCTCTGCTTGCAGAAGGCCCGCAGCCGAGGTAACGTTTTCGGGCAAGTTTTGCTCTGAGGGCGCGGCGATCGATCGCTGGCGCTCGCTTTCTCGTTCCTCCGCTTGCAGCACATCCGCAACCAAGTCCTCGATCTTCGGCAGGTTTCGATCTGAGGGTGTGACTACCGATGGCGGGCGTTCGCTTCCCCGTTCCGTTACTTCCAAAAGATCTGCGACCGAGGCGGCGTTCTTCGGTAGGCTTTCACCTGATCGCTCAGCTTCGACTCGTTGCAACGCTTCAAATATATAGCTCATGTGAAAGCACCTGTTGCCTATTGCAGACGGTCCTTGGTTCCTGCATCGGGATTGCGATCGTGCACTTCCAGCAGCCTTCGCACAGCCCTCAACAGATCGGCCTGTTCTATTTCTTTGGAGGGCTGGGCTCCGCCATTGTTTTTCGGATCAGTGTTTTTCGGATCAGTGTTCTTCAGATCATGGTTTTTCGGTTCATTGTTCTTCGGTTCCACGTTCTTCGCTTCCGCGGCCGATACCCCGAGCCTCAAATCCTGGGCGACGCCGTCAATGATTTCGGGTGTGATCGTGGCCGCATGTTTCGCATAGCCCGAAAGCAGCGCGTTCTCGCAGATGGTGTTGACGAGCCGCGGAATTCCCCGCGAGTGACGGAAGACAGCCTCGATCGCAAAATCGGAAAATATCTCTCCGGTTGCAGGCGCTCCCGAGACCTGGAGACGGCGGGCCATGTACTCCCTCGCTTCCTTAAGACTGAGCGCATCGAGATGGCAGCGCAGCGCGATTCGTTGCTTAAGCTGCCGGAGTTCATGGGAATCGAGCTTCTGGTCGAGTTCCGGCTGGCCTGCCAGCACGATCTGCAGCAACTTCTGTGACGACGTTTCCAGGTTGGTCAAAAGTCGTATCTCTTCCAGCACTTCCGGCGAGAGGTGGTGAGCCTCGTCCACCACCAGCAGTGACGTCAATCCCTTCTGATGCCGCTGCAGCAGGAAGTCATTCAGCACATGGATCAGCTCGTCTTTGGCCTTGCCCGCAACCGGCAATCCGAAATCGCCCGCGATATAGCGCATGAATTCCAGGGGCGAAAGGGAGGGATTGAAAATCAGAGCGAAGGCAACATTGCGGCGCTGCAGCAACTCCAATAATGAGCGCAGAATGAGCGTCTTCCCCGTGCCCACCTCACCCGTCAGAACTACAAATCCCCGGTGCGCGGTCACTCCGTAATACAACGAAGCGAGCGCCTCGTTGTGCCGCGCCGTGGGAAACAGGAACGACGGGTCCGGCGTGATTTCGAAGGGGTTGCGCTGCAGCTTGTAGAAATTCTTGTACATGATGGATGTCTAGCCGTACAGATACGTAACTGCCGATCCTATCAAAATGAAACCAGCAACCATCGCTGCCGCCGCGCCAGCGATCCAGGCAGCGCGGAGGTTTGCCGACTGTTCCCGTAAGCTCTCGATCGGCGGAATTTCCGCGATCACATCGAAGGGAACCAGCTTCTTGATTTCGCGCTCGCTGTAGATCTTGCCGCTCAGTCTCTCCTGGGCGCCGGCGAAGCCCGCGCCGAAAACAATGCCCACCACCAATCCCACCCCGCACAACAGCAGACGGTTCGGCTTGTAGGGTTTCACCGGAAGATTCGGCGGATCCAACATGCGGAAATGCTCGGCCTGTTGCGTTTTCTCCAGGTCGGTCGACATTTCCGACTGGTTCTTCTTGGCCAGCAGCGATTCGTAGTTGGCTTTCGATTGATCATAGTCGCGCGTGATGTCCGCGAACTGCTGCTCCATCACCGGGGCCATACTCAGCCGTGCCTGGTATTGGTCGATCTTGTTTTGTTCTTCTTTGATTTCCGCCTGCCGGTTGGCGATTTCGAGACGATTGGCCTTCAGCTGACTTTCCAGTTCCAGCAGCGGTGCGCTTTTCGGATCGAACGGCGTCGGAGCGGTTGCTTCCGTAACCGAGCTAATCGCTCGGTTATTCATGTCAGCAATCATCCGTTCGCGCCTGCTCTCTGCCTGGGCAATCTGTTCCTTGGTCTTGCGGACGTCGGGATGCTTGTCAGTGTAGTGAGAAGTCAAATCCGCCAGTTGCGCCTTCAGTCGCTCCAGTTCTTTGTCAATGTCGGCCAGCCCGGCCTCGCCCGGCTTCGAACCGCTGTCCATGGTGCGATACTGATTGATCAGCGATTCCAGGTAGGTGTTTTGCTGCTTGGCCCGGTTCAGCGAGTCCTGGTTCGCTTGCACCTGATTCTGCAGGCCAGACAGGATCTGCAGATTGCTTTGGGTCTGAGTTGGCAATTCGCCCTGGTGCCGGTCTTTGAACACCCGCATTTTTGCTTCTTGTTCCGCAAGTTTTGCGCGCGCCTGGTCGAGCTGGTCGGCCAGGAAGTTGGTCGTGTTCTCGGAACGTTGCTGCCGCTGCTCAAGATTTTCCGTGATAAAGAGGTTGGCCAGTTCGCTGGTCGCCAGCTGAGCCATCTTCGGATCGCGACTCGCGTAATAGATATTGAAGGCGGAGAGCTTTTTATCGTCGCCGTGTGATAGTTCGATCTCGATGTCCTTACGCATCTTTTCCACCAGATCGTCCGGGCTCTTGTGCTTGCGCTCCTGGGAATAGAGGCCGAGATGGTCAATGATGCGCAGCAGGCGGGTGCGGCTCAGGATTTGCTCCGTAATGCTGTCCAGCTGTTGCTGAATATCGCTATCGATGTTGGAGACAACATATTTCTCCGGCACGGAAGGCTCCTCGACCAGAATGAGCGTGCCCGAGCGGTAGGTGGATGGGATCAGCCAACTCGCTCCCCACACCAGCGCCCAGCCGCAGAAAAAAGGCAAAAGAAAATGCCATCGCCGGCGGCGGACGATTCCCTTGATCTCGGTAAAATCGATGGGCTCGTTTGCTTCTTGCAGTTCTTCTTCCATAACTCACATTCCTAAAGGCTTGCCCCACTCATACGAAAGCGTAACAAAATAGCGGTTCCGGTGGGCATCGTAGGTCTGAGGCGGAACCGTGAAGCCAAACAATTGCTGCTGAAAGTCATGCGAGTAACCACATCGGAACCCGACACTTTTCCGCACCGTATGCTCCAAAGCGATACCCGCGGAAGTTAGGTCGATTGCACTCGCGCTGCCCGCCGTGGGTACGATAATTGACTGATTTGTTCCGTGAGTCGCGGTGAGATCTGCCGTCCATGCCCGCACCAGTTCGCGGCGGAAATCGCCGTGCACCGTCTGCAAACGCACCGCCCCCAAAATGCCTCCGCCGTCGCTGATGCTTCGCGCGTAGCCGGCGGAGACGTTGGTATTCCGGTTTTGCCAGCCCGCTTCCGCCCCGCCCGCCACCGACCAGCCGCTCGATTGCGTGGGCAGCCCAGCCGGCGCAAGACCCTGGTTTACCGAGTACTGCGGACCGATGAAACCAGTCAGCGTGATGCGCTTCGAAAGATTCAGTGTGTTCACCGCCAGGAAGCTGTGGACGCTGGTTTCGCCGTCACCGAGACTGAAGGTCAGCCGCTCGAAACCGTAGCTGGCGCCGCCCCAGTCTCCTCGAAAGAGCCGGTGCAGCCAGAATGCCGACCCGGACGCGCTCTCGGAATTCGTCAGCGGATCCGCCGCCTGCGTTTCCGCGGGGACGTTGGTGAAATGTAAATCATAGAATGACCCGCTCGCCCCCACCAGATCGTTCAGGGCAAAGTGATAGTTCGCCTCCACCGTCGTCAGGCTTGATCTTTGCGTGGCCAGAGGTGTAATCAGACTCGTATTCGGCCCCCCCGACTCGGCCACGCCTTCTGGACTGTTGCCCGCGTCAAAAAATCCGGTAGTCATGGAAAAAACTTCTGCGACCCGCAGGTTCACGTGCGGGCTCAGCCGATACTCGGAATCAAAATTCAGGTTATGCGATTGTTGGTTCTCGTTCGTGAGCCCCTGATTCACGGTCAGGCCGCCCGCATATCCAAGAGTCCAGCGCATGCGAGACGTCGATTCCTCAATGCTGATGTTGGGGAAGATCGAAACGCTCGCGTTGCCGGCCAATCCGGTTGGGACCAGGTGTGGGTTGTCATCGTAGGCGGCGCCCACATTTACCCCGCCGCGCAAGTAATTCGACCTCTCCAACTCGGAGAGGAATTCCAAGGAATTTCCTTTTCCCCCGAGTAGCGCCGGTATCTGCGGCAGATCGCTCGCGGCATCATCGGTGCCGCCTTCGCCCTGCATCCCTGCTATGACCGAGAGGGCCGCAGCCGGAGCCGTTCTGACCGGACCACCTGCGCTCGAACTGGCGCCATCGTCGCCCGAATTCTGAACCGGCGGGTTCGGCGCCGGCGGGTTCTGCCCCGCCGAGAGAACTTGCAACCCGGCCACCATCCACCAAATTATCAAACCGCGTCGAATATTCATAAGCATCACTATGGGACCACCACCGTATCGCGGGGCAGCAGCCGAATGTTCTGTTCCGGATTCTTGCCCTTGATCGCATCTTTATAGTTAAACGAAAGCCGCTTCTCGCTGCCATCGGCATTCGCTCGCAAAACGAAAATCGACTTCTGTTTGGCGAAGTCCCTAAAGCCGCCCGCCATCGCGATCGCGTCCAGAATCGTTGCCGAACCCGTCAGCATGTACGAACCAGGGTGTACCACCATACCCAGGATGTTGATCCGTTGACTCTTGCTGTCCTGCACGATGACGGTGACGCCGGGCTCGGAAATATAGTTCTGCAAGCGCTTGGTGATCTCTTGCTCAAGTTGCAGGGGGGTTTGGCCTCCCGCGGTTAATTCTCCGACCAGCGGCAAAGATATCTTTCCGTCGGACCGAACCGGAACCGAACGCGAAACATCGGGTTCCTTCCAAACATTGATCGACAGCACATCGTCCGCGCCAATTACGTACGCGCTATCCGAATGTGCGGACCGTGAAGATTCCCCGGGCTTCTCGCCGGTTTGCTTGTCCGCGGCAGCGGCACCCGGCGTTGGCGGGGGCGATGTGGAATCGGTTTGCGCCAACGCTGCGATAGAAAACAGCGCGAAAATCGTCAGGACCGGGATGATCCGATGGACCGTGGTGGGTCTCGTCATAAGCTGTGCCTCTCTGGCATTCTTTAATCCGCTTGCCGCATGCCGTCGGTACCAAATAATCGCGCAGACTCATCCGGCGGAGCCAGGTGGTACTCCTGGATCTTGTAAAGCAGCGCTCGATAGCTGATATTCAGTAAGCGAGCTGCCGCCTTCCGGTTCCACTGCGTCTGTTGGAGCGCCTGCGCAATCGCGCCGCGCTCGGTTTCTCCTTTTGCGTTTCTCACCAGCAACTTCAGGGACGACTTCTCTTCCGATGTGGGCAGGCTCGAAGCGGCAACGTTTGCCGGGGAAGCGCTGCCTTTCGCGTGCCCGTTCCCGTTCCCACTCTTACTCCCGGACGCGCCATCGCCGTGCGACTGTAATTCGTGCAACGCCGCGCTCTCATCGCCGTGCGCCAGAAAGCGCTTGGCAAAGTTCTCCAGCTCGCGCAGGTTGCCGGGCCACGCATAGCGCTGGCATGCATCCAGCAACACGCTTGAAAAGCGCGGGGCTGGCACGCCATAGCGCTGGGTGAGCCGGTTCATCAGGTGCCCCAGCAGCAACGGGATTTCCTCACGCCGCTCACGCAGCGGTGGCACTCGTAATTCGAAGACGCTCAAGCGGTAGAACAGCTCTTCCTGAATTCCGTTCTGCGCCGCTGCCGACTCCAGATCGCCGCAGGTGGCAGCGATGATGCGCACATCGGCCCGGATCGGGCTCTGGCCGCCGCCCCGGAGAAACTCTCTGGTCTCCAGCAGCTTCAGCAGCCGCCGTTGCACCGCGCCCGGCATGGCATCGAATTCGTCCAACAAGATCGTTCCCTTGGCACACTGTTCGAACTTCCCTAGTGTCGATTCCGGCTCCCCGTTGGCCGAAGCGTGTTCGTAGCCGAACAGTTCATTCTCCAATAGGTCGGAGGTGAGCACCGCGCACTTGACCCGCATGAACGGGAAACTGGAACGAATCGAAAGCGAATGGATAAGGTGGGCAGCGGTCGTCTTTCCGCTCCCCGGTTCTCCTGTGACCAGCACCGGCACGTCGGTCTGCGAGAGCAGCTCCGCCTGCGTACGCAGCCGGCGTGTGGCCGGGCTGGCCGCAATGAAATACAACTCTTCGCTGATGCGCTCGATTTCTGGTTGATACATGTCTTAAGAGTGGCCGACGGGGAGGGTCAAGAATGCCGGATCGCTTACGAGGGAATTGGTAAACTGCAACACTTTTTTCAGAACTTTTTTTGGAACTCTTTCCGAAACTTCTTCAGATTATTCTTGTCATCTCAGACTGGCTCTACGTCGTATCCATCAATTCGCACGGACATCGAGCGCTGAATCGCATCGACGGAAATGATCAGGCTGTGATCGCCGTTCTCCGACAAAAACACGCCTTCCACTCCGTCCATCGCCCCGCCGCGTACCCGTACCCGCTGCCCCATCTTGAGAAACGGGTACGAACGCCAGGGCGCAGACTGGGTAAGAACCTTCCGGATGCTTTCGATCTGTTCATCCGGAATGGGCAGGCTCGACCCGCGAGCGCCTACAAAACCGTGCACGCTATCGACCTGGTACACGCGAGTCCGGTCTTCTGCGCTCAAAACGCAGCGGATAAATACATAGCATGCGAACAGGGGCACTTCAACTTTCTTCTTGCGATCGCTCCAGCGATGCACTTCCATCGTGGTGGGTAGGAACGTTTCCATGCCTTGATCATGCAACCGCCGCTCGACCGCTTTTTCGTGGCGCGCTCTGGTGTGCAGCGCGTACCAGCGCGGCTCGTCCTGCGACACCCATTGGCTCAACCCGCCGCCCACTTCGTAGCTCTGATTGCTGCTGCTCATAGCTTCGCCCTCTGAGTCCCGTAGAGCTGGGACTGCCTGTATCGGCTCGCATCACATCAACGCTGGGGGGAAGAACTTAAGGGGGAATACTAGTTGCCTAACCTTAAGGTCACTTGCAAGAACGTGCAAGTGGTGGGACTACCTAGAACGTTTCAACCCTGTTGGGCAGGGGCTCACTTTCTCCTGACTAAGGTATACAACTCAGAGACTTTATTCTCTGGCACACCCGTGGTACATGTACCTGCGCACGTCGGCCGGTTCGCCATGGGGTAGCCATCGATCCGTCGAGCATATTGTATTTATCTTATTGATAATATTTATGTTAGGCTAGGCAAATTAGCGCGCGACCAGGGGCTGCAACGAGGCCATTACTAGAACTAAACCTTTGCATTGCGGTGCAACCAGTAGGCCTACGACTACCAGCGCACTTTTTTTCACAGGTTGCAAGTCCTGTGCTTGCAGGCTGGTGCACTTAGTGCTACATTTTCAACTGAAGCAGTAGACCCTGGCCGGTTTTTTGTACGTCACTTTCTCCTCTCCCCAAGGTCGTGGTCTGTCTGAGCAAAACGGACTGATTTCCCCCTCCGGTTCGTATATTCAAATGTCAGGAGACCCGATGCCATGCCATCCCAAGATGAACTGGGCTCGGACTTTGTCAGCATCGTAGTTGCGGATGGCACACCCATCCATACCCAGCTCTTAGCGGCCGCGTTGCGCAATGATCGCGGCCTGCAGGTGGTGGCTGCGGCTTCGAATTCCAAGGAACTTTTGGCCGCCATCACTCGCGTGCCCGTCGATGTCGTGGTCATCAGTCACAATTTGGACGACAAGCCTGGTCACGGCACCGAGGTGTTGCGGGAGATGCGTGCGCTCCGGCCCCGGATCAAGGGCGTCATTTTGCTGGACTCCTCGAAGCCGCAGGAAGTGCTGGAGTGCTTTCGGGCGGGCGCAAGGGGCATTTTTTCCAAGCAAGAGCGGCTCGAGAGCCTCTGCAAATGCATTCGCAGCGTCCATGAAGGACAAGTCTGGGCGCGCAGCGTCGATCTCGATCAAGCGCTCGAGGCTCTTGCCAACTTCCCGCTCGTTCGCGCCACCAATCACAAAGGAATCGAACTGCTTTCCGCACGCGAACGCCAGGTCATCCAGCACCTGGCTGGGGGAATGACCAACCGCGAAATTGCCGACACGCTTGAGCTCAGCCCGCACACAGTCAAGAACTACCTGTTCCGTATTTTTGACAAGCTGGGCGTCTCCAGCCGCACCGAGTTGCTCTACCTCACCATGAACAACTCGCAAGCGCAGCCACTGCAAACCACCAACGGAGACAGTCACTCCTTCTCTGCGGTTATCCAAGCCGCCGAGGCCGGCGACCCTTCGGCCCAACTTCGCTTGGCGGAACATTTTCGCCAGGTTGAAAACGGTCAGATCCCGGATGGTCAGATCGATGGTCAGATCAAAGATGGTCAGATCAACGATAGTCAAATCGAAGATGGTGAGATCGCAGGTGTTCTGCATCGGCCCGACCCCGTCTCCGCTTACACGTGGTACTTGCTTGCGGAAAAAATGGCGGCACCGATGCTCGAACAAATCGAGCAAGGCAAGAAAACCATCATCCAGAGTATGTCTCCCGGGCAAGTGGCGGAGGCCGAAAGCAGAGCCGCCGCGTGGTTGAACAACGCCAAGGACAAGGAACAGTCTGGTTTAGCCGGCGGCGGTGACGTGCAGCCCAGCGGACAAAAAAAGAAGATGCGCGCCGGCGCTCGCTAAGGTTTCGTACGCCGATCGAGCGACGGCCGCAGCCTCAAGTGTTGGAGAATTGGAGCGGGAGACGGGGATCGAACCCGTGACATCCAGCTTGGGAAGCTGGCGTTCTACCGCTGAACTACTCCCGCTCAACTTCGTTAGATTAACATTCCGCCTTGTCCAAGACAACGCTCCCGCATTGCTGAGAATGTTTGCCTTTCTCGCGCACTCTTCGTAACATTCCCTCGTGACTTGTAACCGTATTCATCCCATTCCACATCGCAGGAGCCTTGATGTCCGCCCATTCCCTTCCCTCGAAGTGCAACTCGCGTCGCAACTTCCTTCGCGCTGGAGTGACGGCCAGCCTGGCTGCGGTGGTCTGCCCGGCACTCGGCTCAGCTCGTGTTGCCGATCCCGCGACTGCTCCCGCGCCCGCCGCCAAGAGTTTTGAAAAGGACTTCGAGCTCGACGAGATAACGATTCACGATCTCCAGCAGGCCTTTAAGTCTGGCGAGCATTCCTCACGCTCTGTGACGGAGAAGTATCTGGTCCGAATTCACGAGATCGACAAGGCCGGACCGGCGATTAACTCCGTTATCGAGCTCAACCCCGAGGCTCTCCAGATCGCCGGTGCGCTCGACCAGGAACGCAAGTCGAAAGGGCCGCGCGGGCCGCTGCATGGCATTCCGATTCTGATCAAGGACAACATCGATACCGGCGACCGCATGCAAACAACCGCGGGCTCTCTCGCGCTCGCCGGATCGCCCGCTCCGAGCGATGCGTTCGTCGCCGCGCAGTTGCGCAGGGCCGGCGCGGTGATCCTGGGCAAAACTAATCTCAGTGAATGGGCGAACATCCGCTCCAGTCATTCGACCAGCGGATGGAGCGGGCGCGGCGGGCTGACTCGAAATCCCTATGCCCTCGACCGCAATCCGTGTGGATCGAGCTCCGGGACTGGGGCCGGCGTATCGGCGAACCTGTGCGTGGCGGGCGTGGGGACGGAGACGGACGGGTCGGTCGTCTGCCCGTCTTCCGCGAACGGTCTGGCGGGACTTAAGACTACAGTAGGACTTATCAGCCGCAGCGGCATCGTTCCGATCTCGCACAGTCAGGACACGGCAGGTCCGATGGCTCGGACGGTGCGCGATGTCGCTATTCTGCTCGGCGCCATGGCTGGTGCGGATTCGCAGGACTCCGTGACGGCTGACGCTCAACGCAATCAGTTCCCCGACTACACAAGATTTCTCGATCCTACGGGACTGAAAGGCGCGCGCCTGGGGGTGGTGCGTAAGTATTTCGGCTTTAACGATGCCGTCGACCAGCTTATGGACACGCTCCTCGGCGAGATGAAGCAGGCTGGCGCTGAGATTGTCGATCCGGCTGACATTCCAACGATTGGCAAGTTCGACGAAAGCGAACTTACCGTCTTCTACTATGAACTCAAGGCCGACCTGGCGGCCTATCTGGCGCGCCGCAGCGGCTCGCCGGTGAAGAGTTTGAAGGATGTGATCGAGTTCAACGAGCACAATCGCGGCCGCGAAATGCCCTATTTCGGGCAGGACATTTTTCTCAAATCGGAACAGAAGGGGCCGCTCAGCACAAAAGAATATCTCGACGCGCTGGCCTTGAATCACCAACTCAGCCACACCGAAGGCATCGACTTCATCATGGACAAGTTCAAACTCCACGCACTCGTTGCACCTACGGCAGGCCCCGCCTGGGTCACAGACCTGATCGATGGCGATCACGCCGCCGGAGGCAGTTCGAGTGCCGCCGCTGTCGCCGGTTATCCCAATATCAATGTGACAGCCGGATATTTGTGGGGACTGCCGGTCGGCATCTCATTTTTCGGGCGGGCCTGGAGCGAACCCACTCTGCTCAAGATTGCCTATTCTTTCGAGCAGCTAACGAAAGCGCGTCAGAAGCCGCGCTTTTTGCCAACGATCGACATCGCAGCATCTTGACACGCTGCTGAAAATCTTTAACCACCGAGGACACCGGGAAGCACAGATTAACGGCGACTACTTTTGCGAAGGGCGAATGCCTTTGGCTTCTACAATCGACCATCGCCAATCTTCGTCGTGGCCCGGGGTAATCCCGATATTTTCGTGAAACGCGGTTGTACTGAAGGGCTTGGCTTCGGCCTTGAGGTGGTAGAGAAGGGTTACGTCGGAATGCCGCTCGACCGCGACTGGCGTCATGCCTTGGGCGGCGGGAATCACGCGTGCACCTGCGGCCACTTCGGCATCCTCTCCGGGCTTGCGTTCGAGCGTCAGGCCAACGGTGATTTCACGAAGATCCCAGTCCGTTCCGTTGAAAACTCGAAGTTGCAGACTTTCATCCTGAATTGAACCGGGGCCGTCGAGCTTGAGCAGCTCGGCCAGCGGCAAGTCTTCGATCAGGACTGGCTTGATCAGCAGCGAACTCGCCCGGGCGTTGAAAGACAGACTGCAGGTTACGTCGGGTGACGATACTTTGAGTGTGTTGCTGGAAGGGTCGATGGAAAATACGGTCTTGTCTTCTTTGAGCGGCCTTGCTTTCCTGGCTTCCTCCATGACCTGGGCAAGATTGTCGTTATCGATCACCGTGTGAGAGGACACGGTGTGGGCTGCGTCTGGCTGCTGCTGTGCTTTATTCTTGCGCAGGGTGCGAGCGAGATCTCCGAGCGAAGGAGCGTCGTCCTGGGCCAATGCCGCCAACGGCGCGAGAAGCACAGCGATCAGCACGACCAACCGCAAGCTGGGGAGTTTGAATCGCATGATTTCGGCCGCTGAGAGGCGCGTGCACGCTCAGCGAGTCCATATAGAAAGTCTAGGCGAGACGGACGGGAAAAGAAGTTACCGAAGGGACACGGTAGTGCTAGCACTTCCGGGGACGGGAAAAGGCCATGGGTGAAATGGGCATGGACGCGCTCAGATCGAAGCGACGCGCAACGGGGCGCGCCCATGTCCTATCACAATCGTTACCAATCGCTACTTACAGCAGGCCAGAGGTACGAAAACGGGCGATCGGATCGGTTACCTGCATTGGTTGACGCTTAAAAACCCAGCGCGCCACCGCAATCCCCAATGCCGCATAACACAGATGCCAGATTTTCATAGAATCGCTCCCCACGCCGGACCTTTACGGGGAGAGACTAATGAAGGTCCCGTCGTGCCATTACCCTACCTCTGCTTTATCGGCAGGTCTAGGCCACGAAGGTGCTATAAATTCGCTCAAAAGTACTCGCGGGTAACGAGGCTGAGTAACTGGAAAACACTCGTGTAGAGACGGGGCCTGCCCCTTCTCCGGCAGCACGATAATTCCGCGACGCGACGAGCTTCGTTCTTACAAAGAAAATTGTTTCGTCGCTAGGGTTTTACCGCGTGGAAGTCTCGATCCAACCGCCGCCGACGACGATATCGCCATCGTAGAAAACGGCAGCCTGGCCGGGGGTGAGTGCGCGCTGGGGCTCGTCAAAGGTAACGCGGACTTCGTCCGGCCCGGCGGACTCAATCACGGCCGGAGCGGGCTGATGCTTGTGGCGAATCTTCACTGCCACCCGCATGGGCTCGCGCAGTTCGGGCGTCGAAATCAGGTTTACTCGGCGCGCGCTGAGGGTGCGCGAGTAAAGCTCCTCGTCCTTGCCGACCACCACTTGCCGCGTGTCATTTTTGATTTGAATAACATAGAGCGGCGAGCCCGTGGCCACCCCAAGTCCCTTGCGCTGGCCAACGGTAAAGTTGTGAACGCCAGCGTGCTCGCCGATCACCTTGCCATCGGTCGTGACCATCTCACCGGCAAACGCTTCTCCGGAAATCGATGTCGGCCGGTCTCCTTGCTCAGAGAGGTAGGCTTCGAGAAAGCGCTTGTAGTCACCGCCGGGGACGAAACAGATTTCCTGCGAATCGGGCTTCTCGGCGATCACAAGCTTGTGCTTGCGGGCGAGTTCGCGAACTTCCGGCTTCGTCATGCCGCCGAGCGGGAACAGCGTGCGGCTCAATTGCTCCTGCGTAAGGCCGAAGAGGAAATAAGTCTGGTCTTTGGATCTGTCAGCCGGGCGCTTCAACAGCCAGCGATTGAGTTGCTCGTCAAAGACGACCTGGGCGTAATGGCCAGTGGCAATCTGACCAGCCCCAATCTGCTGCGCCACAATAAGAAGCTGGTCAAACTTCAAGTGATTGTTGCAGAGACTGCAAGGGATGGGCGTGCGCCCGGCAAGATACTCTTCGACAAACGGACGAACCACATCGCGCTCAAAACGCTCTTCGTGATTGACCACGTAGTAAGGAATGCCAAGGGTCTCGGCAACGCGGCGAGCATCGTAAACGTCGTCAATCGAACAGCAGCGCCCCTGGACGGATTCGGGCATGCCTTCGTGCCCGGCCAGACGGCGCTGATTCCAGAGTTGCATGGTCAGGCCGATGACGTTGTGGCCCTCCGCGCGGAGCATGGCCGCGACGGTCGAGGAGTCCACTCCTCCCGACATGGCAACGGCGATGGTTTCGGTAGTTAGCATTCGCAAATTTTCTTCGGGCTGCGAGCCGCGGGCTTCGAGCAAACCGCTACGGTCCGACACTCCTTCGGTTGCTCGCAGCTAGCGGCTCGGAGTTCGCAGCCTTGTTGTACACCGGTGACAACTCTCGCAACCGGCCCACTGTTTCCGGAATCAACCGCAGAGCGAAGTCTATGTCCTCGGCCGTATTTTGCTTCCCGAGACTAAAGCGAATGCTGGCCTTCGCGCGGTCGGGACGCAGTCCCATCGCGATCAGCACATGCGACGGCTCAATCGCTCCAGAAGAGCACGCCGCGCCGGTCGAGACTGCCAGTCCCTTCAAGTCGAGCGCGATGACCAGTGCCTCGCCGTCAATGCCGTCAAAATAAATGTCCGTCGTATTCGGGACGCGGGTCGCACGTCCGCCGTTTGAGTCTGCGCCGTTTAGGCCGGTAGCCTCGATTTCGAGCAGTTCCCTTTCTAAACGGTCGCGCGCGGCGGCCATCCTTTGATCGTCGCCGCGCTCGAAGCCGGCGATGGCCAACTCGGCCGCCTTGCCTATGCCTACGATACCAGGAACATTCTCCGTCCCGGCGCGGCGCGAGCGTTCATGACTCCCACCATAGAGCATGGGCTCAAGCTGAGTTCCCTTCCGGACATATAGCGCGCCCACGCCCTGTGGCCCGTGAATCTTGTGGCCAGAGATGGTCAGCAAATCGCACCCGATTTTGTCCACATCAATCGGAATTTTGCCCGCTGCTTGCACGGCGTCGGTGTGGAAGAAAATGTCGGCCTCCGCAGCGATCTTTCCGATCTCCGCGACTGGTTGAACGACGCCAGTCTCGTTGTTGGCGAGCATGACGGTGATCAACTTCGTATTCGGTCGAATCGCGCGCTTTATATCCGCCGGATCGACCAGCCCGCGGCCATCCACAGGAACAAAAGTGACTTCGCATCCCTGGCTCGCCAGATGCTTGCAGGCGTTCAGGACGGCGTGATGTTCGATGGTAGAAGTAATGACATGGTCGCCTGGCCGCACCAGCCCAAATACCGCAAGGTTGTCGGCTTCCGTGCCGCCGCCAGTGAACACGACCTCGGAGGCGCGGCAACCGAGCAGCGCGGCCACCGATTCTCGCGCGCGCTCGATGGCGGCCCGCGTTTCCTGTCCATGATGATGGATGGAAGACGCGTTGCCAAAGTGGTCGCCGAAGTAAGGCCGCATGGCCTCCATGACCTCGGGGAGCACCGGAGTAGTCGCGTTGTTATCGAGATAGACCCGTCGCACCATGCTGCTTCTATTGTACCGATGCAGAGGCCAAGAATCGGTGGGAGAGACGAGGCTTGCCCCGTCTTGCATACGTGGCCACGAAACGTCAGCGCCGATCCAGCTCCGCGTATTTCTGCAGATACTCCGGCCCAATGTACTCAGCGTGTGGCCGGATCAGCCAGTCATCGACCGCCGGGAAATTCTTATTCCGGCCAGAGCGAGGCCGCCGTCTTGCTAAGAATCTGCTCGCGCATCTCTTCACTCATGGGCAGAGCCTTGAATTCCTCAAGATTCCGCTTGACATCCGGAACGCCCGGGCCCGGCCAGTCGGTGCCGAACAGCGTTTTGTGCGCGATTTCATCGAGCCGCGGAAAATACTTCAGCAGCGTCTTCGGCGGAATGCCGCTGATGTCGAGATGAACGTTCGCATGCCGCCGGATGAGAAAGAATGCCGTGTGCATCCAGAGCGGCCGGCCGCCGTGCGCCAGCAGAATTTTGAGTTTGGGGAAATCGACCGCGACATCGTCAACATAGATCGGGTCGCCGTATTTGTTGCGTGCGCCCGGGAAAATCGACGTCCCGGTGTGGAACATGACGGGGATTCCATTGGCCTCGGCCGCCCGGTAGATGATTTCGAGTTCCTTGACTCCATTTAAGTAATCGTTGGGAAACAGCAGTTGGTGCGGCGGGTGGATCTTGATCATGCGCAGGCCGAGGCGCAGGATGTGCTCGACATCCGACATGATGTTGGTGGTGTGCCGCGGATGCAGACTGCCACAGGAAATCAGCCGCTTGGGATCGTACTTCGTGTAGTCGGCGACGAACTGATTGACCTCGGGCGTAAAGCCGATCACTTCCGGCGCAACGTAGTTGATCAGCGCGGCGCGGTCGACACCGCAACGGTCGAGATATTTGAGGAAGGCCTTGGGCGAGCGGCAGTATTCGGCGATCTCGTCGAAATTGACCCGCTTGCGCTTCATCAGTTCCAGCGCGTGCGGCTTGAACAGTTCGAGCGGCTCGATGTGGATGTGGCAGTCAGTGATCAAGGGTTTAGGTTTGCTAACAGCCAAGAGTTAACAGCGAAGAGCGTCCTTCAATACAACGGCACTTTCGGATCCACCGTCCGCGCCCAGCCGTCGATCCCGCCGCGCATGGATTGAACTCTCTCGTACCCCTGCTGGCGGAGCCAGTTGGTCACCGTCAATGAGCGCACACCGTGGTGGCACATCACCACGATGCGATCGTCGGGATCGAGTTCCTGGTGAGCGCGCGTCGGCACGTCGCCCATCGGAATGTGCGTTGACCCTTCGATGTGCGAAGCTTCATATTCCCACGGCTCGCGAACATCCAGCAGCGTGAATGTTTCCCCGCTTTTCTGCAGCGACTTGACCTGTCCGGGAGAGATTTCGAAGTCCATGGTGTTTGAAGTAGTGTTTGAGGTATGCGAATTGCGCTGTCATTTTGACCCTGCTAGTGGTTCCTCCGCAGTTCCGTTGCGCCTCCCAGCGTCGTAAGGCTCGCGAGCGCGGCCAGCGCCCAGAGCGCACCGGTTCCAATTCGAGCGGTACGCACATCGGGGGATGGAACGTTGTGCCACACCGTCAACGCGCAGCCGACCACAAAATTGATCAGGAGCAGGCCAAAAAATACCCGCTCGCGCACACAGCGGGTGTCGACCGCCAGCCCCGCCAACAGAAGGATCCAAACGACATAGGTCACGGCGGTCCAGACGTCGTGCGGCCAGTCATAATCGTTCTGCGTGACGTGGCTAAACGAAACCCACGCGAAGTAGGTACAGCCGAGGAAGCCGGCCACGCCCCACAGGGGCGTGCGGCACATCAGGTGGGCGGAACGCTTGGGCTGCTTTGCACGGTTCTTCTGTCCGTTCTCGGTCCCGCGGTTGGTCGTCCCGGTTTCTATCTGCCTGTCCATTTCGGTGTGCGTTTGTCGAGGAAGGCAATGATACCCTCGCGCGCGTCCGCGGTCGAGGCCAGTTCATCCAGGTAAATCTTCTCCGCGCGCGCCAGCCCTTTGTCAAAGTGAATCGCGTCCCACGCGTAAATGGCTTTTTTCGCATGAGCGAGCGCGGCCGGACTCAGTTGGCGGAGTTCATCAATCGTCCGGTCGACAACCGATTCGAGTTCTTCGGCCGCCACCGATCGGTTCGCCAGGCCCATCTCCGCCGCTTCGTCCCCCGAGAACTGGCGTCCGGTAAGGGCGAGTTCAGCGGCGCGTTTCTGACCGACAATGGTGGCCAGCACCACGGCCGCTACCGGCGGATAGCAGCCCAGCTTGATTTCAGGAAATCCCCAACTGGCATCCCGTGCCGTATAAACCATATCGCAGACGGCCGCAAGCTCCGCGCCTCCGCCGAGACAAGCGCCGCAGACTGCGGCAATCGTGACTTTTCGAGAGGCCGTGATCGCGCGGATCATTGCGTGAAAAGTGGTGAGCATTTCATGAATCTGTTCGGGGAGGTGGGCTTTGACATCCACCCCGGCGGAGAACGCGTGGGCGTCGCCTTCGAAAATGATCACGGAGATGTCGCTCCGCGATTCGAGTTCCGTAATTGCTTGCTGAAGCTCGCGCGCCATCCGCAGGTCGATGACGTTTAGCGGTGGATTGATCAGCTTGACGCGGGCTACGGACGCTTCGATTCTCAGGTCGACTCGGGATGTGGCGGCAGTGGCCATCTTCGGCGGCAAATTTACCACAGAGGACACAGGGGAATGTAGAAATCGCTTCCCGTTGTTCTAGATGTTAATCGCCGACTTGCGCGGCTCGCCGATCGTTGACAGCGGATCGCGCGCGCCCTCTTTTTCTTTGATCCACTTCTTTTCGTTGCGGATGATGTCGAGCAGCAGCAATTTATCCTTCGCACTCGGCAGATTCTCTTCACAGTGCTGCTCGTAGCTGCAATCGTCCAACGGTTCGCCGGTCTCGCAGTGATACTTCTTCCCTGCCCATTTTCCGATGTTGCGATTAAAGTGGATGTCGGGCGTGTATAACTTCTTCTCGCCAGGCTTCAGGAAGGTGTTCAACCGCTCGACCAATCCCGCAACTTCCTGGCGATAGAGGTGGCGGCTGTAGTCGTTCAGGTCATCGAGGTCGGCGGCCTTGTCGTTTTGCAGTTCGTCGTACCGGCCTTTGATTCCCCACACGTAGGCCCAATGAGCCGAGGAAGAATGATCCGTGCCGAAAAGGTCGAACGAGCTCGATATCCATTTATTCAGGTATTTTTGCAGGAGCCAGCGCGGAATGACGCCGGCTTCGACCACACGACGCAGCCCATCGTGGCCGGTTCCCATGTGGAAAGCTTCCTCGCGCAGCATGTAAGAAGTCGAGCGTCCAAGCGGCGCAAACGATGAATACTTCAGCATCTGCAGCTGGAATTTGCCGTCGCGGTCCACAAAATCGGTGTAGGTAAAAAAATCCAGCCAGTTATCGACATCGACATTGAAAGTGCCGAGCAGCCGCCTGTTTTCAAACGCCCGGCGCTCCAGCATTTTCTGCGCTTCCACTTTGCCGGAAGACCCGAAGAAGTCGATGAGCAGCGCGCACATCTGCCAGCCGTGGCGCATCTCCTCGATCATGACTCGGGTAATCGCCCGGCGATCATATTCCGTGGGCGAGGTTTCAAACAGGTTGCGCTGCTGCTCGACGCTGGCAAATTCAGTGTCACCCTGGTAGACGATCATGTTCATGAGCGCGTCTCGCATCTGCTGCGTGGGCACCTGGCGCAGGTTCTCCCACTTGTTGCGGCCTTTGTAAGAACCGAACTGGATTTCCTCAGTCTCGATTGCGCCGTAGAGCGTATCGAAGTGGAAGGCCTCGACGTCGTCTTTGTTGACTCCGACTTCCTTGCGCCACTCGTTGAATAGACCGACCCAATCGCTGAAGCTTCCGATTTTTGCTACTTTGCCCGGCATAAAACCTCAATTCTTCACCACAGGGGTCACAGAGCAACACAGGAAAAAGCCACAGCGGTGTTCTCTCCGACCTCTGTGCCCCCTGTGGTTCAAGCTTTTGATCTTATTTCGCGGTAAACACAGCTGGACGTTTCTCCACATAAGCGGCCAGTCCTTCCTTAGCGTCGTCGCTCTGAAACAGAATCTGCTGGTTCTCGCGCTCGACCGCCAACGCCGATTCCATGGGAATCTCCCATCCCGTCTGCACGGCCCGTTTGATGCGTCCGACAGCCTTGGCGGCCTTGTTGGGCGGCGTGAACTGGCGCGCATACTCCATGATGTTCTCCATGAAGCCGTCGCGCTCGAAAATGTCGTTCACGATGCCAAACTCCTGCGCCTCTTCAAACGAAAACGTGTTGCCGGTGATCATCAGTTCGATGGCTTTGCTCTTCCCCACCAGGCGCGACAGTCGCTGCGTTCCGCCGGTGCCGGGGAGCACGCCAAGATTGACTTCGGGCAGACCGATCTTGCCCGCATCTTTGCGGGCGATACGAAGGTCGGCAGCCATGGCGATTTCCAGTCCACCGCCGACGCAATGGCCATTGATGGCGGCGATGACCAGCTTCGGCGTGTGCTCCAGCCGCAGCAGCGTTTCATTCGCGTGCAGGCAAAAGTAATACTTGAACGTCGGATCGACTGACGCCAGCATCTTGATGTTTGCTCCAGCGGAGAAAAATTTGTCGCCTACGCCCGTGAGCACGATCACGTGCACAGCGTTATCCATGCGCGCTTTCAGAATGGCCTCGTCCAGCTGGCGGTTCATCTCGTAGGTGTAGGTGTTCGCCGGAGGATCGTTCATCTCAATCACGGCCACGCCGGCGTCGGTGCGATAGTTGATGAGTTGCTTGATGGTTTCGCCGGTGGCCGGCTGCGTCGTCGTTATTGTCGCCATACGTTGCTCCTTCTTCCTTTTGCGTTAGCTTCTTCGCCCCACAGATAATCCCTCAGCTCTTGATCCCCGCCATTAACTTCTCGATCTCCGCTTTCTGCTCGCCCGAAAGCGGCAAAAACGGCAGGCGAGACGGCCCTCCATAGTAGCCGTTGAGGTCCATCGCGTACTTCACTCCAGGAACGCCAAGGTCACCGACCACGCGCTGGACAGCTACTCTCACACGCTCTTGTTTTTCGCGGGCAAGTGCATTGTCTCCATCTTTGAGGGCGGCGTAGATTTCATAGCACGCCATGGGCGCTGGGCAGGCGAAGGCGAGAATAGCGCCAACCGCTCCCAGTCCGAGCGATGGTTCCAGCTGGTGCGCCGCGCCGACCATGACCTGGAAGCCAACGTCTTTCTGCCGCGTCTTGAGTTTTCCGACGACGGTTACCGCGCTCGAAGATGGTGTCGCCGGGCGCAGCGGTGCTTCCGCCGCAGTACTTGTCAAGCTGGAAACGCTGACCAGCTCCCTGCTCTCTTTCGCACTCTCGGCAGCCGCGGCCTTCAACATGCGCGGAGTTACGGCCTCGAAGGTTTCGGTCACCGTGGTTTGTCTCTTTATGTTGCGCGTGCGCTCGACCATGGTTTTCACTTTGTCGAGATTGCCGCTCGATTCCTTGATGGCCGCGATATTGGGATGGCCGGCGAGTTCGATCACAACTTCGGCGGGGATGTCGTATCCAGTAGCCTGCGGAAAGTTGTAGATGATGATCGGCAGCGCTGACCGGTCGGCGACCGTGCGATAGAACGCGAGCAAGTTCGCCGGCAACATCTGCTTTTTGTAATAGTGTGGAGTGCGCACCATGGCAGCATCGTAGCCGAGCTCGGCGGCGTATTCGGTGAGCCGCAGGGTTTCATGCGCAGACTCGATGCCGGTGCCTGCGATCATCACTTTATTGGGCGCAGCGGTGGCGAGCGCGGCTTTCAACACGTCGCGGCGTTCCTGGTCGGAAAGCAAAATCGCTTCGCCAGTCGAGCCCTGGACCACGATACCCGCAACCGGCGTGCGCGAGTAGCGCTCAACATTAGCCTCGATCTTTTTGTAATAGACCTCGCCGTCAGGATAGAACGGCGTTGTGATGGGTGGGAAGATTCCGGATAAAAGCATATGGACTCCTGTAGATTGCAGATATTCGCTAGTCGTTGGTCGCTAGTCGCGCGATTATTGCTGCACTCCGATTATCGGGCCTCTCCCTCAACTTTGTCATCCTGTGTTTGCCAACTTGGTTATGAGCACCAGCAGGAAAAGACATCCGTCCACGATGATGATTACAGATCCTATCCAGATCAGCGCGACCATGCGCACTTGTTTCACGGAAGGCATGGTGATCCCGATCGTTTTATGCAAGTAGCCAAGCATATTACTGATGAGTTGCGTCGGGACAATTCGGCTCACAATCCCCAGACCGAGAAGCAACATCAGTGCATGAAACACAACGATGGCGGCCATTCCTTCTCTCCGGCTGAGGGCGTGGGGCAATCGTAGCATCCCTGCAGCGAACCGTGAGTTGCTAGGGCCACAGGCAGCTGCAGCAACCGACGGGCGGGCGCTCATCGCTCCGCGATCATTCGCAGGCGGGCCACTCTGTGCCGGTGGGGTCGACGAGGTGCCGATATTGGTCTTCGGTACCAACGAAGAAGCGGGCAAAGGGAGTTGATGTCCGTTCGTCAACCATGGTCTCAATTTGCCAGACCATGCCACCTTTGCAAACGCCAGCGTTCGAAAGCGGCGTGCGGCGGTCGCCAGAGTAGTAGAAAAAGTCATCTTTGCCGTGGCCCAACAGGGGATCGGAGGAAGTTTGCAGCGTTCCGTGTTCATCCAGTTTGAGCAAAAGGCGGCCATCTTCCGTTGGCAACGGCGGCGCGCCTTTTTGCCGAAAATCGACGCGCACCCACCCGCTGTATCCGGCGGGAATCAGGAAACGCTCCGGCGGCCGGCGATGGAAAACCAGGTCGAACGCGGCTGGACCAAAAACAGCCGCGGCTATGAAGATGGGAAGGCCGAGGACTAATGCGATGACAAAAGGGCCTCTGCTCATGCGATGTTACTTTGCCGTAAATCGTTCCGCGTGCAGCACCTGCAGAGCTTGCACACGCACCTCTCCGCGCTGCAGTGCGGAAATACCTTCCGCCGCGGCCCGGGCGGCGGAGAGCGTGGTAATGGTCGTGATGTGGCCCGTGACGGCGGCGCGGCGGATCGCTTTCTCGTCGAAATAAGGGTCGGGACCGTGCGGCGTGTTGACGATCAACTGAATGCGATCGGCTTTGATCAGGTCCACCGCGTTGGGGCGGCCTTCTTTCACCTTGTAGACGCGGTCAACCGCCAAGCCCGCTTCTTCCAGAATGTCCGCCGTCCCGTGCGTGGCCACCAGTTTAAATCCCATGTCGACGAAGCGACGTGCGACCTCCACCACTTGCGGCTTGTCATGGTCGGTGACGCTGACAAAAACCGTGCCTTGCGTCGGCAGCTTTTGCCCGGCTGCAATTTGGGCTTTGGCGAAGGCTTCGCCGAAATTGTCAGCGACGCCCATCACTTCTCCGGTGGAGCGCATTTCGGGGCCGAGGACCGTGTCCACGCCGGGGAATTTCGACCAGGGAAAGACTGGCGATTTCACATAGAAGCAGCGGCCCGTATCGAGGTCCGTACCGCGTTCCACGTATTCCGGAAGAAACTCGCGCAGCTTGCGGCCCGTCATCAGCCGGGCAGCAATCTTGGCCAAGGGGACGCCGGTAGCTTTTGAAACGAAAGGCACGGTTCGCGACGCGCGCGGGTTCACTTCGAGAACATAGACCTTAGCCTCATGATGGCCGTTGCCCTTTGGGCCGTGGCCACGCGGGATCGCGAACTGTACGTTCATCAGGCCGATCACTTTAAGCGCGCGCGCCAGCTTGAAAGTGTAGTCGCGCATGCGCGTGAGCAGCGGCTCTGGGATGTCGACCGCGGGCAGCACGCAGGAAGAATCGCCGGAGTGGATGCCGGCTTCCTCGATGTGCTGCATGATGCCGCCGATCACGACGTCCTCGCCGTCGGAAAGCGCGTCCACGTCGACTTCAATCGCGTCTTCCAGAAATTTATCGATGAGGACGGGACGGTCCTGCGAATATTCGACTGCCTGCTTCATGTACTGCGTGATGGTGTCTTCATCGTAGGCGATGACCATGGCTCGTCCTCCGAGCACATACGAAGGACGCACCAGCACCGGGAATCCGATCTTCTTCGCGGCTTCGACCGCCTCTTCGACCGAGGCGACCATAGCTCCGGGAGCTTGCGGGATGTCAAGTTCTTCAAGTAGTTTGCCGAAGCGCTTGCGGTCTTCGGCCAGATCGATCGATTCCGGCGTGGTGCCGATGATGTTGACGCCTGCAGCCTTGAGCGGCAGAGAAAGATTCAGCGGCGTCTGCCCGCCGAACTGCACAATCACGCCGACCGGCGCGCCGCTGGAAGCCTCGTGCTCGCAAACGGCGAACACGTCTTCGAGCGTGAGCGGTTCGAAGTACAAACGGTCGCTGGTGTCATAATCCGTCGAGACCGTCTCCGGATTGCAGTTGATCATGATAGTTTCGTAGCCATCTTCGCGCAGCGCGTAGCTGGCGTGGCAGCAGCAGTAATCGAATTCAATTCCCTGCCCAATGCGGTTTGGGCCGGAACCGAGAATGACGACCTTCTTCTTCGCTGTCGGCGCGGCCTCATCTTCGTCTTCGTAGGTGGAGTAGAGATAGGGCGTGTAGCTTTCGAACTCAGCTGCGCAGGTATCGACCCGCTTGTAGACCGGCTTCAGCCCGCGTTTCTTGCGGAAGTGGCGAACCTTTTCCTGGCCGCCTTTGCCGTCCAGACGCCAGGTTCCCGCGAGACGCCCATCGGAGAATCCCATGCGCTTGGCTTCGCGCAGCACTTCGGTGGGGATCGATTCCATGGGGTGCTTTTCCAGTTCAAGTTGCATGTCGTTAATTTCTTTGAGCTGGTAGAGAAACCACGGATCGATCGACGTCATCTTCGCGATCTGTTTGATCGTGTGTCCCTGGCGAATGGCGTAGCGCACGTATGAAAGGCGCTCGGGATGTGGCGTTACCAGGCGCTGGGTCAGTATTTTGGGTTCGATTTTCTCCGAACCTACCCGCTTGCCGGTGTCGAGCGCGCGGATTCCCTTCTGCAACGCTTCTTTGAAGGTGCGGCCGATAGCCATCACTTCACCGACCGATTTCATCTGCGGTCCAAGTGATTCGTCGGCCCCAGGAAATTTTTCAAACTGCCACTTCGGAATCTTGACGACCACGTAGTCGAGCGTGGGCTCGAAGCAGGCTGGAGTCTTCCGTGTAATATCGTTCGGAATCTCGTCGAGTGTATAGCCGACGGCAAGTTTCGCGGCGATTTTTGCAATCGGAAAACCGGTCGCCTTCGAGGCCAGCGCGGACGAACGCGAAACGCGCGGGTTCATCTCGATCACCACCATGCGGCCGGTCGAAGGATTGACGCCGAACTGGATGTTCGATCCGCCGGTCTCAACCCCAATCTCGCGGATCACGGCAATCGCCGCATCGCGCATCGCCTGGTACTCGCGGTCAGTGAGTGTCTGCGCGGGCGCAACGGTAATCGAGTCGCCGGTATGCACGCCCATGGGGTCGAAGTTTTCGATCGAGCAGATGATGATGACGTTGTCTTTCGTGTCGCGCATCACCTCAAGCTCGTACTCTTTCCATCCGAGCACGGATTCTTCGATCAGGCACTCATGTACCGGCGAAAGGTCGAGGCCGCGGGCGAGCACTTCCATCAGTTCTTCGCGGTTGTAGGCGATGCCGCCGCCGGTGCCGCCGAGCGTGAACGAGGGGCGAATGATGACCGGGAAGCCGATCTTCCCGGCAAACTCGATGCCGTCTTTCAGGTTGTTGACCAGCGCCGATTTCGGAACGTCGAGCCCGATGCGCTGCATGGCGTCTTTGAAAAACAGGCGGTCTTCGGCCTTCTTGATAGCGCTGATCTGGGCTCCAATCAGATGCACGTCATACTTTTCGAGCACGCCGCCGTCGGAAAGCTCGATGGCAAGATTGAGCGCGGTCTGTCCGCCAACCGTGGGCAGAATGGCGAAGCCCGCCCCCGGCGACATCTCGCGCTCGACGCGAATGATCTCCTCGAGATATTCGCGCGTAAGCGGCTCGATGTACGTGCGGTCCGCCGACTCGGGATCGGTCATGATAGTGGCGGGATTCGAGTTGGCCAGCACAACTTCAAACCCCTCCGACTGGAGCGCCTTGCAGGCCTGCGTGCCGGAGTAGTCGAACTCGGCGGATTGCCCGATGACGATGGGCCCGGAGCCGAGGATCAGGATCTTCGAGATATCAGTTCGTTTAGGCATTAGAAATCAGTCGTCCGTGGCCAGTGGCCAGTTATCTATTCTCTGGTGAATCCTGGTTCAGCGGTGTAATGCTCGCTTCGTTCCCGGGCCGCCGTCTTCCGCAACTGCCGGCCAACCCCAGCCCCACTTGCATTCCGCGCCAGCCGTCAGTACCAACCGTAACAACCACCTTCTGAACGTCGAATCCACACGCTTTGAAGATCACAAGGTATTTTCCGGGCGCGAGTTCCGAGTCAAAGCGTCCGGCGTCGTCGGTTGTCAGATGAACGATGACTCGCTTGCTTTCTTCATTTTGGTAAACATCAATTATTGCCTTGGAAATAATAGCTCCCACCGGATCCACCACCACACCGCGTAGGGCCCGCAGTTCACCTTGAAGGGTCTTGTCGCCAACAGCGGAACATGACGCGCAGCATGACTCGCTGTCCTCAACCGGCTCCAGCGGCGTCGCTAAGAGCTCGACATTCCCCTCGATGGCGTGCAGTTCCCTTTCAAGCGGAGCATCCAGCGTGAAGTCGGCGATTTGATGATCGCGAGACAGAACCCGAATATAAAAAATTGCCACCGACAACTCTGACGTGACGGTGATGCCGCCCGAACCAGTGACTCCTGTCTCGTAGGGTAGGTCGTTCATTGGGCTTGGCTTTCCAAAATAGAGTTCGACATTCGCCCCTACCAATGGCTTGCCCTGTAGAGTGAAGCGTAGCTGAACGCGCGGATGAAGGAGCGGAAAGGGGTCTTTAAATCCGCATACCGGGAGACCGTTCGCTACCTGAAGGAGTAGAAGCACTACTGCCGAGCATCTGGCAAATCGCGAAATTGGCTCACTGGCCACTATTTCTTGCACTCCTCCATCATCCGCACAAAATCCTTAAACAAGTAGTGCGAATCGTGCGGCCCCGGCGCCGCTTCCGGATGGTACTGCACCGTGAACAGCGGCAAATTCCGGTGGCGCATGCCCTCGAGCGTATTGTCGTTCAGATCCATGTGCGTCAGTTCAACTTCACTTTGCGGCAGCGAATCGGGATCCACAGCGAAATTATGATTATGCGCGGTGATCTCAATCTTGCCGCTGGCCAGTTGCTTTACTGGATGATTTCCGCCGTGGTGGCCGAATTTCAACTTGAAGGTCTTGCCTCCGAGGGCGATCCCCGCGATTTGATGTCCCAGACAAATCCCGAAAATCGGCTGCCGTCCCATCAGCCGCCGAATGTTATCGACCGCATAAGTGCAGGGCTCCGGATCGCCCGGCCCATTCGACAGGAACACGCCGTCGGGCTTCAGCGCCAGCACATCCTCCGCCGCAGTCTGCGCCGGCACTACCGTTACCTTGCAGCCTTCTCCGCGCAGCTTGCGCAGGATGTTCTGCTTGATGCCGAAGTCGTAGGCGACCACGTGGAAGCGCGCGGGATCGTCTTTTACTCCGACCACTTCGTCGGGCAAATGCGAACGCTCGCCCGTCTCCCACACATAGGTGTGGTTGGTGGAAACGACTTTGGCGAGATCCTGGCCATCCATCTTGGGGATGGCCCGCGCCTTGGCGACGAGTTTGTCGGTATCGTCTTCGAGGGTCGAGATCACGCCCCGCATCACGCCGTTGGTGCGCAGGTGGCGCACCAGCGCGCGCGTGTCAATGTCGGCGAGCACAGGGATTCTGAACTGCTCCATGAACTCGTCCGTCACCTGCTGCGAGCGCCAGTTGGAGCTGACTTTCGAGAACTCGCGCACGATCAGCCCCTCGATATACGGACGCACGGCTTCGTTGTCTTCGGGATTCGTGCCGTAATTTCCAATTTCAGGGTTGGTCAGGACGACGATCTGCCCCGCGTACGAAGGGTCGGTGAAAATTTCCTGGTAGCCGGTAATGGATGTATTAAAAACGACTTCGCCGGAGCACTCGCCTTTAGCACCAAAGCCTTTGCCTCGGAAGACTCTGCCGTCTTCGAGTGCAAGGATCGCTTGCATTGTGACTCCTGGGAGTGGATTTTATAGAGTGTAGCAGAAGCAGGTCACGGGTGGCAGCGGAACATTGGGAGATCCGGCCGATCTCTGTGTATTGCCTATTTATCTTCAGCGACCGAATAGTTGTAAGGCTTATATCCTCCTTCGCGTCCGACATTCATCGTGAGACGAAGCCCGCGCCAGCTATCGACTGGATTGTCGGAGGTAACGACTAACGTTAGCCTAGTCAGAGCAAACCCGGGCGCCGTGAAGGTCACCTCATATTGGCCGTCGGGGACCTGAAACGAATATTCACCGCGTGCGTCCGTCCTAGTTCGCCCTATAAATTGGGGCGGCTCTATGCCAACGCGAGTCACTTCCAGACCAGCGTTTGAGATTCGCGCACCCGTCTCATCGACAACCGTTCCTCTGAGAGAACTGAGCGGCTGGACGTGCGGCTGCTCAGGCACTTCCAATGTGAATTCAGAGATTCCCGGATGTCCAACCTCAGCAATTTGCAGGTACAACCAAACCAGGTCCCTAGCCCGCTCATCTGACACATAGATTCTGTACGGGCCTCCTATCTTCAAATTCTTCAGCCGCACAAAACCCCGGCCATCAGTCGTTCGGTTGAAGCTCTCAACAACGGTCATCTCGTGTGGAAGAAGCCGCTTGACGACAACTTTGGTGCCAACGCTTGGAACGCCACCGTAAAGGAACGTCACCCGCACATTTGCGCTCGATTTCTCAAATACGGGAACCGTCTCGCAGACTCCAGACCGTGCGCTGAGGAAGACAGAAAGAAGCGCGACAAGGATAACAGCATGCGCGGCGAGACGGCATTTCGGCATCGTTGAGGCTCCGAAGTTTGCAATCTGAATCATCGCAGCCTTCCCATCTTCTCCATCGGCCAATATCCGAAGACGGCTTTGCCGTAGATGTAGCGTTCGTTCACCGTCCCGAAGTCGCGGCTGTCGTTCGACATGGTGCGATGGTCGCCGAGGACAAAGAAGCTATTCGACGGAACCACGACCTCGCCGTAAGAGCGGGCATCCGCATAATCGCTGGGAACGTAGTCTTCGTCGAGCGCCACGCTGTTCACGTAGACTTGTCCGTTTTCGATGCGCACCCGGTCGCCGGCAACTCCAATGACGCGCTTGATGTAGCTCTTCGAAGTGTCGCGCGGATAACGGAACACAACAATGTCGCCGCGCTGGATGGGCTCCCAGCGATAAACAAATTTATTAACGAAGATGCGCTCCTGGTCTTCGAGTCCGGGCATCATGCTGGTACCCTCGACCTTCACCGGCTGGTACAGAAAGATAATGATGAAAGCCGAGATGGCGAGCGAGACCAGCAGATCGCGCGCCCACACCGCCATCACCGGCAGCGCATGCGCGCCGGAGTCTTTTGTAGCCACCGGGGCCGGCGGCTGAGGGTTCCCCACGTCAGACATCGTTTTTATATTCTATCCGACCTTTTGCAGTTGCCAAACCCTTGCCCTTCCCCGTACAAACAATGCAACCCATTGCAAAGACCGATCGCAAGAACAAGAATATGACCGACTACTCCATCTTCCCCAAGATCAACGCGACCCTCAACGGATGCAGCGCGCTACTGCTGGTCACCGGACGTGTGCTGATCGCGCGCGGCAAGATCGCTGCGCATCGCGCCGTGATGATAACCGCGTTCGTAACCTCTGCCCTCTTCCTGGTGTCGTACCTGTACTATCACTGGCCGCATCACGGAGGCATTGTGTATTTTCGCGGCACCGGATGGGCGCGCATTCTCTACTTCACCATCCTGATCTCGCATACGATCCTGGCCATCGTCATTGTGCCCATGGTGCTGATTACGCTGACCCGTGGGTTGCGTGGACAGTTTGACCGGCATCGGGCCATCGCCCGCTGGACGTTTCCACTTTGGCTCTACGTGTCGGTCACGGGCGTGATTGTCTACCTGATGCTGTTTCAATTTTTCGGATAGAGAAGTCCTTCGCCTGCCGATTCATCACATTTTCTTTGTACGAGTGACACTGCCTCCGGACCCTCCGATTCTGCTATAGTGAGCGTCAAGGTTAGCGTCTTGAAGGTCAGTGTCTCGAAGCTCAGCGTCCCGGAAGGAGCCCGCACCGATGAAAAGCGTAAACAAAGTCATCCTGATTGGAAACCTTGGCAAGGATCCCGAAGTAAAGTTCACGCCGCAGGGCACGCCGGTCGCGAAGATCACCGTGGCCACCAACGAGCGCTTCAAGGGCAAAGACGGCCAGTGGCAGGACCGCACCGAGTGGCACAACGTCGTGCTCTGGCAGCGCCTGGCGGAGATTGCCGGTGAGTACCTGAAAAAAGGCGGCAAGGTCTACATCGAAGGCCGTCTGCAGACCCGCTCCTGGGACGACAAGCAGACCGGCCAAAAGAAATACATGACCGAAATTGTGGCCAGCGATCTGGTGTTGCTAGGCGGTCGCGGCGAAGGCGGCGGCGCTGGCGAGTACGCTGGCAGCTCGCGCGGCGCCTCGGCTGGGGCCTCCGCGGGCGGCAACAACTTCGACCAGAGTGCGCCCGAACCCGAGCACGCCCCGGCCGGCAGCTCTCCGATTACGGATGAAGACATTCCGTTCTAATCGTCAACTTGGCTGCCGAAAAAGCGAAGGCTTCGATCATGGGCATCGTTTAGCGATGCCACCGAGCCCCTTCGCTCTCCTAAACGAAATCCCCTTCTGCGATGTAAAATAGTGGCTTAGGACAATGTTCCCGCGCTTTCCCGCGCGCCGAAAACGTCAAGCTCCGGAAAAGAGTCAAATATGTCGCAAAACAACGGACACCCCACCAGCCTTCGCCTCAAGACCGGCCTAGCCGAAATGCTAAAGGGCGGCGTCATCATGGACGTAACCGACGCCAAGCAAGCCGAAATCGCCGAGCGCGCCGGAGCCGTAGCCGTAATGGCGCTAGAGCGAGTCCCGGCCCAGATAAGAGCCGAAGGCGGAGTAGCCCGCATGGCCTCGCCCAAAAAGATCCGCGAGATCATGGCCGTAGTCGATATCCCCGTAATGGCAAAGTGCCGCATAGGCCATTTCGCCGAAGCGCAAATCCTGCAAGAACTAGGCGTAGACTACATCGACGAATCCGAAGTCCTAACCCCCGCCGACGAAGCCCACCACGTCGACAAGCATGCCTTCACCGTCCCCTTCGTCTGCGGAGCCCGCAACCTGGGCGAAGCTCTGCGCCGCATAGCCGAAGGCGCCGCCATGATCCGCACCAAGGGCGAAGCCGGCACCGGAGACGTAGTCCACGCCGTCCGCCACATTCGCCAGATCGTGCTGGAGATGAAAATTCTAACCGTGCTAGGCGAAGAAGAGCTCTACGCCAAAGCCAAAGAGCACGGCGCGCCCTACGAACTGGTAAAGATGGTAGCCAGAGATGGCAAGCTCCCCGTCCCCAATTTCTCCGCCGGAGGAATCGCGACTCCGGCGGATGCATCGCTCGTAATGCAACTGGGAGCCGAGGCGGTATTCGTCGGCTCCGGCATCTTCATGAAGAACTCGACCGAATTCGCCGACGCTGCGGAAGCCGAGAAGCGCGCCAAGGCGATTGTGCAGGCGGCGACGCACTACAAAGACCCTAAAGTATTACTTGAAGTCAGCGAGAATCTGGCAGGAGCCATGAAGGGGCTGGCTGTGTCCACGCTGGATGAAGCGCAGATGCTGCAAACGCGGGGGTGGTGAGACAATGCCGTCAAAAGTCCGCGGAAGCTGTTCCGGATATCAAAAAACCGTGCCCCGGTCGTAACGTTCAAGAAGGCTGTCATGCAGGGAAGTGAAATCTATACTGTACTTAAGCAGATCGGAGTAACCGCTCTTCATCACGCTAACTCTGTGACTACCAGCTGTACCTTCCTGGAATGTGGAGGATTGTTGTCACGCGGATTCGTCGAAGATGCGGGTCTGACCCAAACGGCTCAGTCCTCCGATCAAATCGATAAGGAATACGGCATCTGGCACTGTGTTTTCCTTGATCACGTCGACATCCACGAGCGAGCGGGTCGGAAGAAGGGCCCAAACCAATATGGCCCCGTTCTATTTGTCCTTGAGCCCGATGTTCTTTTAAGGCTACCCGAGGGGAGCGACATTCGCGTAGCTCGTGAAAATCCCATCTACTGGCGTGGCAAGCCCGATGGGCAGAGGTGGTTTGAAAATCTCGAAGACCTAGCCAACAACATTCATTTTGGGGATTTCGGCAAGATGCTGATGATCCAGACGCCCTCGGGAGCTTTGGATTTCCCCGGGGACCGAGCGCGAATTATTCTCGACTGCCCAGGAAGGAAGCTCCAGAACGGCAAGGATGCATTTAGCTTCGCTGAGGGCCGACTTAGAGCCGCTGCAGAAACTGGGGGGACTGCTATATCAATTGAGAAGCGAAATTGCCAGAGCGGCTGCATTTGCGTCGACAAATACGCTGCCTACAGTGCTCCCACGCTCGAATTTTGGTTTGGCTGAAGTTCAATGTTCCTGAAACCTCCCAAAGCATCTACTGATGCCAGAGTTCGGTCTCTCTTACAAAAAGCATCTCGTCGTGGATACGTGGAGATAGTGAAGCTTGCAGTGTCGCGCCTCGACCGGAGCGGAGATAAAACTTGGCTTCGGTCGCGAGCTATCGTCATTACGTTCGAGGAGTGCTGGCCGTTGGCAAGCCATCTCTCCATTGATCGAGACCTCTCCAGTAAACAAACGGCCTTGCTTCGCGTAACGCGGGGAACAAAACAAAAGGACGCAGCATCGCTAGGGGCGCTGGCTTACTGCTACTCAGAAGGCGATGAGTCGATGCTCAACTTCGTCCCCGACAGGCACCTTCTTAGGCTCGTTTCTGAAGCGCTCCAGCGGCCAACTGCGTTCTTCGATTGGATTGGCACTCAGACTAGGACTCCACAGAGCAGAGAGATTGTCCTCCGCGCGAGACTGTACCTGGCCGCGGCCACTTGGCCTTGGGACAAGGCGTGCATCCTAGCGGCTGCCCTGCTGTCCACAGCGTGTGATATTCCTGCCATAGAGTCGGCGGAACCGCCACTAGAAGCGTTCCCCTACTGGGTCGCATTAGATAAGCACACGCCTCAGGGGAAGGCTGTGCTGACCGAGGTCGCCAAGCAGATAAATTCTTCGTACCGGAAGCTCATTTGGGCGAATTTTTATTTTGAGAGTGCGCGAGTAAATCAGCTATTGCCCTCCCCATGGTGGGACGCCGAAAAGGCGTGGCGCACACAACGGGCGGGACTTTCGTTGGAACAGGCGGACGAGCTGTGGACGCACGCTCGGCCTCTTGTTAAAGAGCGCCTCGATAGCGCGGCCCGTTCCCTCCGCGCTTTTGTGGAAACAGCGCCGCCCACTGCCGCTCAAGACGAACTCTACGACGCCCCCCCAGTGTAGTTGGGACGGGCGGGTGGCCCGCCCTAAATCCCATCCCCGCTCCCGAGGGTGGCCCGTTCAAGCTCCGCTTGAGCGGGGCCTTTCTGCGGCGAGCGTACCTTCACTGTGGGGAAAACCCCAGCCCACTCCCGCTTCCGCGCCGTCCATTGCGATTCGATCTCTACGACGCCCGCCTCACCCAATGCATAGTGACGAAAGTTGCTCCACCGCCAGTCTTTGGGATGCGCAACCAATCCGCGCTTCACTGGATTCCGATGAATGTAGCGCAGCTTCTCCACAAACTTCTTCTCGGCGGGTGGGCCCGATCTGCGGGGGAGACTGTTTTGGTAGTCTCTGACGTCAATTCACTGGGGGTGCGCCACTTCTCACGCCTTTTGAGAAGTGGCCCGCCCGACAATCCGCAGCTTAGGATTTCCCAGGCGCGGGAATTTTTCAGCAATCCTCTGTAGAAAATCAAAAGCCCCGCTAGTCAGGCGGGGCTCGGCAAAATTGCCAGCGGGACGCTACCTGTCAAGCACCTCAATTCTAGCGCGTGAAATTTGATTAGCAGTCGTCTTAATTGCACCCTGCTATCAAACGCATCCCAATTTGGAACACAGTCCCAAAAAATTTGTCGCTGCCACTCTTGCCATATCCTCCGACGCCCCAGACACTCCCTGTAGGGCCCGTGGTGTAGGGGGAACACGGCACTCTGTCACAGTCGCAGATGCGGGTTCGAATCTCGCCGGGTCCATTCTCCCAGTGGTAGAGGAGAAGTTCCATTTGAGGAGAGAAAGCAGAGATATCTCCTCAAGTAACTTGACTCTAGCGTGCCGTTCAATCGATGCTGACTTTGACAGAGTGCCTTACGCTACGGTTGTTTCTCAATGGTCCCGCCTCAGCGGGGCCATTCGTGTTTTGGGATGGTGCGAGTCAATCTCCGAGCGGTTCTGCGGGCGGGTGGCCCAGTCAATGGGTGCCCCACTCCTTCGCGCACTTTGCGAATGAGTGGGCTCTCGACTTCGGCAAAGCCCTCGACCGGACGACGCTTGATTTCCAGCGCCCACTCCTGTGACTTCACCCGCACCCGACAATTGACCTGTTCTTAGGGTAGAGGTTGTCCGCCCCGGCACAGTCCCCCCCTCTCTTGGCCTCGGTTTTGTCAAGCTTGACTTTTTGACCGGGACGAAATGGGGGTCCAACGCCGGAGGGCGGGTGCGCCCGATCTGTGGGGGAGATTGTTTGGGTTGTCTTTGGCGTCAATTCACTGGGGGTGCGCCACTTCTCACGCCTTTTGAGAAGTGGCCCGCCGCACAATCCGCAGCTTAGGATTTCCCGGGCGCGGGAATTTTTCAGCAATCCTCAGTAGAAATTCAAAAGCCCCGCTAGTCAGGCGGGGCTCGGCAAAATTGCCAGTAGGTACGCTATCTGCGAAACACGTCTATTATAGCATCGGTGCCCCAGGATGACGACTGTTACTAATGTCGAGTGCCGTGCGGAGGACGACGGAGTCGAACCGTAGTGGCTGACTAGGCCACTCGACTATTTCGCAAATAGCGTCCAGTACCCACTGGCAACATCCTCCAGGCGCAATCTGCCTAACTTCAATATTCGCTTTGCCTTCGGCATTCGCAATCCTACGAAAGTAGCCGCTCCAAAAGACGAACCCGGGCGGGTGGACCGGCCAAATTCGGCCAGAAAAAGCAAAAGCCCCGCTAGTCAGACGGGGCTCGGCAAATTGCCAGTCGGTACGCTGCCTATCAAACGCCCCAATTGTAGCGCATGAAATTTGGTTCACACTCGTGCTAAATGCACCGTGCCTATCAAAAGCTTCCCAAATTGGGACGCGCTCTGAAATATTTCACCGTAGGAAATCCCCCAGCCCCACTCCCACTTGCGCGCCGTCCCTACCTGACTGGGTCTGCCGTTCCGTCCGACCATCTGCCCGCGGGAATCATGAATACGTCGATTGGTTCCGGAGCGCCTCCGAACTGTGGATTCAGCATGACGGGAGAGTGCGGCTGATCTGCACCCCAAACGGCACCGTCCATAAGCGGAGTGTAGAACATCAGGTGAGCTATCCAGTGGTGTTGGCCGCTGTCGGTAAGGTACTGGTCCTTGGACATCATGTAGCTCATGGCTCCAGGCTCCAGGGCCGGCAGCTTTTGCTTCATGAATATCTTGATGCCTTCGATGATCTGAGCTTTGGATTGACCGGCCAATATCATCTCCGTTCTTTTATACGTCAGCGGCAGGATGGAGCGGGCAGCCGGCGGATTGTAGCAGACCGGGCCCCGAACTTTAGGGTTCCAAAAATTAGCGGCATCCTCGCCGTTGAATGGGCCCATCCACCCTCGCTCCACGAGGCATACGAAACCATTCTTGCCTTTGACCGCGGTTTCATAGCCATGCCTTCCAAGGACGAGGATATCGGCATCGCGTGAGATGGCCTCCGGGGCCGCGCTTCGCGCCAGAGCAATCTCAGCGTTTCGATCCGCCATTAGATATTGATCAAGCGGAGCCATGCTCGCATACGGTGCCTTTGGGTCCTGTGCCTGCGCTGTCCAGCACTCGCCGAGCACGATAACCAGCGCAAAAGCTCTCAATGCGACCATTTTGACTATCTTTTGGTTCATTGATTCCTCCTTGTAATTAAGACGCTCGTTCGCTGGCTACGGATGTTAAAGCACCCGTTCGCTGCATTTCAATTGACATGAGCCGCCACGTGATCGATCCTTAAATCAAACACAAACTAACATTCGGAAAGTAAGGACGTGGGCCTAAGTCTCATGCATCCAAGACTTTGCCTCTAAAGTACTTGGAATGAAGACTTTACGGAGGTGTAGTCAGCTAAAGTATTTATTATCAATACTTTAGTAAAATGGGAGGGTACCCTCCTCAACCAAGGGAACTCAACGAGTGTCTCCCTTCGTCCCCGAACTGTCGCTGGCCATGAAAATCGGAGTTCTAGCCCTGCAAGGCGATTTCGATGCGCATCGCCGCCGTCTGGAAGAACTCGGCGCGGAAGTTGTCCTGGTGAAAAAGCCGGAGCAGCTGAATCACATCGACGGCCTCATCATTCCCGGAGGCGAATCGGGGACATTTCTCAAACTGCTCGGCGAAGCCGGATTCGCGAAGCTGAAAGATTTCGTGCGCGCCAAGCCAACGTTTGGCACATGCGCCGGATGCATCCTGCTGGCCACAGAAGTAGAAAATCCGAAGCAGGCTGGACTGGGCGCGCTCGACATCACCGTGCGCCGCAATGCATACGGACGCCAGATCGACAGCTCGATTCGCGAAGGCCGATTTCTCAACGATCCCATCGAAATGGTATTCATCCGCGCTCCGAAGATTGAACGCGTCGGCGAGGGCGTGGAAGTGATCGCGACTGAGGGTAAAGATCCAGTGCTGGTGCGGAAGGGCAAGACGCTGGCCGCAACCTTCCATCCTGAATTGAGCGACGACCGCCGCATTCACCGATACTTTCTGGACTTGGTGGCGACCGGGACGCATTCGCGGTAGTCACGCCCGATCCGGTATGCTGTGAAATTCTGATCTCCTTCTGATCTCACTCTGCATGGAACCTGCTCCCGAAATAGAAGTCAGACGCGTGTCGTTTGCGTCGTACGCGCGCCTGCTCAGCGGCAACCGCAATTTTCGCCGCTTGTGGAGCGCCCAGATCGTAAGCGAAATCGGCGATTGGTTTTACACGCTGGCAATCTACAACCTGCTGTTGCAGCTCACCGGACGCGCCGGATCGGTGGCCTTGGCCCTGATATTGCAAGTGTTGCCGATGACATTCATCGGGCCGACGGCAGGCGTGGTAAACGATCGGTTGCGGCGCAAGCAGGTCATGATCGCGTCGGATATCGGACGCACGTTGATCGTGCTCTGCATGCTGCTGGTTCGCTCGAAAGAGATGGTGTGGCTGGTTTATCCGCTGCTAGTGGCGGAAACCTTGCTGGTCGCTTTCTTTGAGCCGGCGCGCAATGCCGTGATTCCGAATATCGTCGCCCGCGAAGACGTAGTGGTGGCGAACACGCTCTCCTCGACCACGTGGAGCGTCAATCTGATGGTGGGCGCGACTCTGGGAGGCGTGGTCGCGGCGCTGCTGGGCCGCGATGCCGTCTTCCTGCTGAATGCGCTGTCATTTGTCGCTTCAGCCACGTTGATTTGGCGGATGCGTTTCGCCGAGCCCCACGCCGAGGGCGACCATCGTTTCCGAGCACGAGAATTGGTGGATTTTTCGCCAATCCTCGCCGGCATCCGCTACGTGCGGGCACACGCTCGGTTACGGTCGACGATTTTTGTGAAGGCCGGAAACCTGATCATCGGACCGGGCTGGGTGTTGTTCACGGTGATGGGACAAAACGAATTCGCGGTCCGCTGGCATGGTATGGCTCCCGAACGCGGCGCCTTTCTTGGGATGAGTCTGCTGCTCGGTGCCCGCGGACTGGGCGCGCTGCTCGGCCCGCTCATGGGCGCTTCGTGGGCGGGGCACTGGAAACATCGCTTGGAAGTTGCGATCTTCTGGGGATACCTGGGCGCGGCCGCCGGGTACACGATGCTGGGCGTATCCGGACATCTCTGGCAGGCGTGTTTGTGTGTGGCGCTGGCACACTTTGGAAGTTCAATCGTGTGGGTATTCTCGACGACGCTGTTGCAGATGCAAAGCGACGACAAGTTTCGCGGGCGCGTGTTCGCCGCCGACCTTGGGCTCTCCATGTTCACGATAGCCGCGGGAGCGTATCTTGCCGGGCGCTTCGTGGATTGGGGCTTCGCCGCGCGGAACGTCGCCAGCGTCGCCGGCATGTTGATGCTGGTTCCGGCGGGGCTGTGGAGTTTGGCGATCCGAGGCAAAAATCGGGTGCCCTAAAGGCATGCGGTTCCAGATGACCGATTCAGAGGAGTTGGTCGATCTTCGCTGCCAGGATGAAGTCCGATTCGGTTAGCCCATCTATCGCGTGCGTCCACGTCGTGATTTCGACTTTGCCCCATCCTAGTAGAATATCGGGATGATGGCCCTGCTCCTCGGCCAGTGCGCCAACCCGGTTCACGAAGGCCAAGGCAGACCGGAAATCGGGGAACTTGAAGATGCGCGCGATGTGATGCTCGTTGACAACACTCCACTGCCCGGGTTCCGCCAACTGCCGATGAATTTCTGCCAGTTTGTTCCCCTTCAGAGGTGGTATACCGCCGCGGCAAGGGACGCAATTTCGGTCTGCAAGCATAAGCCCTCCATTCTGAGCTACGAAATTTACCGCTCCACAAATCGGGCGAACATGCGGTGCGGATCGATGGCGATGAACAAGCCTTGGCTGCGTGCCAGCACTTCCCCTTTTTCGTTCAGGATCTCAGCCATATTAATGTGCTTCCGGCCCTTCACCTTAATCTCGCGCGATTCCACGCGCAGCGGCTGCTTCAGCGGCACCGGCTTCAGGTAGTTCACGGTCATCTCGGAAGTCACCGCCACCACGTGACGCAGTTTGTTCACCTTTCCCATAGCTTCATCGAGGATGGTTGCGATAATGCCGCCGTGGCAGTGTCCGGGCGGTCCGGTGTAGCGCTTGCCCAGGCGGAACCGGCACACGAAACAGTCGCGCTCCTCATCATAAGTAAAGCGCAACCGCATGCTGTCAGGATTGTCCTTGCCGCAGACGAAGCAGTGGTTCTTCGGCAGCTTTATGTCGCGCGTGTCGTGTCCAGCTTCGGAGCCTCCAGCTCCCGACCGTACACGTTTTGATTCTTTCGCAGCCATTGAAAGATTCTATCGCGAGCGCTCACCTAGATTGGGTATCATGGCAGACCGAAAGGAGTCGCAATGTCAGCCGCAACCAAGACACTAGGTCCCTATAGCGTTCATCCCGGTGTCGCCATGGTTCAGAAGTGGATCGAGGAACTGCGGCAGAAGACGGGGCGGTCGCTCGAGGAATGGGTCGCGCTCACCAGGAAGACCGGTCCGCCGACCGAGAAAGAGCGTCGCGAGTGGCTAAAGAGAGAGCATAAGCTGGGCACAAATTCCGCAGCGTGGATCGCCGAGCGCCTCGAAGGCAAAGGCACGGAGGAAGATTCGCCCGAAGCATACCTGAAAACCGCCGCCGACTGGTTGGAGGCGCAGTACGCAGGCCGACGCGCCGCGCTACGTCCACTGTATGAGCAGTTGCTGAAGCTCGGGTTCTCCCTGGGCAAAGATGTGAAGGCTTGCCCCTGCAAGACGATGGTTCCGCTCTATCGCAATCATGTGTTCGCGCAGATCAAGCCGTCGACGAATACGCGAATCGATCTCGGATTTGCACTGGGAAATATGAAGACGCCCAAGCGCCTGAATGATACCGGCGGCTACGCGAAGAAAGACCGCATCACGCGGCGGATAGAGATTAGGTCTAAGGCAGATATTGACGACGAGGTGAGGCGCTGGTTGAAGAAAGCATACGAAATGGATGAATAACTGCTGCAAGTCCCAGGCGAATGTGGCGAAAATGCCTTTGCTCTCAAGGTGCGTGTTTAGTAGTATAGTGGTAGTATGAAAGAGAAGACTTCTATCACACTCTCACGCGAGACTCTCGCCGACATCGACCGCCTCGCCGGAGATCGAAGTTCACGCTCAGCATTCATTGAGCGCGTGTTGCGGCGGTATCTGCGGGAGCAGATGCGAGCGCAGGCTAATGCGCGTGACTTGGAGCGAATCAATCAGGCAGCCAAGCGGCTGAACTCGGAGGCGGCCGACGTGCTCGACTATCAGGCTGCGGAAGACTGAACGCCTGAGGACTAACCGTCCCAAGGAGCGAATCTGAAACGCGGAGACCTATATCGGGTGCACAAGCCGCACGGCGATCCGAAGTCTCATCGGATCTTCGTTATAGTGAGCCGCCAAGTACTCATTGAGTCCCGCTTCTCCACCGTGATCTGCGCCCCCGTTTTCAGCACCGGTGAGGGTCTCTCGACTCAGGTCCCAGTAGGACCGGCCGAAGGGCTTAAACATCCCAGTTGGATTATGTGTGACAATCTGGTCAGTCTACGAAAACCCGACCTCACGCAATACATCGGTTCAATCCCCAGAACCAAGATTGCGGAACTCAATGTTGCCCTGAAGATGGCTTTGGACTTGGCCTAGCCCTCTGTGCAAGCAAAGCACGGGCGAGACGCGCCGTCCCCCACAAGCAGTTCTCTCAGTCGTAGTATTCCAGCCCCAGATGCGTAATCAACTCTTCGCCCTTCAAATGCCGCAAAGTGTTCTTAAGCTTCATCAGCTGAATAAACAGATCGTGCTCCGGATACAAACCCGGCGCGGTCATCGGCGATTTGAAGTAGAAGCTCAGCCATTCCTGAATTCCCAGGCGGCGCAGCTCCGGCGTGCGCTGCGCCAGGTCGAGGAAGAGCACCAGATCGAGCACGATCGGCGCTGCCAGAATCGAGTCGCGGCACAGGAAATCCACCTTGATCTGCATCGGATAGCCGAGCCATCCGAAGATATCGATGTTGTCCCATCCCTCTTTGTTGTCGCCGCGCGGCGGGTAATAGTTGATGCGAACTTTGTGGAAAATATTGCCGTAAAGCTCGGGATACAACGCCGGCTGCAGAATGTGCTCCAGCGCTCCGAGCTTTGATTCTTCCTTGGTCTTGAACGACCCCGGATCGTCCAGCACTTCGCCGTCGCGGTTGCCCAGGATGTTGGTCGAATACCATCCGCTCAGCCCGAGCAGCCGCGCCTTGAAGGCCGGGGCTAGCACCGTCTTCAGCAACGTCTGCCCAGTCTTGTAATCTTTGCCGCAAATGGGAGCTTCGCGCTCGCGCGAGAGTTCGAGCATCGCCGGGATATCAACCGTCAGATTCGGTGCGCCGTTGGCGAAGGGCACGCCCTCCATGAGCGAGGCGTAGGCATATACCATCGAGGGCGCGATATTTTCGTCGTTCTCTTTCATCCCTTTTTCGAGCGCCTTCACGCTCTGGTGAGCGGCGCTCGGCTCAATGAAGGTCTCCGTCGAAGCGCACCAGATCGTGATCAGGCGGCTTGCGCCACTCGATTTCCTGAAGTCGCGGATGTCCTGCCGCAGTTGCTCGGCCAGGTCCAGCTTGTTTTTCCCTTTCTTCACATTCGGCCCGTCGATCTTCTTGACGTAGTTGTGATCGAATACCGCCTTCAGCGGCTGGATGGCGCTGAGCCGTGCCTTCACCTTATCGAGCAGGTCGCGGTCCAGCACGCCGGCGTTGCGCGCCGCCGCGTACATGTTGTCTTCGAAAATGTCCCAGCCCGTGAACACGAGATCGCCAAGCCCGGCGAGCGGGACGAACTCCTTGATTTTGGGAGACCGGCCATCGGTCCGCTTCCCCAAACGGATGGTTCCCATCTGCGTGAGGGAGCCGATGGGATGCGCAATTCCCTTGCGCACCGCTTCCACGCCCGCGACAAATGTCGTCGCGACCGCGCCCATGCCCGGGATCATCACGCCCAGCTTGCCCTTGGCTGGCTCGATCGCGCCGTCGTTTCCGGCTCCGCTGTGTGCTTTATCGGAAGACTTCACCTCGACCGTCGCATTGCTCGCTGTTCTGCTCGCTGCTTTCTTCACTACTTCTGCGGGAGACTTTTTCACCTTCGCCATATTTTGGCTGCTTCCTTGTAGGAACTGTGGGATGTATGCAAACCAAGTATGTTCTCGTATCCGGCGAGCTTTTTGCAAACCCACATGCCTGAACTCGCAGGAAAACCAATTCAATGGGGTCGATGAAGCATTGGGTGGTATTCGCGAGGGCGCTGGCGGGTCTCAGAGAGAAATCTTGTCCGTCGGTGTGACCTTGATGGAATGAATTCCCGCAGCAAAGCCGTCGAGGAGAAGGTTGTGATGCGCAATGATCTGCGCGGCTGTTATGACCGGAGTGTCGCGCGTGAGGTGCGCATCGGCTACAAGCGTCACATCGTAGCCAAGCGTAACCGCGCGGCGGCACGTCGTATCGACACAGTATTCGGTCATGCCACCCACAATGATGAGATGACTGATTTCATCCTTCCGAAGCTCTTCCGCGAGCCGCGTCTCGAAGAAAGAATCGGACGCCTTCTTTCTAATGACGCGCTCTTCCTTCGTCGGGAGAATCGAAGGATGTATCGCCCACGCCGCGCTCCTTGCTTCGAGAGGATGTCCCTTGGGACCGTCGTGCTGGATGAACAAGACATTCATTCCAGAGGAGCGCGCCTTGCTCAGCAGAACCGCGATATTCGATAACACACGATCCTGCAGTTCCGGCGGCATAAGCCTCACCAGACCAACCTGGACGTCGATTATCACCAGCGCGGATTTCACTCAATCCTCCAGTCCCCGCAATGGCCAAAAAGAAACCAATTGTACTGCGGAGATCCTCTTGCAAGCTGTGGGCCAGCGTCTGAATCCGCTGGAAAACCAATTCAATGGCGTCTAGCAGACATTGGGTGGGTGTTCGCAATTACCGCTGTCACCGCTCTGCGCAAATTCAGCGGATCGATTTGTTTCGTTGGACGCCAGCGCTGAATTCCTTCATAGTGAGCCTAGTTCGGAACCTGCTGTTTGCGTTCAGCGTTGTTCGCTGCGGTGCAAATTTGCTGACCTCGTTGTTCTCCAACTTAATCTAGGCCCACGTCTCCTGCTGCGCTCTTGGCCGTGAGCTTTCTAGACCAAGAATAGGAGATTGTATGAGATCGATTCGCAAATTGGTATATGCCGCCGCTTTGGGCTTAAGTCTGGTTGCCGTTCAGCCGACCTTGGCTGCCGCCGAGGAGGCACGCGGCAGCTTCACTCTCTCTCACGAAGTACGCTGTGAAAAGATCGTTCTTCGCCCAGGGAGACTACACCCTCTCCGTGAAAGCCATGGGTTCGGCCGAATTCCTCACGTTTCGAAGCCTTGACAGTGGTACGAGCGCGATGCTGCTGGTAAATAATGTGGGAACGTCCAAGCCGGACGAAACCAGCCGCCTCGTCCTCGTGTCGCGAGACGGGCAAAGGCTCGTGAGTTCCATGGCTCTTCCCGCGTAGGACATGACCCTGCGCTTCGCTGTCCCGCCGGAGAGCGCATCCAAGTAGATCGCCATTCAGTTGCCGTAGGGCCACATCCCTTCGCAGCTGACCTGCCGGGAGCAGATCTCATCGCGATCTATTCCCGGTTTTCTGTTTGGAACGATTCGGGCGGGAATGATTCGGCTCGGAATGATTGGGGGGTAACAGGGTACGGACATCCCCAGCCGGGCTTTGTCCACAATCTGTCAGTCCACTGCGGGCTCACGCGTATGCTCTTTTACTTCGTCGCTCAGAATAATCGCCTCGGCAATTTCTCTCATTGCCTTGCGCTTCTGCCGGCTCTGCCGCTGCAGCGCGAGATAGGCTTGTTCTTCGCTCAATCCCAGCTCGCGTTGCAAAATCCCTTTGGCGCGTTCCACAACTTTTCGTGTCTGTAACTGGTCGGTAAGGTTCGAATTGACTTCCTCCACCCGCGCCAATTCAATTTCCGCGCCCACCAGAAATCCAATCGCTGAAATCCATCGGATCTCCTTAAGCTTGTAAATGTGCGGATGGCGATGCTGCAGATTGATGGCTCCCACGACTCGCCCGCGGCACATCAGCGGTACGGAGAGAAACGCTTCGTAACTATCCTCGGGCAATTCATGGAAGAACTGGAATCGCGGGTCGCTGGCCGCGTTTTCGGAAATCGCGACGGGTTCGTGATGTTCCGCCACCCAGCCCGTAATACCCTGCCCGACGCGCAGTTTGAGCCGGTCCACAACGTCGGGATGCGCGTTCTTCGAAGCCCGCAAGACCAGATCCTCGCCCTCGAGCACGTAGATCAGGCAGGAATCGCATTTCACCAGCGCCGAGGCGAACTCTACTACCCGGTCCAGCACTTCGTGAAATCCGCCAGCCTTCGCCAGCCGGACGCCAATCTCATGCAGCACATCGACAGGCGAATCTTCCACCCAGACTAAGTTGTCCATGACTTAACTTAATCGGCAACCCCGAACGGTGTCTAACTCCAAATTTCGATGCCAACGATAGAGGATTTTCTTCGGGCCATTCACCAAGCTTTTACATCTTTTTCGACCCTCGCGCATCGCTTCGAGACTACTTTCCGTCCAGATCCACGTTCTTGACCGGCAAGTCCCAATGTCCGGCGAGGATTTCAAACCGCCGCTGTTCTTCCTTCGCATACGTGGCCTGATCGGGCCAGAGTTGCTTCTTCAGGGTATCTTCGTCGAACGGCTCATCCGCGGCCACCGAGTTCTTGAAGACGATGGTCACACGATAATCCCAGCGCCCGTCTTCGGTTGTGTGATAGCGCGGCTGGTCCATCCAGACCTTGAGCATACGGCCCATATCCACCTGCTTCTGCAGCAGCGGGTAGTGGTTCTTCTTGAACAACCGCAGAAACTCGTCCGCGTAGCCCCACTTGGCCTTGTAATAGTATTCGACGACGAATGGCTTACCCGTTTCCGGCGGCGGTTGAGCGGGCAGAGATACTGGGAGCAAGGTAAGGCACAACAGAAGAAATCTCAATTTCATGGGTAGTCTCCGTGGGGAGCGATTGTCGCATATAGGCAGGAAATATGAGAAGAAATCCCATGCCTACGCATGCCAATGCTAAAATTGTTTGTGCCCGCCGATTCTCTCCGCCTAATTGCCATCGACATTGACGGAACCCTGCTCAACCCGGAATTTCAGATTTCCGCAACCGATCTCGCGACCCTCCGGCGCGCGCATGACCAGGGCCTCGAGATCATCCTGGTCACCGGACGCCGCCACACTTTTGCCCTACCCATCGCGCAGCAACTGGGCTTCGATCTCTGGCTGATCAGTTCCAACGGCGCCGTCACCCGCTCTATCGCTGGAGAAACTTTCCACCGCGACTTGCTCCCCGAGCCGACCTGCCGCGAACTTGTTCGCGTGATGCAGGAGTTTCGCGGTCAGACGGTTCTTACTTTTGACAGCAATGATCTTCACGGCGATGCTTCGGGCACCATCGTGATCGAGCGTCTGGACCACCTGGAAGCCAGTATCCAGCGCTGGCTGGAGAAGAACATGCAGTACATCCGGTTCGTGGTTCCGATCGAGAATGCGCTCACCACCGATCCCGTGCAGGCCATGTTCTGCGGCCCGGTTGCGCACATGCAGCGGGTATTGCAAGTCCTCGGAAGCTGCGGCTTGCCCATCACGGTTTTGCGCACCGAGTACCCCGGCCGCGATCTTTCGATTGTCGATGTACTCAACGCTGGCTGCTCCAAGGGACACGCGCTCGAGCGTTGGGCCAATCACCGGCAGATTAGCCGCGAGCAGGTCATGGCCGTTGGTGACAACTATAATGACATTGAAATGCTTGCCTTTGCCGGCCATCCCTTTATCATGGGGAATGCATCGGAAGAGTTGCGTTCCCGCGGCTGGAAGCTGACCCGCTCGAACGCCGAAAGCGGCGTATCCGCCGCCATCGAGCATCTGGCGTACGGAAAGGCGCTCGAGACGCTGGACGCTGACCAGGTTGACGGACCGGTGATCGGTGTGAGTCTATGAGCATGCAGAGAAGATGATTCGAAAAAGTCCATCAGCGACGGATTCGGCAACGATAGATCGGCCAGCGATAGATCGGGCCGCGAGAATGGCGGTCAAAACCGCCGTAGTTTTCTGCGCCCTCGCCGTGGCGCTGCTCGCTCGTCCCGCGACCGCCGCCGAGTTGGCGATCCTCCGCAACGGCTTCAGCATCCGCCATGAGCATCGCCTGGTGATGGGAACGACGACTCGCCTCTATCTCACGGAGGATGAGTCCAGCTTCACCGACGTGCCCACGGAAGAAATCACCGGCTACGAAAAGGATCTCTCCTTACCAGTGCCAGTGCCGCCACAACCGCCCGCCTCCATCCCCGCCCCGTCAGAGTCTTCAAAATCCGGATCGGCGAAAGCCGCGCCCCCGCTGAATCAAGTCGTGAACATCGCCAGCGCGGAATATCATCTCGATCCCGACCTCGTGAACAGCGTCATTCACGCTGAAAGCGGATTCAACTCGCACGCCGTCTCCCCGAAAGGCGCCCGCGGACTTATGCAATTGATGCCCGGCACCGCCAGCCACCTTGGCGTGAACGATGTTTTCGATCCACAATCGAATGTCACCGGTGGAAGCCGCTATCTGCGCGAACTTCTGGAGCGCTACAATTTCGACCTCGTCAAGGCGCTGGCCGCTTATAACGCAGGCCCCGAGCGCGTCGAGCAGTATCGAGGAGTGCCGCCATTTCGCGAAACCCGTGCCTACGTCGCCCGCATCGTGCACGAGTACAACACCAAGAAGATCGCCCAGGAAAAAGAAGCCAAACAAAAACAGGGCTCCGCCGAAGTTCCGAAGAAAGTCGCAAGTAAAGTCCCGAAGAAAGCCGCGAGTCCCGCCCATCCCGCTCCAAAACCTGCAGCCACCGCCATCGCCGCCGAATCAACGCGTTGATCGTCCTACGTTGATCGTCCTAGCGTTGACCCTGCCTTCTTCCTCATTTACCTTCAAGTGGGGCCGTGCTCGCCACGAATGTGCCTCTCTGCGACTTCGCAGCGCATGAACAACAAAAAAAACGTAGCGTACGCGGTTGTTTTCGTTGTACTGGCCGTGCTGGTTTATCTGCAGTTCCGCACCTGGCGGAACTTCGACTGGGCCCGGCTCTTTCAATTCGGACTGAATTGGCGCCACATCCTGCATGGCGTTGCGTACATCTATCTCGCCTATTTCTTGCGCGCGGTGCGATGGAAAATCTTTCTTCGGCCTGTAAGGAAGGAAGCGTCTGTCCTCGGACTAGTCCCACCGACCATGATCGGATTCACCGGGCTGGCTCTGCTCGGTCGTGCCGGCGAACTGATTCGCCCCTACCTGATCGCACGCCGCCAGAACCTGCCTTTCGCCTCGCAAGTGGCGGTCTGGGCCGTGGAGCGAATTTTTGACATCGGCGGTTTCACCGTCCTGATGGTGGCAGCCATTTTTCTGCCCTCAAAACTGCGCGCGTTCACGCTCGCCGCTCCGCCCGAAGTCAGACACTGGATTCATCTCACGGGATATGCGCTGATCGCGCTCGTACTGGGATTGCTTTCGGGAGCTGTGCTGATTTCCTACCGGGGAAGTCGGATTGCCCAGTGGGTCGAGGACCGTTTTTCCCATCTTGCCGAGAATCTGGGCCATCGCATCGCTCAAAAACTTCGCGAGTTTACCATCGGACTCAACACTATTCACGGCCCCGTCGCATTCCTCCAATTGTCGGCCGTGTCGGTCTTGATGTGGTGGGTCATCGCCCTGGCTTATAAAGAAGTGACGCATGCCTACGGCTCACCCATGGCCGCCCTGAGCACCACCAAGTGTCTACTTCTCATGGGCTCCAGCATGATCGGTTCCCTGGTGCAGTTGCCTGGCGTGGGCGGCGGCTCCCAACTGGCGACTATCAGCGCGCTCGACCACGTCTTCGACATCGTCCCCAAGGAACTCACGGTCAGTTGCGGCATCATGCTCTGGCTGGTAACGTTTGTCGCCGTCGTCCCCGTCGGATTGTTGCTCTCCCATCATGAACGTCTGTCGCTGCGCAAGCTTTCCGCCGAGAGCGCGCAGGCCGAAGAAGCCGCAGTGGCTGAGGAAGCAACGTAAACCGCGAAAGATCGTCTTCCCTCAGTCCCATTCCGTAAACCGTAATCAAGCGTGCTATCCTTCGTCGGCGTGCCTCACGAGCCTTACGTTGTTTCCGGCGAACTTTCTCGTCCCAGCCTGCTGACCGTCGCTTCCATAGGAGCCATAGCGTGCGTGGCCGCAGACATGGTCCACGAAGCGCTCGGCCACGGGACTGCCTCTTGGCTCACAGGCGACCGGATCCTGTCACTGTCCACGGTTGCAATTCAAAACGCTACCGTCAACCGCTTCGTTTCCGCCGCCGGTACCTCCGCAAATTGCATCGTCGGCGGCATCTCTCTCCTCGTGCTGCGTCGCATACGGCAGTTCACCTCATTGACCTACTTTCTCTGGATCTTCGGCGCTTACAATTTATTGAACTCCGGCTACCTGGTTGTCTCGGCAATACTGCGCAGCGGCGATTGGGCAAATGTGATTGCCGGTCTTTCTCCGCCGTGGATGTGGCGGTGCATTCTTGGACTCGCGGGAGCAACTCTGTATCTCCTGGCCATCCGCTGGACGACAAGTTCCATGAGCGACCTGGTGAACCGCGGCGAAGTCGCCTTGGCGGATCTACAACGTCTGATTTTGCCGGCGTATCTTGCCGGGGGCGCAGTGATGACCATAGCAGCAGTCTTCAATCCGATTAGCCCGAGTCTCATACTTCTTTCAGGGGCCGGCGCTTCTTTCGGCTTGAATTCCGGCCTGCTATTTCTCCCCGGCATTGTCGCCGCCAATGCTCGCGGTCGGGCGCCTGTTACGCGTCCTATGCTGCTTAGTTTCTTATGGCTCACTTGGGGAACGTCTCTGGACTTTTCATTGGTGTGCTCGGTCCTGGCATACATTTTTCCAACTGAGAACTGAACCGCTCTCGCTCAGGTGCTTAACCTTTCCCGATTTCGGTCTCCGGTTTCGATCTGACTACCGGGAACCATCATCATCGCCATCGCTCACCGCACCGCCTGCTACAATCGTCTTTAATTCTCGAGTGCAGCCAAGCGCATGAAATGCCCCTTTTGCGGGTTTGAAAATGACAAAGTCGTGGATTCGCGCGAAAGCAAGGAAGCCGATTCCATCCGCCGTCGCCGCGAATGTCTCAAGTGCGAGAAGCGCTTCACCACCTACGAGCGCATCGACGAAATCCCCTACATGGTGGTGAAAAAAGACGGACGCCGCGAACGTTTTGACCGCCAGAAAGTGCTCAATGGCCTCATGCGCGCCTGCGAGAAACGGCCGGTGCCGATAAGCAAGCTTGAGCAGATCGTCAATGAAGCCGAGACCTTCGTCATCGAATCTGCCGAGCGCGAACGCAAAACCAGCGAAATCGGCGAGCTGATCATGAATCGCCTGCGCCGCCACGACAAAGTCGCCTATGTAAGGTTCGCCTCCGTCTATCTCGATTTCAAAGACGTCCAGGAATTCATGACCGAACTGAAAGACCTGCTCAGGACCAAAGACGCGCCCGAATCGAAGGGCAAAACTGCGGCAAAGACCTAATCACCTTGGACGGCCCCCTTGGTCATCCAACGGAGCAAGGCTCGCAGGACATTCATATTTATGACACATAAAGTAACTCTCATCCCCGGCGACGGAATCGGCCCCGAAGTCATCCAGGCCACGGTTCGCATGGTCGAAGCCACCGGCGTCAAATTCGAATGGGAAAGCTTCGCCGCCGGTGCCGAAGCTTTTGAGAAGTACCAGGAATACATTCCCAAGGAACTCTCCGAATCCATCGAGCGCACGCGCGTCGGACTCAAGGGCCCCGTGACCACGCCGATCGGCGGCGGCTTCTCCAGCATAAACGTCGAGCTCCGCAAGCGCTTCGAACTCTTCGCCAACTTTCGCCCGATCCGCAACCTTCCGCATATTCCCACTCGTTATCCGGGCGTGGATCTGATCGTCGTCCGCGAAAACACCGAAGGACTCTACTCGGGCATCGAGCACGAGGTCATCCCCGGAGTGGTCGAGAGCATCAAGGTCATCACCGAGAAGGCTTCCACCCGCATCTCGCGTTTTGCCTTCGAGCATGCCCGCAAGAACAAGCGAAAGAAGATTCATTGCATCCACAAAGCCAACATCATGAAGTTGTCCGATGGATTATTTCTGCGCTGTTCGCGCGCGGTCTCGAAAGAGTATCCCGAGATCACCTACGGCGAACACATCGTCGACAACACCTGCATGCAGCTGGTGATGAACCCCTACCAATACGACATGCTGCTGCTGGAGAATTTCTACGGCGACATTATCTCCGATCTGTGCGCGGGACTGGTCGGCGGCCTCGGCCTTGTCCCCGGCGCGAATTTCGGCCATGAGTGCGCCATCTTTGAAGCCGTCCATGGCTCCGCGCCCGACATCGCGGGAAGGAACATCGCCAATCCCACGGCGGTGCTGCGATCCGCTCTGCTCATGCTGCGCCATCTCGGCGAGTCCGACGCCGCCTGGAAGATCCGCAACGCCATCGACGAGGTCTACCGCGACCGCAGCAAACTTACCCGGGACGTAGGTGGCACCGCCGGCACCTCGGAATTCGCCGACGCCATCATACAAGCCATGGAAACGCAGAGTGCCACCGCGGCGGCACAATCGCTCCCGTAGAGACGCGGCTCGCCGCGTCTCGGGCGGATCTTCTCCGATAATCGCCTCCCCGCTCAGTCACTCCTCTGTTAAACTGATGAGTTTCCCGGAAACGTGTCGAGCGTCGCTGATCGCCGTTTCCTAGGGGGCTATCCTGAAAGGCATAGAAATTCCGTACCATCGCGGGCTGCATCGCTTCGCCATCTTCACCGCCTGCGCCACGCTCGTTCTGGTCGTCGCCGGGGCGCTGGTCACCAGCAATGACGCCGGCTTGTCTGTCCCCGACTGGCCAACCTCCTTCGGCTCCTTCTACAAAATGCCGCAGATGGTTGGAGGCGTGCGGTACGAACATGGCCATCGCATGGTTGCCGAATTCGTAGGACTGCTCACCATCATCCTGGCAGTCTGGATCTGGCGAGTCGACAAACGCCGCTGGCTGCGTCTTCTGGGTCTGGCGGCCCTCGCGACCGTGATCGCGCAGGGCGTCCTCGGCGGACTGACGGTCTTATTCCTTCTGCCGCCGTTCATCTCCAGCGCACACGCCGCTGTCGCGCAGACCTTCTTCTGCATCGCCGTCTCGATCGTCCTCTTCACCGGCCGCCGCTGGGTCGAGGAGCAACCGCGCGCCGAACTCGACCAGCGCCGCCCCGCTCTTTTCACGTTGACTCTGCTCTCGATTTGTGTGCTTTATGTGCAACTTCTCCTCGGAGCCATGTTCCGCCACCATGGCCTGAGTTGGTGGCCGCACGTCATCAACGCTGGCGTTGTCGCCATCGTCCTCTCCTGGACGGCCGTTCGCGCCATCTCCGTTTACCCGGAAGTAGACGCCGTCCGCCGTCCGGCCATCGCCATGCTCGGCCTGATGGTCGCACAACTCTGCCTCGGCTTTCTCGCCTTCATCACCCGCGTCATGTGGGGACGAGACGCCGCCCAACCCGAACTGCCCATGGTGATCGCAACCGTGGTTCACGTCGCCGTTGGGGCGTTGCTTCTTGCGACTACCGTGGTGCTGGCCATCCAGGTCTGGCGCCACGTCCCGGTCGCGTTCGAGGAACGTGTCCCCGGCCACGATCAGAACCCCGTCGCCGCGTGAGTGTTTCCTATCAGATTGCCGATACACATAAGAGGCGGACTGTCCGGGCTGCGAACTCGGATTTCCCTGGACTATTCCACGCTATCCTCAGGCTCTAGTGAGTGGCGATCAATGAAACAGGCTTGCAAGAGGTATCACGATGTTGCTTAGATTGTGGCCGAACACAGATGGCCAGACACTATCTGTGCGTTCGCGTATCCATCCTGAAACCAAGCTCATCAGAAATGGGGCGATAGCCGCGTAGAGAACGATGCGAGCATGATGCTGCGGGTCCACGTCGACAAGGCCGTTGAACCCCGCAAAGAGGATGGCAGTCACGATGAGCCCCCAACCGAACTCCGCGCCAGCCAGTCGCCACGGCTTCCCGAATACACGGTTCAACAAGGACTGATATACGCCCCGGAATACCAATTCTTCGGCGAGGCCGGGCATGATTAGTAGGAAGATCCAGCCCTCGGCGTCTAGTTTCTTGCGAACCCCAAGCATAAAGAAGACCGCAGGCACTGCCAGAGCCAGCAGCCCAGCAATGATCGACGGCTTCAACCAACCTGGCCGAAAGCGCGATGTCACGCCGACTGAGGCTAGGGAGACTCCCCGAACCACGGCGATCAACAAGAATGGCCATGCCGTCGAGAGGATGCACTCCTGCCAACTCCAGTGCAGGTGCTGGAAAACATGGACCCGGGGTATTTCTCCGAGGGCAAGATTCAGGACGACTAAGCACACCACGAATAGCAACAAACTCCAACGCCGCGTGCCGGAGTGCCATGTGGCAATTAGCACAAAGGGGAGGACGCACGCCAGGATGAGCCCCGCCTCCAGGGCGACACGGCAGAGATAATCGCCAAGCTGCACGCCGCATTATATTCCTTGGTCCCGGCTTTTCTGTAAAACCCGAGCGGCCGCCACAGTTTCTTTCAACCTGCTGGGGCTGGGCCGCCAGCCGCACACCCACCGATTCGGCGTAGAATAGCCTGTGACTTCGAACTCAACCGCCATCGACTTAGCTCCCCCCGCCCAGCCTGTCAAACCGCCAGGCCAGCCAATAATTGCCGTTCGCGACCTCGTCCATCGCTATCAGAACCGCACCGCACTTAACGGTGTCTCCTTCGACGTTCGTCCTGCGGAACTCTTCGGCCTCCTCGGCCCGAACGGCAGCGGAAAAACCACTCTCTTTCGCATTCTTTCCACCCTCATGGTCCCTACTTCAGGCAGTGCCACAATCGCCGGCCTCGATGCCGTTCGCCAGCCCGGAGCCCTGCGCCGCCACATCGGCGTCGTTTTCCAGGCGCAGAGCGTCGATCTCAAGCTCACCGCCTACGAAAACCTCTGGCATCAGGGACACCTTTACGGCCTGAGCGGCCCAGAACTCAAAAAGCGAATCACCGAAATCCTAACCCGCGTAGGATTGCTCGACCGCTCCGCCGATCGCGTAGAAACTTTTTCCGGAGGTATGCAACGCCGCATCGAGCTCGCCAAGGGACTGCTCCATCATCCCGAGGTTCTGCTCCTCGACGAGCCCACCACCGGCCTTGATCCCGGCGCGCGGCGCGACCTCTGGCAATATCTCCAAATCCTCCGCGATCAGGAACACGTCTCCGTCATAGTCACTACTCACCTGATGGAGGAAGCCGAACGCTGCGACCGCCTTGCCATCCTGAATGAAGGCAACCTGGTAGCGCTGGGCACGCCCGAGGCTCTCACGCGCGAGATCGGCGGCGACGTAATTCTCCTGGAAGCGCGCGACCCTCAAACCTTAGCCGACCGCATTCGCAGCAAGTTTCAAGTCGATGCCACCGTCATGGATAACCAGGTCCGCCTCGAAATTGAAAATGGACATCGCTTCGTCCCCGACGTAGTGGAAGCCTTTCCCGGCGAAATTCAGTCGCTAAGCGTAAGCAAGCCGACTCTTGAAGACGTGTTCATCCACCGCACCGGCCACCGCTTCTGGAGCGAAGACACCGAACCTGCTCCAAAAACCGGCAAGAAGAAAGCGACTAACAAGCCTTCCAAAGGAAACTAGGGGGGAAGATGGGCTAGTGTAGGGACGAGCCCTCGGCCGTCAATGCCGAGCGCAGCCTGGTTACCGCTCCGGCGATGGGGCCATCAAGGTTAAGGCGTCCCGGCTTCAAATCACATGCCGGGGGCCCCAAACGGCGTAAAATGCCTCCGGCTTTCAAGGCCAAGGAGGAAACCTCGGTGAAAACTCCAATTAGCAGTTTGATGCTCTTGCTGTTGTCCATTTCACTGTCAGCCGCAGGACAAGTGAGAGGCGTACTTGTTGCCGGCCCGACCTCGTTCCAATTGAGCAGCACCACCTTCGCGAACGAAACGACCCTGCCCATCAGCATGATCGATAACATTATCGTGAACGGCTCCAACGCCTGCTCAATCGATGGAAGCCCCGGTGGAAATCAGTCTCCCGAGCTATCGTGGACCAATGTCCCGCCGCATACGGCTAGTTTCGTCGTTACCGTGTACGACACCACCGCCTCGTTCACGCACTGGGGGATGTACAACATCCCTGCTACCGCGACCGGGCTTCTCGAAAATGCCGGCGTTGCAGGAAGCGCGGACGGCAGTCAGATCGTCAATGACTTCGGGCTTCCTGAATATGACGGTCCGTGCCCGCCGGCGAACGTGCGGCCTTTTGTCCACGATTACGTTTTCACGGTCTATGCGCTCAATACAACGCTTAAACTGACCGGGACGGCGAATTTCCCGAACAATGCCGAGACTCTGTATCAGGCATTGCTTCACGCGGCCAAGAACGGCAACATTGTGGGAAGTGCGAGCATGACCGGCTTGTACTCAACCACACCGTAATGACGTAATAAGACGACGCTCCGACGCTGGGCGACCCAGGTTTCGCGATTCTCGGAACCTGATTCCTTGAGACCTAATTCGCGAGACCTGGGCGCTGTTAGACTAGTAGCAATGGCAACTCAAAGCGCGACCTTTCCCGCAACCGCACCCGCATCTGCCGGACTGTTGCTGCCCGCCTTCACCCTCTGGTGGCGCGAAGTCGTGCGCTTCTATCGGCAGCGCGCGCGGGTAGTCGGCGTGATCCTTTCTCCACTACTGTTCTGGGTCGTCCTCGGATCCGGTTTCGGAACCTCATTTCGTTCCGGACAGGCGGCCGGCCAGCAGAACTATCTGGATTATTTCTATCCCGGCACGCTGGTGATGATCGTGCTTTTCACCGCGATTTTCACCATGATGTCGGTGATCGAAGACCGCAACGAAGGCTTCCTGCTTTCGGTGCTGGTGGCGCCGGTGCCGCGCGCCGCCATTGTTTTGGGAAAAGTCTTGGGCGGCACAACGCTCGCCGCCGCCCAGGGATTGATTTTCCTGGTCTTCTCGCCGCTGGTTGGCGTGCACATGACGCTCGCTTCGTTCGGACTCATCGTCCTCACCGTGTTTTTGGTCTCGTTCGCGCTGACCGCGCTCGGCTTCGCCATTGCCTGGCCCATGGATTCGACGCAAGCTTTTCACGCCATCATCAATTTATTCCTGATTCCGCTATGGCTGCTTTCCGGAGCGCTGTTCCCTCTGTCCAAGGCTTCCGGATGGATTCGCTGGCTCATGTACGCCAATCCTTTGACCTATGGCGTCGAGGCGCTGCGCACGCTCATGTATCCCGAGGCCCCCCGCGCGTTCTCGTTGACGGCATCGATTTTGACCTTGGTCCTGTTTGCGCTATTCATGTTCGGCCTAGCCTTCGCGCTAGCGAATCGGCGCTCGACGAAGCCAGCAGCATAGGAACAGTCGTTGGCATTCTAGAATTCCGGTGAGTCGTACCGAATCCGCAATGGGCAACAACGCGCGAACGACCAACGACTAGCGACCAACGACGCCTTTATGCCCCTCGATATTCTCGCCCTAGCCGCGCACCGCGACGATGTAGAACAAACCTGCGGCGGCACTCTGCTCAAAATGGCCGAACGCGGATACCGAACCGGCATCCTCGATCTCACTCAGGGAGAAATGGGAACGCGCGGCAACATGGAAGACCGGGCCCACGAAGCGGCTGAGGCCGCCCGCATCCTGAAAGTTTCCTGGCGCCACGCGCTCGGTATTCCCGACGGCCGCGTCGAAAATACCTGGGAGAACCGTCTGAAGGTCGTCCGCGTACTCCGCGAACAGCGTCCGCGGGTGCTGATTCTTCCCTACTGGGAGGGACGCCATCCGGACCACTACACGGCCTCGATTCTCGGCTACGAAGCGGCGTTTCTATCGGGACTTGCCAAGTTGCCGCTGGAGGGTTCCGCTCATCGTCCTTTCAAAATTATTTACGCCAGCCTGTACCGCGACGTGCGGCCTACGTTTGTCGTGGACATCACCGACCAATTTGACACGCGATTCGCGGCGCTGATGGCGTATAAGTCGCAGTTCACGGACCAGCAGGCTGGCAGCGGAATTTTCCCCGCGCAAAAAGAGATTCGGGCGCGGATAGAATCCATGGCCCGCTATTACGGCCTGCTCGGAGGCATCACCTACGCCGAGCCATTCGTCCAGAAAGAAGTCGGACTGGTGGATGATGTGATGGCGATTCCGGTGAAGTCGATCTGAGGCGGTCGTAATTGTATGTATATATGTTTACGCCCGTTATTGTACTTGTTTATTTGTACGTGCTTATTTGCACGTATGGGTGCTGTCCTTCCGAAGAGATTTTGAAGCCGGGGCCTGGGACTGCGCGCTGGCCGGCAAGACGAGACATGCGCAGAGCATGAGACTCGCGAGGATACCCCCCCTATTTTTTCCTAAAGTATTCACAAGTAAGGACTTAACTTCTAATGGTCCCGTTGCCGTTGGCCCGCCCGCCTGAAAAAAGTCATACATCCGTCTTTTAGAATCATGGGGTTAGACAACAAATCCCACCAAAATCTTGGGGCTGAAATGACTTATATGCAAAATATCCCGGAATAAGGACTTAGCTCCAAAAACAGGGCTGAAATGACCTTGGGGCAGCTTTGAGGTTCGTCTTGGTTGACGAACGCACCTCAAAGCTGCCCCAATCGAATCTCTATCATCGCACTCGGCGGACCGGAGAGCAATATCTAAATAAAGATATCGGTTCCCGGTGAAGGCGCGAGGCTCCCGGTGCGATCAGATGACCTCCCACCGCTGGAGTTTGTGGAGAGGTGCACACACCCGCCCAAGCTGAGCTTGGACGGGGCACCCTCCGGAGTTTGAAAGGGTAGGGTGGGCCACCCGCCTCCCGCTCGCCCGCGTAACGGATGGGGCAAGAGTGTTCAGTGTTCAATGCCCCATCGCCGAGGTCTGCCGAGCCCACCCATCGCAGAGTGCGCGACGAGTGGGGGCGGCACGCGAGCACTTCCCCACTCAGGCGAGAGGCGAACCTGAGTCGGGCACACGGGGTTCTGACGAAGCTGGGGTCGGCTGAGTTGCAGGAGCCGGGGCAGTTGAACGGAAGTCGCCGACACTGCGGAGCGGCAGGATGAACTTCGCGGCGGCCACGCCAAGTGCTCCACCAATCAATGTTTCCCACGCCCGCGCCGCCAAGACGGAGATAGAAGTCTCTCCGCTGATGGCCAATGTGACCATCAGCGTGAATGCGTAGGCCCCGCAGGCGATGTCATAACGGTCGGGCAAGGCCATGGCATACATGATCATGGCCACGGCAGCGAGCAACCATGCCAGCGGGGGCAAATGCAGCGCGATGGGGAGACAGAGGATGCCGAGCGGCACGCCGACTAAAGTTCCAAAGATACGCCGGCGAACGCGATCTGCAGTTCCGGAGGCAGATCCGGCGATCACATAGGTGCTCGCGGTGATGGCCCAGGCGGACTGTTGCAGATGGATCACACCGCTCAGTAAAACGATGACCAGGGCAGAGACCGCCGATTGCAGTCCCATCCGCGTTTCTCGCGAGGTGAGACCTGCCGGCACAGGAGGCTCCGGCTTCGCCAGTATGGGATGCTCGGCCGGTCCGCTGAGCACACGAGGAACGATGGAAGCAACGGCGGCAACTAATCCGGCGAGCGCCACCATTGGCAGATCGTGCCGCGTGATTCCGGTGGTGTAGGCAAGGAGCTGCCCGATATAGATTTGAGAGCCGACCCCGCCGCCGAGGATTCCGAATCGTTTGATGTAGCCGACGAAAAACGCGCCGGTGATGAGAATCCACTCCGGACCCGCCCAGCGAGAGATCAGTGAAATGGATGCGAGGCCGACGAACGACAGTGCGCCCGCGACCGCGGCGGCATTCAGAAGAATAAGATCGCGAGCCGACTGCCAACGGGTCGCCTTACCCTCGGAAACGCTTGCCCAGAGTGCGAAACCGGCGGCGAGGTAGCTGAGGCAGGAACTGCCTGCGAACTGATAGGACCGTTGGAGCACGATGCCCAGCATGGCCGCGACGCCGTAGGCAGTGACCAGCCGTAGCCCCTTGATGCGGCGGTGGGCGCCGGGATCGATTTGCTCCAGCCAGGAGGTGCCTTCTTGAATCGCCGTGGGAAGGATCGCGGATGGCTGTTGCTTGGGAGCAGAATCCATAACTTCGCGCGAGTCCCAAGTATTTTAGCCCGGTAGACGGGCCGGGACCAGCTGGCTGGGCTGATGCGAGCGCCGCGCCGTATAATGTTCGGTTCATCATCGGCGCGACCGCACGGGCTTTTTCTGCTTCTCATCATCGGTCGCATATACAAGGAGATCTTATGATGGCCGCTCTTACGGAACCAATTACTCCAACTCACGTGAAGACGCGCACCGAATCCGACAGCATGGGGAAGATCGAAGTTCCCTCCAATGTTTATTGGGGAGCGCAAACGCAGCGCTCGCTGCTGCATTTCAACATTGGACGCGACACCATGCCTCCGGAGCTGATTCGGGCTTTTGGCATCCTTAAGAAGGCTTGCGCGCTGGTGAATCAGGATCTGGGCAAGCTTCCTTCTGACATCGCCAAGCTTATCGTGCAGGCGGCTGACGAAGTGATTGCCGGCAAGCTGAATGACCAGTTCCCTTTGCGCATTTGGCAGACGGGCTCGGGCACGCAGACCAATATGAATGTGAATGAGGTCATCTCGAATCGGGCGATCCAAATCTCGGGTGGAGAAATGGGATCGAAGAAGCCGGTGCATCCGAACGATCACGTCAACATGTCGCAGTCGTCTAATGATACGTTTCCGGCGGCGATGCATATTGCGGCGGCGGAGCGAGTCAAGAACTTCTTGATTCCGGCGATCAAGACGGTGCGCGATGCGATTGCGGCCAAGGCTCGGGAATTTGACTCCGTGGTGAAGATTGGGCGCACGCATCTGCAGGATGCTGTGCCTTTGACGATTGGACAGGAATTTGGCGGCTGGGCTAGTTTGCTGGAACGCGACATTCATCGCCTGGAGCAAGTGCTGGATGGGCTTTACGATCTGGCGATTGGCGGGACGGCGGTGGGCACGGGGCTGAACACGCATCCGGAGTTTGCGGAGCGCGCGGCCAGGAAGATTGCCGAGCTTACGGGACTTCCCTTCCGCTCGCATGGCAACAAGTTTGCCGCGCTTTCGGCGCATGATGAGATTGTGTTTGCTCAGGGTGCGATGGAAACTTTGGCCGCTTCGCTGATGAAGATCTCGAACGATATTCGCTGGCTGGCTTCCGGTCCGCGGTGCGGGCTGGGCGAGCTGGTGATTCCGGAGAATGAGCCGGGATCGTCCATCATGCCGGGAAAGGTGAATCCCACGCAATGCGAAGCGATGACTATGGTCTGCGTGCAGGTTCATGGAGCGACGGCGGCGGTGGGATTCGCCGGATCGCAGGGCAACTTTGAGCTTAACGTGTTTAAGCCGGTGATCATCTACAACTTTCTTCACTCGGTCACACTGGTCACCGACGCTTGCCACGGCTACGTCGAGTACATGGTCAAGGGCATTGAAGTCGATCGCGCCAAGGTGGATTTCTACGTCAAGAATTCGCTGATGCTGGTGACGGCGCTTGCTCCGAAAGTCGGGTACGACAAGGCGGCGCAGATTGCGCACACGGCGCACGTTGAGCACTCGAGCCTGCGCGAGGCGGCGGTGAAGCTGGGACATCTTACGGGTGAGGAATTCGATTCGCTGGTCAAGCCGGAGAAGATGACGCATCCGTAATCGCTTTTCAATCAGATCTTTTTCAATCAGGCCTTCGCCGCCCGCGTCCACTCGCCACTTGACGACATGATCCAGTGGTCGCCGCGCATATCCAGCCATTCGCCGACTGGCTGCTCAGACTTCGGCTCGGAGCCAAGCCGAAGAATGTTTCCGTCCAAGTCCTCGACCTGCATTTCATAGGCCCATGAGTAGTTTGTTGGAGGATGTCGCACATGTGCACCCTTCATGCGGTATTCATTGAACAAAGCTTCGGCATCTTCCACGCCAATCCACACCCATGAACCGGGATTGCCTTGATCGCCTTCACTGAGAAAGATGTGGCACTTTCCGCGCGAGACCGATGCGAAAAACGGCGCCTGCCAGTCGATCTTGAAACCCAGTTTGGCAACGTAATAGTCGATGCTGGCGGAAACACTGTTCACGCGCAGGATCGGACTCACTCCCTCAAAGCCTACCACGGTCTGTTTCCAGGGCGCCCAGGCGATCCGCAGCGATATTTGAGCAGGAGGCATGAGAATTCCTCAGGGCTTCTTCAGGAATCGGCGGCGATTAGGGAGCCAACCGCCTACCCTCAGGGGCTAAAGCCCTCGTCGTTATTGGTTCTGGACGGCACGGCTAAAGCCGTGCCCTACCCAAAACGGTTTATGAAGATGGGTTCCAGTTGCTACTGCGGCGTAGCGGTGATCGGCACCGGCGCGTTCTTAGGCGTGCTCAGGTAGCCGGTGATCTTGTTCTTATCCACCGTCCAAACTACGAGCTCATAGAGCATGTGATCGCGTCCGGTGTAGAACTGCACCGGTTCGTTCTGGTTCTTGTCTTTTTTCTCGATGGTTTTGTCGTCGGCGGTGACATCGAGCGAATACTTGCCATGTTTGGGATCGGTCTTCTTGAGTTGCAAGGCCACGGTTGAGAACGCCTGCGGTTTGGCCCCCCTCAGCAAAGTGAACTCGTAGTATTGCCGGTCGCCCTTGTGCTTGAGGGCTTCAAGATCGCCGCGGGTGTTGGCGATCAGGCCGCTCTGCACGCCGAGATCGCCGATAGTGTTCTGTAGTTTCGCGATGGTCGCCTCGAGCGACGCCTTGGTGGCGGCCACATCGGTTTTTACGCCGCCGACGTCGGTCTTCACGGAGCCTACTTCTCCGGAAACAGCGCTGACATCTTTCTTCTCTTGTTCCGCCTGGGCCGCAATGCTGGCGGCTGCGGCTTGTTGCTGACGCTGCAACTCGGCGGCGCGCGTGGCCAATTCTTTCTTGGTCATGCCCAACTGGTGGGCCAGAGTCTCAGAGTCGGCTTCGGCGGACTGCATGCGCTTGGTCAGATCGCCAATTTGTTTTTGGCTGGCGGCTTGATCTTGAGTGACCTTATCGAGCTTGGCGTGGTGGTCGTAAATGAAAAACGACGATGCGCCGGCATAGGCAACGGCCAGCACGATGATTATCCATTTGCCGACGTTGCTTTGCGGCTCGGGATGATAGACGGTCGGTTGCTCACCTTCGGACATAAGGAGGTCTCCGGTTGAAGTGGACTGTAGGGATTATTGTTTGTGAGATGCGGGCTGCTGTCAATTGCGTTGCAGGTTCTTGGGCGCACCTTGCTTTGCCGATCGAGTGCGCCGGGCTAGCCTCCAGCGCAGGGCGTCTGCCCGAATTCAGGTATATACTGAAGCGTTTTCAGCGATCATTTTTTTGAATATGCGTTCTTAAATGTGCGCGCCCAGCGCGCCAGAAAGGCAGCAGACTATGGCTTCCCCCGCAGTCGATTTTGCCCGTAATAATCAGCCGCGTTTTCTCGAAGAGCTGAAGACTCTTCTCCGTATCCCCAGCATCAGCACACTCGATGAACATAAGAGTGACGTGCACAAGGCGGCAGAATTTGTGGCCGCCGAGCTGCGCCGCATCGGCATGGACAATGTCGAAATCATCCCCACCAAGGGACATCCGCTGCTCTACGCTGACTGGCTGCACGCGCATGGCAAGCCGACGGTGCTGATGTATGCGCATTATGATGTGCAGCCGCCAGATCCTTTGGACGAGTGGCACACGCCGCCGTTTGAGCCGACCGAGCGCAACAGCAACATTTACGCGCGCGGTGCGGTCGACGACAAAGGCCAGCTCTGGATGGAAGTGAAGGCGCTCGAATCCCTGATGCAGGCCCACGGGGGCAAGCTGCCGATCAACGTCAAGATTATTTTTGAGGGCGAAGAAGAAGTGGGCGGCGAATCGATTGCGGAGTACGTCCGGAAGCAGAAGGCAAAGTTGAAGGCGGATTTCGCGCTGGTTTGCGATACGGAATTGTTCGCGCCCGACCTTCCTACCCTGTGCGTCGGCCTGCGTGGCCTGGTGTACACGGAGATTGAAGCGGTCGGGGCGAAGACCGATCTGCACTCCGGCATCTATGGCGGCGCGGCGCCGAATCCGTTTTTTGCGCTGATTGAGATCATCAGCAAGCTGAAGGATTCGAAGGGCAAGGTTTTGATCCCGGGCTTTTACAAGAATGTCAAAGCGCCCAGCAAAGATGAACTGAAGGCTTGGAAGCGGCTGCCGTTCAATGAAGAGCATTATCGCAAGACCGAAGTCGGATCCAAGGTGCTGACCGGTGAGCCGGGATATTCGGTGCTTTACCGGACGTGGGCGCGTCCGACGCTTGAGGTGCACGGCATGCCGGGCGGGTTTGTCGCTCCGGGAGCGAAGACGGTGATTCCGGCGAAGGCGGCAGCCAAGGTTTCCATGCGGATGGTTCCGAACCAGGATCCGGACGACATCCTGAAGCGCTACACGGCGTTCGTCAAAAAACTCACGCCTAAGGGGATCGAAACGAAAATCAAAGTCTGGAGCAAAGGGCCTGCCTGCGTGGTCGGTACCGACAACCGCTTCATCAAGGCGGCGACTGAGGCGCTGCATGACACGTTCAAAAAAGAGACCGTGTTTATTCGCTCCGGCGGGTCGATTCCGATCGTGACCGACTTCCAGGACGTGTTGAAGATTCCATCGGTCATGATGGGCTTCGGGCTTCCCGACGACAATTTGCATGCTCCGAACGAGAAGTTTCACATCCCGAATTTCCACCACGGGATTGAAACGATTTGCTTGTTCTTTGAGAAGCTGGGATAAAGCAAGTCGGGACTCTAAGGAACACGAAGTCTGAGTCCCTTGTGATTTTCCTGCTTCTTTCGCGGTCGATGAATTTGCGACCTATCTGGAAGCTAGGTAGTGTCTCCGTGCGAAAACCAGAAATCGCCAAAGCTCCGCACGGAGTGTTAGGTAGATAGTGCAGATTAGTCTTCGCCCAGCTCGCACCCAAGATTTTGACTATTGCGCGAGCCTCTATTTCGCCGAGATGGAGGAAATTATTCGGGAATTGAACCTGGATATGGCCGCCCAAATCATCAGCTTCCGCGAACAGTGGGAGTTGACGCAGGTTCGAATAATCACTTTCGATGGTACCGATGTCGGGTGGTTGCAGAGCGCAGCACGAGGCGATGCGCTCTTTCTTGCGCAGCTGTTTGTGGACAGATCTTTCCAGGGGCGCGGCATTGGCACCCACGTGATGAATTACTTAATTGGTGAGGCCACACGCGCTCGCCAACCAGTGACGCTAGGCGTAGTAAAAATTAACCCTGCCGTACGGCTCTATAAGCGGCTCGGATTCTGCGTCACACATGAGGATGATCGCAAGTTCTACATGAGGCGCGATCCTGACAGCTAAGCGCCAATTTCAAACTGGGATACACCGGAATCCACGTGGCTACTCGCCAATTCTGCCCCTTCAGGTAAAATGTAGTGTTTGAGGTCGAGGGGCATGCGAACACGGGTTTTCGCGTCGGTGGTGCTGTTTTTGATGGTCACGATGGTGTCGGCGCCCTGGCTGCAATCCCAGTCTGAACAGGGGGTTCCGCATTTCAACGCGGCTCCTCCGGCTGCGGGCACCGAGCTTCCACCGATCCTGACTAAGGACCAGCTCTGGGGCAACAATGCGCGGTTTCCGTATCAGACCCATGCCTATGAACTGGCGGCGAAGATTCCGAATGTGATTTACCAGCAGCCGTGTTATTGCTACTGCGACCGCGGCATGGGACACAACAGCCTGCACAGTTGCTTCTCGGGCACGCACGGTGCGCAGTGCGGAACCTGCCTGCAAGAGCTTTATTACACTTACACCATGTACAAGCAGCACAAGACGGCGCGGGAGATTCGCGCAGGCATTGTCAAGGGCGACTGGAAGGCGGTCGATCTGAGCACAGCGGCCAGCATTGAATAAGAGGGTGAGAGAGCGTTCGCAATTTCAAAGTTTACGATTTCAATTTTGAACTAAGTTTTGAGCCAAATTTTGAATCAGAGGCGGCTTGATGGCACTGAAAGTGACCCCCAAGAAACAAGTGACCGAAGATCCAAGGCACACACAGGCGGTACAGAACTACGAGTCGGGGCTTCGTGCGTTGCAGGAGCACAAGTTCGAGAAGGCCAAAGGGCACCTGCAGAAAGTGCTGAGCGGTCCGGATAAGTCTCTGGTCGACCGGGCGCAAGTGCACATCCTCACCTGCGACAAACATGTGGAAAAGCCCGCGCTGCAGTTCAAGACCACGGAAGAGCATTACGACTTCGCGGTGTCGCTGATCAACGCGGGTGACTACGTGACGGCGCGCGAGCACCTCGACAAGTTATTGAAGCAGAACCCGAAGGCGGAGTTTGTTCTGTACGGGCTGGCGGCGTTGCATTGCCTGACCGGCCACGTCGAGGAATCGCTCAAGACGCTCAGCGAGGCGATTCAGCTGAAACCCGCGCTGCGTTTCCAGGCGAGGAATGATACCGACTTCCAGAATCTGGCGGAAGATCCGCGCTTCACCGAACTGCTCTATCCGGATCCGGGCGCCGAATCTGAGCCGCAGGAAGAAGAAGCGAGCGCGTACTAGCTGTCCGCACTAGCTGCCATTGAGGCGGTATGCTCTCCCAGTTGCGCACTAACTCACCCGAAACCGGCAAGGCCGGCCCCGAACTGCGCGTGGTCGCAATCGGCGGCGGCACCGGCCTCTCCACGCTGCTGAAGGGGTTGAAGCCTTACGTCATGACGCCGGCACTTGCCCCTGCCGGGCAGCCGACCATTCATGAATTGTGCGGCGTGGTCACGGTGAGCGACGATGGCGGATCGAGCGGCCGTTTACGCAAAGAGCTCAACATGCTTCCGCCGGGCGACGTGCGCAATTGCATCGTGGCGCTCTCCGAAGACGAAGCTCTGCTGTCGCGGCTTTTCCAGCATCGCTTTCAGAAGGGCTCGGGATTGGAAGGCCACAGCTTCGGGAATCTTTTCCTGGCAGCGCTGACTTCGATTACTGGCGACTTCGCGGAGGCGGTGCGGCTTTCGTCGGAAATTCTGCTAACGCGCGGGCGTATTTATCCGGCAACCACGTCGAGCGTCGAACTGGAAGCGTTACTCGAAGACGGCACGCGGGTTCGCGGCGAGACGCGGATCACGGCGAGCAAAGGTAAGATTCGAGAACTCGCCCTTGTGCCGCCCGACGTTGGGCCGCTTCCGCAGACGCTCGAGGCAATCGCCAACGCAGACCTGATCACAATCGGCCCAGGTTCGCTCTTCACCAGCCTGATTCCGAACTTACTAGTGCAAGGAATCCCCGAGGCTATCTTGGAATCTTCTGCCATCAAGGTGTTTATTTGCAATTTGATGACGCAGGCTAATGAAAGTCTTGGTCTAACAGCGGCGGATCACATCCGGGCACTCAACGACCACGCTGGGGTCCAGTTGTTCGACTACGCCCTGATCAATCGCAAGGCAGCGTCGCCCGAGATGAAAGCCAAGTACGCTCTGGAGGGAGCTTCGCAAATCGTCTTGGACCTGGAAGGGATCGAGGCGATCGGCGTGTGCCCGGTGCAGGGAGAATATCTGGAGGAGGGCGCGGTGGCGCGTCACGCTACCGATCGCCTCGCGCACGACCTGATGGCGCTGATGGCGCAAACGCCGGATCGGCAGACAATCCGCAGTTGATTGTAGAGCGACGGGCGTCTCGCCCCGCCGGGACGGCCGACTTCCCGTTAGCGATGCATCGAGGGCGTAACAATCGCAAGCCCCGTCTCTACGGAACATTCCGTAATGAGCTGTTCGCGGTATAGTGGCTGACCATGGCAAAAACGCCAGATACAAAGACCAAACCGAAATCTTCCCGATCAACTCCGCAGCGCTCGCGCACGGCCATTGCCGTCGTTATTATGGCGGCGGGCAAGGGCACACGACTCAAATCGAAACATCCCAAGGTTCTGCATGAAATCGGCGGCAAGCCGATCCTGGCGCATGTGATTGCCACGGCGAAGAAGGTGGTGCCCGCGCAGGACATCTTCGTAATCATCGGCCATGAGGCAGAGCGCGTGCGCGGGGCAGTTGCGGGCGCGGGCGTGAATTTCGTCGTGCAAGCGGATCAGCGTGGCACCGGACACGCGCTCATGGTGGCACGCGAAGCGCTCTCTGGTGATGGCGGCCGATACGATCAAGTCATCGTGCTATCCGGGGACGCTCCGCTGATTACCGCCGAAACCATCAAAAAGCTCAGCGACTTCCACACCGCTCAGAAGGCGGCGATGACCTTACTTAGCGCCGATCTCGAAAATCCTTATGGATATGGGCGAGTGATCCGCAAAGGAGCGGCAGGACGGGCGGAAGTGCAGGCCATTGTCGAAGAAAAGTCCACGACCCCGCAGCAGAAGAAAATCCGCGAGATCAACTCGGGATTCTATGCGTTCGATGCGCGCGCTTTGTACGAGCATATTGACCGTCTTTCGACTGCAAATCCGCACGGCGAGTATTACCTCACGGACGTGGCGGCCGTGCTTCACCGGGCGCGCGAGAAGGTGGTCGCGATCAAGACCTCCGATGCGAGCGAGGTGCTGGGGAGCAACACGCGCGGGGAGATGGTGATGCTAGATGCGCGGCTGCGTTTGGCGAAGTGTCGCGAACTGCTGGAGGCAGGCGTCACGATTTTTTATCCGCACACCTGCGTGATTGACAGCGACGTCGAAGTTGGCGCCGACACTGTCATCGAACCCTTTGTGCAGTTGCTGGGTCATACAAAGATCGGCGCGGATTGCCGCATCCGCTCTTATAGCGTGATCGGGAATTCAGTCATTGGCGATCGGGTCACGGTGCGGCCGGGGACCATCATGGAGGACTCGCACATCGGCGCGGGAGCGGTGCTTGGACCGTATTCTCATCTGCGCCCTGGAAGTGAAGTGGGTGAAGGCGCTCACATAGGCAACTTCGTCGAGACTAAGAAGATCAAGCTGGGCAGGGGTTCGAAGGCAAATCACCTCAGCTATCTGGGCGATGCCGAAATCGGAGAAGGCGTCAACATCGGCGCGGGCACCATTACCTGCAATTACGATGGTGTGAAGAAACATAGGACCGTGATCGAAGACGGCGTGTTCATCGGCAGCGACTCGACGCTGGTCGCGCCGGTGAAGATCGGACGCGGCTCCTACGTCGCGGCTGCAAGCTGCATCACCGAAGATGTGCCGGCGGATGCGCTGGCGCTTGGGCGCGCGCGACAAAGCGTGAAAGAAGGCTGGGCGCGGGCAAAGCGCGAGGCGCAGAAAGAGAAACGTGGCTAGCGCTTGGGCGTTGAGTTTTCCCCCGACTTCCTAGGATTCGAATACACTAGACTCGAACCGAAACGATGGCTCCGACACCTCAAACTCAGGACCAATCTGCCGTCCGCAACGACGTCTCCCTGCTGACCTCCGACGATTTTTATTTATTCAACCAAGGCACCCACTATCGCATTTACGAGAGGATGGGTGCGCACGTTGTCGAATCCAATGGAACCACTGGCACGGTCTTCAGCGTCTGGGCACCGAACGCTCGCCGGGTGTCGGTAATCGGTGATTTCAATGGCTGGAATCCACAATCCCATCAACTCCAGCCTCGCGGCTCGTCGGGAATTTGGGAAGGCTTTATCCCCGGTGTCGGCAAGGGTGCGCTGTACAAGTTCCACATCGACTCCACTCAACTCGGTTACCAGATTGAAAAGACCGATCCCGTCGGACTTTTCACGGAGATACCGCCGCGCACGGCTTCCGTAGTCTGGGATCTCGATTACGCCTGGAACGACGTGGCCTTTCTGGAAAAGCGCGCAGGCGTGAATTCGCTGCACGCACCCATGTCCATCTACGAAGTTCACCTTGGCTCCTGGATGCGTGTCCCCGAGGAGCACAACCGTTCGCTTACGTATCGCGAGATCGCGCCCCGCCTCGCCGACCACGTCACTAAGCTCGGATTCACGCACGTCGAACTGCTCCCCATCATGGAGCATCCCTTCTACGGTTCCTGGGGATATCAGACCACGGGCTATTTCTCTCCCACGTCGCGTTATGGCACGCCGCAGGATTTCATGTATTTGGTGGACTATCTGCACCAGCACAACATCGCGGTCATTCTCGATTGGGTCCCATCGCACTTCCCTTCCGATGGCCACGGCCTTGCCTTCTTCGATGGCACCCACCTGTTCGAGCACTCGGACTCGCGCCAGGGCTTCCATCCCGACTGGAAGACGTTCATCTTCAATTACGGCCGCAGCGAAGTACGCAGCTTTCTGATGTCGAGCGCCATGTTCTGGCTGGACAAATATCACATCGACGGCCTGCGCGTTGACGCCGTCGCTTCCATGCTGTATCTCGACTACTCGCGCAAGGAAGGCGAATGGATTCCTAACCAGTACGGCGGACGCGAGAACCTGGAAGCCATCGACTTTCTGCGCCGCTTCAACCTCGAAGCCTACAAGGAGCACCCAAGCATTCAAACCTTCGCGGAAGAGTCGACCTCATACCCCATGGTTTCGCGGCCCACTCATCTTGGCGGTCTGGGCTTCGGCCTGAAGTGGGACATGGGCTGGATGCACGACACGCTCCAGTACTTCAGCCAGGACCCGATTCATCGCCAGTATCACCACAACAAGCTGACTTTTCGCATGCTCTATTCGTTCCACGAAAATTTCGTCCTGCCCCTGAGCCACGACGAGGTCGTGCACGGAAAAGGTTCCCTGATCGGTAAAATGCCCGGCGACGAATGGCAGAAGTTCGCCAATCTGCGTCTGCTTTTCGCCTACATGTTTGCTCAGCCTGGCAAAAAGTTGCTTTTTATGGGCTGCGAGTTCGGCCAGGTTAGCGAGTGGTCGCACGATCGCAGCCTCGACTGGGATGTGCTGCAGTACCCGGTGCATCGGGGCCTCATGAACTGGGTCGAGCAACTCAACCGCGTCTATCGCAGCGAATCGTCGCTGCACTGGTTCGATAACGATCCCCAAGGTTTTGAATGGGTGGACTGCAATGACGCGCCTATGAGCGTCGTCTCGCTGTTGCGCAAAGGCAAAGACGGCGAGAACCCTATGCTCATCGCGTGCAACTTCACGCCCGTGCCCAGATTGGGATACATGGTCGGCGTACCAATGGGCGGCTACTGGAAAGAACTTCTCAACAGCGATGCCAGAGAATACGGCGGCAGCGGCATGGGCAACATGGGAGGCACCGAGGCGCTTCCGGAAACAACCCACGGCCGGCCGTATTCGCTGCGACTGACCCTCCCGCCGCTGGGAGCACTATTTCTAAGAAAAACATAGTGGAGAGACGGGCGTCCTCGCCCGTCCAGCCGCCCGGTGTCCCACCAACTATGACCTTGCGAGGTTCTGCGTCCTGAGGTAGAGAGACCTGCCCAGCAGCAGCGACAAGCCGGGAAGGATAGACCAGAAGAGCGCGCCGGCAAACACCAAAGGCCACTGGTGCGAGACGTGGGAATATCTCGTGACGACAATGCATGCTACCAATACCCACCACACCCCGAACATCACGATCGCGGGAAACAAGCTTGCGGTGAGTTCGGTTCGAGGTTCGCCTCCCGCGCGACGCGACAGATAAGCGCCTGCGGCGCCAAACAAGGGCTGCGAAATAAGCCAAACAAGATACGGCATGAATGCGAGTCCCGAGTGCAGCCAGGGTCCAGTCATGGTTGGCTTAAGGGTCGCTCGCTGCAAGATCATCAGCCAAACCATAGAAGCGGTCAGGCCGATTAGCCCCGGCAGCCAAAGTGTCTTTGTTCGATGGTTCATCGATTGAGAGCTCATAGTTTCCTCCCCTGCTTTCGCCTTGCGGATTCTCCTGGCCAGCCCATGCCAGTCGGCGATGTCTCCCACGGCCTGGCCGATGGCATCGGAATCGCTAATTCCTTTTCCGCGCAGTTCCTCGTAGAGATCCTCCACATGGCCAGCCAACTCCGCGATGATTTCCTCCTCTTCGTTGGAAGGCGGGTCCACTACGCCCAATCGATCCCGAACCAGCGCGTTCCAATCAGGCATCGCTTACTCCGGCCAGGCAATCGAGCGCCTGGAAAAAGGAGCGCCATTCCCGTCGCAGCGGTGCAAGTTGTGTCTTGCCCTTGGGTGTTAGCGAATAGTAGCGGCGGTCGCGACCTGTGCGGCTAGGCTGCCACTGGCCTCTGACTAATCCGCGCCTTTCAAGGTCGTAAAGCATCGGGTAGAGCGAAGCCAGTTCAAAGCGGAGCGCGCCGTCGGTCCGTTCCTCGATGCGTCTGGAGATTTCGAAGCCGTAAAGCGGCTGCTCCGCCAGCAGGCTGAGGATGACCAATTCCGTGCTGCCGCGTGCGACGTTAGCCCGAATACGTTTGAGCATACTATACAGGGTTCCTATATTGCAGTATAGTATCCCTATATTCAAGCGCATTTGTCAAGAATTTATTTGCTTAGGATACAGGTTACCGGGTGTCGGCTGTCGTCAGGGTTTCCACACCCCCACATTCTCTACCAGTTCCTCTAATTTCGCGTTCTTCAGGATTTCGCCCACCGCCTCGTGATCGATATGGGGAGCGATTGGCGCTTCGCTTTGCGCGATGGCGTATGCGGTCACGGCGACAATCGCCTCGCCGGCTTTGAAGTCCAACGCATCGACTTTGTCCAGCGTGTCACTTGATTTGTGATGGATCTCCATATAGTGCGTCATATCCACCCACAGATCGAATGCCGGGATTCCCTGCAGCAGGAACGGACCGTGGTCAGTGTCGTAGGTTGTGTCGAGCGAAAGATCGCCGCCGTCCAGTCCTTGTAACAGGCCGTCGCTCCAAGGTTGCATCGCCTTTTTCAGATCTTCGCGGCCTTCCACCTTCCATCCCTTGGGATGCCCTGCGCCATTATCGGTGTTCAGAACAGCAACGCATTCGTCTAACTCGCGTTTGTGCGTCTGGGTGTAGGCATACGATCCGAGTATGCCCTCTTCTTCCCCGCCCCAAAGGGCAAAACGAATGCTGCGCCGCGGCACTTTCCCCAGCACTGTCATTGCGCGAGCGACTTCGAGCACGCTGACCGCACCAGTACCGTTGTCCTGCGCTCCCGTGCCGAAATCCCACGAGTCCAGGTGCGCTCCGATCAGGATCCATTCGTCGGGCCACTCGCTGCCCCGAATCTCGGCTACCACGTTGTTGACGGTTGTCTCTCCTGACGTCTTGTTGTCGATCGTCAATTGGATGGTGACCGGCCCGCGCTCCAGTTCTCGCTGAATGAGCTTGGCATCTTCCATGCCGATTTCAGCTCCGGGCAGCGGAAGCAGTTTCGCACCCCACCCAACGCCGTGCGCATTCAATACATTATTTTTTTCGCGGCCGGGCGTAATCACGGCCAACACACCCGCCTTCTGGAATGTGCGCCATGCTGCTTCCACCTTCGGCATGGCCCTTCCGCGGCCATCCGCATAGATCTTGCTCGTATCCAGAAAAACGATCTTCCCCCGCAGATCTTTTTCGCGAGATCGCAAAACCTCTGATTCGATGTCCGCAACTATTACCACCGAACCCTGCAGGCCCCCTACTGGCGTTGACGGGCCCCACCCGAGCGATGCCACGTTCAGCGGACGCGACAAAGGCGACAGCATCGCACCGCTCGCCGAGCCTCGCTGCCAGCCCGCTGGAATCGTGAACGGTTCCAAGCGCACATTTTCGATCCCGTAGGTCCGAAACTTCGCCACTGCCCATTCCGTCGAGCGAACATAGGCCGGAGAAGCCGTCAAACGCCCGCCAATGCCGTCCGCGAGTTCCCAAAGTGTCGTCATCGACGGCCCGTTGTAAATGGATGCTGTCAGTTGGTCGGTCACGGGCTTCATTTCCGACGGCTGCTGCGACCACGCCAGCACCGGGACCGCCCACCAAACTGACAACGCAAACGCACGACGCAAATTCATCTTTCCTTTATCCTCCGGCCTCAAGAACTCGTAGTTCCGGGTCGCCAAGCGAATGGGCATTCTCTATGAACAACGCCCGGATTGCAAACCGGCACTCCCCCGTTGCCGCTCTCGTGCTAGACTCGCCATGAGTCAACCACCCTTGCGGATGCGCATCCTCACCCGCTACATTTTGGGAGAAGTCGTCTCCCACGCCTTGATCGGCGCCGCGGTTTTCACTTTCGTTCTTTTCACTCGCGACCTCGGCCGCATCCTCGAACTCGTGGTGCGCAACAGCGCCCCCTTGCCCAGCGTGGCAGAAATCTTTTTCTTCACCGTCCCGGTCGCGCTCACCTACACCATTCCCATGGGCGTGCTCGTCGGCATCCTCATCGGACTCAGCCGTCTGGCCGCGGATAGCGAAGTTACGGCCATGCGCGCCAGCGGCCTGGGCGTATGGACCTTCCTGCGCGTGATCTCAATCTTCGTGGTGGTCGCGTGGTTGCTCGCGCTCGGCAACAGCGTCTATCTTGCGCCCCGTTCGCTCGCGTCTCTGGGACAGCTCCAGGACAACCTCAAGTCTTCTCAGGCTTCCTTCGAAGTCCAGCCCCGTGTCTTCTACGAGGGATTCCCAAAGCTCATCCTCTACGTGCAAGATGTCAAGGCCATGTCCGGCGGGGCGACCTGGAAAGGCGTGTTTCTCGCCGACTTAACAGACCCAGCTGCGCCGCGCATCAGCTTGGCGCGCGAAGGCCTGTTAGTCAGCCAGGGGCCCGACACTCTGGATTTGCATCTCACCAACGGTTCCACGCACGAAACCCCCGATCCCAAGAATCCGGACCAGTACCAGATCTCCACCTTCCAGACCACTGACATCCCGCTCAAGGTCCCTACGGCGCAAAACAGTCAGGAACACGAACCCACATCACTCGCTGAGATCAAATTTGCCGACCTCCTCCGCATGGCGCGAACCGCCGACCCGGTCAGCCGCCGCTGGGACCTGATCGAATACCATCGCCGTCTTGCGCTGCCGACCGCCTGCATCGTCCTGGCCCTGGTCGGCATCCCTCTTGGCCTTTCGTCGAAGAAAGGCGGCAAGTCCAGCGGATTCGTCCTGACCATTCTGCTGGTCTTTGTCTACTATTCGATTTCCTTGATCGGAGTGTCGTTTGCGCGCCAGGGACGTCTTTCTCCAGCCGCCGGGGTTTGGCTAGCAGACTTTGTGTTTCTTGTTGGAGGAATTTTTCTGCTATGGCAATCGGAACGCCGCCCGGTCGAACTGACTGCGCTCCGGTCCTGGTTCAAAACTTCAAGCTTCAAGGCGCAATGGTTCAAGGCTTTGACGCCGAGCCTGCCGACGGCAGGGCTGGCACTGAACGGTGAGTCCAGCCCGGCCGGGCACGAGAGCATCTTCAGCCGGGGGCCCAGGCGCCGGCGCTTATTCAATCTTCATTTCCCGACCATTCTCGACGATTACGTGCTGCGCGGCTTCACTTTCTACCTTGCGATGATCGTCGCTGCTTTTTTGGTGCTGCTGCTAGTGTTCACCCTGTTCGAGTTGCTGAGCGACATTTTGCGGAATCAGATCTCGCCGCTCACGGTGGGCGAATACCTGCTCAATGTAGCGCCCTATTTTCTATACACCACCACGCCTCTCAGCATGCTGCTGGCGGTGCTGGTCACCTTCGGATTGCTGCAGCGCTCGAATGAGATTACGGCGATCAAGGCCACCGGCATCAGTCTTTACCGCATTGTCGTTCCGGTCCTGATCGCTTCCATGCTGGTTGCCGGCGTGCTCTTCCTCTCGGACCAGCTCTATCTTCCCTACACCAACAAGCGTCAGGATGCGCTCCGCAACCAGATCAAGGGCAAGCCCGCGCAAACCTATCTTCGGCCGGACCGCAAGTGGATCTTCGGCCAGCACTCCGACATCTACTACTATCAATTCTTCGACCCCGACCGCGATGTTTTCGGCGGCGTCTCCGTGTTTCAGTTCGACCCGCACACTTTCCAGATCACGCACCGCATCACCGCCGACCGCGCGCACTGGTCGAGTCCCATGGGCCGGTGGGTTTACGAGCAGGGATGGGAGCGAAGCCTGAGGGGCCCCGCCATCGAGAGCTACCGCAAATTCGACGCAGCCACCTACCCCGAACTGGCGGAACCGCCCGCCTACTTCAAGAAGGAAATCAAACAATCGTCGGAAATGAACTACGACGAGCTGCGCCGCTACATTTACGACCTCGAGCAGAGCGGCTTTGACGTGGTGCGCCTGCGCGTGCAATTGCAAAAGAAGATCGCCTACCCTCTGATCACGCTGGTGATGGCTATCCTCGCCATTCCCTTCGCGCTTTCCGCCGGCAAGCGGTCCGCTGTGGCAGGAGTTGCAACCGCCATCGGCATTGGCGTTGTCTACTGGACGATCTCGGGCCTGTTCGAGGCGATGGGCAACTTGAGCCAGCTCCCACCCGCAGTCGCGGCCTGGTCCCCGGACCTGGTCTTCGGGTTCATTGGAGGGTATTTGATTCTTCGGATGCCAACGTAACCATAGCGCATTGAATCATTGAAAAACTCAGGTTTTCAATGATTCAATCTAGTGCACCGCCACGCCGCTCGGCGCCGCCGGCGTGATCACCGTGATCGGATTGCTCATTACCCCGCTCGTCGTGCTCAGGGTAAAGCCCGTAATGTTGCTCGATGTAGTGTTCGACGTGTAGAGAAACTGTCCGCTCTGGTTGTTGTAGAGAGACTGGCCGGTCGAGTTTACGCTCGCGTGCATCGCCATCGACACCGGCTGCGACCCAGTTGGCTGAGTTGGCGTTGGCAGCGGACTTAACTTGCCTGTCGAAGTGCCAATGCTAAATCCAGAAACCTGGTTCTCGCCTTCGCTCAGCACGTAGAGAAAATTGCTCGTCGGATCCACCAGCATTTGAACCGGGTTCGATCCCACCGAAGATGGCGGCACGACGCAAGATTGTGAGAGGCACGTTGCCAGTGGAACCATCAGATTGCCGGCCACGTCCTCCGGCGAGCAGTTGGCGTTTTGCAGCCAGCACACCGTGAATGGATATATCGCGCCGACCCCACTGCTCTGTCCCACGTATACAAACAGGCCGCCGTGAAGCGCCAAGTCGGTGTTGACCGCCTGGACCGAACTCGGACTGGCCGCGGAAATGGCATACGGCGAATTCGGTTGTTCGCTCAGGACGCCCGAGGAACTCACCGTGTAGATGCTCACCGTATCGTCATTGGGTGTGGATGAGGGAACGCACGCGACTGTACAAAGGTCATAGTTGTTGGTGGCGAAGAGAAGTTCTTCGGCAGTCCCGCCCGGTGGGGTAAACGTAATGGGCGAAAGTGCGCTCGGAGTTTTGCTGAGGAAGAATGGACTCTGGTAGGTCGAACTTTGACTTACGGATGTCAAAGTGGTCGAGCCATTCATGGCGAACACCGAGATCGATGGACAACCCACAAAAGCCATGGCATCCGCACTACTCGCAGCAGCCCTAGCAATCGCGGGGCAGGTCGGCGGAGAAGGATACACGCCCTCGTCGATTACGAACAAGAACTGCCCAGCCGCATCGCGCACCATGGCCACGGCAGTGTCGGGGTAGGAATTGGTTGCAGAACAGGGAGCCACAGGTTGGACGATGCAGGTCCAATACACTGGTGTCGGGTTTGGCGCCGAAAGGCTCCCATCCGAGTTCACCGTGTATGAGTAAATTGTTGGCAGAACACTATCGGAGCCAGTAACACACCGATTACCCTGCTGCACACATGGCGTACCCTGATTCAGAACAAACGCGGTCGCGCCGGTTGGGTCGAGCAAAATATCCAGGGGAAGTCCACACGGTTCAGTATTGGTCTGAGTCGCTGTGGCTGGGCACGTGCTCGCATTGGAATTGACCAGCGAGAGGTTCCCGCTATACAAATCCATGGCAAAAGAAGTCACGTTGTTCCCTATGCCGTTGCTCCCCTGGGTCAGCACATACAAGACTCCCGAGGGCCGGGACGAGGAGGTGCCACAATTGAGCAGAAACAAACTCAGGGCACACATGCCCACCAGCGCAGCGACCAGTCTCATTTTTTTCGACATCTGTTCTCCCAAGGGGTAGTCAGCCGCTTCCCGTCCGCCGGCGATGCCCTGCCAATCGTCACGGAGACTGGAGCCTGTGGCTGAAATAATTTGTTTATCAGGAATGAGCGGGAAGAGCAAACCCGGGAGCAGCCGGAATCCGGATTTCCACTTCTAGCCCGCCCTCTTTTCGGTTGGATGCACGAAGTTGCCCGCCATGCAGCCTGATGGCCCGGTCCGCGATCGACAGGCCGAGACCCGCCCCACCCGTCTGCCGGTTGCGAGCATCGTCCAGTCGATAAAAGGGTTCAAATATCTTGGGCAGAGCTTCTTCGGGAACCCCGGGACCGCAATCGAGCACGCGAACAATGATTTCTTCTTCGCCGTGCGCCGTCTGCTGCCGTTCCAATCGCACCTCCACCGTTGTACCTTCAGCAGTATAGCGCGTGGCGTTGCGCACCACGTTCTCCACCGCGCTCCGCAGCAAGTCGGGGTCGGCTTCGACCAGAAATGCGTCGGCTCTGGCTGTAGCGTCGGCCGTGTTGCCTGTCGTAACCTGGCAGCCCCGCCCCCGAGTCTCATACTCGGCGTCATGTGCCACCTGCTCCACCAACTCCCGGAGTGACAACGTAGTCTTTCGCATGCCATCGCTGCCCGACTCCAGCCGCGAAATGGTCAACAGCCGCTGGATGAGCTGATTCAGCCGGTCGGCTTCCAGTTCGATTCGGTTCAGCGCACTTTCAAGTTCCGGCGCGAGTTCGGGGGCAACTTCGGAAGTAGCCCGCTGCCGCGCCAGCCCAAGCGCCACACTCAGCCTGGCCAGCGGCGATCGCAGCTCGTGCGAGACATCTTTTAGCAGTCGCGATTGCGAGTCCACCAGCCCCTCGATCCTTTCGGCCATGCGGTCGAAATCGCGCATCAACTCTGTCAGTTCGTCACGCCGACCACCCACGGGCGCTCCCGTGCGCGCGCCCAAGTCGCCCCCCGCCAGGCCCTGCACTGCCTGCCGCAAGCGGGTTACGGGACTCGTCACCGACCACGCCAGCAGGTAGCACACCAGTCCCGACAAAATGACCGCGATCGTAATCCACAGACCCGGGATGTCATGCGCGCCGAAAAATACCCTCCGTCCCGGCGGCAACTCCAACACAATTGTGTACCGCTTCCCATCCAGCGTCAGCGCCTGCCGCATGATGCGATCCGGCAGCAGATCGTCTATCCACCCATGGCGGCGTGGAGAAACACCCTGCGTTGTCCCGCCCTGCCGGGCTTCCTCGATCCAGGGTGGCACTCTCCGGCCGGAGAGCTCCTGGCCCGACGGATCAAAAACGAATGCCCGCACATGCTGGGTATGCCAAAGCTCCTCCAGATAGTCGTGGGCGCTCCTTTCTCCACCGCTTTGGTACGCGTTCACCACCTCTGCCAAAATCTGCGGCGCCTCACTCTCGATCCCATGCCGGGCGGGACGTAAAGCAATTGTCACCAGAATCGCCAGCACGAGAGACAAGGCCCAGGCTGCCCAGAATGACAGGAAAATCTTCAGGAAGAGGCTTTTCATTTTTTCGGCTTGGCCGCCGGCCGCGCAAACATATACCCCACACCGCGAATCGTCTTAATGTGGTCTCCGTCCTCTTCGGAGTCGCCCAACTTCCGCCTCACTTTGCTGACGTGCATGTCAATACTGCGATCAAACGGCATGAACTTCCGGCTGAGGACGGCGTTCACCAACCGCTCGCGCGTCACCACGCGCCCCGCCTCGCGCAGCAGCACTTCCAGCAGATTGAACTCCACTGAAGTGAGATCGACCGGTTGCCCCGCCCGCAGCACACTGCGCGTCGCCGGATCCAGTTCAACGTCGCCCACGCTCAGCACTTCCGGTACCGTGTCCGCCGCCCTGACCGGCTTGGTGCGGCGCAGGATGGCGCGGATTCGCGCCACTAGCTCGCGCGGGTTAAACGGCTTTGGGAGATAATCGTCGGCCCCGATTTCCAACCCCACGATGCGATCCACATCCTCGCCGCGCGCGGTTAACAGCAGCACCGGAATCTTCGATACGCTGCGAATCCGCCGCAGCACTTCAAAGCCATTAACACCCGGAAGCATTACATCCAGCACTACAAGCGCATAATCGCCGGTCAGCGCCTGTTGCAGCCCCACCTCGCCGTCATGCACAGCCTTCAGGCTGAACCCCTCGGCCGTCAGATACTCCTGCACCAGGCCGCACAATTCGACGTCGTCATCCACCACCAGGACGTGATCCATGCTTTTAGTCATCTAACACCTTCGCTTGCCTCTACGCGGTAAAGATTTGTGATTAGTGGACGTTGCCGATCTTGACTCGCGTTTACAAAACTTTACCGCGCTTGACCGACTCTTTACCCCATATTTTCCAGAATAGTGTTCTTATCGGCATAGATGTTCGGGCTGCCTCCCGGACCCTACGAGATCAAAGTAGTCTAAAAGGAGTTCCAATGAAATCAACTCGTATCCGTATTCTCACTATCGGCGCTGCGGTACTGCTGGCCGCGGCAGCCGCGATTGCACAGGGTAGGCACGGTTTTGGCGGCCCCGGCGGCGACTTCCGCCACATGCTCAAGCAACTCGATTTGACCAGCGAACAACACAGCCAGGTCAAGGCGATCTTTGAAAAAGAGAAGCCAACCCTGCAGCCGTTGATGCAGCAGATGCGCCAAAATCGCAGCGCGATGAGCGCTCTTGAGGCCAGCGGCCCATTCGATGAAGCCAAAGTGACCGCCCTCGCCACTCAAAACTCGCAGACCATGATCCAACTGCAGGTCGAGCACGAGCGCATCAAGTCCGAAATAATGCAAATTCTGACCGCCGATCAGAAAGCTAAATTGACTCAGATCCAGGCCAATCGCGCGGCGCGCATGAGTCAGCACGCACCGCCGCCCGCAGACTAACGTTCTGTAGAGACGGGGCAGCCGCGTCTCTACTGCAGTCTCTCTCCTATCCGGGCGGGGAACGGAACCTCCAACCTCCGTCCTTGCCCGGCTTTTTCCCCGGCCTTCAAACGTGGAGGAACCGATGGAACGCGCCGACCTGCTCTACTCGGGATTGATGTTCGCCGCAGGCATGCTGTCACTGTGGACCGCACTACTTCTCACTGCCACTTTCGTTTCTCTCGCGCCCTCGTTCCGAAAATCTGTACCCAGCGCTGCTACAATTTCATCTACAAGACGTCGCGGCTCAGAACGTGGTTCAGAACAACGTCCAACCCATCATGGTGCCGAAGAACCTACGCCCCCTCGTTCCGTATCTGAAGCACTATCGCGGGGGTCTATTCTGGGGCGGGCTCTGCGTCTTATTCAATAACGGCATCTGGATACTGTTTCCGCAAATCCTCCGCCGCGCTGTCAACGATCTTCACTCCGGTGTAACACGACAGAAACTTCTCACTTACTCCCTGCTCATCATCGCCATCGCACTGGCTAAGGGAATCTTCCAGTTTCTAACGCGCTGGGTGGTTATTGGCATCTCTCGCGACATCGAATTCGATCTGCGCAACGACCTGTTCGCGCACCTTGAGCGCCTCTCCTACTCCTACTACCAGCGCAACCGCACCGGCGACATTATGGCCCGCGCCACCAACGACCTCAACGCGGTTCGGATGCTGCTCGGCCCGGCCATCATGTACTCGGCCAACACCATTGTCTTCACCGCCGGCGCGCTCGGATTCATGCTCGCCATCAGTCCCAAGCTGACGATTTACGCCTTTCTCCCATTGCCCATCGCCAGCATCGTCATCCAGTATTTCGGACGCCGCATTCACGAGCGCTTCGAACGCATACAGGCCATGTTCTCCGACATCTCGGCCCGCGCCCAGGAAAATTTTTCGGGTGCTCGCGTCATCCGCGCCTATGTGCAAGAACAGGCCGAAATCGCCGCCTTTGAAGGCGCCAACAAGGAATACATCCGCCGCAGCCTCGGCTTGGTCCGTCTGATGGGAATGCTCTGGCCGACCCTCGAACTCATGTTAGGCGCCGCCGTCGTCATCGTTCTCTGGCTCGGAGGACGGCAAGTTCTCCTCGGAAAGATGAACGTCGGCGATTTCGTCGCGTTCAACACCTACATGATGCAACTGACCTGGCCAGTCATCGCCCTTGGATGGGTTATCAATATCTTCCAACGCGGAACCGCGTCCTTGGTGCGTATCAACGAAATCCTAACTCAGCAACCCGAAATCGCGGACGAAGAAAATGGAGCGGCGGGCGAGGACACCCGGCTGTCCACCGACCTCCTTGGCGAAATCGAATTCCGCAATCTCAACTTCGCCTACAACGGCACCTCTGTTCTTAAAGACATCAACCTGCGCATCCCCGCCGGTTCCAGTCTCGCTATCGTCGGTCCTACTGGCTCCGGCAAAACCACGCTAGTCAATCTCATCCCGCGCATCTATGACGCTGCGCCTGGCTCCGTCCTCATCGACGGCCATGCTATTCGCCAATTCCCTCTCGACGCACTGCGCCGGCAAATCGGCTTCGTTCCGCAGGAAACATTCCTTTTCAGCGACACCATCCGCGAAAACATCGCCTTCGGAGTGTCGAAGGAAGAGTCGCAGGAAGTCGGCGAACCGTCACTCGACGAGATCAAAGCCGCCGCCGAGGCCGCCAACATCGCCCAGGACATCGAGAGTTTCCCCGAAGGCTACAACACGACCGTCGGCGAACGCGGCATCACACTCTCTGGAGGCCAAAAACAGCGCACCGCCATCGCCCGCGCCCTTCTCCGCAGCCCGCGCATTCTCATCCTCGACGACGCTCTCTCCAGCGTCGACACCCACACTGAAGACAAAATCCTCAACCATCTCCGTGAAATCATGCGCGGACGCACCACCATCTTTATCTCTCACCGTGTTTCCACCGTCCGCAACGCCGACTCGATCGCCGTCCTCCACCAGGGACGCATCGTGGAACTCGGCACCCACGACCAGCTCATTGCCCGCAATGGTTATTACACCGACCTCTACAACAAGCAGTTACTGGAAGAAGAACTCGCCGAAGTCTAGCCCGTGTGGGGCGGACACTCCCTTCGGCTGCGTTCACGGCAGGCTTGTCCGCCAACCGCTGACACCGAAAATGGGTGTGGTTCTGCTCTCCAAGAGACAAATTAGAGACAAATAAGAGACAAATAAAAAACAAATAACAGTTCCTAATCATGCAACCCCAGCGCATAATAACTTGCTCGAACAGGTAGAAGCATGGATAATGCTTCCGAAAGCCCACACAATTCAGCTCTGCACGGAGTTAACCATGCAACGTACGCGCTCGGCCTCGTTGTCCCTGCCAATTGTTCCCAAGCTCATCCTTGGCATCCTGATTTTCTCCACTCTTTGCTTCGCCGCCGCGCCTGACCGCACCACCGGCTCCGTTGCGCCGCGCGGCCAGCGCCCGCCGTGGGCGGTGCCAGAGAATAGTCAGGGCCCGGTCCCAGGCGATACCATGCTTGAGCACCTGACCTTGGTTCTACAGCGCTCGCCGCAACAGCAGCAAGCCTTCGAACAGTTTCTGCAGCAGCTGCAGGATCGCTCTTCTTCCAACTACCACCACTTCCTCACCCCGATCCAGATTGGACAAAGGTTCGGCGTCGCGCAGCAAGATATCGAAGCGATCTCAGAATGGCTCCGCGCCCAGGGCTTGCGCGTGGACTCAGTTTCCAACAGTCGCATGATGATCGACTTCAGCGGCACTGCCTCGCGAGTCGGCGCCGCCTTTGTCACCGAGATGCGCTACTACATGGTGCACGGCGAGCAGCGTATTGCCCCCGCGAGCGAGCCCCAGATTCCTGCAGCGTTCGCCGGAGTGATTCAATCCGTCAGCGGCCTGTACACCATCAAGAACCGTCCCTACCACACCATGGGACAGGCGTACAAAGAGAAAGGCGGAGGCTTCAGCAGGCCCGCGGGTACGTTTTGCAACCCTGGTTGCAGCAACTTCATCTTTCCCGCCGATTTCGCCGAAATCTACGATTTGAATAGCATCGTTAACATTGACGGCACGGGACAGACCGTTGGCATTATTGGGCGATCGAGAGTCTACGACCCCGACGTCGAGAACTTCCAGACTCTGTCCGGACTTACACCGAAGGATCCAACCGTCATCATTCCACCAGACGGAGTGGACCCCGGCCCCCCCGCAGGAGAAGGCGGTGTTGCCTCCGGCGACCAGGGCGAAGCCACACTCGACGTGATGCGCTCCACCAGCATCGCGCCCGGCGCAACCATTGATCTGATCGTCAGCTTAAGCAATAACGGGCTGGACGGGGTTGCCATCGCTGCTGAGTATGCTGTCGACACCAACCCAATCCCGGCCCAGATCATTAACATCAGCTTTGGAGCGTGCGAAGCGGATGCGGGCCAGTCTGGCGATCAGTTCTGGGACAGCCTGTTCAGCACGGCTGCCGGAGAAGGTATCTCGGTGTTCGTAGCGGCGGGAGATGCCGGCGCCGCCGGTTGCGATGACTACTTTCAGACTCCACCGGCAAGCCAGGTCCTCAGCATTAATTACATTTGCGCTTCCAGTTACGCCACCTGTGTAGGCGGGACGGAATTTAACGATACGGCGGATCCAGCCAAGTATTGGAACCAGACCCCCGTACAGGCCCCTCCCTATGAATCAGCCTTGAGCTACATCCCCGAAGGTGGATGGAATGAGCCTTCGAATGGCAGCGGAGGCTTTGAAGCGGCGGCCGGGGGCGGCGGATTTAGCATCTACATCGCGACGCCTCCCTGGCAAACCGGAACCGGGATTCCGGGAACGCAGGGCCGCTACACGCCCGATATTGCGTTCAGCGCATCGCTGCACGACGGATATTTCGGATGTCTGGCTGGAGGCGGAGGCGATTGCGTCGTGCAGGACGGCGGCTTCAGCTTTGTATACTTTGCCGGCACCTCCGCCGCCGCTCCGGACATGGCGGGCATAACTGCCCTGCTCAATCAGCAAGAGCAAGGGCCGCAGGGACAACTCAACCCGGGCCTCTACGAACTCGCGGCTACCCCTACGAACCTGGTTTTTAACGATGTCACCGTCGCTACAAGCGGGGTCTCACCCTGTGCGGTGACGACGCCCAGCATGTGCAACAACAGCACTCCCTCACCGACGGCTCTCACGGGCGGACTCGAAGGGTACCTGGTAACCGCAGGCTATGACGAAGTTACCGGCCTTGGTTCGGTCAACGGCGCGAACTTACTCACCAGCTGGGCGGGCTTGACTGTCTCCTCGACTACCACCACCCTTGTTTCCAGCCTGAACCCGGCGAATCTGGGTGTCTCGGTGACCTTTACCGCGACCGTTGCCACCAGCGGCACACAAGCGCCCACCGGCACGGTAACCTTCTACGATGGCACAACATCTCTGGGCTCCGGCACACTTAGTGGCGGCGCACTGGGGGTAGGCCTCTCCACCTCCTCGCTCGCTGTGGGCACGCACTCGATCACGGCCGTCTATGGCGGAGACACAAACAACGCCGGCAGCACCTCGGCACCCCTGACTCAGACGATCAATGCCCCCACCTTCACCTTGTCTGCGCCCACTACTCCTGCGCCGGCACCCGCCGGAGAATCCACCACCTCCACCTTTACCGTTACGGCTACCGGCGGCGCCACGAAGTTCGCGGCCGCCGTTACCTTCGCCTGCAACGGCCTTCCGGATGCAACCATTAGTTGCGGCTTCAGTCAGATCGCGCAAGGCGCCTCGTCACCCCAAACAGTCACCGTTACGTTTACTACCAGCGGTCCCAACAGCACGAGCGGAGGGACTCATAAGCTCCGACGCAAGGCTGACAATCGTTCCCCGTGGCTCCCCTTGGGATTGCCGCTCGCGGGTATTGTGATGGTTGGCTTCGCGGGACGGAAAGTATCCAAGTATTCCGCGGTTGCTGGCCTCTGCGTCTCGCTGGTGCTCGCCGGCCTTCTGGTTGCCTGCGGAAGCAGTCCGCCGGTAGGCATCAGCGTAAGTCCTGCCGGAGCGACTCTGTGGGCGAGTAACACCGGTTGGCCACCTCAAACGGCGACGTTTACGCCGACAGTCACGAACACCAGCAATACAGCCGTGAACTGGAGCTTGAGCAGCACGGTGTCATGCACAGCCAACCCGAGTCCTTGCGGGTCGATTACTTCGGGTGGCGTCTACACGTCTCCCACAGCGGCCGAGGGTCTCCCGGGAAGCGTGACCGTCACGGCAACTTCCCAAGCCGACTCAACCAAAACCGCTGTGGCCACGGTAACGATCACACCAACATCCGTTCCGGGCACGTACCCCATCACGGTAACAGCCACCGAGAGCGTGACACAAAACACCACGTCGAATATTTCACTGACTGTGCAGTAAGGGACGTTTTGTAGTTGGCTGATTTTTGCGCAGGGCGCGGAACGGTTTCGCGCCCTGCGTTTTCTTTGGGGTGTTTCTTGGCGCGCCCAATGCGGGCGCCACAAAAACGGTCAACTCAAGCCCGCCTCAGTCGTCGTCCGGGTCCAACGGCGGCGTTTTGTCATTCAGAAAATAGTCCGCCTTCAAAGCTGCCGGGATGGTCTGAAATTGCAAGGGGGTCTGATTGAAGTCGAAGCAATCGGAGAAGTCATCGGCCGCCGCGTCCGCGTAGCCGAGCGAAGGCAGATTGAAGGTTTTCTCGATGAAATGCAGGATGCTGCCGAAATCATGAACGTACGGCGTCGTCGAAATGTACTTTGCTTTGGCGTAAGGCGAGATCACAATCAGCGGTACGCGGAAGCCGTAAACATATCCGCATCCCCACTGCGCGGGCGTGCAATTCAGCAGCACTTGCGGCGGCGGCACATGGTCGTACCAGCCGCCCCAGTCGTCCCACGTGATGAAGATTGCGGTGTTCGCCCAGTAGGGGCTGTTGCCGATCGCATTCACCACCGACGCCACCCACGATGGTCCCATGTTGTCGCCGGCTATCCCGGCGTGGTCCGACTCCTGGCCGGTTGGAATCACCCAACTCACGTTCGCCAGTTGGTTGCTGGTAATGTCGGTGAGTATCTGCGTCTGATTGAGGATCACGTTGTTGGTCCAGTCCGATCCCACGCAGGCGGTGGCATTGGGCGGCGGCGCGTTCGGTCCGCACATGTGCTGGATCGATTCCGGGCCGGTCCAAATCGCCTGGGTGGAATGGGGTGCGGTACCGGGTGTGTAATACCGCCAGGTATTGCCATTCGCCTCCAGCAGGTCGGTCAGCGTTGGATGCTCGAAGCAGGGATAAATTGGACTATTGGACTTCTCGTTGCCGGTCGGATCGATCAGCAGAACCGTGGACGCCGCGGGCGCATCGCACCCCGCATTGGGCGACAGTTTGCCCGTGTTCGGATTCTCCGACGCAAACAGATTGCTCCCGACAGAAGGGGCCGACGTTCCGGAAATAATGAACTGATGCGCCGGCATGCTAGGCCCCTGGTTGGTCTGGAACATGCGGTCGGAGAAGGTGTAGGTCTCCGCCATCTGGAAGTAGGGTTGAACCTCGGTCGGATCCACATAGCCAAACGTCAAGTCGGGCGCGGGACAATCCTGCGCACCTGGATCGCATGAGACCGTAATCAAGTCCGCCCCATCCATCTGACATTGTCCGGTTACCGAATTGAGGTCGCACATGAGGTTGAATGCCTTGTGACTGTGGTCGGGATCGTAGTCCACGGCGATGTCGGTTTCCGTCAGCGGGATCGTGTTACCTTGTGAATCTTTGCCGCTTTGGGCGATGTCCGCGCCACGGCCGATCAGTACCGGATCCTGGAAAAGATTATCGGTGGAGCGGTTTTCCTGGAAGATCACCACCACGTGCTGGATGTTTCCAGGCGGCGGTGGTGGCGTAGAAGAACCGCCGCCGCTCCCGCCGCAGCCATTGAGACTGACGGCAGTGCCGATCATGGTCAGCACCGCGATTGCGAACACTGGAATACGACGCTTGAACATGGCAGCCGTCACCTCGGGAGAGTCTTCGTTCGCTTTGGATGATAATCCGGCCTGCACGGATCGGGATTGTCGAATTCGGGCAGATTTTGCCGTCCTAATCGGCCAGTTGTTGCGGGCACGCCCTCGGGCGCGCCCTTTTATTGTTGATGTCCTTCAGTCGTCGTCCGGCTCCAGAGGCGGTGTTTTGTCATTCAGAAAATAGTCAGCTTTCAAAGGTGCCTGGATCGTCTGAAATTGCAGGGGGGGCTGATTTAAGTCGAAGCAGTCCGAGAAGTCATCCGCTACCGCATCGGCGTAGCCGAGCGAGGGCAGATTGAAGGTTTCCTCAATGAAATGCAGGATGCTGCCAAAATCGTGAACGTACGGCGTCGTCGAAATGTACCCTGCTTTGGCGTAAGGCGAGACCACTATCAGCGGTACCCGGAAGCCGTAGACATAGCCGCATCCCCACTGCGAGCAATTCACCAGCACTTGCGGCGGTGGCACGTGGTCGTACAAGCCGCCCCAGTCGTCCCACATGATGAAGATCGCTGTGTTCGCCCAATAGGGGCTGCCGCCGATCGCGTTCACCACCGACGCTACCCACGATGGCCCAGACCCATTGTTTAATAATGGGTGATCCGATGCTTGGCCGGTCGGAATCACCCAACTCACATTGGGCAACTGGTTTTTGGTAATGTCGGTGAGTATCTGCGTCTGATTGAGGATCACATTCGCAGTCCAATCCGGTCCCGCGCAGTTGCCATCGGGCCCCAGCGGCTCGCAGATGTGCTGGATCGCCTCCGGGCCGATCCAGATCGCTTGACCCACGCCGCTCTTGTAACCCGAGGAAGTGTAATACCGCCAAGTATTGCCATTCGCCTCCAGCAGGTCGGTTAGAGTTGGATGCTCAAAACACGGATAGATTGGGGCGTGGGAACCTTCATCGCCGGTCGGATCGATGAGCAAAACCTCACCGTCCACGGAGTCGCACCCGGAGTTTGGCGCGCCGAGCGTGGACGGATTTTCCGACGCGAACAGATTGCTCCCGACAGAAGGAGCCGATGTCCCGGAAATGAGGAACTGATGCGCCGGCATGCTGGGCCCCTGGTTGGTCTGGAACATGTGGTCGGCGAAGGTGTAGGTCTCGGCCATCTGGAAGTAGGGCTGCACTTCCGACGGGTTCACGTAAGAATACACGCAGTTCTGAATACCCTGAGGGCAATTGCCATCAATCAGGTTCGCCCCATCCATTTGACATTGTCCGGTCACCGAATTCAGGTCGCACATGAGGTTGAATGCATGGTGACCGTGGTCGGGGTTGAGGCCCGCAGCGATATCCAATTCCTGCAGCTGAATCGTATTGCCATTCGAGTCTAGTCCGCTTTGAGCAATGTCGGCGCCACGGCTGATCAGTACCGGATCCTGGAACATATTATCGGTGGAACGGTTTTCCTGGACGATCAGCACCACGTGCTCAATCTTTCCTGACACCGTGATGCTGGCGGAGGCCGGGTTGCCATTGCCACCTTCATTCGAAGTCACCGCACTGGTCGTGTTGTTTTGCACCCCGGAGCTGATGCCGGTCACATTCACCGAGAAGCTGCACGCTGCGCTCGCGGCCAGAGCCGCACCTGACAGACTCACGCTTCCCGATCCCGCGACCGCCGTTATCGTTCCTCCACCGCAACTGCCCGTCAGCCCATTGGGCGTGGACACGACCAAGCCGGCAGGTAGCGAGTCAGTGAACCCGACGCCGGTCAGCGTGGCGCCTGCATTCGGGTTCGAGAGATTGAAGGTCAACGTGGTGCTTGCGTTCACCACAATCGTAGCTGCGCCGAATACCTTGCCGATCGTCGGCGGTGCGGGTGGCGACCCGCCCACCGTGATGCTGGCCGAGGCCGGGTTGCCATTGCCACCTTCATTCGAAGTCACCGCACTGGTCGTGTTGTTCTGCACTCCGGAACTGATGCCGGTCACATTCACCGAGAAGCTGCACGCTGCGCTCGCGGCCAGAGCCGCACCTGACAGACTCACGCTGCCCGATCCGGCGGTCGTCGCTATCGTTCCTCCACCGCAACTTCCCGTCAGGCCATTTGGTGTGGATACGACCAGGCCGGCCGGTAACGAGTCGGTGAACCCGACGCCAGTCAGTGAGGCGCCCGCATTCGGGTTCGAGAGATTGAAGGTCAGCGTGGTGCTGGCGTTCAGCGCAATCGTAGCCGCTCCGAATGCCTTGCCGATCGTCGGCGGCACGGGTGGCGGCCCGCCCACCGTGATGCTGGCCGAGGCCGTATTGCCATTGCCACCTTCATTCGAAGTCACCGCACTGGTCGTGTTGTTCTGCACTCCGGAACTGATGCCGGTCACATTCACCGAGAAGCTGCACGCTGCGCTTGCGGCCAGAGCGGCACTTGACAGACTTAGGCTTCCCGATCCGGCGGTCGCCGTTATCGTTCCTCCACCACAACTGCCCGTCAGGCCATTGGGCGTCGATACGACCAAGCCGGCAGGTAACGAGTCGGTGAACCCAACGCCGGTCAGCGTAGAGCCTGCATTCGGGTTCGAGAGATTGAAAGTCAAAGTGGTACTGGCGTTCAGCGCAATCGTAGTGGCTCCGAATGTCTTGCCGATCGTCGGCGGTGCCGGTTTCGTAGAACCGCCGCCAGCAACCCCGCCACAGCCGTTAAGGGTCAAGAGAGTGCCGCCCATAGCCAGCAGCACGATTGCAAACACTGAAATACGAAACTTGAACATTACAGCCGTCACCTTCGGGGAGTGAGAGTCTCCTGTTGCTTTGAATGATAACAAGGCCGCACGGGTTGCCGCTCACAGAACTCGCAGAGATTTCTGCCGGTTGCTCTTGCCCGCTTCCGAAAAGGGAAAGTCCTCCACCTTGGTTAGGATGCGGTTAATGGTGCGACTGCAACCCGAATGAAGCGCCCTTTTGCTTCTTACGATCATCGCGCGACGCCCCATTTTCGAGCTTCTTGCTGAAAACACTGGTCTGCGGTGGTGGTGACGGTGCCGTTTGACAAGTAAGTAATCTGGATATGCAAAGTGGTACACTGATCGCCGCTTTGAAGTCCAAAGAATGGGATTCCGGCTAAAGCAGAAGTCCCCGGTCTCAAATCCAAAATTGGAGAAAAAAATGAAATTCACCAAGCTTCTGTCAATTAGTGCCGCCGTGTTGCTGCTTGCGCTTTCGGCGGCCGGGCAGGGAGAGCCCAGCACCGTCACTGCATTGGAGTTTCAAACACCGAAGAACGGCATGATCAAGCAATACGAAGAAGGACGCAAGGCCAAAGCCGCTTGGCACAAACAGCAAAAAGACCCGCAGATGCTATTTGTGTTGCAAGTAGTGGCGGGCGAGCAAATGGGCTCCTACATCGTGGGGCGCGCCGGCCAGCACTGGGCCGATCTCGATAAACCCGCCATCCCCGATGCCGCCGATGAAGACGAGTACAACAAGGTCGTCGCCCCCTACGTGGAAAAACGCACCGCAGCCTACTTCGAGACGATGCCCAAAGTGAGCTATCCCAGCCCGGAGATGGGCGGCAAATACACCAGCGCCACAACCTTCCACATACGATACGGCAAGGGCGACGATTTTCGCAGCGCCATCGCCCGCATGCGCGACGCCGCGGAAAAAACGAAGTGGCCCTTTCATTACCGGTGGGAGAGGCTCGCGAATGGCGGACCCGGTGGCACCTATGTCCTCCTCGTAGACCACGCCAACTGGGCTTCGTTCGAGGACGATCCCAACATCAAGCCGCTGCGCGATATTCTGCGGGAAGCGTTCGGCGAGCAGGAAGCCATGTCAGTGATCGAACGGCTCAACGGCTCGATCGAAAGCACGTACAACGAAGTCGTCGAGTTTCGTGCGGATTTGAGCTATATCCCAGCGAAGTAGTTCCACGATAACCCGAACCCGATTACAAACTGGTCGGCGATCTCCCGGAATCCCCTTGTGGGATTCCGGGGAGACGCCCTATCCCATGTCGGAAATTATGGTGGGCAGTGCAGGACTCGAACCTGCGACCTCCTGCTTGTAAGGCAGGCGCTCTAACCAGCTGAGCTAACCGCCCGCTTGTGTTTTCAACATCTTAGCGAGATGGCCCAAAACTTGTGTGTGCATTTGTGTTCAAAACCTTCGGAACTTTTCACTGAATCTGCTCAGTAATCGGCTTTGCGCTCATCACGTCATCGGCCACAGAGTTGACTAATTTTCTCACACTTTCCGGGATGGCTTGTACGTACACATTTGCGGTGGTGCCCACGGTAGAGTGGCGCAAATGCGTTTGCACGTCTTTCAGGTTTCCGCCTTGCGCGTTCGTTGCGAAGGTTCGACGGAGGATCTGAAAATTCACTGCAGCAATCCCGAGAGTCTTAGCAATCGGATGCACACGGCGGTGTAACCAGTTCTCCGGTCGGATGCAGTGGCCGACTTTGCCGGCCTTGCTCGGAAAGATCAAGGCGTCCTCTGGTGCGTTCTTATTCTGTTCCCGCCATGCGGTGAGCAGTGGGAGCACCACATCGGGAATGATGACCGGAGCCTTGCTGCCTTTCGTTTTGGCCTTCCCTGGTCGGAACTGACCACGCCAAGCCGTGCTCTCAATTTGAAAGTGATCTCCCCGCCATGATGACCACGTTAACCCGAAGATCTCACCGGGACGCATGGCGCAGAATGCCGCGATCATGGCGATCAGCCGATCACGGAAACAAAGAGAGTCTAACAGTGTGCGGGCCTGATCTTTCGGCAGAACGAACTTTACCGGCATCTTGGTTTCCGGCATCTTTAATTTTCGCGCGGGGTTTCTTCCGATCAATTCCGCGTCAATCGCCTCTTCAAGAATCGACTTCAACAAAGTGCGGTTGTGATCCACCAGGCTGAAAGAAAAGCCGCGTGCTGCCAGATCGTTCAAAAACACCTGACAGCGGAATTTGTCTATTTCGGTAAGAAGCAGATCGCCAAGAGCCGGCACGATGTGATGGTCAATGTTGCCGGTGTTTAGTTCCTTCGTCGCTGGTGCCCACTGCGGTGAGTGCATGGGCAAGAACCGCTCACGGGCAAACCAAGCTAACGTCTGGTGGTCAGCCCCCGGCTGGTGCTTGGCATGTGTGGCGATAATTCCCCGGAGTTTATTTTCGGCTTCCCACTTCCGCATCTTGGATTTTTCTCCGAGACGCACGCCCACATGACGGCGCTTTTCCTGCCCGTTCGCATCGGTCAGATAGGTGTAATAGTGGCCGTACCAGATCCGCTGTCGCGTGCCGCGTTCTTCAATCCATCCATCCTGGTGACGTGAGCGCATACGTTTCCTCCGAATGGTCGGCATCATACACCCCGCTCCGGTTCGGAAATCAAGTGCTCAGCTATGAACTGCCTCACGTCGCACGGACGGAAACGCAGCAATGCACGCTTCCCACCTAATCTAACGACGGGAATACGCGGGCTGCGCCGTGTGGCGTGGTCACGCACCCAGGCGATAGAAACGCCTAGCTGTTTGGCCACGTCATCTAGCGTCAAAAGTGCTTCGGAATTTTCTTGATCCATAACCAGGGGGAAACTTGTGCATGGTTTCTCCTGGTCTGGTCGCTGTGCGGCCTGGTGACATGGTGGGAATAATCATTGGATTCTTGTCTCTCGAAAAGGATGCGGGCCAGATCGCATCCCTGATTTTTACGGCTGCGTCCCAATGTTCGCGTTGTTCAACTTCCGTAGATACTTCGCCGTCGATCCTAAGCTGTTGTCATAGTTCCACGTCGCGGGCGAATTCCCCGATGGAGGCAACGTCTGGCTGTCAATCTCGATAACGTAGTTTGCATCCTGCGCCGTCTGGTACGGGCCTTGATTGTTAACGTCGATTGTTCCCGCTCCCACGATCACGGGCTGGCCCGTTGAAGAGTTTGTCCCTGCTGCGAAGTAGTTGGTGGAATCTGGATCTTCCGGTGCGCCAGAAACCGTCAGTGTATTGGCGGATTGGACGAGTCCAACTTGCCCGCCGGCATAAATGAGTGTCATGGTTTACTTCCCCCTATGAAATCTGAATTTGAGGGAGCCAGTTGGTTGACCGGCTCCCCGGTTCGGCGGTTTTTTGAACTGAGGCACGCCGTAGGCCCCGTGTGAGTATTTATCGGAATTCGGCTAGTTCTTTGCCCGCCCCGAAACCGAACGTGCCCACCTCACGGAAAGTAGAATGGCGGGAAACTTGATTACCAAAAGCGATCCGCCAGCGCAGCGATGAATTGCTCAGACAGACCGGTCTGAGCCGAGATCTCGCCCACGGAGTTCTCTTCTAGCAAAAGCTTCCAGGCTTGGAAGCACTGATCTGCGGCTGCTTCTACGTCATGGTGAAAACCAAAATCTGGTGGTGCAGTGATTGGCCGCGTGAGTAGGACGCGCCGTAGCGGTTTCACGTCACCTTCAGCTTGGATCGTCGTTTGCACATTACCTTCGCCGTGAATCATTTTGATTTTTTCCTTCCTTTTGCTGTTGGCCCGAGTGAACGGGCTTTGAAATCTAGAGCACGCCCGGAAGGGATTCTTCCTCCCGCCGTGATCTGCTTTTCGGAGTCCGCACCGCCGGCAGAGTGAATCCGGCTGAGGTCGCGGTGCGACTGCCGGCACCCCACGGTGGGACTGACTCAGCCGGCACGCCAAGTCCGCGAAACTGCGCTGCCTGTATGTGAAGGGTGGATGTGCCGGCGGTTCTGGCCGCACAGCGCCTTTGAAAAAATACTTCGTCGGATCGTAGGTCATGCCACAACCTCTTTTTTCTTCCGGGCCTTTGTCGGATAACCAGGACACTTGCACCCGCTGCGAGCACAAGAGTTTGACGTGCATACCGCCCGCTCATCCTGAGCAAAGGTTTCGGAGTGCTGGCACCGAATCAGCATTCGGCCTCTGCCCCGGCGAATAAAAAAGCCAAAGGCACCAGGCTTGCAGTGATGGGCCTTCGGATGGCTGCAGTTCGGACAATCCGCCTTCGCGGTCGCCGTCTCTGTGGGAAGATCAAAAAGCGGTTTCATCGAATCCGCCTTCGTGCGCAGTAGTAGTCTTTGCGTTTTCGGTGTTCATCGTCGGCCATGCCTACGTCACAACCTCTGCCCGGTCGGAGGTCGGGAGCTTCCTCATAAAAGATTTGGCAATCGTCGGCTAACTCAAGCTGAGTGGCTGCCATGAACGGGATCAGCCCGGAGGTATCCGGCATCTTCGGAGGGGCGTGCGGATCTGCCCGCCAGATCGCTTCCTGCTCTTGGAAGTGACGGCGGATAGCTTCTGACTCTGCCAATGCGTCCAAAGCCGGTAATTGTGTCGGCTCGGGTAATGTTGCGGTGGCAGCCGTGCTTTCTTGTGCATCCCCCTCTACCCCTGGTTCCCAATCTGCACATCTGCCCAAAGGTGCGTCGTTACTGCTCGAAACCTCTTTCGAGTGATCTACTCGGCTAGGTTCCTGAGTAGATTGCTCAGATGCCTCCGAAGCCGCGCCAATGCTGGCGTTGTGCAGATGAGTAGATTGGATTGGCGGGGTAACGGACAATGGAGGAAGATAACGATCCCAGACGGGCACCAGGCTGCTTTTTTGATAGCCGCTGATTTGGCTTCCTTTTTCTCGGAATCGCCCTGGATAGACTTCAAATGGTCGCAAGATCTTCGCCAGAGCGTGACGCGTCAGGCCCTTACCGTGGTTCCAGTCACCCCACGGACTACCCTCCAGAGTTTTCAATTCCTCCAGGATTTGATCTGTGGGAAGAGCTTCAGCCAACGGCAACCGATTAAAGAGATCCCGCAGATCTACCAGCAAGCGCATCCGATGGGAATCTTCGCCGGCATCTTCCGACTGAAACAGTTCTAGCAGCGCTTTCCGAGTTCTCGCCGGCCAGTCACCGCCAGCACAATCGGCGAGTGCAAACAGGATCTCCGCGCCGTCCTGCTGGCGATCATTCAATTCTTCCGGCATCTGTGGCCGCGCGTCCGTGAGTCGCGGGATCTGCCCTTCGACCCAATTCTTGAGACGTTCGCGCAATGGGCCTGCGTCCGGTTTTACGAGACGTGCTCGCAAGCGCTCCACTTTGGTGGAGGTAAGTTTGCGCTGCAGTCGAATCGGCAGAGAGCGATCACGAACCGTATCGGGCAGCGATCCGATTCCGCTCACGGCCTTCGGGCAGAAAGTGGCGAAGTCCTTGACCAGCATTTCCGTTCCCTTGCCCACACAACGGCTAATCGTCGCTCCTGCTTTATTGCCGGCATTGAGTACCCCGCGAATAGCTTGAGCCATTTCCTTGTCGGCCTGCAAAATCGCGTCCACTTCGTCGAGGAGCAGACTTGGTTTCCTGGCATCAATGCGTCGGAACAGTGCAGCCGCCGTCGCTCCTGACGTGGGCCAAGGTTCGCGCACTAGGTACTCCAGCACCTCCAGCAAGCGCGACTTGGCGCAACGTTTCTCGGCGCTGGTGATCGCCAGATAGGGAGTAAAAACGCAGGCGTCAATTGCGTGAGTGTGCGCGATCCATAAAACGACCGCCACAAATTGCGCGTCGGTCATAACCATAAAGCGACGGAGGAAACGTTCGACTTCGGAAAGCACCGCGCTGCCGGTTTTCTGATCGTCAAAAAGATCGGTTAGGGCCTGGTCGCCTTGTTCTCGGATGAAATCATCGGGGCCATTTACGCCAGTGGCGGTGGGAAGATCCAGGACATGAACCTCCGCACCGATAGCGCGTAACTCTTCGGTCAGGCGACGGCGGGCCTTTTGAACGTCGGCACTCGTGGCCGCGTTCGCATCTAGCAGGACGTAGGTTTTCCGATCACGGCAGACGCCGGCCAGATCGGGATGCAATCCGCGCACGTCCTGCTTTTCGCCTTTCACTTCTTTTTGGTCGATGACTGCTGACCAGCCCCAGCATCCACCCAACCCGATGGGCAGGATCTTGCGCCCGGTTCGCGCACTCCAGGCGATCAGCGAGAGAGTAGCTTTCTCGCTTTCCACCAGGACAAGAGGCACCGTCGCATCGGCGCATAGTTCCTGTGCTGCAGGCGGGAAGTAGGGATGCGGATGCAGCCCCGCGCTTGCAGGCGGGGCCAGATACTTTCTGAGTGGCCGGCCATCTTCCCCGATCTCGGGGTGATCTCTCCGCACTCTGCAGTAAACCGCATGATCGCCGTTACCGGGAACGAAGTAGGGGAACACGATGCCGGCCAGATCACCAGGCCCCACTAGCTTGCAGATCTCCCGCGCTTCGCTGTCGCTAACCCGTTCGACGCCGGCTTTGTTGAGCAAGGCATCAGTTATCCCGAGGCCCCGACACATCTCCAGATCTATGGCGGTGAGAGCGCTCATTCCTGTGCGCCCCGGTCACTCTCTGCGAGAGCATAGGCCGCGAACTTCGCATTGCATGGATGAGGCAGATCAACAATCGCGCAAAGTTTGCCGTTCTCATTCAGCGCGAGGTCTGCATAGTGTTCGTTACCGGTGTCTAAGATCACCGACGCGACCAACGCGCCACAGCAGCAACAGTGCGTCAGCTTCCAACCCAACGGGTCATCGGCGTTGACCGGCTCTAGCGTGTCGGGCGGGAAAAGAGCGTCGGCCAGTTGACGGGATCGGCGTGGCCATTGGGTTTCGCGCCCGGTTATGGGTAAGTAAAAAGACGGTTGCGAGTGCCGCCGTCGTGGTGCTTGCGTTTCGGGACTGTCATTGCTATTCTTCATTTGACTAACCTTTACATCCTGCGGGACAGTTACTCGCCAGATAGCCCGCCCCGCAGGTTCTCTTTTGTCGTTGTTGGTCGGAGTTACCAACCTCTTCAGGAGCGCAACACCTGCTCCAACCTCATAGAGAGCTGGCGGACTTCCGTTAATAGCGCCTGCTCGATCTTCTCCAGTTCGGCGGCGCTGGGCTCGACGTAGCCGCACTCCATCAGGGAAAGTCTGGAGCGATCTATTCCCGTAGCCTTGGCTAGTCCCCACTGGGAGCAGTCCGCTGCTTTCCGTAGTTCTCGAATATCCGTGACCTTAATCATGTCGCCGTCTCCTGGTTACCAACCACAGCGGTGGTTGCGATTCTGAGAGTACGGCCTTAAAGGTGGCAGGGTAAACTCCACTTGTGAGGGTGAGTTTCGGAGGGTAGATGTGTACGGTACTAGGACACAACCAAGAAATTCTTAGGGGCGTTTGTATACAGGTAACTAGGAAGCCCGGTCGGTCGCAGGAACCTCGAACTCTGCGCGGACTGCCCCGGCGAGACGTTTCTCCGAGCGCTTCAGTCCGTTGCGCACGGCACTTTCTCTAATGTCTTTTCCTTTGTGGCCGGCTGCGCTGTCCGACGCCCGGACAAGTTCCACCAGGGCAGCGACTGGTATTTGACGCTTAAGCTTCTCTGCGAGTTCGCGTCGAAGCTGCCGCAGGCCCGCATAGTCTCTTCCCCCTAGCGTTTTCTTGGGAAGGGGCATGAGTTTGTCGTGGAGTTCCCGCAGATGGTTGAAAGCTTTGCGTAGCGCCGCCACGTCTTCGGGACGTGATTTCTCCTCCCGCTCGAAGGTGTGAATAGCCCCGCGAATGCCGTCCATCTGCTTTTCCAAGCGCTTCTTTTTGGCCTTTACATAGACCGCGCTCATGTCCACCAAGTACGGAGTCTGGATGGCCTGCCAAATCCTGTGGATGACCAGATCAAAGATGGCTTCATCTTCCCGAATCGCCTGGAGGATTGCGTGGACATTCTTATTAGACCGCCTGTGACCCAGGCGCTCCCGAACCCCTTGGATAAAGGATGGTGGTGGGGGCAGCGCTGCAGGTTTCTTCTTCTCTTCCGACATGCTCTCTCCAGGAGCGAGCGGCGGTGAACTGGAGATTCAGCCGGCGCTATAACCAACGGAAGCAATCCGTTGGCTGCCTTACCGCATGTTAGCAAAGCTCCGCATTTTGCAATCGGGACTGTTGGGTCTCTCGCTCAGCCCACCTAATGAAAGTTAAGAAGCCGAAGTTCACTCATCCAGCCCGATTGCTATTCCAGACCCGAAAGAATGGATGACTCCACAGTACATCGGTTGCGCTTCGTTCGCAAGATTCGCAGGATGCTAGGACGTTTCCGCGATGCTTCAGGATAACCAGATGACAGGAACAGCGATGATTACGAATCAGCCGCAACGTAGCTTGGGGGGATTCGACTGACGAAGAAAGGCAAATCTGGAGAAGACAAACCAGCTCACCGAGCGCAAACGCTGCCAGCGCGGGCTGCAAAACGCGGAGGTTTGGAAGGGTTTGCGTATCACTTTGGTTTCAGTTGGCCGCCGGCGGATTCGGCTTCTTTCGGCTCCTGAATCGGGGGGCATTCTCCTCCTTGAGCATGTCTGGCAAAAAATAGCGCAAAAACGCTGCATAGCAAATGACACCAAGGCAACCAACCAGCAGCCAAAAAAAGGGAATTGTCTGTTCTTCGACAAACGCCCGCGCTGCAGGAAATTTATCTAAGGGTATGAACGGGTACATCCGATGCAAAGAAAGCACTAGGTCCAGGTTCCATAAATTGCCAACCAGATTAACGAGGACGGCACCCCAAATCAGAAAAGGATGCATTTTCGCATAACCGCGAGGGTGCTTGTAAGCCATGAACGTAACGCCCGAAATCCCTGCAACCAATAGTGTGGACAACGCAGTTTTTAACATTTCGTTGACAATCATAGCACTGCTCAAATTTGCCCCTGGTGTCCAATCGAGGTTGACGACACTACGCTATAGAGTCCCCAAATGCCCGCCCTGGGAAAAAATCAAGCTGGAAAAAGTAATGGCGTCTCTGGCTACGCCCTGCCCGCAGTGTCGGTATGAGATTCCGCCGGCAGAACTGCGCCGAATCAATTCCACGCAAATACGCTGCCCGAAGTGCGGAGTCACCTTCACCACAAGCGCGTCGGCCTGAATTGGCGAAACCGATGTGTTACGGCGGGTACATGGGTAATTGTTTTTCGGGTGACATCAACCTGGTAGTCCTGCCAAAATGTTCTTGGAGCGTGAAAGCGGCGAAAAAATGGAGATTGACCACAAGGGAGTTAACCAGCTACTTCTTAGTCCACTCTACCTTTTCGACCAGATACTTAGCACCGTCATACCAGGCGCGCTCTTTATGCTGCTACTGGGCTTGAAGGGGAATGCGATGTTGCGGGTTTTCTGGTACGAATCGCCCATGGCAAAGCGACACAGTTAGTCGGCGAGAAACGGCGGACAACCCTCATAGCGACTGCGAACGATAACTTCGATGTTTTTCAGCTTCGCTTTGAACCGGGCAACGCGAAAAACGTTTTCGCGGAAAATCAAGCCTGGGGTGGTGGGGTAGATATTGACCCACAGAAACCGCCTCGTGCTCTTGTTCGCTTTCTCTTGTTCGCCGATGACGCAAGGCCACTGCCGAGGGTTGAAATTCCGCGCCCAAAATCCATCTGTGGCACGATAGATGCGAAGGGCAAGATAGATTGGCTCTGGCGTTAGAGGCCATCTACTCCAAACACTTAGACCGGCTTCTTTACCAGGGAGGCCGGCTTTTTTCTTTTTTCCCCCGCGACGTAACAAAGCGATAAGTGCCGAGAATCACCATTCTTTTGTCTGACGAATCCGTAAGCACTTACACTGCCAAATATCACTTAGTAACATCTCAAGAACTCAGAAGTTCACTCGTAAGTCAGACAGGCTGCGCGGCACTTTTCGCGTGGAACTTCGGTTGTGTGCGTATTAGGTGAATAAGTTGCGGACACTTTCTAAAGAGTAAGTTGACCGCTATTTCTCTTAGCACGCGCATTGCCAACAATATTTTCGGCTAAGTGATTTCCACAGGCATAAGTGAGCGATAATGGCGTCGCTGGCCGAGTTAGTAAGACAGGCCGGCAAACTACGCCAAGAGAACGATCAGACCGGAGTGTGTGGGTTGAACGGCCTGCAGTGACTTCCGGGGCCTCGCACGCTTCGCTGTGGGCAGGAGAACGCACGCCTGCGATACCTTGACATGGTTAACGGCGGGAAACGTCGCGGTTTCCGACACTGCCGGCTAAATGCAGCGCTGCATCTTTTTCCCCAAACCAGGACTCCGCAAAATGTAAGGAAATGTTCATAAGCTCACATTTCCCAGTTTGGTGGTACGGATTCATTCGAGTTGCGCGCACTAATCGGCAATCTACTTTGAAAGTAACCTTACATTTTCAAGAAAGGACGCTAGATGAACTCACTGACCTATGATGAACTGCTCGCAGTTCTCAAACTGGCCAGAGGTCACCGCACTAGAGATTGGGTGATGATCCTGACCGCGTTCTCTCACGGACTCCGGGCGTCCGAAGTCTGCAACCTGCGAACCACAGACCTAACAGACGGACACCTGACCATTCGCCGGCTGAAGGGCAGCAAGGTGACGGTGCACCAACTAATCCCGCACAAAGGCCAGCCGCTACTCGATGAGGTCAAGGCGCTGAAGCTATGGTCAGCCGAAAGGCCCACAGACTGCGGAGACGCCTTATTCCCATCGAACAAAGGCGGGTGTATGTCGGCGACTCAGTTCTACCGGATATACCAGGGCGTTGCCGAAGAGGCCGGCTTGCCGGCGACGAAGCAGCACCCGCATTGCCTGAAGCACACGTGCTGCACCATGCTAGTGCGGTCAGATATGAACGTCGCCAAAGTTCAGGCGTTCGTGGGTCACGCGGCCATTGCCAGCACCATGAAGTACGTCACGGTGACCGATGCTGAGGCCAGCACGGAGGCTATGCAACGGCTAATGCGGATCACGGCATGAAAAACGGGGAACCGGTGTAGAGGTTATAGCCGGTTCCCCATTCGCACCGCGAAGGTATCCGCCTTCAGGAGCATTGCGCGTCGCCCGTATGGTCGGCCTGAAGGACAGCCCGCTTCGCACGGGGAGCTTGTTGTCCGACCGGGCATCTCGTTATAAGACTCAGGAAAGAGTGATATAGCCATGGGTTCGTCACTCTTCCCGTCATCCCCCGCCGCTCGCGTCTCTTTGGCCCCTAGGAGAAAAAGGCCGCACTGCCGTGCCACGAACGGCGGAAACTTCTTAGAACTCGCCCGCAACGGCGCTGGCGACGTATTCCCCGACTGCATTGGCTACGGCATCAACGGCTAGGTCAATTGATGCAGATGGCTTCGGCCATAACGCCTTTCGGAATTGATGGATGGCGGGTAGCAGCGCACTTTTGTGCTTCGTCACTCTTGCCTTACGCAACCGACCCCGCTGTTTAGATGCCGCAGCCTGGTACATCTCGGCTGCAGTCTCTTCGTCTAGGGGCGCGAGTTCGGAAAGCACACTGAGGTGAGCAAATTCGCATTTCTCATCTGCACAGCAGTTCTTGCAATCTTGCGTTCGGCAGAATTGGCAGTCGCATGAGCACACTGGTTTGCGCGGGTCGGTTGCTCGGGGTAATTCGGGAAACTTCGTTCCCTGCTTTGGCTGCGAATCATCCTGCAATTGGCGATTGTCGAACGCCCCGGTAGACACGGCCTTCGCCAGATCCTCGTCATCCAAGATCGCTTTCCAGGTTTCCTCTTGTTCTTTTCTGCGGAGAAAAGCATCCGTCGCTGCTCTCACAGCCGCGCTAGTTGCAGGCCGCAAGGCGGCTTCCAGGGAGTCGTTATCATCAATGAACGGTAGTTTCGCCAATTTGGGCATGAGCCTTACCGGTTCACCTAAAATATCTTCTAACCATGAATTGCTCATGCTGAAACCTCACTTTGCTGGAGCGCTGTTTTCGCGCGGTCAAGTTCAAACAACAAAACATTTTGACGTTGCTGGATTATCGGTAATTCCCCCTGGAGATCACGGATCGCACGCTGCTTAGACTCAATCTCCGCGCGTGTGGCGTTCAGTGCAGCCATCTTGGAGTCGTAATCGCGCTGCGCGGTTTCGCGTTGCATCCGGGCAGCTTCGCGGCTTCGTAGAGTGTCAACCTCGCGCTCAAGTTTTTGGGCTTTTTCCGTCGCAAGCCGTGCGCGTTCTCTCTGCTGTGCAGTCCGGGCCTGCAGACTCATGTAGTCCGCGCAAGATAGCGACGTGGTATCTCGTTCAAGTTCTCGCTCAAGCTGTCGGAGAATCGAGTTTTGTTTCTCCGCTTCGTCAGCGGCTTCCAGCGAAGCCACTTGTACTTTTTCAAAGTCCATCATTCACCTCTTCTGTCTGCCGGCTCTTAATCGCGTCAAGTCGGCTGAGAATTCCGTCCTGATAGGCCATCACCCAGCGGGCCAATTCGGGACTCCAGGTATCGGGATCTTCGGGATCTGCCGAGAGCAGTTCGCCCCGGTTCTTTGTTCTGGTTTCACCGCGACGCCCGATCTCAGCTAGGCATCTCAAACGGACGGCCAAACTGCTGGAGGCCGAAACGTAATTGCCCGTGAGCACACTGGAGTGGTAAAGCTCGGTTGCGTTCTGCAGGAGAACTTGCAATTGCTGATCCGATCCTTCGACGGTGCCAACCTCTTCAGGGTTCAGGGAGATCACTTTGACGCAGGACGTGAAGTGACGCTCCACGTCCCCCGCGTCTAGCTGCAGCGCAACGGCAATCTCTTCATAGCTTGCCTGTAGCTCTCTCATGCTGGCCCCGGCTACTCTCTGCGGGTGACTGCAGACCGGACAATCGGGATTCGGTAGCGGAATATCGTCAGTTTTCATTTTTGATCCTTTGGCAACGCGCTGAGACGTTGGACCTCGCTGATCGGCACCCTGAACCGGCCACGTCGCCCTTGGAAGCGAGTGCCGCGTAGGTCACCGCGTGCGAGCATCCGTCTTACAGTGGTAGGGCAGCAATTCAAGATCCTGGAAACCTCTGCAGTCGAGAGCATGGACGCGAACCGATCCTCCGGGAGTGGCGGCTGTGGTCGCATCGGTTGCTGTTTCTGACTACGCGCCAACAGCCACTTATAGGGGCCAGACGGATTAACGGGTTGCGTCTGCATTCTTGGTACCTTGGTACCAAGGTAACAGTGAGTCGCATCGCGTGCAATAGGTGGGCCTGTCTGATAGCACGAAAGGGTTACGGTTTCGCTACTCGCTTCGAGGCCAACCACGCCGCTATGGTCGCAATCCACGCCGTGCTTTACAATTTTGCGCGAAGCCTTGAAGAAATCGGGCTTCTGGCCGGATGAGAAGAGGAGGAAAAATAGAGTGGCGACAAACCAGGTATGGCTTAGGAAAAGAAAATGTAATGTTCACGTCGGCATCAGTGGCCGCAGTGTGGAGTTGAGAATTTGGATTCCCGCATCTGTTGCCAAAAATATGATCCTGCAATTGAAGAGAACCAACAAGTCGAAAAAGAAGAAATAAATTCAAACTGAGGCACTACCAAAACTTGTGTTCAATAACGTGTGCAATTGGTGCCAACAGTGCCTCTATCTGCCCTTCAACACCTACGCCAAACTATTGATTTCACGTTGGCCGGGGCATTGACGGCAACTTGTAAGGCAGGCGCTCTAACCAGCTGAGCTAACCGCCCGCTCCGCGGGGATGCGAGCGCGACAAGTCTCCGCCGCTCGCGAAGAAACTCATGGCAAAACTTACGCTGAGGATACTGGACGCTTCCCTTGCCGGTCAAACAGCGAGCGGAGCCGCGCCCGAGAGATGCAAACGCGCAGAAGCGTTTGCTACACTTTCGCTGCTACACTCTCTGGGTGCGAAGGCTCATCGTCAACGCCGATGATTTTGGTCTGACCGCGGGAGTGAATCGGGCCATTGTGGAAACTCACCGCGATGGAGTTGTGTCGTCGGCGACACTGATGGCCAACGGCGCCGCGTTTGAGGACGCCTTAGCGACGGCGCGCTCGGCGCCGAATCTCTCCGTAGGATGCCACGTCGTTCTGGTGGATGGAACGCCGGTCTCGCCGCCGGAGACAGTGGACACGTTGCTGGCGATTCGCTCAGCGGAACCGGACAAGTTTTACTCCAGCCTTTCGGCCTTCGCGGCGCGCGCCATGTTGGGAGGATTCGATCGCGATCAACTGGTCGCGGAAGTCACGGCGCAAATCAGGAAGATTCAATCCGCCGGTCTGCAGGTTACTCACCTCGATACCCATAAACACGCGCACATTTTCCCCGAGATTCTGGCCGCCCTGCTGCGCGCGGCACGGATTTGCGGGGTGCGCGCGATCCGCAATCCCTTCGTTCCGGTGAAAGCCATACGCGCGGGGCAATTCAAAGGCAGGCGCGAGCTCTGGAAGCGGTATGGCCAGGTGCGCCTGCTGAATAGTTTCTCAGGGCAATTTCGCCACCGGATGAAGCGGGCTGGACTGGTTACGCCCGACGGCGTGATCGGGGTGATCGAGACCGGTACGAGAGATAATCCTGGCGACAGTTCCGGCTATAGTTCCCTGCTCCGCCAGACGCTGGCGAGCCTGCCGGAGGGGACGTGGGAGTTCGTGTGCCATCCGGGGTATAACGACGCTGACTTGCGCGCCGCCGGCACACGCTTGCTCGATTCTCGCGAGGAGGAGCGGCGTTCGTTGACTTCGGCGGAACTGAGGCAGTTTCTAGAAGAGCAAAAGATTCGTCTGATCGGTTATCGAGAGTTGGCAGAAGGGTTCGCAGAAAACCGCGCCTGAATGAACGATTGGCGAATGCCGGAGGTCGTAGTTCGCTGGTTACTGCAATGGCTCACTTTGTAATGTCGTAGCGGCTCAAGGGGCGTTATCATCGCATGAACCGCGCATGAATCGGATACGAGGATAAGGCATGGACGACCATCAATCCGAACCTCGCCAGAGTGTGGACCTGCCGGTGCGGGTATGGGGAATGACAGCCGAGGGTCGCCCTTTTTCACAACCTGCTCGCGCGCAGAACATCAGTTCGGAGGGCGCACTGATCTCGGGCGTGGAGAGCGAACTGAAAGTGGGTGACGTAATCGGAGTGCAGTGCGACGAGAAAAAAACGCGCTGCACCGTAATCTGGGCGATGAACACCGGCCCGGCCAAGAAAAATCAGGTGGGAGTGAAGTTGCTCGCGAATCAGGAGTGCCCGTGGAAAGGCTATCTGCCGCTCGACGGACCTCCGGTGTCGTTTGCCGCCTCCAACCGCCGGCGGTGGTATCGGCATAAGATTTCGTTTCCTCTGGAAATTCGCGCGGCGCACATCAAAGCGCCGATTCGCACCAACACCACTGACGTGAGCGGCAATGGATGCTACGTTGGGAGCATGATGCCACTGCCGGCCGGAACTTCGGTGCGAGTGGATCTCTGGCTGGACTCGGAGCACGTAAGTATAACGGCAACGGTGCGGACGTCCGACCCGGGTGTGGGCAATGGAATTGAGTTCACCGGCATGCCCGACGGCACGAAGGGGCGCATGCAAGATTACCTAGACGCGATTGATCCTCAGATGGGGATCTCGGGGCCGAAGGCAGAGTAGGGTTTTTCGAACGTTTCTCGAATCGCGGAGCGTTCTGCGTAGCGGGCGAGCACGATCGCGCGAATCAGTCCACCCATGGTAAATTCACGGGCCTCGATGGCGACCGGCATGTGCAACTCCCGTAGCGTGGCCGACGTTACTGGACCAATCGAAGCAAACTGCACATGGTTGAGCCGAGCTCCCTTGAAGTTGCCGAGCAGTTCGGCGAAATTCTTTACGGTAGAGGAACTGGTGAAGGTTACGATATGCGGGCGGCGAGTTGCATTTTTCATCAGCGTACGCAGCCGGACACGTGATCTTCCGGGCACTACCGTTTCGTAAGCCTCGACCACATCGACTCGGGCTCCGGCGGCACGCAGCTCTTCTGGAATCACGTCGCGCGCGACTTTGGCCCGTATGAGCACGACGCGCTTGCCGTTGACCTTATCGCGCAGGCCCTTCACTACGGATTCCGCGACGTACTCCTCGGGAACCATCTTGACCTTGAGGTCATGCTTCACAATCGCCTTCTTAGTGGCGGGCCCGATAGCGGCGATCTGGAGATGTTTGAGACTCCGGCGCGTGATGTGAAGTTTCCGAAGGCGTTCCCACATGGCTTCGACGCCATTGGCGCTGGTGAGAATGAGCCAGTCGTAGTTATGGATATTCTTCAGAGCATCGTCGAGTGGCCGGTAGGATTTTGGCTTGCGGATTTCAATGAAGGGGATTTCGATTACCGACGCGCCCAGGCTGCGCAGGCTGGCGGAAAGGCTGCCGGCTTGGTGGCGTGCGCGTCCGACGAGAATTCGGGTACCGGCGAGAGGATGGTTTTTGTTGGGCTTCATGGATCAGGTGTCAGATCTCAGTTCTCACGTTCTCGACCATGTTTACGCCGCGTCCACAAATAACAGGTCCTTCGCTTCGCTCAGGATGACAAGTTTGAATCGAAGATCCTTTTATGGTTGTTGCGGTAGAGCGAAGCCTTCTCCGTAGACTTCTTCGAGAATAACATCGCCTCCCCGGCGGAGAAGGGTTTCGCCGACTTCTTCTCCGAGGCGCGCGGGATTAGTGCCCTCGCGGGTTTCGCGCAGAACCTTGGTTCCATCGGGATGAGCTACGAGCGCGCTGAGGCGAATGCAGCCTCCGATTGCTTCGGCAAAAGCTCCGATGGGAACCTGGCAACCGCCACCGAGTTTGTTGAGCAAGGCGCGCTCGCAGGTCGTGGTGGCACGGGCGGCAGCGTCATCGAGAAACGCCAAGAGCGTCCGGATTGCGGTGTCCCCGTTGCGAATCTCGATTCCCAAAGCGCCCTGCCCAGCGGCGGGAGTCATGACTTCGGCAGGGATAACCTGACGCACCAGTTGCGTTTTGCCCAAGCGGTTCAGGCCGGCGGCGGCCAGAATGATCGCATCATAATCGCCGGATTCGAGCTTGCGCAGGCGCGTATCCACATTGCCGCGGAGCGGGTGAATCTGAAGATCAGGACGCAGCGCCATCAACTGAGCCTGACGGCGCAGGCTGCTGGTGCCGACGTTCGCCCGTTGCGGCAGCGCTCCGATGTCGGCAAACTTCACGGAGCAAAAAACGTCGCGCGGATTTTCGCGGGTGGTAATGGCGGCAATCTCGAAATCGGCGGCCAACTCAGTTGGCAGGTCTTTCAAGCTATGCACGGCGAGGTCAATTCGGTTTTCGACGAGGGCCTCTTCGATTTCCTTGGTGAACATGCCCTTGGTGCCGACTTTGGCGAGCGCCACGTCGGTAATTTTATCGCCCGTGGTCTTGATGATCTCCAGCTCCACGGTGTGTCCCTGCGCGCGCAGCAAATCGGAGATGTGATGAGCCTGCCAGAGGGCGAGTTGCGAACCGCGTGATCCGATGCGCAGGCGGGCCATTAGTTTTGCGTTCCTTTATCGGAGCTCGGTCCACGGCCGGATTTTGCAACCGCAGCTTCCTTTTCGTCGTGCAGGTTGTCGTGCAGATTAAAAAGGCGGCGCACGAGCTCAATGACAGTGGTGGATTCAGGATCGCGCGCGGCCGTTTTCAGAGTGCTGATGGGGGTATGCATGATCTTGTTGACGATGCCACGAGTGAGCGCTTCGACGGCGAGTTCCTGGTCGGTGGTCATGGAACCGAGGCGTCCACGAACACGATCAATCTCGGCCTGGCGAATCGTTTCCAGATGGTCCTGCAAACTGACGATGGTGGGAACGACGTCGAGAGTCTGCAGGCGAGCGTGGAACTTGTCGACCTCTCCGTTGACGATGGCCTCAGCCTTTTCGGCTTCCTTCTTGCGATCGGCGACGTGCGAACTGACTGCCTGCTGCAGATCGTCGATGTCATAGACGAAAATGCCATCGATCTTGTTCATCTCCGGATCGACGTCGCGGGGTACGGCGATGTCGATAAAGAACATGGGTTTGTTCTTGCGCAGCGCCATGAGCTTTTCGCCGTGTTCGGGCTTGAAGATGAAGTGGGGCGAACCGGTCGAGGTAATCACGATATCGGCGCGATCACAGGTCTCATAAAGACGGCTGAACTCGATCGCCTGTCCGTTAAATTTCTGCGCCAGGCGAATCGCACGGTCGTAAGTGCGGTTGGCGACAAAGAGAGAAGCGGCGCCGTGCGCGAGCAGATGCCGGGCCGCCAACTCGCTCATCTTCCCCGCGCCCACCAGGTAGACACTCTTGCCCTGCAGATTCCCGAAGATCTTCTCTGCCAGTTCGACGGCCACCGATGCGATCGAAACTGAAGAAGATCCGACGGCAGTCTCCGTGCGGACGCGCTTGGCCACGGCAAACGCCCGGGTGAGCAACTGGTCGAGCTGCGCGCGCACGGCTCCGACCGCGCGGGCGGTGGCGTAGGCTTCCTTGACTTGGCCCAGAATCTGGGGCTCTCCGACGACCATGGAGTCGAGGCTGGCGGCGACGCGAAAGATATGACGGATGGCCTCCTCTTCGCGAAATTCGTAGAGATGACTTTCAAACTGGCTGAGGTCGGTTTCGAAATACTCGCGCAGAAACTCGCGCAGGTCGCCGGTGCCGTTCTTCATGTTGGCGATAAATTCGACGCGGTTACAGGTGGAAACGATCATTCCCTCGGCCACGGCGGGATGCTCGGACAGTTTCTTGCAAGCCTCAGGCAAGCGCGATTCGGGAATGGCCAGGCGCTCCCGCACCTCGACCGGCGCGGTCTTGTGGTTGACGCCGATGAGCTGGAATCTCATGACGTGATAAACCTGTGCATTCCGCTGAAGTAGTTGGAAATCCAGGCCACGATGGCGGCGACGAAGGCCACACTGGCGAGCAGGGCGGCGCGGCGTCCGCGCCAACCGGCAGTCAGGCGCGTGAAGACCATTAACAGGTACACCGCCCACATCAGGACGGAAAGGAGAATCTTGGGATCGAAGAAATCGATGCGGCCGTAGGTGCCTTCGGCGACCACCGAGCCCGCGATCAGCCCCAGCGTCATAAAGGGGAATCCGAGCATGAGGGAGCGGTATCCGATGTCGTCAACGACCTGAAGAGCGGGCAGCCGCGAAAACATTCCACTCGCATTCTTGGATTTCAGCGCGCGCTCCTGCAAAAGATACAGGATGCTGGCACCGAAGCTGAGGAACAGGGCCGCGTATCCAGTAAAGATCATCAGGATATGCACGGCCAGCCAGCCATGCTTTACGGCGGGCGAGCCGAAGACTAGCGGTTGCTGACCGGTGGCAGCCACGAAGGTGAGCAGAAAAACTAGCGGAAAAATCACGATGCCCGGGGTCGTCGTCTTGTACACCAGATAGGCAAGCATGAAGCCGACCATGATCAGGAAAGCCAGCAGCGATTCCGAGTTGTGAACCGAGGCGGTCGCGAGCTGTCCGGTTTCGACGACCGCTTCGGTCAGCGAAACGAGATGAAACACCATGCCGAGATAGGAGGCGTGGAGCGCGACTTTGCTGAGAATTTCCGAGGTACGCGTGAGCGCCACCAGCGCGTAGAGTAATCCCGCGGCGTAACAAACCAGCGCGACGCGCAGCCAAATCAAGGTCATCATTCTTGCTCTTTATTTCCTGGTGCTTCCGCAGGCCGGCATCGTTCCCCCACCCCGCCTGGGTGATTATAGTTTGCCGGGCGTAGGGAATGGGGGGAAACGGACGCTGTCACAAGGGTTTGTGACGTGGGTCACACGGCGCGTACTCAGAATCCCGGTTGTTGGCGAGATGGCAAATTGTTTCACATAAGAGCGGTTGACCGGAGGTCGCGCCGGTGCCACAATTCTGGCGTGCGAAGGGGCGTGTGTCCACGCTGGCACCGTCTGCGCTGCACGAAAAGCCCACCCCGCGCGTTAGCTCTCTTCGCCAAGGAATCGCTATGGCGATCCAAGAAAAGTCAATCCCGCATATTCGTCGAGCCGGATTCCGGCTTTCGTCGGTCATCGGCTGCATCTCAATGATGCTTGTTTGCTGCGCCTTCTCGCTCGCGCAGACACTCACAGTTCTGCACCAGTTCAACGGAGGACCCGGGGATGGATATAATCCCTTCGCCCCTGTCGTCGTTAGCCAGAACGGCGTTCTTTACGGGACCACCTTTTATGGTGGAAATTCCCAAGACTGCGTGGTCGGCTGCGGCGAGGTCTATCAGGTAGCTCCGCCGGCAGAACCGGGTGGCGCGTGGAACTACTCAGCCATTTACGAATTCACGGGCGGCAGCGATGGATGCTGTGTGTACAGCTCTCTTACCCTCGACAGCAAAGGACGACTCTACGGCGCAAACAATAGCTTGTTCCAATTGGCGCCATCCACCAGCGCCTTCTGGAAGTACAACGATCTTTACGATTTCACGAATTCCATATACCCAAGTACTCCGCTCGTGATCGACAGCGCGGGTGCGCTCTATGGAGTGAGCACAAATGGAGGTCTCCAGAATTGCGGCGGGGGCGCGTACTTCTGTGGAGTAGTGTTGCAGTTCGTACCCGCGCAGAATGGTCCGTGGACGGAAAACGTTCTTTACCAGTTTACCGGCGGCGGAGATGGAGCTTTTCCGGCTTCCATAGTGCTGGACAGCACTACCGGCACGATCTATGGCATCGCCAGCGGGGGCGGCATCATGTCGCCAAGTTGTACCTATAGCTATGGATGCGGCACCGTCTTCAAACTTGCGCCCACGCCTGGCGGAACGTGGAAGTACACGGTGCTTTACAGCTTCACCGGCGTGCACGACAGTAGCCCCTATGCCGGCCTGGTCCGCGACTCGAGCGGCAACCTCTACGGTCTCGCTATTCGAGGCCAGTATGGGACGGAAGTCTTCGAGTTAACGCCACGCAAGAACGGCGCCTGGACCGAGAAGCTTCTCCACGGGTTCAGCGGACATGACATCCCAACCGAATATTGCGGCTATGCCCCCTCGTACTTGACCTTGGGGGCTAACGGCGTACTGTTCGGTGCGATCTTCGGCGACATTGACCTTTATTTCGGGGCCTTGTTCCAACTAACGCCACCGGCTGATGGTAAGGGGCCGTGGGCCTACATCACGATCTGGGATTTCAACGAATCAGGGCCTGACATCAATCCGAATGGTGTGGTACAAGGGGCCGACGGCGCATTGTACGGTACTCTGAACGGAGGGGACTCCGACGGCGGGAGTGTATTTCAGTTGCAGTTGCCTTCCCAAGCGCCTTGGCCTCCTTCAGATTTCTGCTATTGAAGTAGTTAGAGTTGCCCCAGAAGATTCGGGCGCGTCCTGAAGTTTTGGCGTTGGAATCGTGTTTCGAAACAAGGCCATTTCACTCATCGACCGAACATAAATAAAGCAGGCTAGTGCCGGGCCGCGATGCTGGGAGGGAAGCTCATGGAAATCGCGTCGTCTGAAAAAAATGAAATAACGATATTGGTTTCGGTCGCGACGGGCTGGCCATCTTTGAGGTAGGGGCGGTAGCGCCATTGGCGAACGGCTTGGACTGCGGCCGCGGCGAGCGCGCGGTTGCCAGAAACGATTCTCACGGTGCGCACGGCACCGGCGGAATCCAACCCCGCTGTTAGAGAGACTACACCACGAGCGCGGACGTCCGTATAGTCCGGATACGCGAAATGCATCGGCGGTCTCGATGCCTGAAAGCCGCTGCCTTGGCCGGAGAGTGGAAGGTTCGGCGTCGAATCCACATGGTGGAGGCGAATCGGCGGCTTCAGAGTTGAGTCGGGAGACGAGGTGGGATCTGGGACCTCTGCGGTGATCGATGCCCGCGTGATGACTGCTTCCGGGGCCACGGGAATCTCGGCGGTGGCTGCCGGCGGGGCAATCGTGGCGGGGATCTCGGCAATGGCCGCTGGCTTTGGAGACTGTGGAGGATCCGGCACGGCGACCGCGTTGATCTGCTGGAGCCGAGTCTGATTTTGGGCTTGAGAGGATGGTACCGCGTGCATTCGATGCCATGCGCCCACGGAAATGATGCAGATGGACAACGCGGCGATTGTCGTGGCAAGCCCGGACGCTGTCAGCTTGGGCGTTCTCAGTCTGGACCAGACGAACATGGGCAAGACGAATCCGGGCGAAGGCGAGGGACCCGGTTTCGGCTGAGGCGCGATTTCCGCGCGCTGCGCTACAGCCTCTTCCAGCGGTGCCTTTTTCGGGGCTGGTTTCGGGACCGGCGAAGCATCGATCGGCACTTCAATCGGCATTATCGGCGGCACGAACTTTTCAACCACGCCGATCACAAGCGATGGGTTGTCAGAATGCGGCACGATATCCGCGTGATTGCGGAAGAGGCTGTGGACCAGTGTGCGCTGGCGCGGGTTCAGGAGTGGGACGGAGAGCTGGCGAAAGTGACGAAACGTCCAGAGCAGATAAATGCGTTGCCGGAGAGAAAGTTCAACCCGCACCAATCCCTGCTGTGTTTCAAACAGCAAGAAGCCGGATTGGAGCCTGTCCAGAAACACGCCCTTTCCAATATGCAGCTTCCCTTCCAAGGAGTCTCATTGTATCTAATACATAACAGATTTGTTATTCGTTATGGCGGGACAGCATAGGCAAGCTAGTGCAAAGGATTTCACGTCCACTTCCCGAAATGGGCATTTTGATGGCTGACTGTATGATTCTCGACTCTATTACCGCACACCTTGCGATGTTGAAATAGGCGAGTTGACGGGCATCTTCACTTTGAACACAACGCCGTTTCCGCTCGATCCGCCAAATTGGGTCGTGCCATAGAGCTTGCCTGCGCCCGCCAACATCAGGCTGGCTTCCGGTTCCGATCCGTCCGTGATGTTGAAATTCCAGAGAACTTTCTCCGTGTAGTACTTGCCCGTGCCGATTGGGGGCACTAGCTCGAAAACCGTGCCCACGGCGGACTTGCCACCCCAATCCGTAGTGCCGTAAATGTTACCGGCCGCATCGAAAACAATTCCCGCCCAAGGCCTGCTGCCATCTTTTGGGCCGCCCTTGAAGGAGTAGAGAGTCTTCTCCTTCCATTCCTTCGTTCCAGGAATCAGCTTGTAGACCGTTCCATAGCCCTTGGCGCCGCCAAAGGCTGTCGTGCCGTAGAGGTTGCCAGCTTGGTCGACTGCGGGGGTGCCCACTGGAGTGCTGCCAAGTTTAGGATGATTAAAGGTGTAGATCACATTTCCATTCCAACCACCCTGGCCGTTCGGGGACAGCTCGAATACTGTCGAAGCTGAGACGCCGAAGATGTTTCCGGCGGCATCCATAGTCAACCCGGGGTTGCTGGCGTTGGTCTCTGCGGTGTAGATCACCTGCTCCTTCCAGCCGCCACCGGACGGGCTCAGCTCGAAGACGGTTCCATTTCCGAAAATGCCTTGCCAAGTTGTGCCATAGAGATTGCCCGCCGCGTCCATGATCAGACCGTTCATTGGGTCGGCACCGTCCATGCACCAGATTTGCGCGCAAAAGCTGTACAGGACGGTTTCCGTCCAGCTTGCTCCCACGGGACTAAGTTTGAACACGACGCCATATCCATTTCCGCCCAAGGAGGCTGTTCCGTAAAGGTTTCCCACGCTGTCGAATATCACGTAAGAGTAAACCGGCCAAGCCCCGTCCGCTCCTCCGGTGAAGCTGTAGAGCGTAGTCTCTTTCCAGCCTCCGCTGCTGTCCGGCGAAAGCTCAAATACGGTTCCATATCCCAAACCGCCGCTGCCGGTCGTCCCATAGAAGTTGCCCTTACCGTCAGAGGTGAGGCGGGAGTTGGGATAGCCGCCATCGCTGCCGCCCGTGAAGTTGTAGAGCACCGTCTCAGTTTGGGCCTGTGCCGGGCGAATGGCAATCAGCAGCAGCGCAGAAAGCACAACAGCCAGTATCAGAGCACCACGAATAACTGCGGATGCCACTTTCGCCGATCCGAATCTTGGCCCGACACTAGAAATGTTCAAGCGGCCTTTTGGCCGACTGTTCATGCCTCCTGAATGCATAGTCCTCTCCTTCACCTTTGTTTGTAGCCACCCCTGGTAAGGCAAATTTCCCAAATGTTCTCTGGGGACCTCTCTTTAATCGCGAGTCTCCTTTTCGTTTTTTGGGAAATTATCCTGCGAATTTAATAGATACCGTTTGGTGGGCTCTGTCGGTGCACCTCGTCACCTGACAGTGTGATTGCCGGATGCCCCACCGATTCGCGCTTTCTTGCGAATGGAGTTTTTTGGGGCGCTTGTGAAAGAACTTCCAATCTGAGTACACTCATCACGGGGACGAGCACCGGTGGTCGACGGCACACAGCTGTCTGCACCCCCGTTGGCTCCGACAGACCAAAGTACCGTGGACCAAAGTACGTCCCCACAACAAATATAGTGTTGTGACTAGGGGCCAACCTCCGGTAGAGTAAACGAATGTTCGCGCCTCATCCCAACCTCAGCGACGAGGTGAATCGGAATATTATTCAATCTGAAATCGAGGGAGGCGTGTTCCTTGAAGGTCTGCCGCCTGACACTGTGCTGCAGATTCGGACTCAGCACCACTTCTACACGGCGCTGCTTCTGGGCGAGGGTTCGGCGCTGATCTCGGGACATCCGCAATACTGTCCGCAACCGGTGCAGGTGACTATCGCAGGCTCGACCTGGGGCGGTTCGATGCTCAAGGTGCGCTTCATCGGTCGCGGCATGCAAATGGAATTTCATCACCCCGCATACAGCACGCCGATTGTGACATCTCCTATTCAGGAAATCCACGAGCCCATTAAGTCAGCCAGAGATCACCGCTCTGGGGTCACGGCCGCCGACTGACCGGATTGTTGAGTGCTGGTAGCTGGAGGAAGCCCCTATTTTACAAATGCCCTTCCGTTCAGAAGCGAGCGAAAGGGCATTTCCGTTTACGGTCAGACCTTGGGATCATTCCTCGGAAGACATCCCTCGGAAGACATCCCGCTACTGCTTGTCGTACACCGCGCTGTATTTGACCTTCGTACCCTTCGCATCGGTTCCACTCACAGTGACGGTGCGGCTTTTGCCGTCGGCCGATATGACAATTCGACCGGTGACAGTAACCTTGCCGCCTTTCTTATTAGTTAACTCGGTTGTGCGGTCATCAATCTTTTTGTACGACCGCGTGTCCGACATCGGATCGCCGGTGAGGGGATAGTCTTTCCCGTCGAATTTTCCCGTCCACTCGTTGTGCGTGGGCTTGCCGTCGCCGTCGACGCCATCCACCGTAACTTTCACGCTGTCGCCCGCGGTCTCGTAGACCACGGTCGTGTTCTTCGAGGCCCCAGCGGGAAACTTCGACTTGGCCTCGTTCAGCTTCCAGGTGCCCATATTTGGGTTGCCGGCGAAGCTCACTGCCACCGCAACAAAGCACAGAGCCACCGTCAATGCAATCGTTTTTGTTTTCATCTCTCTCCTAGTTGTGAAGCAGATTATCGGAACTGATTCAGCGCCGGCTATTCTAGTAAAGCGTGGTGCATTCAGAAACGCGCGATGCTCTCGGAACGTCAAGTTTCCGCGACGGTTGCATGTTCCCTTGCCAGATCTATTCCACGCCTAACGACGCCAGCGATTCTTCCAGAGAGTGCGCATCGATCTGAAGCACGCGGCCTTGCGCCTGCATGTCTTCCAGTTCGTCGAAAGCGCGGAACAGGCGCATCTTGACGGCAGCGTATTGCTCGGAATCGGCGAGGGGGCGCCCGTGAGATTCGGCCCAGGCGACGGCAACGCGGTGTGGGAAAAAAATACTGACCGCGTAGGTCAGCTTGCGGTCGGAGGTGACGTCGAAGATGTACTCGTGGGCGTCGGATCGATTGGCGTCGGAACTATAGGCGTCGGATTTATCCGCGTCGGATACTGGGGCCAGGCGTTTTCCGACGAAGTAGTACTGGTAAACGTAGCCTTGGGATCCGGTGTAGGTTTTCAGGCGGCGGATGGTCATAAGCGTAGCTTCGAGGTTCGGGCCGCGATCGAACACGAATCGCTTGCACGAAGCTCGCGGCTCATAGCTCGAAGCGCACTAGCATGTCTCAGATTTCCGCTTTTCGCAGCCGTTTGACTGCGGTCTCGGAGGTAACCGGGGAATAATAGATCTCTTTGAATGTATATGACCTCGCCTTGGCCTCAACGATGGGCAGAATCTCGATGTGCCAGTGGTAATCCTCATCGAGTGTCTTCCAATATCCGAGTGTCGCCGACGGATGCTGGCTGTTGGGCGAGGTGTGAAGCACGAGGTGGAACGCCTCAGTGACGCTCCGGATACGCTGCAGGGTGCGCCGCAGGAGCACGGCCAAATCGGTGACGGTGCCCACGCGCGACGAACCGGTGCGCTCGAAGGAAGATTCATGGCTGCGGGGCATAATCCAGGTTTCGTACGGGACGCGCGGGGCATAGGGACAGAAGGCCACATAGTCTCCGCGAATTTCGACGATGCGCAGGCCCTGACGCTCCTCCTGCGCCAGAATGTCGCAGAAAACGCAGCGCTCCTTGCTCTCGAAATAATCGCGTCCAGCGCGGAGTTCGTAGAGGACGCGACGCGGCACAAAGATGGTTGCAGTGAGCTGGGAAGTGGGGTGTTCAAATTCCTGTCCTGCCGCCTCGCCGTGATTCTTGAAAATACTGATGTACTTGAAGCGGCTGTCGCGCTTCAAATCCTGAAGCCGCAGCGCAGCCAGCCGAAGGAACTGTTCGACTTCGTGGTCGCTGGCATTCCACAGGTGACCGTCGTGGCGCGGATTCTCGAGCAGAACTTCGTGAGCGCCGACCGATCCCATACGGTCGTAAAGACCGTCGCCGCGGCGGCCTGGCTCGCCTTCAATGTGGTAGAGCGCATTCGGATGGACGACGGAGCGCGCCGACCAGGCGCGGCCATCCACGCCCGGCAGGTTGGCAATGACTTGCGCGGGCTCGGCGTAGGGACCGCAAAACCGGCAGGATTGGGAACGCGGAGTGGGCTCGATGACATCGTCACCGGTGATCACCCAGGAACGGGTGATGGGGTCTTTACGGAGTTCCATGCCGTAAGGAGAACAAAAGAATTTGTAATTTGCAATTGGTGATTTGTAATTTGAAAACCTTTCTGCGATTCAACTTGCCGACATTGGCAGCGGTTCCAGCATAGAATTGCAAAATACGAAATTACACATTACAAATTACCGATCACAAATTGCCCCATGTCCGAGCCCTCGACGCCGCTGATGCGGCAGTATGCCGCCATCAAGAAAGAGCATCCCAACGCTCTGCTGTTCTTTCGGCTGGGGGATTTCTACGAGCTCTTCTTCGACGACGCGGTCCTGGCGGCCCGCGAGTTGCAGATCACGTTGACCTCGCGCAATAAGGAAAAGGGCGCGGACATCCCGATGTGTGGCGTACCTTACCACGCCGCCGAGGGTTATATCTCGAAGCTGATCCGGCGCGGGTTCAAGGTCGCAGTCTGCGAACAGGTGGAAGATCCGCGGCTGGCAACAAAGCTCGTGCGGCGCGAGGTGACGCGCGTGGTCACGCCGGGCACGGCAGCGGATTCGTCGTTGAGCGCCGAGGAGAACAACTTTCTGGCGGCAGTGGCGACGGTCGGGGATCGCGTGGGTTTCGCTGCGCTGGATCTCTCGACCGGCGAGTTTCGCGCGACGGAGTTTGCGGGCGAGTCGGCCGGACGTCGCATTCAAGAGGAACTTGAACAATTGCGGCCAAGAGAAATGCTCTATGGAGCTTCGGCACCACTACTGGAACTGGCGTCAGCGCGGGAATTGGGCAGCTTAGCTGCTTTCGAGGTGCGCAACACCCGTCCCTCCACCGGGACAGCGCCGATCGCGGGGGTTTCTGGCGGAGGCTGGGCGGAAACTCCCTTGGACGACTGGATCTTTGCTCCCGACCACGCTATTCCGCTGCTCGAAAATCACTTCGGCGTGCTCTCGCTGGAGGGCTTCGGGCTCGCGGGCAAACACGCGGCGGCTTCGGCGGCCGGGGCGATCCTGTATTACATCCGGTCGACGCAGCGCGGCACGCTCGATCATGTGGACCGCATCGGCTTCTACGAACGGCAGAATTGCCTGGTGCTTGATGCGGTAACAGTGCGCAACCTGGAGTTGATCGAGCCGCTCTTTCCAGGGATGTTCGCGGGAACGGATGCTGGCATAACGCTGTTCCGCTACCTGGATGCGACTGTAACGCCGATGGGTAAGCGGCTGCTGCGCACTTGGATGCTGCGCCCATCCTTGGATCGGGCCGAAATTGAGGGCAGACTGGATTCAGTTGAGGTGCAGGTCAAAGACACGGTGCGCCGCGAAGAACTGCGGCGATCGCTGGACGGAATTCTTGACCTGGAACGTCTGCTGAGCCGGGTCACGCTGGAAACAGCGAATCCGCGAGACGTGCTGGCCCTCGCGGCATCACTCGGACGAATTCCCAAGGTGCGAGCGGTATTGGCGGAACTGTCTGCGTCGCGCCTCGCCGCGCTGCATATCGCGATCGACGAACTGGGCGATCTGCGGGAGAAGATCGACGGCACACTGGTCCCGGAGCCGCCGCTCACGCTGAGCGACGGTGGCGTGATCGCCGCGGGCGTGGACAAGGATCTGGACGAACTGCGCGACCTGAGCCGCAACTCGAAACAGTATCTGGCGAAGGTAGAGCAGCGCGAACGCGAACGGACGGGGATTGGTTCGCTCAAGGTAAAGTTCAATTCTATTTTTGGTTACTACATTGAGATTTCGAAGGCAAACCTGCACCTCTCGCCCTCCGACTATGAACGCAAGCAGACGCTGGTGAATGCCGAGCGCTTCACGACTCCAGAGTTAAAAGAATATGAATCGAAGATTCTGGACGCCCAGGAGAAGATTGTCGAAATCGAGCGACGCCTGTTTGCCGAGCTGCGTTCGAGCATTGCTGCCGAGGCCAAGCGGATCCGCCAAACCGCTCTGGCACTGGCTGAAGTCGATGTGCTCGGTTGCCTGGCGCATATTGCCGCGCTGCGAAATTACTGCCGGCCAAAGTTCGAGCCAAAGTTTGAGCCAAATCTCGATGAAGCGGAAAAGGCGGAGGACGTCGGAGATCTGGAGATTGTCGAAGGCCGTCATCCGGTGATCGAGCTGCAGGAACTGGCGGCCGGGAGCGAGCGCTTCGTCCCGAACGATCTGTTTCTCGATTCGGCGGGACACAATATCGTGGTGCTGACCGGGCCGAACATGGGCGGCAAGAGCACCTATCTGCGGCAGGCGGCGCTGATCGTGATTATGGCGCAGATGGGCTCGTTTGTTCCCGCGCGTGCCGTGCGGTTGGGTATCGTCGACCGCGTGTTCACGCGCATCGGCGCAAGCGACAACGTGGCGCGCGGGCGCTCGACGTTCATGGTAGAGATGACCGAGACGGCCGCGATTCTGCACACCGCGACCGCGCGGTCGCTGATCCTGCTCGATGAAGTCGGGCGCGGCACCTCCACCTATGACGGCCTGGCGATCGCATGGGCCGCCGTCGAGTATCTGCATGCGCGGGTGCGAGCCAAGACTTTGTTTGCCACGCATTATTTCGAGCTAACCGAATTGGCGGAACAATTGAGCGGCGTGAAAAACTATCACGTGTCCGTCAAAGAGACCGGCGGAAGCGTAGTCTTTCTGCGCCGCGTCGAACCAGGCGCGGCCGACCGCAGCTACGGAATCGAAGTCGCTAAGCTGGCGGGACTGCCGAACGAAGTCGTGGTGCGTGCGCGCGAGGTACTGGCGGAGCATGAATCGTCCGAGCACCGGCTTTCGGGGCATCTGACGCCGGGCTCTTCCACAGAGCCGGAGCGTCCGACGCAGTTGACCATCTTCACGCCGCTGTCGCAGCCCGTGCTGGAAAAGCTACGCGAAGTTGATTTGAACCGGCTGACACCGTTGGAGGCGCTAAACTTGTTGGCGGAGCTGAAGAGGCAAATTGAGTAGCGATGCCAAAAAACCGCGGTGCTCAATCACAAATCGGCCAACTCCTGATCATCGGCTTCGACGGGACCGAGATGTCTCCGCGGCTCGCTTCCCTGCTCACGAAGATTCAGCCGGCGGGCGTGATTCTATTTGCTCGCAACATCGCCGGAGCCGAGCAGACGCACACTCTGCTGCGCGAATGCCAAAAGCACGTGGCGACACCGCTCTTCACCTGTGTCGACCTCGAAGGCGGGACCGTGGACCGCTTCCGCACCGTGGTTGGTTCGGCGCCGTCTCCGGCGGAGGTTTTTGCCACGGGGAGCCGGGCGCTTTTTCGCAAGCATGGACGTGTGATCGGCGAGAACTGCCGCGCGCTGGGCTTCAACGTGGATTTTGGTCCGGTGCTCGACTTGGCCTACGAGGCTTCGCGTTCGGTGTTGAGTTCGCGGGCGGTTTCGGACGATCCGAAGCATGTCGTTGCCTACGCACGCGAATTTCTGCGCGGATTGCGCGATGCTGGAGTCCTTGGCTGCGGCAAGCACTTCCCCGGACTGGGCGAGGCCACGCTCGATACGCACCATGAACTTTCCTGCGTGGAAAAGCCGCTGCGCAAATTGTGGGCTGAGGATTTGGTTCCCTATCGGTCGTTATCGTTATCGTTGCGGCGTGAATTGCCTTTCGTCATGGTTTCACATGCGGCGTTTCCGGCAGTGACCAAAGACCGGACGCCAGCCTCGCTCTCGAAGAAATGGATCACCGACATTCTGCGCAAGAAGATTGGCTATCGCAGTCTGATCTGTTCCGACGACCTGGAGATGGGCGGCGTGCTGGCGGCGGCTCCGGTCGAAGAGGCCGCGATCGAACATGTAACGATCAGACACATTCGCGCCGGTGGTGATCTTGGCCTGATCTGCCATCAAGAAGATCTCATTCTGCGCGCGCATGAAGCTCTTGTTCGCGAGGCGGAGCGCGATGGCAGATTTTCTCGCCGTGTGCAGGAATCAGCTGCACGCGTGCTCGCGTTTAAGAAGAAGGCGTTTAATCGGAAATCAGCGGCGCGCCACCGCACTACCGCTCCGACTGCCGCACGGGTCGAGAAGCTGACTCGCCAACTCTGGGAGTTTGGTGAAGAGATTCGTATGGCTACGCTCGCTCGCGGGGAACGCGCATGAGCATGATTATTGCCGGCGTGATGAGTGGCACCTCAGCAGACGGAATTAATGTTGCGCTGGTGCAGCTGTCGGCACGCGGCCGAGAGCGCCCGCGCCACACGCTTCTTGCTCATGAGGAATATCCGTTCCCTGCGCCAGTTCGACGCGCAATTTTGGGAATGATGAACGCGGAACTGGCTCGCGTCGCAGACTTGGCCCGGCTGAATTTTCTTCTGGGTGAGCTGTATGCGGAGGCGGTGGCAAAGACGGTGCACAAGCATCACGTGAAGCTCGACCTGGTTGGCTGTCATGGGCAGACGCTGTATCACCAGGGAGAGGCAGAACGATTTCTTGGGCGAAAATTGGCCGTGACTTGGCAAACAGGGGAAGGCGCAGTGCTCGCGGCGCGGCTGGGGGTGCCGGTGGTTTCGGATTTTCGTCCCGCGGATATTGCGGCCGGAGGGAAAGGTGCCCCGCTCGTGCCGTTTCTCGACTACCTTCTATACCGCGATCAGCGTGTGAACCGTATTGCGCAGAACCGTATTGCGCAAAACATTGGCGGAATTGCGAATCTGACGGCGATTCCCGCGGGCGCGTCGCTGCGCCAGGTGGTCGCTTTTGACACCGGCCCCGGCAACATGGTCATTGATGCGGTGATGGAAGAGTTGTTCGGACGGCGTTATGACCGCAACGGAAGAGTCGCGGCGTCGGGACGCTTACTGGACGAAGCAATTGCACGGCTGCTGCGCGCGCCCTTTTTCCGGCGGGATCCACCACGGACCGCAGGCCGCGAGGAGTTTGGCCGGGAATATGTCAGTCGATTTCTTCAGATCTGCCACGGTGCGAGCAAGACCGACGTGGTGGCGACGGCGACGGCGTTAACGGCGCGCTCGATTGCCGGCGCCGTGCGGCAATTCGTGTTGCCGAAGTTCGTTTTCCCGGCAACTGCGGCACGCCGAGCGCGCCATGACCACCAAATGATCGTCTCGGGCGGAGGCGCGAAGAATCCGACGCTGATGGCCATGTTGCGCGATGAAATCGCACCTCTGGGCATCGGACTGCATTTTTCGGATGAGTTCGGCCTGCCGGCGGACGCGAAGGAAGCCGTGGCATTTGCCCTGCTCGCGCATGAGACGTGGCATCGGCGGCCGAGCAATGTGCCGTCGGCTACGGGAGCGAAGCGGGCGGCGATCCTGGGAAAGATCTCGTATGCTTAACGCAGACAGTCCACGCGTGAGCAAAAAGCAGGCCCTTCCCCGTCGCTTCACTCAGGGTCGGGATGACAATTCTTTTCGGATGGCAGTCTTTCTCAGGATAACAGTTCTTTTGGGAGTAATCGGCGCATGCATACTGCCTCTTCTCTCTTGCTCGCAAGCTCCCGATCCCAACACGCTGATAATGATTATTGAGAGCAGCCCAACGAATCTAGATCCGCGGGTTGGCATTGATGCGCAATCGGAGCGCATTGGCGAACTGCTCTTCGATGCCCTGCTAACGCGCAACGAACACTTCAACGTTCAGCCCGGGCTGGCGGAGCGTTGGGAGATTCCGGACCCGCTGACTTATGTCTTTCAACTGCATCGCGGCGTAACCTTTCATGATGGGCGCCCGCTTACTTCTCGCGACGTTAAGTGGACGTTCGACTCCCTGCTCGAAGGCAAAATTCGCAGTACGAAGTCGGCAGCGTACCGTTTCGTGGATCGGGTCGACGCGGCCGACACGTTCACCGTCGTATTTCATTTGAAGGAGCCCGACGCCACCTTGCTGTGGAATCTTTCGGAGGGGGCGAGCGGGATAGTGCCCTATGGATCGCTCGACGAGATCACGCGCCAGCCGATCGGAACCGGGCCCTTTAAATTCGTCAGCGCTCAGCAGGATAAGGAGGTCGTGGTCGAGCGCAACGACAATTACTGGGGAGCAAAAGCGCGTCTTGCTCGCGTGCGCTTCACCGTGGTGCCTGATGCGACAACCCGTGCGCTGGAGTTGCGCAAGGGCAGCGCCGACGCCGCAATCAACGCGCTGACTTCCGACACCATCGTGGCGCTGGAGCGAGAGCCTAATTTACAGGTGGAGCGCGCGCCGGGCACGGTACTTTCCTATCTCGCATTTAATCTGCGCGATGCGACGTTGCAGGATGTGCGGGTTCGCCAGGCGATCGCGTATGCCATCGACCGCGGTCCTCTTCTGCAATACATTTGGCGCGGCTTCGCGCAGCCGGCCCTGAGTGTGCTGCCGCCGCAAAGCTGGGCGTATGACCAGGACGTGGCGGCCTACCCACACAATCCAGAGAAAGCTCGCCAGATGCTCGATGCCGCCGGCTATCGGACTCGCGATGGTGTTCGCTTTCACCTCACGATGAAGACGTCTACGGAGGAGTCCAACCGGCTCCTGGCGGCGGTGTTGCAGCAGCAGTTGCGAGATGTGGGCATTGCGCTCGACATCCGCACGTTCGAGTTCGCCACATTTTTTGCCGACGTTACCAGCGGCGCTTTCCAGGTTTATCCGTTGCGCTGGATCGGCGGCAACCAAGACCCGGATATCTTTGAGTTATGCTTTCACTCCAACCGATTCCCGCCCCACGGCGCGAACCGCGGTTTCTATTCCAATCCGCGGGTCGATGGCTTGATCGACGAGGCTCGACGCCAGACCGATCAGGATGTCCGCAAGCGACTGTACGCTGAAGTTCAGCAGATTCTGGCACAGGATGTTCCGTATCTCAACCTGTGGTACATCGACAACGTGCTCGTGCATACGCGGCGGGTGCGGAACGCGACTTTGAACCCGTCGGGGAATTACGATTTTCTGAAGACCGTTGAGATGAGTAGCCAGTAACCCGTCGCCGGCGCGCTCGATCGGCGCGATTTTCAGCGTGATAACATCGAATGTTGGGCACTCGCTCGATGGTTAGCAGCGCAGCCCGAGAACTGACACCTAAGCACCGAGACCTTATTTTGAAAATTCTTTTTATCGGTGACATTTTTGGACGCTCCGGGCGGACGATCGTAAAGGACCGTCTGCCCGAACTGCGCAAGCAGCACGCCGTCGATCTGGTCATCGCCAACTGCGAGAATGCAGCGGCCGGATTTGGAATCACGCCGCCGCTGGCGGAAGAACTTTTCGATCTGGGTATCGACGTAATGACCACCGGAAATCACGTCTGGGACAAACGCGAGATCATCGAATACTTCCAGATGGCGGACGGAAACCCGCACAGTCCTGCGCGCCGCTTGTTGCGGCCAGCGAACTTTGCGCAGGGCCTCCCCGGTTGGGGAGTTTACGAAGGCCAAAAAAACGGCGTTGGCTATGCCGTCTTGAATCTCCAGGGACGTGTCTTCATGGGGTCGTCGGACGATCCTTTCCGCTATGCCGATCGACTTCTGGAGCAGGTCAAAGCGAAAATCGTGTTTGTGGACTTCCATGCCGAGGCCAGTTCCGAAAAAGTCGCCTTCGGCTGGTACCTCGATGGGCGAGTCACCGCCGTTGTGGGCACGCACACGCACATTCCCACGGCGGACGAGACGGTGCTGCCGAAGGGCACCGCCTATATCACGGACGCCGGCATGACTGGGCCCTACGACAGCGTCATCGGGGTAAAGAAGGAACAAGTGATCGAGAAGTTTCTCAGCGGGATGCCGGCGCGATTCGAGTCGGCTAATGGCGACGTTCGACTCTGCGCTGTCGTGGTCGAGTGCGATGACCGGACCGGCCGCGCGACGCGGATCGAACGGCTGATGCTGGCGTGAAGAACCGTAGAGACACCGTTACGACCGTAGTACCCAGCCCGGGTTTTCTGTTGCAAGACAGCAGCAGACGGGCATTCTATAGTAGTCATATGCGATGGTTGCCAGCGGGACTTTCCTTGTTGCTTGTCGGGGTTTGTCTGGCCGCGGACGCTCCCCCGGCTATTGCGCCACCGCTTTGCTCCAACTCCGGAGGTGCGCCCGCGTGCCAGGGTTCCTCCCAAGACTTGAAAGCCGCCCGCCAAGCCTTTGCACGCGGCCTCAAACTCGAGAAATCGCGCAATCTCGACCAGGCTTTTTACGAATTTGAGGAAGCGTCTCGCTTGGTCCCGCAAAATGTGGAGTACCTGACTGCGCAGGAGATGACACGGCAACATCTGGCCGGAATGCATCTGGAACGCGGAAACAGCGACCTGCTAGATGGCCGGCAAGTGGAGGCGATGGCGGAATTCCGAGCGGCGCTGAACCTCGATCCGCAGAACGAATTTGCTCAACAGCGCATCAGCGACGCCCTCGGGCCCGCGCCGGTACGTACCGCGGACACGCCGCAAGTGGTCGCCAGTGCCGACGTGGTTAAGGCTAAGCCGATCGACGCGCCCCATGACATCCACTACCGGGGCGATTCCCGTGGTCTGCTCACCGCGGTCGCCGCGAGCTATGGGCTGACCGTCGTGTTCGACGATGCCTTCCCCAGCCATCCCGTGCGCTTCGATATCGAGAATGCCGATTTCGGAACTGCCATGCAAGCGACCTCCGTGGCCACGAAGAGCTTCGTTGTGCCATTGGAAGATACCGTTCTTTTTGCTGCGGTCAACAATCCCGAGAACCACCGCCTCTACGACCGCATGGGCATGCGCTCGTTCTACATCCCTGGCGGCCCCTCCGCTCAGGAACTGAACGAGTTGCTGACCTCGCTCCGCTCGTTATTTGAGTTCAAGTTCGCGAGCCTGAACACCGCGTCGAGCACGATTACGGTGCGCGGACCGCAGGGGGCGCTGGCAGCCGCCACCCAGTTTCTGGGCCAACTGAATAGCCCCCGACCGGAAGTGCTGCTCGACCTGAAGGTCTTCCAGGTAAGCCATACCTACATGCGGCAAATTGGGGTGCACGTTCCGGACACTTTCAATCTTTTCAACGTCCCAGTTTCCGCACTCGCGGCTCTCGGCGGCCAAAACATCCAGTCACTGATCAACCAACTGGTGGCCTCTGGCGGCATCAACCAAGCCGGCAATCAGACCATCTCCGCGCTTCTCGCACAATTGCAAAGCCAGCAGAATTCAATCTTTAGCCAGCCAGTCGCGACCTTCGGTGGGGGTCTCACGCTGATGGCACTCAGCCTCGATCATTTGGCGGCTGCGCTCTCCATGAATGAGAGTTCCGTCAGGCAGCTCAATCATGTCCAGTTGCGCGCCGCGCAGGGGAAGGATGCCACGTTTAAGCTGGGGGAGCGCTATCCCATCCTTAACGCCAGCTTTGCGCCGATTTATAACAATGCGGCCATCGCGCAGGTGGTCGGGAATTCGTCGTACACCGCGCCCTTTCCTTCCGTCAACTATGAGGACATCGGACTCACGCTCAAGGCGAAACCGGCAATCTACAACGATTCCGACATAGCGCTTGAGCTGGAGGTAGAAATCCGCACTTTGGGAAGCTCAGTCACAAATGGCATTCCCGACATTTTGAATCGCGAGTTCAAGGGTGGAATCCTGGTCAAGGAAGGCGAGCCGGCGGTCGTGGCGGGAATGGTCACTAAGTCCGATCAGAGGAGCCTGAGTGGCCTGCCCCTGTTCTCTAATCTCCCAGCTTTAGGCGCACTGACATCGCAGAGGACCAAGCAAGATGAGGAAGACGAGCTATTGATCCTGATTACGCCGCACGTTATCCGTAGTCCGGAGCGGACCGAAACACCGGAGATCTGGCTGGCAAGATAAATCGGGTCATCGGGCGATCTAAAACCTGAAACCCAAGAGCTCTTGACCTCGATGATCCGATCAACCGATGGCCCGATCTACTTATCGCCTTTTTCCTGGCTCGCCTGGAAGTCCACAATTTTTTTCAGCAGATCGGGGGAGGCTCCGCCGGGCAGGTTCCGTCCATTGATAAACAGAGTCGGCGTGGCATTTACGCCTACCGACTTTCCCAGCGCAATGGAGGCCTCGACGCGGGCTTTTGTATCCGGCTTGGCTGCGCAGGCGGCGATCTCGTCGGCATTCGCGCCCGCTGCGGTTGCGATTGCTTTCAACTTTTCATCGACGTTGGCCTCAGTGATATTGGCCTGCTCGTCAAAAGTTTTCTGGATGAATTTCCAGACAGCATCATTTGAAGCTCCTCCCACCGAAGATCGGCCTACGCAATCAACATAGTCGGCCGCTTTCGCCGCCCAGTCGTGTGAGGGCAGCGGAAAATTCTGAAAAACAAAACGGGCTTCGGGCTCCTGCGCCAGCAGCTGTTCAATCCCGGCCGCGGCCTTCTGGCAATGCGGGCACTGCATATCGCTGAACTCGACAATCGTCACAGCAGCCTTCGCCGGTCCTTTTGCGGGCCCGGTCACGCCTTTTTCGAGCTTGGCGCGGGCATCCTCAAATGGCTTCGCGCCGAAGGGCAGGATGTCGCCCGTGATGGCATGCTTGCCGTCGGCGCTCACCAGCAACTTATTCGAGTTCGAGCTCTGCGGGTTGGTGATTATAACCAGGACCTCCGCCAGTCCCGGCACCTCGGAGGGATGAATATCCGCCACCTTCCACGTTACCGTGGGATCGTAGCCAAACATTTGGAACAGGAACGAGTTGACCGTGTCTTCGCTCGGGAGAACCGTCGTAATCCCGGTAGCGGCCGAAGTGGCGACTGGTTTGGCTGCCGGCTTTGCCGGGTGAGCGGGCTGGGTTTGAGCGAGGGCAATGCCGGATAACAGAAGAGCAGCGAGAAATGTGCGATGCATGCGCGTCATATTTTGAAATTCGATTGGAATTCGACTGGAACTCGATTGTTACAAAAAGCGGAGCACTTGTCATTTCGGAAGCTTGGCTAATAGAGAGCCGGGCCAGACTCCCGTCGCTCCTCCGCAGTCATGGTGCTAGTCCTCGGCTTTGGCTGCGATCGGGAATCTCCGCCCTACGCCAAACGCCTTGGCGGAAATCTTAATTCCGGGGGCTGCTTGTTGCCGCTTGTACTCACTGCGCGCAATCATCGCAATCACGCGCTTGACGAGGTCGGGATCGAAGTTGTGAGCCTGGACAATCTGCTCGGCCGAGCGGGAGTCCTCGATATAGTCTTCGAGAATTGTGTCGAGAACTTCATACGGCGGGAGCGAATCGGAATCTTTCTGATCCGGCCGCAACTCGGCCGACGGCGGTTTTTCAACCGTGGCCTGCGGAATGACCTTGCGCCGCGAGTTCACGTAAGCGCTCAGGCCATAAACCAGCGTCTTCGGCACATCCGAGATGACCGCCAGTCCACCCACCATGTCGCCGTAAAGAGTGCAATAGCCGACGGCCAACTCGCTCTTGTTGCCCGTCGAAAGCACCAGCGCGCCGAATTTGTTCGACATGGACATCAGCAGCAATCCGCGAGCGCGCGACTGAATATTCTCTTCGGTGACGTCGGGCGGCATCCCGGCAAACACGGGAGCGAGTATCTGGAGTGCGGCCGCGTAGATTTCGTCAATCGAAAGCAGTTCGAAGCGAATCTTCAGATTACTGGCCAGCTCTCGCGCGTCGTCAATCGAGCCTGGCGACGAATACGGTCCGGGCATACCGACGCCAATAATATTCTCAGGACCGAGCGCATCGGCCGCGATCGATGCCGTGAGCGCGGAATCGATGCCTCCGCTGAGTCCGATGATCGCCCGCTTGAAGCCACATTTGTGAACGTAATCTCGAGTGCCCAGAACCAGCGCTTCGTATGCGCTGGCTTCCTCGCCTTCGATTTGTGAGTGCATGTCTCCGCTGAGTTTCTGGGAATCGAAATAGATCAGGTCTTCCTCGAACGACTTTCCTTGCGCGATCACTTGCCCGTCGGGCGCAATCACAACGCTTGATCCGTCGAAGACCAGGCTGTCGTTGCCACCGACCTGGTTCACCATCGCCACCGGAACCTTCTGGTTTCGCGCGATGGAGGTGAGCATCTCCCGGCGCAGTTCGCGCTTGCCCAGCCAGAACGGCGATGCGGATATATTGAGCACGAAGTTCCCGCCGGCTCGGACCAGTTCTTCAACCGGGTCGATGCCATACAGCCGCCGGTTCCAGAAGCGCTTGTCGTTCCAGGCATCCTCACAGATGGTCAAAGCTATCTGCCTGCCGCAAAACCTGAACAGTTGCTGGCTCTTGGCGGGAGCGAAATTGCGCATCTCGTCGAAAACGTCATAGGTGGGCAGCAGCATCTTCGACTGGATGAAGTCGATGCGCCCTTCGCGCAGCAGAGCGGCGGAGTTCATTACCTTCTTGCCCGAGTCCGCTTCGGCCGGGGTCACTGTCCCGCAGATCACGGCTATTCCATGGGTTTCAGCGGCGATCTTCTCCACAGTTGCGTGGCAGTGCGCCACAAACGACGGCCTCTCGACCAAATCGCGCGGCGGGTAGCCGGAAACGGCGAGTTCCGGAAAAAGAATCAGGCCGGCGCCGGCAGTCCGTGCCTGCAGGGCAAACTGGATGATCTTGGTGGCGTTGCCAGAGAAGTCCCCAACGGTGGGATTGATCTGGCCCAAGGCAATCTTCACATTCTTAGTTTAGAAGGTCCGTTGTAGAAGGTCGAGGCGGAAGGCACCAACATGACGGGACTCGAGATGACGCGACTCGAGATGACGCGACATTCCCGATGCGAGCAGCCCGGAATCCATATCTTCGCCGTCGTCTTCAGTCTCCACCGCTGCCGGCGACGGAACCCAGTTGGGGCCTGGGTCGGTTCCAGGACCGGAAGGCGGTGGCACCGGCACCAGAGGTGGTGTGCCGGAAGGGTTGGCGGGATTCGAATCCGGCATCTCTTCTCCGGGACGCCGCAGCGTGGGCGCGTTCACGGGGCGTTCTGCCTGTTTTTTGGCAACCGTAGCTGCGCCCAGATCAACCTCTTTTTCGACGCGCACGATTTTCCGGCCATCCACGGTCATGGTCTCTACGCGCACCACTTCGTCGCCGACGAAGCGCACAAAATCCACGTCCTGCGGAGGCGTGCCGTAAATCCATTCTTCATACTCAACTTCGTTGGCAGTCTCGCGCACTTTCCTGGGGGGACGTCCCTTGGCATAAATCACCATCTCGTGGTTCATTCCCACCAACACATGGTGATTCTTGATCGCATCCTTGACCTGCGGAGAAACCGTTTCCAAGTAGGCCTCAAGCCCGGACTTGGCGTCGAAATCAAACACCGGACGCAGCAACTGCTTCAGTTCCGGTCCGGTCATCTCGGGAACATACTTGTCGAAGTAGAGATCCACAAAAGAACCGTGAGCGTTGGCGGCGGGATCGGAAGGCGCCACCGGAACCGATGAGTTCGCACCTACAATCTGGATGTGCTGATACCACTTCTGCTTCTTGATGGGACCGCCGTTGATCTCAAAGCGGATGTAGTTGTCCTTGATGAAGACGTCGCTGATGCGGGCGCGGTCGCCGGGTTTGGCGGCTGGCCCCCAGAGCGCCATCAGCTGTTGCAGTTCCGGGCCGCTGGGGGATACGGTTCCGTTCTTGAGCTTCAGCCCGGTCCTCCCCATCGGAAAATTCGCACGGATGTAGACTAGTTCTTCATTGAAGGCGTGGATGATCTCTTCCCGCGTTTCCTTGGAAATCCTGGGGGGTGGAGTGTTCCCGGCAAGCGTCAACGAGGAGCAGACCAGAAGGGTCGCCAACAGCCGGTAACAAAAGCAGTAAACGTGGAAGGACCGCATGCAGCACCCCGGACCGACTCGACTTATTATAAACCGGCGCAAAGGCGGTTCCCAGTTCTCAGTTATCAGAAGTTAGCCCCCGCGTTGCTCACTGAAAACCGGGAACGCGGAACTAGCTTAAGACGGTGGTACCCGCAGTGTGAGTACCTCGGTAACGGTGATCTGTACCTTAAACACATGAGGTCATCATGCAAACCAACTTAGAATAGATGCAGGACGGACCAACCATCCCCGCGCTGGGCCGACAGGATTGCCTTTTGCCGTTTAAGCTTCCCATTCCCGCGCGCATTCCGCTGCTTTACGTCATCCTTGGCGTGCTGTTGACCATCAGTGTCCTCCCGATGTATTTCTACTCCGCGCAGATCGAGAACATGAACCGGGAGCGCCTCAAGACCAACGAAATGCTGCTGCAAAACACGGTCACGCGTTCGCTGGCCGACGACATTTCCCAGCATCAGGCATCGCTGCGTATGATGCTGACCAATCTCTCGTCGTCGATTCAGGTAATGATGCTCGCCAACCCGAGCGGGAACGACCCAGGTGCGCAGAAGCTTCTGACGCCAGAGTTGCGGGCGATGCTGGAGAATTTTGTCTCGTCATCGAACGACATTGCCTATGCCACGCTGCTGAATGCCGATGCCAAAGGAATTTCCGCCGGACGTATTGAGCCCGATGCTTTTCTGCAACGGGAGCTGGAGCGGGCCTATCAAGCTGCCCGCGAGGGCCGCGTTTACAGCGGCCAGCCGTTGACGGTGGGTAGTGGAAAGTCGGCGCGAACGGTAATGCTGGTCAGCTCGCCGATCATGTATGGCGGGCGCTTCCTGGGCATGATCGGGTCGGTGGTGGATATGGACTACCTGATCCGCCGGCTGGAGCAGGTCAGCCTGAGCGGATTGATGCCGTACGTGGTCGATAGCCAGGGCAGGCTGGTAGCGGCCGCGACTGGCCAATACGCCACCGGGCAGGACATGAGCCACTTCGAGATTGTCCGCAGCTTTGTGGGCAAAGGCTCGAAGGCCCAGTTGGCTGCGACCCGCGAATTCACGATTCACGACGGGAATAAAGCAACCGAAATGCTGGGAACGTACAGTCCGGTGACCTCACTGGAATGGGCAGTGGTAGTGCAGAAGCCGCGTGAAGACGCGTATCGCGGAATCTACGAGATGCAGCGCACCGGGCGCTTGCTGGCCTGGCTGGCGGTCTTTGTAAGTGTGGGCCTGAGCATTCTCTCGGCGCGTCGGATCACCAGCCCATTGCAAGTGCTGGCGCAGTCCAGCCGGGCCATTGCTCGCGGCGATTTCTCCCAGCGCGTACACCTGAAAACGCGCACCGAGATCGGCGAACTGGCGACCACGTTCAACACCATGTCGGAAGACCTGGAGCAGTTCGTCGAGGACCTGAAGCGCGCCGCGGATGAAAACAAGGCACTGTTCATGGGGTCGATCCAGATGCTGGCTGGCGCCGTCGACGAAAAGGACCCTTACACGCGCGGCCATTCCGACCGTGTCACAAAATACTCGATCATGATCGCGACAGAAATGGGACTAGATCCGGGATTTCTGGAAATCCTGCGCGTCTCGGCGCAACTGCACGATGTCGGCAAGATCGGCATCGAAGACCGCATCCTAAAAAAACCCGGCACTCTGACCCCTGAAGAATTCGAGATCATGAAGACGCACACCACCAAGGGCGCGAACATCCTGCGTCCGGTGCCACAGTTGCGCGAGATGCTGCCCGGAATCGAATTGCATCATGAGGCGCTTAACGGCCGGGGATATCCTTTCGGTCTAAAAGGCGACGAGATCCCGCTGCTGGCGCGCGTGATTGCGGTCGCAGACACCTTTGACGCTCTGACCACAAACCGTCCTTACCAGCAGGCACATGATCCGGTCGAGGCCCTGCGCATCATTCATAGTCTTTCTGGAAAACGTCTTGACCCCAAGGCTGTGGCCGCGTTGCAGGCGGTATTCCAGCGGGGAGAAATTCGTATTCACAAATCCCTGACGCAGAAGATGCCACTGGAATCTGCGGCTCCAACTCCAGCACCGCCCCAGGCTCCGCTTCAACCCAGCGATCCTCTCACGATCGAAACCACCCGCACCTGAACGGCGGAGAAAATTGGTAATTGGGTAATTTGTAATTTTCAAACGCGAGGCCACTCGGGCTTCAATCACGGAACCACCAATCTTTCCCTAGACTAGTTTTTGTCGGGCCCAACAAACCCTGAAGACTGCGGGCCGGTTTTTTAGTTAATGGTAAAGTTGACGGAGTTGGAATTGACTCCCGTCGCATACATCCCGGTGCCCGGATTATTCACGTACACCGAAGCGGTGCCGGAAGTGGCTATGTCGCCTGCCAGAATTTTTGCGGTGAGCTGTTGAGCGGTCACGTATGTTGTGGAAACGCTAGCTGAGTTCCAATAGACCACTGAATTGCTGGCAAAGCCCGTTCCATTGACCGTTAGCACAAAGTCGTCGCCTCCGGCAATCGCGCTATCCGGAGAAAGTGCGGAAATGTTCGGGGTGCTGGCGGGTCGCATGCCACTGCCCGATCCATATCCGCCGCAGCCAAAGCTGAGCGTGACGAGCAACAAGACTGACAAAAGCTTCATGGTTACTGCCTCCAAGTTACTGCCTCCAAGAGTTGGCCATACCAACGTGGTAATGTTAGAAAAAGGTGCGCCGGCTGTTGTCACTAATCTGTCATTTTCCGGTAAAAGAGTTGTTTTACGGGCGTAAGAACTTACTCTTCGAGTAGGTAAGAGAAGCAAGAACGAGTCATACCTGGGGCGGATTCAGCATCGTTCATCTCGCTCACTGGCGGCAACAGAGCCCAGCTCGGCAGGCCGCCAGCGGTTGCTGCAATTCTGGACTCACTGTGAAAATCGAGATCAAGAGCGCGGAGCGGTCTCAAATTACACAATTACCAATCCCCCCTCGGGGATTCTCTTATAATCAGTGGCAGATACCTCATGATTCAAACTCTTTTTGGCAGTCTGGACGAGGAACAGAAACCCAGTTTCATTGAGCGGATGAAGCAGGCCGTCTCGCGCACGCGCGAGAATCTGGCCGAGCGCATCGAAGATGTCGTCTCTATCGGCAAGGAGATCGATCGCTCCACGCTGGACGATCTGGAAGCCACCCTGATTGGCGCCGACCTCGGCACCACTACCACCCACGAGGTTCTGGAAAAGCTGCGCGACAAGGCCGATCGCAAGCAAATCAAGGATGTGATTGAACTCAAACGGCTGCTGAAAGAAGAACTGCTGACGATCCTGACGTCCACCGCTGCGCAACCCGTCACGAAGGTGGACGGCACGCCGGAAGTCATCATCGTGGTGGGCGTGAACGGCACGGGCAAGACGACGACGATAGGAAAATTAGCGCAGGTGTTTCGAGCGCAAGGCAAGACGGTGCTGCTGTGCGCGGCAGATACGTTCCGCGCAGCGGCCATCGAGCAGCTTGAAATTTGGGGACAGCGCACAGGAACGGAAGTGATCAAAACGAAAGCCGGGGGCGATCCGTCGGCTGTGTTGTTCGACGCGCTGCAATCGGCAACCGCGCGCAAGACCGATTACGTGATCGTCGATACTGCCGGCCGCCTCCACACCAAGCAGAACTTGATGCTCGAACTGGAAAAGATGAAGCGCACCGCACAACGCATTGTGCCGGGCGCGCCGCACGAGACGTTGCTGGTGATGGATGCCACGACCGGTCAGAATGGATTGCAACAGGCGCGGCAGTTCACGCAATCGTCCGGAGTCACGGGAATTGTATTGACCAAGCTCGATGGCACCGCGAAAGGCGGCGTCGTGGTCGCAATTTCGCGAGAGTTGGGACTCCCGGTGCGGTATGTGGGCGTTGGCGAAAAGGCGGGGGACTTGTTACCGTTTGACGCGAAGGATTTTGTGGATTCGCTGTTCTCCTGAGAATTCACCACGGAGGCACGGAGGAAAGCATCCGATGAATGTCTGGTGGCAACTGGCGCTTGTTATCGCTGTCGTATGGCTGGTTCTACGCTTCGTGCGAAACTTGTTCAGACCGCGAGAGCCTTCCGAATCAGTCGAAGATCCGTTGGCTGGTGTGCCATCGCCAAAGAGACGTGGTCCGCAAAATCGATCTGGCGCGGTGGCATTGGCAGAGCCCGATGAGGAGGACGAGAATCGCAGTTTTCCCTCTCGCAATTTGTGAATTGTTTTTCTCCGTGTCTCTGTGTCGCCGTGGTGAAATGGTCCTTGCATGACCACCGACGAACAACACATGCGAAAGGCCCTCGACTTGGCGCGAGCGGGCGTCGGGCTCGCCTCGCCTAATCCGGCAGTGGGAGCGGTGGTAGTGGACGCCTCGGGCCGCGAAGTTGGAGCGGGCACGCACACCTATGACGGGGTGAAGCACGCAGAAGTTCTCGCCCTGGAGCAAGCGGGCAATGCGGCACGAGGCGGAACTCTCTACCTGAATCTGGAGCCATGCTCACATCAAGGCCGTACTGGACCCTGTGCCGATGCCGTGATCGCGGCCGGAATCCGCCGCGTGACCTGTTCCATGGAAGATCCGAATCCCCGGGTGTCGGGTCAAGGATTTGCCAGGATTCGCGCATCAGGTATTAAGGTCGAGGTCGGCCTATTCCAAGCGGAAGCAAAAAAGCTGAATGAAAGTTTTGCGAAGTACATCCGTCACGGCAAACCGCTGGTCACGCTGAAATCTGCTATGACCCTCGATGGAAAAATCGCCGACGCTACGAAACCGGGCACGGAGCCGGGCTCCGCCACGTCGGCGACCGAGGGTGCTCGCAGCGGATACCACTGGATCACAGGCGAGCTGGCGCGCGCGCATGTGCAGCAACTTCGCCATCAGAGTGACGCCATCCTGGCTGGCGTAGGGACAGTGATGGCGGACGATCCGCTGCTAACCGACCGGAGCGGCCTACCGCGACGGCGCAATCTGTTGCGTGTGATCCTAGATTCTTACTTGCGCATCCCGCTCGCGTCGCGAGTGATTCAGACCGCTGAGCACGATGTTCTGGTGTTGTGTTCCAACGTGGAAGAACAGACGAAGCAGGCGCTCGAAGCGAAGGGGATTCGTGTGCAACAGATATCGGCAACAGCCGACGGCCGGCCCGATTTCGCGGCGATTGTCCAGAGCCTGGCAGAGTTGGAGATCACCAGCCTCCTCCTTGAAGGTGGAGCGCTGGTGAACGGCGCGGCCCTGGCATCGGGTGAGGTGGATAAGGTGTTTCTCTATTACGCACCGAAGATTTTTGGTGAGGGCGCAGTTCCCTTCCTGGCCGGTGAAAGTTTGCACGGCAGAGCGCAGTGCGTGCAGCGCTACGAGTTGCACCGCTTCGGCGAAGATTTCGCGCTGGAGGGCTATTTGCGCGATCCGTACGCGGGACCGGCTTGAGTCCTTGTTGGGCACTATCTATTTTTGCAACGTCTCGAAGAAAGAGTGAGTACATCTTATGTTCACCGGAATTGTGGAGGAAGTCGGCAAGGTCGTAAAGATCGAGCAGCGCGGTGAGAATCGCCGCATCACCATCGAGGCAGCGAATACACCCAAAGAATTGAGGACTGGCCACAGCATCTCAGTGAGCGGCGTTTGCCTGACGGCGCTTGATATCAAACCAAAATCATTCTGCGCCGACCTGGCGCCGGAAACATGGGTGCGAACTTCGTTCTCGCGGATGCACGTTGGCGCGCTGGTGAACCTGGAGTTGCCGATGAAGGCCGACGGGCGATTCGATGGCCACATCGTTCAGGGGCACGTGGATGGCGTGGGCAGGCTCATCGAATTTGAGCGCATCCTCGACTCGGACGGCCGGGATTCCGAGAACTGGTGGCTGCATATTGAAATCCCGCCGGAGATCGAGAAGTACACCGTGTTCAAGGGATCGATCTCGATCGAGGGCATCAGCTTGACGGTCGCCAAGCTCGACGGGAACCGCTGCACCATCGCGATCATTCCGCACACCGTAGAGCTAACCAATCTCGGTTCCCTCCAGCCGGGCGATCCCGTCAATCTGGAAGCCGACGTGATTGCGAAGTACGTCGAGAAGATGATGAAAAGCGAGCCCGCGCAGAGTTCCATCACCGTGGAAGATTTGGTGCGGCAAGGGTTCTAGACGGAGCGGTCAGTGGCCGGTGGCCCGCAGAAAAGATCCACGAAGAACCAAACTATCCGGCCAGTGGCATTCACTGATCACCCACCACTGACCACTGACCACTGCTCTCAAGCTTCCAGCTTCAACTCGTCCAGTTCCAGGAACTCGTGAATGATGGGCTCCGTGGATTTTTCCATGTCCTTGAAAGGTCCAAAGAAAATCGAGCGGCCTTCGTGCAAGAAGACGATGCGGTCGGCCAGTTTTTTCGCCAGGCGCATGTCGTGCGTGACCACCACTGAGGTCAGGTGCAATTGCAGTTTGAGCCTGGCGATTAGATCGCCGAGCAGGTTCCCCATCATGGGGTCGACCATGGTGGTGGGCTCGTCGTAGAGCACGCATTCGGGTTGAGCGGACAACGCGCGCGCAATGGCGACGGAACGCTTCATGCCAGTGGAAAGGTCTGACGGCAACAGGTCGCGCATCTCCTTGACCCCAACCATTTCAAGGAGGCCGTCGACGACCTGGAAAATCTGCTCTTCCGAAAGCTCTCTTCTTTCACGCAAGGGGAAAGCGACGTTTTCACCGACCGTCAAGGAGTCGAAGAGGGCGCCGTTTTGAAATACCATGGTGACCTTCTTGCGGATTTCTTCGAGCTGGACCTCGTTGTAGTCGGTGATGTCCTGGCCGGCAACAATGACCCGGCCTGAATCCGGCTTCAGGAAACCCATGATGTTGTGAAGCGCCACCGATTTTCCGACGCCGCTACGTCCGAGAATGCAGACCATCTCACCCGGGAGCACGTCGAAGCTAACGTCCTTGAGAACGACCCGGTCTCCGAACGCCTTGGAGACGTCCTTAAACTCGATGTAGGGAGATAATGTCTCCGCAGCGGCCATAGCTATCAGCATGGCATGAGATGGCCGCGGGGCTCAAGCGAAAGGTCGGGTCTCGGCTTCCAGGCGGTCCTGCGGCGTGTTTAGGTTGAAGAAACTCCGCTCGGAAAATCCAGCTGCTGCCAGTTCTCCCTCTTCGATCACGCGGATGGACACACCGGGAAAAACCGCATCGATCTTGTATTTCCCGGCCCGCAAAGCCTGCTCGGCGACAGTGCGAAAGTCGCGACGATAGACGGCACAGAGCGGTTGCAGGCCCTTGCTAGTGCGAGGCACGGCGATGGCGGCATCGGTGTTCTCTGCCGCTGCGAAAAGAAACTCGAGAAGCTCCCTGGAGACGAAGGGCATGTCAACCGCGAGCATCAGGTTCAACTCGGCAGAAGAATGCATGAGCGCGGCGTGAATACCAGCGAGGGGACCGCATCCAGAGAAGATGTCGGCCACGACTGATCCGTACTTCGTAGATTCGCGTTTCGGAGATTCGTATTCCGCAAACTTGGCCGGGTCGCCGACGATCGCAACCCGATCGCAGACCGCGCCCATTACGCTAAGCGCGCGGTCAAGTAATGTTTGGCCGCCGAAGTCCAAAAACGCCTTATCTGCCCCCATGCGAGAACTTTTGCCTCCGGCGAGGAGGAATCCCATGCGCGATGGTTCGGTTCGTGCCATATGGAAAAGCATAAGTCATAAACCGTGTGCCCAAAAGTAACCTACCCAGAACGGCCAAGGCGGCGGAAGATGGAAGTGTTCGATTGGCGATGGGACGCTGCTCGTCATCATGCCGCAAACGCTCATGGATGTTCTCAAGCTAGGACGCTGTTCACACGAGTTTTCCTGGCCGCGTCGCGCGGCCAATGGTGAGTACTACCAGGTCTGTACGGTGTGCGCCACGGCCTACCAGTACGACTGGAAGACCATGCGTCGCGGGAACCGCGTTGACCAACCAGTGGCGGAAACAACGACTGGCCGGCGCCGCTCCCGGCAAAAGCAGCCGACCTGGATGCCTCGGGCACGGCGCCTGCGGTTGAACATTCCGGTTCGATACCGCGGAAGAAATCTCAGTACCTGGTACGAGGGCATGATCCAGAACATCAGCCAGTCGGGCGTGCTGCTTCACGGTCCCCAAGAACTGCCGGCGAATGCGCTGGTGGAACTGATTTTCGAGATGCCGGAACTAATCTCCGGACAAAAGAACAGCAATGTACTTTGCCAGGGAAGACTGATTCGCATCAAGGACGCGGCCGACAATGTCGAAGACGCTTTCGCCCTGGCGGCCTCGATCCTCGACTACAAGTTCCTGCACCAGAACTGAGACGCAAACGCCCCGCCCCCTGAAATCGCCTTGAATGTAACGTTGCGCGCCCTTCCGCAGCAGTTGCCCCGCGCCGGTGCTGCTGCTAGAGTTTTCTTGGGACATCGAAAGCCGTATCTTGCCCATCTGGTCTAACACCACCAAGTCCGATTAGCTGGAGCCGGCAGCGCTTCAAGAAATGTCGTTTCAAGAAATGTCCAGGATTAGGACCAATCGGAAGAGCTGGATTGCGCGTAATCGTTATTCAGCGCCGGCGCAATACGCGGGCGCCATGCTCGCGGTGTGGGTGGCGCTCAGTCTCTGGACGTTTTCCCCTGTGCTGCACCGCCATCTCTTCGCGCTCTTGCTGGCGGCGGTGCTTTTCACCGCTCGTTTCGTCGGCTTTGGACCCTCGGTTTTCTGCGCGCTGGTCTCGACCGCCTGCCTGGATTTTTTCGTTGTTCCGCCCTATTTCAGCTTCGCTATCCGTTCCAGCGCCGACCTGGAGCGGCTGTTGGCTTTCCTTGCCCTTTCCATGTTTGCCGCAAGCATGGCCCGGCAGAAAACGTTGGCGGAATCGCGCGCCGAGCGAACCACCCGCGAAATGGCTGCCATCGTCGAATACTCTTGTGACGCAATTTTTGGCACCCATCCGGATGGCACCATCGCCAGTTGGAATCGCGCCGCCGAACGTCTTTATGGCTACACTGCCGAGGAAGCGGTTGGGTTGCCGGTCGCGCTCCTGGCGCCCCCGGAACGCCGCGACGAAGTGGAACGCAATCAGGCGATCCTCAATAGCGGCGGGCACGTGGCTTCCTATCGCACCGAACGCATACGGAAGGATGGCACACGCTGGCCGGTGCTGTTGTCGGTGTCGCCACTCTTAAACACGCGTGGTGAAATCGTGGGGGCCTCGGCCATCGCACGCGATATCTCTGCCGAGAAACAGTCCGAAGAAGCCATCCGCCGGAGCGAAAAACTCGCCACCGCGGGAAGGCTCGCCGCCTCGATCGCGCACGAGATCAACAATCCCCTCGAGGCCGTCGTCAACCTGCTTTACTTGGCGCGCCATGACCCCAGCCACGCGGGGGAGTATCTGACCTTGGCCGAGCAAGAGGTCGGGCGCGTAGCACGGTTGGCGCAACAGACTTTGGGATTCGTCCGCGATGCCAGCTCTCCGGATTCGATGGATCCTGCCGCCATCATGGACGAGATTCTGCAGTTGTATTCCCGCAAGCTCGAGGGCCGCCAGATCCGCGTGTCGCGACGCTACCGCGGCCGTTGCCAGATCAACGGCCATTCAGGCGAGTTGCGGCAGTTGCTGGCCAATCTTCTGGTAAATGCGGTGGACGCCATGGCGGACGGAGGTTCTCTGCAAGTCCGCGTAGCGCCGGGCTACGATTGGTCCGATGGCAGGGACGGGATCCGAATCACGGTGGCCGACAACGGCAGCGGAATTCCCCGAGACCATCTGCAACAGATCTTCGAGCCCTTCTACACGACGAAGAAGGACACCGGAACCGGGCTCGGATTATGGGTCTCGCGCGGCATTGTGCAGAAGCATGGAGGACGGATTCGGGTGCGAAGCCGGGCAGACGGGCGCACGACCGGGACCGTGTTTTCGATCTTCTTGCCGCAGCGGTACGAAATCAGCCGGGTGGCGTGAGCATCTGCTTCCCATTTATTCACAATAACTTGCAGGCGACGGAGGTACAGTGACCTTCGTACTTAGAAAGCCCCCCGGCAGCGGCTTATAATCATCCAAATCCAAGCAGAATGAGCACTTAGCCGACGTGGAACCTTTTCTTGCAGTTGCGATCTTCTGGCTGGGGCTGTGCTTTGGCAGCTTCCTGAACGTGTGTATCTACAGGTTGCCGCGTGGCCAGTCGGTTATAACACCGCGCTCCGCCTGTCCGCACTGCGGAGATCCGATCCCGCTTTACCACAACGTGCCCGTACTGAGCTGGCTGATTCTTCGGGGAAAGTGCCGGTCGTGCACGCAGCCCATATCGCCACGCTACCTGGTGATCGAAGTAATCACAGGCCTGCTCTTTCTCGGCTGCTATGTCCATTTTGGCTTGACGCTGGCGGCGCTGAAGTGCGCCGTGCTCGGCTTCCTGCTGCTGGGGTTGATCTTCACGGATGCGGAAACCAAGCTTCTTCCCGACACCCTGACTCTGCCCGGGCTGGCTCTGGGAATTGGATTCAGCCTGGTGGTCCCGGTGAATGACTTGGCTTCGCGAATCATGCCTGGCCTGGTATCGCCCGCCATGCGAGGCGAGATTTCGTGGCGCTTGTGGTCCCTGTCAGACTCCTTGCTGGGAGCGACGGTTGGCGCTTCGTTTCTATATGGAGCGGCAGCCATCTACTTGAGAGCTCGTGGGGTCGAAGGCATGGGATTCGGCGACGTCAAACTGATGGCGCTGATCGGTGCGTTCCTCGGAACCAAACTCACCGTCTTAACCATCTTTGCCGCTTCGCTGGCCGGGTCGCTGTTTGGACTGAGCACGGTTCTTGCAGTCTGGATCAAGCGCAGTCGACGGATCGAGGCGCGCGGTACTTCTTCAACCGCAGCCCGGCACAGAGCATGGCAATCGGCGCGTCTGGCGCTCCGCTATTACGAAATGCCGTTTGGCGTGTTTCTCGGCAGCATGGCGCTTTTGTCGTTCTTGTTTGGAAACCGGCTCCTGCACTGGTATTGGGAGGCGCTGTGAAGCTGCTGATGAATCCGTTGGCGGTGCGCGCGGGCCTTCTTTTCTTCGCTGCCCTCGCAGCTTTCGGGTTGGGCTGGTACCTGATTCGACGCTTGCGGAAGAGTATCGTCGCGGGATCCGAATCGCTCAGTCAAGCGCCGCTGGCGGCGGAAGGATTGCCGGTACACGCCTATCACGCCGTCATTCAGCAACTGAAGCAGCAAAAACATGAGCTTGCCACCCAGCACCTATCGGAGCGCAGAAAAGCGAAGGCCTCTGACACACTGAGCTCGACCATCCTCTCGAACCTTCCCTGCGGCGTTCTGTTTTTCAATACCAGCGGCCTGGTGCGGCAAGCGAACTCGGCGGCACGCAAGCTGCTCGGCTTCGCCTCGCCGGTGGGCCTGCATGCCGCCGATCTTTTCCGTACGGCGACGCTGCGCCCGGAAAACGATGGCTCGATTCCAGGTCCGGGTTCGCGATCCAGCGTCGGACAAGCTCTTGCTCCCGCTCTGAAGGGGAAGTCAGCGGTTCGAGGCCTGGTGCTGAATTACTTTCCCCCGGATAGCGTAAGCCGTAGAGAAAGCCATACGGAAAGCCGCGTGCTCGAAGTGACCGCCTCTCCGGTGCTGGCCGAAGATGCCAGCCTCATGGGCACCACTCTGGTGCTCACCGACAAGACCGACATTGAGCGCATCCGGCACGACCAAAAGCTGCACGAGGAAGTCTCTTCCGAACTCGCGCTCGGACTGCGCAATTCCCTGACCACGATTGCCAGATATGCGCAGCAACTGGCGCATTGCGGCGACTCGGAACGGGCGCGCCAGTTGGCCGAAGGCATCGCCGGCGAAGCCGCGCAACTGGACCGGACGATTGGCAGCTTTCTGGGAGGCGCTCGCGCCGCAACCACAAGTTCTTGACACGAACGATCGCAGGCCATGATACGAATCAAGGGCTTGCCAAAGGATGAATACATGAAGCACACGAAACTCATCGCAGTCGGCACTCTCCTTCTCTTGGGAGTCAGCGCAGCAACCGCTCAATCGCTCGGGGATTACGCGCGGGAGGCTCGCAAGAACAAAACCGAACCGAGTTCGGCCAGCCACCACTACGATAACGACAATCTGCCTACCGGCCAAACCTTAAGCGTGGTCGGACCACCGCCGGCGAGCGGCGACAAAGCTGGGCAAGGAGCTGGGACTGCGGGCTCTGAGGCAAAGGCGCCTGCCGCCGAGGAACGCCAGAAGGCGGCCGATGAGATGCAGAAAAAGATCGACCAGCAGAAAGAGAAAATCGATTCGCTGACCCAGGAACTCGACAGCGATCAGCGCGCGCTTCGCCTGCGCGCCGCCGCCGCAATGCTAGGCGATCCGAACGCCCTCACGCGCAACACTGTCCAAGGGGACAAGGACGCCGCGCAGTACAAGAGCGACGCCGAGGCAAAGCAGAAAGCGCTTGATGCCGCCCGACAGGAACTCGATGAGATGCGGGAGCACGCGCACAAGGCCGGGATTGACGAGCAGAATGAAGATAAGGATAAGGCCAAAGACAACAGCACGGACAAAAACGACAAGGACAAATAAAGATCGCAGCTAGATCTTCTTCACTGTGTCCTCAATGTCAGGGTTTCCCAATCCGCTCCCGAATCTGGCGCGCGTGATGCCGCCCGTGGACCCAGTGGAACTTGCGCCACTCGTTCGCCGTTAAAGGCCCCAGGAACGGGTGGTCCAGAATTTTGGTTCGCACGCCGAACCTGCGCTCGCAATCGTCCAGGCCCGAGCCCATCTTTTCCAACTCAGGCGTTATCGCTTGCCGCGCTTCTTCCGACGACATTCCTCGCGGGATGGCACGTTCCGGGGCTTGGCGGCCTCCAGGTAAGTACCCGAGAGTCACCACCGACAGAGTGGCAAAGCGATCCTTCAGCGTCGCGCGCGTAGCCAAGGGCACACCCTCTTCCAGGCATTTTGCCAATCCCCGGTTGGTATGCATGTAGGTAAGGAAAAGGTGCTCCAGTATCTGTGCAGCGCTCCATTTTCCGGTAGGAACTCTCGCCAAATCGCTGGCGCCGGCACTCCCCACTGCATTTTCGAGTTCGTGCCGCAAACGTTCCAGATAGGAATTCATGGCGTTGCGTGAGTACAATGATCCGCGAACAGAAATCTTGATCGGGAAATCGTCAATGAAAAAACTAGTCTTTGCAGTTGCAATTCTAGCAGCAGGATTGTTGTCCTCGTGCTCTTCCGAGCCGAGCAAGCCGGCGCCAGTGGAGACGCCCCAGCCGAAAGCTCCGGAGGCAATCACCGGAAGCAGCGCGTTCTACAAGTGCTACATCTCCGCCCGCGGCTGGGCGCCGGACGCTCAACCCTATCGTGCGGAATCGCGAGCCTCGGCGGACTTCAAAGGCCAGGATGGCAAGGCGGGCGAGTGGCGGGTCGGATTCGCCTCGCCGGCGCAGCATGCGATTAAAACGTATACCTGGGCAAACGGCGATATTTCTCACGGCGTCGACGACACTTACAGCCCGACGAATTCCAGCACGCAGATTTTCAACGTCCAGTTTCTCAAGGTAGATACGGATAGGGCCTTTGCCGTCGCCCAGTCGCACGGCGGCGAGAAGCTGCTGCAGAAGGAACCGGACACACCGGTCCTTTATGTGCTGGAGTGGAACCGCCAGACCAACGAACTGTTGTGGCACGTGATCTACGGTCCCGATCGCGAAACAGCCAAGCTGCGAGTAGCCGTTAACGCATCTACCGGGGAGTTTTCGCGGGTCGAGAAGTAGCAAAATCAGGGGCGATCGCAGGAAATCACTGCGCCTTCGCGAGCCGGTCCAGCGAAGCGTGCGCATCTTTGGCCAACGGGCCTTCGGGCAGAATCTTCAGGTATTTTTCGTAGTGTTTCTTGGCTTCGATCCTGTCTCCGAGTTTTTCCTGGCACACGGCCAGACGAAAGCTGGCAATCGCGTCGTTGTCCTTGTAGTAGAGAGCGTCCTTATATCGTTCGAGTGCGGCGCGATAGTTCTTGCGCTTGAAGTAGAAGTCGCCGACCTCAATGTCTTTCGAGGCTTTCAGCGGGTTCCAGGGATGGAACTCCTGGATGCCAGAGGCGTCCGGGTTGTCGGGGGCGAGATCCGCGACAGCGGCCTGGCTGGCGGGATGATTCTTGGCGTCGTCTTTGGGCGGGCTGATATCGATTCTTGTATCGCGGCTGGAGCTTTCCTGGGCCTCCCGATCACGGGCAGCCGACTTCTCCGCAGCGCTTTTGTCTGCCGAATCCTGCGCCCGCGAAACAGCCGTCAGCAGCGCCAATGAAAGGATCAGGAATCGAATGCGCACGCCTCTATTGTATTCACTTTGCGGCGGAGTTCCAGTGGAGAGACGGGAGCCTTCGCCCGTCCACACAAGTGCCCAACAAAAAATCAGGCCGCCCACAATGGGACGGCCTGGTTAGCAAGTCCTCCGGGGAGGAGGGGGAAACCTATATCTAAAGCGACGGCGGATTCGCGCTCGCCGTGGGAGTCGGATTGTTGCTGGGCACCTGGGCTGGAGTCGTCGTGTCGGCTCCAGTATTGGTCATCAGTCGGATGTCGACGCGGCGGTTCTTGGCGCGACCGTCTGCAGTCTTATTGGTCTCGACTGGCTTATCCTTGCCCAGCCCAATCAGATAAACCTTGTATGCCGGAACGCCCTTCTCCGAAGCCAGGTACTGAATCACAGCATCGGCGCGGCGCTGGCTCAGATCGTAGTTATACTCGGAACTGCCCACTGAGTCGGTCGCTCCCTCTACCGTGATGATGTATCCCTTGGTAGTGGCCACGCTGGCGGCAAGCTGGTCGATGGCTTCCTTGGCTTCCTTGGTCAGATTGTCTTTGTTAAAGCCGAAATGCACCGCCGTCTCCACCACCGGGCGATAGTTGTCGAGGTTGATGACCGCTTTGGTCAGAGCATCCACACGCTGCGACGCGCTGTTCGCCGACAACTGGGCTTTATCGGCTTCGCTGCCAGCAGCCAACGCCTTCTGATCCACTTCAGCGGCCTTGGCCTGCACGGCTTGAATTCCGCTTTGGGCGCGCTGATCGACATCTTTGATGTCTTTCGAATTCCTCGCGGTCAGGTCATCGAGTTCATTGGTCTTGTTGATCAGCGGTGTGGTTTGTTGACGGACGTAATTCTTGGTTGTACATCCGATCGACGCGAGCAGTGTCGCGGCCAGCATTAGGGTCAACGAAGTACGATTCATAGGTTGGGGGGCTCCTTCCCCTAAAATATTGCTGTTCTAAAATCTATTTCGGATACTGCCAAAAAATCTGTGCATGGCACCCGCATGCTGTTTAATGCACGGGGGATGCCATTTCGTATTCGCAAGATAAATTACCAACTCGTTTCATATCAATATCTTGCAACCTTACTATGGGAAACGCACAAACTGCCAACCTGGCATTCCCGATATGAACCGTAAAAAATTTATACTGTTCGATTTTCTAGTTCTGAATTATAGGCGCGAGCAACGGATTGCACTAGCCACTAGCTAGATTCTCGGGCAACCCACCCGGGAAGAGACTTGGCAGCCTGACTTCGCGATCCTTACTTGGTAATCTTGTCCCAAGCTTTCTCAAATTGCGAAAATAGCGGGACTTCGCTCTTCTGCAACCCGCCGCGCCCCATCACGCGCCAGAGATACGTCTGCGAAGGCCTGCTTCCCCAATCGCCGCTGTGCGCGTCATAGACGGCCAGCACATCCTCTGACGGACGCGACTGGACGGTCAGGATGATGTCCGCCTGCTGAGGCCGGTACACCAAAGTGAGTTTCCCCCACTTCTCGATCGCATCCTGGACGCGAGCAATTGCGTCGCGGTCCTCGGGTAACAGGTTGGGATTGAATTGATCGCCATCGTAGGCAGTTACGTAAACGAAGCGGGCGTTGGAAAAAATGCGCGGCATCGGCGGAACGTCCGCTGCGACCGCCACCGTGCTCAACGTTGCCAGGACCAGACTTAGCAGCACCGTTGCAAAGATGTTCTTTTTCATATGAATTACCCCTACTTATTCCCTACTATGAGGGATGCCATCCGGAGCGTCGGAGTTGCAAGCCGGCGACTGTCTCACATTACCGGCGGCACGCTGATCCCCATGGCCGCGAGAACCCGAATGAGCTCGCGGCGGACCACCGCCGCGGTTGTCAGCAGGAACCTTCGCCGTCCTTCATCGGCTTCGCTCAGGATTGGATAGTAGTGATAGAAACTGCTGAAAAGCTGCGCCAGTTGGAAGGCATGCTTGGCCAGATAAGCAGGTTCGGTGGTAGCGATGCACTGGCCCACGATGTAGGAAGTTTTCGCAGCCGCCAGCCACAGCTCCCAGATATCGTCGGCGGATGAGCCGTTGAGGTGCTTGGCGAAATCCTCCGTAGAGAGGCGGTTTGCCGCACTTCGGCCGAAGCCATCCGGATCCAATCCGCCTTTGCGGAAAATGTTCGAAGCGCGCACGACGGCATACTGCGCGTAAGGGCCTGTGTCGCCCTCAAAACTCAGCGCGTCTTTGAAATCGAAAGCGATCACCGAAGGTTTCGTGAATTTGAGCATGAAGTAGCGCAGCGCCCCGATCGCGATCTGCGTGGCAATGCCGCCACGCTCCGGTTCGTTCAACTCGGGATGACGCGCATCCACTTCCTTGCGAGCCGAAGTGATCAGAGCATCCAGCAGATCGTCCGCCTTCAATCCGAAACCCTTACGGCCTGAAACCTCGATCCACGGCCTCGCCTTATCTTCATCGGTCAGTTGATAGCCAAGTTCGGCGGCGCAGCGCGGAGTCAGTGCGACCATCTCGTAGGAAAAGTGCGTATAACGATCGGCGGCCTCGCCATGGCCGAGTTCGCGCAAAGCTTCGATCACCGTGTTCTGCGCTTCGGACTGCCGCGCATCGATGACGTTGTAGATCTCAGCCACATCGCCGAAGTGAGGATGATCTCTCTCGCCCTCGGTCGTTGAGATCCAGCAGTCATGGGCATTGGGATAGCGAAAGAATTTTCGATAGCCGAAATCGCGGCCGAGCAGCCCGAACTTCCACATGTGATAGGCGATGTCTTTGCCGACATAACCGACTGTGCCATTGGAGCGGACGATAACTTTCTGGTCTTCCTCTGTTATCTTTTCCCCTGTGTCCTCTGTGCCCTCTGTGGTCAAGATTTTCGCCGACGTACCAGCGCGCCGCATGATCCAGCAACCCTTATTCTTGCCATCAGCCTCGTAAGTGAGCACGCCAGCTTCCTTCAGCTTGGTAAACGCAGCGTCCCAGAAGTGAAGGTGCAGAATCTCGCTCTCGCGCGGCAGGAAGTCGTACTCAATGTCGAGCCGGTCCATGGTTTCGAGATGCCGCTTAAGCACGGCCACCGAAATCAAGTCAGCAATCGCTGCCGTCTCATTGTTCCCTTCCTCGATCGATCGCAGGGTCGAAGCGCGCGCCGCCAGGTTCGCCTTGTCTTCTTCATACCAGCGCGAGACGCGGGCATAAAGATCCCAGCATAAATAATCGAAGCGGGGCGCGGCAGCAAGTGCCTCGATCTGAGCACTGGACTTCTGCTCGATATGCAGGAATCCAACCACCACGTCGGCAACCTGCACTCCTGTGTTGTCGATGTAATTCTGGACGTCCACTTCCCTGCCCGCAAAGCGCAGCAAGCGGACGAACGTGTCGCCGAGAATGGCGTTGCGCAGGTGTCCAATATGCGCTGCCTTGTTGGGATTGATGCTGGAATGCTCGACCAGCACCTTGCCGGTGGGAACAGAGGCCGCCGGTTTCTCGTCAGCGACGAGCGCCGTGGCCAACTCGGCGCGGCTCACGCGCACGTTGATGTATCCGGCGCCAGCGACCTCGAATTTCTCAAAGCCAGGAATCGCACCGACCCCGCTGACGATCTCTTCGGCAATCTTGCGCGGCGCCTTGCGAAGTTTCTTTGCGAGTTCGAAAGCGATCGGCAGCGCGTACTCGCCAAATTCAATTTTCGGCGGCTGCTCGACGACGATATTCACGTTTTCCAAGTCGTAAGTACGACGCAGAAACTCGCGCAGATGTTCGATCAGCCGGCGTTCCAGATATCGATACAAGGATGCCCTCTAACTTATTGAAGGAACAGTGATTCTAACAAACTCGCGACCAGCGGCGGGTTTGACGACGCTGCGAGTGGCACCTATGATGAAAACTCGGCAAGAAACAGCCAGCCACCGAGACGCACAGAAAAACCGCTCTTAGCCTTTGGCCTTTAGCTAGAAGCCAAGAGCCAGAAGCTAACAGCGATTTTGACGATCCTTATGCGCATAGCTTACCTCGACTGTTTTTCCGGCATCAGCGGCGACATGTTCTTGGGCGCGCTGGTGGATGCCGGAGTGTCTCCAAAGCTTCTGGAAGACACGGCAGCGGCGCTCGATATCGGTGCGCGGTTGGAGATTTCGCGCGTAGTACGCGGCGGAATTTCGGCAACCAAAGTGGACGTGTACGCCGACGGCGAAAAAGATCTGCCGCGGGAAATTTTCTTGAAGCAAGTCCGCGACCATGCCCATGAGCACTCCCATGAACATCGACCCGAACAGGGTCGAGGGCTAAACGAGATTCGTCGAATCATCGAGAAGGCAGCGATCGGCAACACGGCGGGGGCAACCGCGATTCGTATATTTGAAGCGCTGGGCCAGGCCGAAGCCGAGATTCACGATACATCAGTCGATCAAGTTCACTTTCACGAAGTCGGCGCCGTCGATGCCATGGTCGATATCGTCTGCGCGGCCGCAGGAGCGGAATCTCTGGCCGTCGAAGAATGGGTATGCTCGCCGCTGAACGTCGGCGGTGGAACCATCAAGTGCGCGCACGGAACGCTTCCCGTGCCCGCACCCGCGACACTGAAGTTGCTTCGGGACGCCCCGGTCTATTCATCGGGACCACAGGTGGAACTGGTGACGCCAACGGGCGCGGCGATCGTAAGAACGCTGAGCAGCCGCTTCGCGAACTTTCCGGCGATGAAGGTCGAAAAGTCAGGGTACGGCGCGGGAACGCGAGATTTCCCCGAGCATCCGAACCTGCTGCGGCTAACAATTGGAGAAGCTGAGTCGGCCGATCTAGCAAATACGCCGAGTGCATCGCCAAGTACATCGAATGACAAGATCACAGTGCTCGAAGCGAATCTCGATGACCTGAGCCCGCAGGTATTGGCCTATGCGATGGAGCGCCTGTTGGCGGAGGGAGCGCTCGATGTCTTCAGCGTCCCAGTACAAATGAAGAAGAGCCGTTCTGGCGCGTTGCTCACTGTGCTGGCGAAAATGGAAGATGCGAGTCGCCTGACAAAATTGATCTTTGCTGAGACCACGACTCTGGGCGTGCGGCGCCGCGAGGAACAGCGCCAGACGCTCTCGCGCCGATGGGAAACGGTAGACACGACGTGGGGCCCGGTGCGGATCAAGATTGCCAACATGAATGGCAGCGTCTCCAACTATGCGCCGGAATATGAAGACTGTAGAGCGCTGGCAGAGGCGCATCACGTACCGCTGAAGCAGGTGATCCAAGAAGCGCTGCAAGCGTATGCCAGCGTCAACAGAACCGACGTCAACAGAAGATGAGGATTCAAATCCCGAGTTCGAATCCTGATTTCGTAATAATTAAGTTAGGGGGGATTCATGCCGACGCTCAATTTGTTACGCGACCTCTTGCAGCGCGTGCCGGACCGTCTCGAGAAGTTGCCTGAAGACAAGGTCGAAAGCAAGCCGACACCGTCAAACTGGTCTCCGAAGGAGGAATTAGGGCATCTGCTCGATTCCGCCGCCAACAATCATCAACGGATCGTGCGCGCGCAATTCGAAGATAAGTCGGCTATGCCCGGCTACGAGCAGAGTCGCTGGATGGCTGTGCATGCTTACCAGCGCCGCGACTGGAAGGAGCTGATCGAGGTGTGGCAAGCGCTCAACCGGCAATTGCTGGCTGCTGCCGAGGCAGTGCCCGATTCTGCCTGGTCACGGACGCTGACTGTCGCCGGTTCGGAACCGCTGACCCTTCAGTTCGTGTTCGACGATTATGTCGTGCACATGTTGCACCACCTGCAGCACATTGGAATCGAAGTGGACGACATCAAATCAAAAGCATCGAACGCAGCTTAAGCGCATAAACTTCGGAAGGATTTGTTTGCCAGCAAGGCACCGGAATGAGCAAGAAGTTTTACATCACGACCCCGATCTACTACGTCAACGCGCATCCGCACATTGGGCACGCCTACACCACGATTGCGTGCGACACGATCGCTCGCCGCCACCGCATGTTGGCCGATGATACCTGGTTCCTGACTGGTACCGATGAGCACGGTCAAAAGATAGAGCGCGCAGCCCAGGCTGCGGGCAAGTCGCCGCAGCAGTTCGCCGATGAGGTCTCGGCGGAATTCCGCGCCCTCTGGGAGCGCATGGGTCTGACGCCCGACGATTTCATCCGCACCACCTCAGCGCGGCACAAACAGGGCGTGCAGGCGCTATGGCGCAAGATTCGCGATAACGGATACATCTACAAAGGAACCTACACTGGACAGTACTGCGTTTCCGATGAGCTTTACGTGGACGCGGTCGGGCCCGGCGCGCCCTGTCCGATTTGCGAGCGCCCGACGGAAACGGTCCACGAAGAGAACTACTACTTCAAGCTCTCGGCGTTCCAGGATCAGTTAATCCGCCTCTACACCGAGCAGCCCGATTTCATTCGCCCCGAGACGCGCCGCAATGAAGTGCTCTCGTTCGTGCGCAGCGGCCTGCGTGATCTTTCTATCAGCCGCTCGACGTTCTCCTGGGGCATCCCTGTACCGGATGATCCCAAGCACGTGGTCTACGTCTGGCTGGATGCGCTGGCGAACTACATTACCGCGCTCGGCTACGGCTCAAACGACACCAGCAAATTCGACAAGTACTGGCCCGCCGATGTGCACATGATCGGCAAAGAGATCGTGCGCTTCCATTGCGTCTACTGGCCGGCGTTCCTGCTCGCCGCCGGATTGCCGCTGCCCAAAGGCATCACCGCGCACGGTTGGCTGCTCTTTGAAGAAAGCAAAATGTCGAAATCGCGCGGCAATATCGTTCGCGCCGAAACCATCGTGGACGTGCTCGGCACCGACGCCCTCCGATACTTCCTGCTGCGCGAAGTCGTCTTCGGGCAGGATGGAGCTTTCAGTTTCGATGCGCTGGTACAGCGCTATAACTCCGATCTTGCGAATGGCCTCGGCAATCTTGCCAGCCGCACCTTGACCATGATCACGCGCTATTTCAAAGGAGAAATACCCTACCCCTCGAATGCAGCGCACACCCCGGCGGATGCCGCAATTGCAGATGCGGCGAGAAAAACCATCGCTGACTTCGGGTCGCTGTTCGACCAGTACCAGTTCTCGCGGGCCCTCGAAACAGCCTGGGGACTGGTCAGTGCCGTCGACAAATACATCGTCGAAAACGAACCCTGGTCTCTGGGCGATAAAAAGGACAAGGACGAGGAGAGCCGCGCACGCCTGGCAACCGTGCTTTACACCAGCGCCGAAGCTTTGCGAATTGTGACGGCTCTAGCTCACCCGGTAATGCCCGACGCCACGGCGAGAATCTGGTCCCAGATGGGCCTCGGGGACATCAAGAAATTCGATCTGACACAATTGCAGTGGGGACAACTGCAACTCGGCACAAAGTTGGGCGAAGTGCAGGCAGTGTTTCCGCGCGCCGACAAATCGGCAGTCGAGAGGATGCAGAAAATGGAAGAACCAAGTGGAGCAACGGGCGTCCCGGCCCAGCCGAGCACAGTCCAGCAGGCCGTCACGTCGACACTCCCGAGCGCACCAGCCAAGCCTGCCGCCACCATTCCCGATGGCAAAATCAGCATCGACGACTTCGCGAAAGTGGAATTGCGCGTGGCACAGGTGAAGACCGCCGAGCGCGTAAAGGGCGCCGACAAATTGCTGCGCCTGGAAGTCGATCTCGGAACCGAGGTGCGCCAACTCGTAGCCGGGATTGCCGAGGCCTACGAACCGGAAACGCTGATCGGACGCAAGGTCGTGATCGTGGCCAACCTCGCGCCCCGCAAGCTGCGCGGACTGGAATCAAACGGCATGATCGTCGCCGCCTCGCCGGAAGGCGGCAAGCCGGTGCTGGCCAGCTTTCTGGAAGACGTGCCCGTGGGCACGCGGCTGAAATAGCGCTGCCGAACTCGCTCGGCTTGGACGGGCGAGGGCGCCAGTTTCCACAGGATCTCGCGAACGACCAGCGACTAGCGACCAACGACCGTGTTCATCGACTCCCACGCACATCTCGAAGGCAAACGCTACGACAGCGATCGCAACGAAGTGCTGGCGCGCGCGAAACAGAGCGGCATCGAAGCCTATCTCGCCATCGGAAACGGCGAAGGACCGGGGACGGCAGACTGCGGAATCCAGCTGGCGGAGAAATACGACGGCAGGCCAGAGTATCCGCGAATCTGGGCGAGCGTCGGAATTCATCCGCACGAAGCAAGTCTTGCGAATGAAGCCGCTGATTTCCAAATGCTGCAATGGGCGAGCCATCCAAAAGTGATCGCTTGGGGAGAAATCGGCCTCGATTATTTCTATGACCACTCGCCCCGGGAAATACAGAGGACGGTCTTTCTGGGGCAAATGGAGCTGGCGCGTACGGCCAAGTTGCCCATCATCATTCACTGCCGCCCCTCCGACAACAGCGACAACGCGTGGGACGACTGTCTCTCGCTGATCGCTGACAATTGGACTTCCAGCGGACTCGGCGGCATTCTGCACTGCTTCACCGGAAGCGTCGAACATGCGCGACGAGCGCTCAATATGGGCTTCATGATTTCTTTTGCCGGCAACATCACCTTTCCTAAGGCGCAGGCGATTCGCGACGCGGCCCAAATGGTTCCGCTCGACCGCATGCTGATCGAAACCGACTCCCCCTATCTGGCGCCGATTCCGCATCGCGGCCAGCGCAACGAACCGGCATTCGTGAAGGATGTAGCCTGCCACATCGGTCAACTGCGAGGCTTATCGGCAGAAGAAATCGGCTCGCGAACCACACAGAATTTCTACAAGTTCTTTGGACTCGCGCTGGAAACTGTAAACTCGCAAGCACGCACCTAGACCACGCAAAGTGCGCATCGAGCCTTCGCAGATAATGCCTCTTCTGTTACTCTCAGGGGTACACATTTGGGGTGGGCGATCCGTGGAATTTCGAACCTCGAGCGGTATCGCTCATCGCCTTAACCGGGACATTCCATGCCCGATAACAGTTTCGATATCGTCAGCAAAATCGACTTGGCGGAGGTCTCCAACGCCATCCAGCAAGCGATGAAAGAGGTCACAACTCGTTTCGATTTGAAGGACTCGAAGTCGCAGATCGCGATGGAGGGAACCGACGCGATTATGCTGCACTCCGCCGATGAATTCAAGATGAAGGCGGTGAACGACGTGTTCCAGCAAAAGCTGGTGAAACGCGGCGTCCCGCTGAAAGGCTTGACCTACGGCGCGCTCGAACCAGCCGCCGGCAGCACGGTAAAACAGAAGATCACCCTGCAGCAAGGAATCCCGATCGAAAAGGCGCGGGAGATCGTCAAGCTGGTCAAGAATTCGAACAAGAAAGCGCAAGCCTCGATCCAGGGCGACGTAGTCCGGATCAGTAGCAAGGATCGCGATACGCTGCAGCAAATCATCGCCCTGGTCAAGCAGCAGGACTTTGGCATCGATCTGCAGTTCACGAACTACCGCAGCAACTGATTAACGGAGCAACTAAGCAAATTGGGCACGACGACCTCTATCAACGGGAAAGAAATCTTTGATCTTCTGCGTGACGACATTGTCGCGATCGAAGAACAATTCGGACGCGACACGGTCTCGAACGTCGCCGCCATCACGGAGATCGGCGAGTACCTGCGCGCCGGCGGGGGCAAGCGCATCCGTCCGGCGCTGTTGCTCCTCTCTGCCAAGCTTTTCGGCTACAAGGGCGAAGGCGCGGTAAAGCTCGCAACGGTTGTCGAGATCATCCACACCGCTACGCTCGTTCACGACGACATCATTGACGAGGCCCAGATCCGCCGCGGCCGTCCCGCCGCCAACACGCAGTGGGGCAACTCGATGTGCGTGCTGGCCGGCGATTGGCTCTACATGCAGGCCTTCAAGATCGCAGTGCAGGAGCGCAATTTCCGCATCCTCGACGTGCTCATCGAGCTGACGCAGCAAATGGTTGAAGGCGAACTGCTCCAGATGGAGAAACTCGGCAAGCTGATTTCACCCCAGGAGCATCTCGATCTGATCTATCGCAAGACGGCCTGCCTGTTTTCGGTGTGCATGCGAGTCGGCGGAATCCTGGGCGGCGCCACCGAGCAACAGGAAGAACGCCTTGGTCAATACGGACGCGATCTTGGTTTAGCCTTCCAGATCGTGGACGACGTCCTCGACCTCACCGCTTCAGAGAGCGTGCTGGGCAAGCCCGTGGCCAGCGATCTGCGCGAAGGCAAAGCCACCATGGCCGTCATTCATGCGCTCCAGCACTGCACGGCCGCTGAGCGCCATCAAATCGAAACCGTCCTGCACGACCGCGCGTTCAATGGCGTCACACACGCCGATATCCTGACTATCCTGAACCGTTATGGTTCTCTCGAATACGCCTCCAAAGAGGCCGCCCGCTATGCTGGGTCAGCGCGCCAAGCGATTTGTGTGTTTCCCGACTCGGAGATCAAACGGGCTCTGTTGTGGGCGCCGGAGTTCGTGGTGGCAAGAGAGAAATAGCTTCCTGCTCTGGGATGCCGGCTTCTGGCAACCTCACTCGCCGATTGACGCCATGTCAACCCAGCGGCATTGTTGGCTAGAAGCCAGCGGCCAGAAGCTAGGAGCGATCTTTCACCGCAATCCCCAGCATCTCAAACCGCCCTTTCAGCAACAGCCGACCCGATCCCAAAAACGCGCGCGCGGGAAATTCGCGCGAAAACAGTCTCACATAGGCCGAGTTGAACGGTTGCCATAAAGAGACATCGGGACAGTAGACCTGCACCCATACCAAGTCGTCCATAGTCATGCCCGCTTCGCGGAGCACAGCCTGGAAGCCGTCAAATAAGAGCTCGATCTCGGAATCTATGCTCGCGGGCGCCTCGCCCGTCGCCGGGTCAAGGCCGATCCGCCCGGAGATGTACAGAGTATCGCCCACCAGCACGGCGTCGCTGAAAGGTAGACCCGCGGGACGATTCGGAAGATTGATGTAGCGGCGGCTCGGGGCTAACAAAGGATTCTCCGGAAATCGTCCTACTGTAGCAGGAGTTCTCGCGCCGACGCGAGTTCTTGTAGTGGGTTAGTTCCGAGTGCCCCGTAATCCAGGCGTGAGTTTTGCTGAAGAGTTTCAGTAGCGCGGCTTGACCTAAGAAAAATGGCTGCGGATTGAAGAACCATGGAATGCACTAGAAAGAGGCGCTCGACACAGGCACACTGGCGGGTTTGGATTTCATGATTCGTGCGTCTCTGACAACACTCCAGAGGTGAAAATGAAAGGTATTGCTGTAGGTATTGTGTTCGCGCTGGCCGCTCAGGTGCTCGTGTGCGAGCCAGCGCCGCACGTTCCGCTGGGAATCGTTTCGGACTGGACGCACTATCATGTCCTCTACCCGGATTCGAAAGACGATTCCGTAATGGCCCAGATCCGAAGAGATCCCCGCTGGGTGCAGAATTGGTATCTTCGCCATCAGGAGGCTTGGTGGCCGAAACACCATCGCCGACACCGGGAGCACAGACACAGAGACTGGAGTGTGCCCTTGGAGGCGTCCCCTTTGACGTCAGGTTTTGAGCCGCTGTTCGACTTTACATTCGCCATCGGTCCCGACGCGGGGTACGGCAGCCTCAACACAACAGACGCTGGCGATGGTGAATTCCTCGCCACCGCCGGCACTCTTACCGTGACTGGCGGCCTGGACGTTGGCACATACCCGCTGTATCCAGGTGGGCCAGCCGAGGTTCTAAGCCCCAGCGGGAGATTCTTGTTCGATAATGTTCTGTACCCCTCAATCGACCCCGGGCTAGATAACGGGGGGCTTCTCTTCATGGGCAGCGGTTTGGAGATCAACATCTGGAGCAACTCTCCCGATAATTACGAATTTGATGATTGGAATGGTTCTAGTTATACCAATGACGTTACGGGAGCACCCTTCACCCTGAACGTCGCTCCTGGCGGGGGCCAGACCTTCCCCGCCAAATATGTGTTTGACGTGACGGCCGCTCCAAGCTGCGCGAACGACTTCGTGGTCATCGGTATCCCAGCCGACCCCATGTCGGGCGGCCAAGCCAACATCATTGGATTGAACAATCTCTATAGCTCCCAGCCTCCCGCGATCTCCGATTACTGCACCACGAACGGGCCGACGGTGATGTTCGCCTACGCTTCAGGCACCGGACAGGTGCCAGCGTCCGTGGTCATTTCGCAAAGTGGGAGCCAAATTGCCTATGTTGAGAATTTGCCTACTGGTAGCTCCTATTTCCACGTCCTGACCATTGGCACCGCGGGAACCAACGGGACCAGCGTTACGACGGCAGTCGTGCCAGGGAGCGCCGGGGGCAACAACGCCTTGGACCAGAGAGTGCTGCTTTCGCCGGACGGCGGTACCACAAGCCAAAGCTCCACGAATTCGGTTTTCGTCGTTTACACACCTAACGATGCGAACGATGTCGCCTACGCCACTACCTATAGCACGGCCGGGAATGGTTCCGGCTACCTGTACAAGATCAGCAACGTATTCAATGGCAATGCAGCCCCAACGATCGCATGGAGCGTCCCCATCGATGCAGTTCCGTCAACTCCGGTATACGATTCGGTATCGAGAAAGATCTTTTTTACGGATGGCAGCGGTCGTATCGATTATGTGACGGACAACGGCGCGTCGCCATCGGTTGTTTATAGCGCGGTTTTGGCGAGCGGAACCACCTCCGAGAATCCAGTAATCGTCGATAGCACAAATCAGATGGTCTACGCTTCCTTCAACTCCAACGGAACCAACGCCCTGGTCGTGCAAGCCCCCATGAACATGGCGAGCACCGTCTCCGTACCCGTGGGCAATTTCAGCACGACCTTCACGGGGCCGTACAAGCCGGACTTTAACAACGCCTGGTACACCGGATCGCGGACACCTCTCATGTACGTCGCCGGAACGGGCACCGGAACGCTTCCTACCCTCTATAGCGTCGGGTTCAACGGTAGTGGTGTGATGAACACTAGCGCCGGCAGTACCACGGAGCCTCTGGCCACCGGCACGGCAGACTCATCGTCGGTTACGGAGTTCTACAACGCTTCGCTCCAGAAGGACTTCATTTTCGTGGGGGTCACGGACCATTGTATTGCTTCCACCGGCGGTGGAACTGCTGGCTGCGTCATGAGTTTGGATATCACTCGTGGCTTTCCAACCGTCAATGCCAATAGCACCGCGCTGGCGGCCGCTGGAGGCACAAGCGGTATCATAGTCGATAACGACAGCAGTCATACCGGAGCTTCGAGCATTTACTACGCAACCAAGACCGGGGCGACCCTGGTCAAAGCCACACAATCCGGGCTGCACTGATGTCCCAGTGATATCCTTTCGCGCTGACCACAAAACCACTTTTATTTTTATTAATGATCGGGGTCTCCATGCCGCGTTAGAACGAATTCCTCGATTTCATGAGCCACGGAGATTTGAGTCACGCGCAGTAGTCGCGTCGCGATTGCTATACTGAGAAGGTCCTTTTCGCAATGAGAATGACCGACTTGCTCTCACTAATTTCGCATCACGGCTACCTTTTTTTAGCCCTGGTGTGCTTCGCTGAGGCCATTGGTCTTCCACTGCCCGCCGCGCTCGCCATCCTGACCGCTGGCGCTGTCGCTGCCTACGGAGACCTCCACTTCTATCTGGTGTTTGGCATCGGCCTGTTGTCGATGATCAGCGGCGACGTCATTCTGTATTTCATGGGCAGAGTCAGCGGATGGGCATTACTCGGCCTTCTATGCCGCCTTTCGGCCAATCCGGAAACTTGCATTCTGCGATCGGCAGAATATTTTTACCGGCGCGGCAAGCAGACCCTGCTTTTTGCCAAGTTCATTCCCGGCATCAACACCATGTCTCCACCGCTGGCTGGCAGCATGAAAATGCGCCTGGGAGATTTTCTGCGCTTCGACGCCCTCGGAGCGGTCTTCTACGTGGGCGCGTACGCCCTCGCCGGATATCTTTTCAGCAACGCGCTGCGCGCCATCACGCGCGGCCTGCGCTCCGCCGGCTTTGCCGCCGAGGTCATCTTCGGCATCGGACTCGCCGCTTACATCGTCTATCGCATCTGGGTATATCGCAGGTACCGTCTGCTCGACGTGATTCCTCGCATACCGGCGGAGGAGCTGGCCAAGAGATTAGCCTCCGATGCCGCTCAGAACATGCTGATCGCCGATGTTCGCAGCCACGGCTACTACGATGCCGACTCCGAGCGCATTGCCGGATCGATCCGCATTGAACCCAACAACCTTATCGAAGAGATCAAGAACCTGCCCAAGGATCGGGAGATTTATCTCTACTGTACTTGAGCGCGCGAAGCCACCAGCGCCCGTGTGGCGCGTCAATTACAGGATCTCGGATTCAAAGTCTTCGTCATCGCCGGCGGCCTGCGTGCCTGGCGCAAAGCTGGAAACCCCGTGGAACGAGTTCCCCACGACGATCTAGTCAAGCTTCCAACCTTCAGTTAACACGGATCGCTAACGCGCCTGCGTGACCCCCGTCCTTGGCAGAGTCTCAGCAGTTTGCTATCGTGCCCTCATGGGGCGAACCCCGGCTTTTTGCGGAGTCATTCTAGCGGCAGGCGAGTCCTCGCGCATGGGGCGCGACAAGGCGTTGCTGCCCTGGCCCCCATCGGCCGCAGGTTCCCTAACGACCGACACGTTCCTCTCCGCGGCCATACGGCTCTTCTTCTCTCACGTCGATGTCGTGCTGGTGGTAGTCGGCAAGAATGAAGCCGCCTTGGCGCCCATCGTATACGCGAATGGCGCGTCCCTGGTGGTGAATCCCGAACCCGAGCGCGGCCAGTTCAGCTCGTTGCAGGTCGGTCTGCAGGAGATTTTAAGCCGCGGACGTGATGCCGCGATGATCACGCTCGTCGACCGACCGCCGGTCCAGGCAGCAACGCTAGCGACCCTCGAATCGGCCTTCGAACGGGCTATAACAAAGACACAAAGGAAATGGGCCGCGATCCCCGAATACCGGGGAAAACACGGGCATCCAATGCTCGCGGCCCGCGAGATGATGGAAGCGTTTCTGCGAGCTCCCGCAACATCGAGTGCGCGCGACGTCGAGCACGCTCACCAGAGCGAGATTGAGTATGTTCCAGTCGACGACCCGCTGGTAGCCGTCAACGTGGATACGCCGGAACAGTATGCAGCTTTGCCGCCGCCACAGCTTCTGCCGTCGAGTTAATTCCTGCCAAGTCGCTACTGGTTTTCGGAAACACTCGATGTTGCACTTGATTGATGTTGCCACTTGATTTTTTGGTGGCGCAGCGCTTTAGCGCTGCGGTAACTGGATCATTTTGAATGCGGCTTTAGCCGCTGAGGTCACAGTTCTTGCTCGAGAAGAATCTTTTCCGCAGCTTCCGATATTTTCAATGACAAGTCTCACATCTCTGCAAAACGAATTCATCGAAAGTGTACTCAGCCTCAATCCGCGCGTCGCCACGTTTGATTGCGACGGCACCTTCTGGTCTGGAGACGCGGGCGAAGGATTTTTCGCCTGGGAACTGGAACAAGGCCTGGTGTCGGACGAAATCGCCCGTTGGGCCCGTGCGCGCTACGCCGACTACAAAGCGGGCAACGTCGCCGAAGAAATCATGTGCGGAGAAATGGTCACCATGCATCGCGGGCTGCGGGAAGAAATCGTGCAGCAAGCCTGCGACACATATTTTGCCCAGGCCATCGCTCGCAACATTTTTCCGGAGATGCGCGAGCTGGTGCAGCGCCTGCGCCAATACGGGTGCGACGTCTGGGCCGTTTCTTCTTCAAACCAGTGGATCATCCGCTCGGCGATGAAGTTCTTCGGCATCCCGCGAGATCGCATCCTGGCCGCCGAAGTAGCAATCGAGAATGGCATCATCGGTCGCACGATAACCGATCAGCTGATTCGAGTTCCCAGCGGTCCGGGCAAGGTGGAGGCGATTCGATCCGCGCTCGATTCGTCTCCCGATTCTGGGCCCGATTGCGCGTTTGGCAACGCGATTTGGGACCGCGAGATGCTCGCCATGTCCAAGCACGCATTCGCGATCAACCCCAATCCGGATCTGAAGGAGATCGCGATCGCCAATGGCTGGACGGTATATCAACCGCCGCTGTAGCACGTATACTTTTACTTTGTGCTGCGCGTGAATCCGTGCTGCGATGAAAACCAATATTACTTTGAAACTTGACGCTTCTCTCGTCCGCCAGATTCGAATTCTCGCTGCCGAAGAAGGTACTTCCGTCAGCGCTCTGCTTGCGACGAGCCTGGAGCAAATCGTGCGCGAGCGCGAGCGCAAGAGCAAGAGCTATGATCGTTCCCGCCGACGCGCCTTGGCGCGACTGCGCGTGGAGATGAACCTCGGTTGGACTCCACCTCGGTCGCGCGACGAGCTTTATGTTTCGCCTTGACCATCTCTATTCTTGCCTGTTTACTCTTAGGTTATTAATCCGTGTTTACTACCACCCCCCCTCCCCCCTTGCGTGTGGAATCATAGGGTTAGGGGGTGTCGAGTTGCCAAAATCTAGAGCGCAAATGACTTATTTTCAAAATATTCCGGAATAAGGACTTAGCTTGATTCTTGCCCTATTTCTCTCGGAATTCATAGTTTTGGCGGCTTGCTGACATCCCTCGTCGCCTCAACTTGTGTGTGGCGTTTGGGCTGACGCAGCCTCGGTGGCCTTGATCGGGGTTGGCGCACCTCGGCTGCGACAGATCAGCTGATATTGTCGTGCACTTCCGGGTGGGCGTCTGTGATGCGCGGGCGGGGCGTTTGTGATGAAAAAGGGTTGGAACCCGAAACCGCCTGCGGCAGAATTCCACTCGTCGCGAAGTGCGCGATGAGTGGGGCACCCGGCTCCGTGGGCCCTGGTCCCGATCACATTTTCCCGCCAAAAATGCCCGGGTTTCCACAGGCAAACTCCAAATGTTACAAATCGGCCCTTCTGCGTCCGGCTATAGGTGTAGTGCATGGCAGGGGATGAAATAGGTTCTAGTTACGAAAAGAGATTCCGCGCCCGCACACATTTATCTAAAATCTGAAGAAAGGCACGTTCAGGAAGCCGCCACAAGCTTTTTTGGTTTGTGGCGGCTCTGAGCGAAGACGGGTGTCAACTCCCAATGGGAACGCAGCCATTCAACCCAGAAGAGCAGTACAGAAAGGTCGCACGCGAATGGTTTAGGAGCCGGACTCCAGATCGCATAAGCGTACCGCGGGATTGGGCAGACGATCTAATAAAGGGTGCCGCAACTTGGGTCTATGAAAGTGAAATACCTATGTGGCTCCTTAGGAAAATTGAAAATGTGCCCAATGTGTTCCTCCAGCTGCCAACACCGGATCGCCGATGGATCATAAAATTCCGGGGTGATTTATGGGGGCCGTTCGATCAGCAATTTGGTGGTTGGCAAGATGCTCACGATTTAATCAGCGAGCGCACCCGGACTCTGTTTGGCGTCAGCCTGCAGCAGACCGGGATGTCTGGTGAGGTAACGCTGAGCGGCTCGGGCAGCAGCTGTGCTGATTCATATCCCGAGGCAGTGCGTAAACGAATCCAGCGCTGGTTGAAGATGGTGTCACGCGAAATGGGTTCAAAAACGGGAGTCCTTTTCCGCAAACTTTTTTCCGTAGAAAATGGCCGATATACATTCTCCGAGTCCGGGTGGATGACAGAACTCGGTGATGTCCCCTTCGATGCGAGTATGCGCCTAGATCGAGGGCGATGGGTATTTGAGGTTCCCTTCTGCAGTCATGAGCTGGTTGTGCCAGCAGATCAGAATCTAAAGTATCTGGCACGAATCCTGATGTGCGGAAATCTCCCGGTGCCTTCAGCTTTGCTCGAAGATGGGCCTCTACTGGAGAACTTTCAAAGCAGACCGCCATACCGGCAATACTTTCGGCGCACGTTTCGGCGGCACAGAATCTACGCGTGCACCCACGATGGTGGAGAAACTGCCCAAGAGATTTGCAGGGTAATGGGTCTGAAAGAGGGGCAGTTTTTCACCGCATATGATGAGATCGCCCCGGATTCACCGCTCCATCTGATTAGTCGCGTGCCGGTCGGGCCTGTGACATTACTGCCGAATGGAATCCGAGGCGTTCAGGCCGTTATTGCAAAGCAAAGGTTTCTGATGGAGACCATTAGCCCCCAATTCACGGGGATCGAGCAGCACTTACGCACTGGACTGATATGGGTGCTTCGTTACCCGAACCTTCTCCAACAGATCGACACCGAAAGCATACGTGCCCGTCCGGTGGTCTCAATGGGACTCCGGCGACTACGCGAGAGGCTGATGCTAATGCCCGCACACTGGACGACGCCATACGATGAGTTGGCTCGATATATTAAACAACACGTTCAGCTTGGCAAACTGTACAGGTACTCGGGGGATTTTGGCTGGAAAGTAGAAGGGATTGCGCCGCCACCTGACCCGCTAGAGCTGGCGATAGATCACATGGCGTTCAAAAGGCGAGCTGCATACAAGGAGAAAATGCGTGAGCGCAGAGCGGTGGGCTATGCTCCCGAGCCTGTGAAGCCGAGATCTGAAATTTGGCAAACAAGCAAATGGGCCGCCTCAGTGAACGCGGAGATTGCGAAGCAAGCAAGGCAGCCGGGCTGGGCTCAGCAGAACGCACTTGCTGCCACGAATGGGTTCGGCTGATTCTTCCGAGTCACAAAAACACGTTCGCGCATCACTGACGCTCTTGTCTGTGTGGCAGACGGGTGGCCGGGTGCGAGCGAGGAGGATGCTCGCACCATTTCCATCTCCAAACGTCACGACCGGACGGCCTTTGAGTTCCGTCGGCCACTCCTGAAATTTCACGCTTACCGGTCCGGTTTCTCCTAGAAGGTATGACCGAAAGCTGCTCCACTCCCACTGTTCCGGCTTTTCTGCCAGTGCGCGTTTCACTGGGTTCCGGTGCATGTAGCGCAGCTTCTCGGGATGCCCCTGGTTGCGCGAAGCGATTTGGTGATGGATGCCGTCCCTCAGCGGCTAAAGCCGTCGGAATTGAGCCCTGGATCGCAGCGGTAAACCGCTGCGCCACCCAAAATCTGCTCTACCCCTCGGGAATTCATCACAAACGCGGTGTGATGGGGTGCACTTACAAGTTGCGCTTCGACGGGGAATCATGGTAATCGGGACATTGCCGCTGTTAGATCGGCGGTGTCCTCGATTGCTGCGGTCAGTTAGGGTGAGAAGCAGTTTTATGATTCAGATTTCACGCCGACTCAGACGCTCCGCAAGAGCGCGGCGAGCGTGTCGATGGCCAGGTGGCTGGCGTGGGCGGAAGCTGGCGGCAGGCCCCCGATTTTTTGAACCAACTCTTCCCTGCTGACCTTTCGCGCTTCTTCTGCGCTTTTGCCTTTGACCAACTCGGTGATGGCCGATCCGCAAGCCATCGCCGGAACACAGCCTTTGGCGCGGAAGCGAATGTCGGCTATTCGCTTTTCCAATTTCGCCTTTTCTGGACCATTTGTCTTTTCCAATTTAAGGCTCAGTTCCAGAATGTCTCCGCAAACAGGGTTTTCCAAACGCGCCGTGGCGTCGGGATTGTCGAGCTCACCGGCGTTTCGTGGATTCTGAAAATGATCGAGAAGTTCGGCGGAATACACAGGAGGATTGTAATGCGCCGACTCGCGATTTCCGGTAGCGTCCTAAATTCATTCACCACCAAGGACACGAAGGAGCACAAAGGAAATCCTCCGTCCCCTACAATTAGGAGCATGCCCGACTCGCGTTCCCCCCGGCGAATCGCCTGCCTGCAACCGAGCGCTACGGTGATTCTGGCCAGCGTGGGCGAATTGGACCGCGTCGTGGCTTGCACGAAGTACTGCTCCGACGTTGTCCCGGAATTGCTAACAGATTTGCGAAGTGGCGAGCGGCTGATCGTCATTATTGCCGACTCATGGACGTCGAAGGCGAGCGAGATTCTCGCCGCTAAACCTGATCTTGTGATCGCTGCCGTTCCCTACCAGGAAGCTGCGGTCGTGGAAATTCTTAAGGCAGGCATTCGCTTTCTTGGACTGGCTCCGCGTACGCTGGACGACATCTACACTGACATCGCGCTTATCTCCGGTTCGGTCGGCGCCGGTGAGCGGGGAGCGAAAGTGATTTCCGAAATGCAGGCGGCAATCGCAGAGGTACGACACCAGACCACAAGCCTTCCACGAAAACGGGTCTTCTGCGAGGAGTGGGGTAAGCCGATCATCGCTTCGCAGCCTTGGGTAGCCGAACTGGTGGATGCGGCTGGTGGTGACTTCCTCGGCAAACCGGGCGCGCAATGCTCCGCCGAAGAGATCGCTCGACTAGATCCGGAAGTCATCATCGCCGCCTGGTGCGGGGCTGGGGATCGGGTGCCGCTGGCAAGAATAACTTCCGCGAAGGAAAGAGGCTGGTCGAACACCACGGCGGTGCGGAATTCGCAGGTTTATTGCATTTCCGACGAACTCTTGAATACTCCCGCGCCCACGCTGGTTGCGGGACTGCGCGCACTGGCGAGTGCGATTCATCCCGCAATGTTCGGCCTGCAGGCGGGGCTCCGTTCGGTTACGCAAGTACCCCGGACGCAAACACTGCGGTGAAGCTGAACCGCGGCGGCTTGGTTTAGGATTGTCATTATGGCTACCAAATCCAAAACTGATACTAGCAAGGTCGAGGAAGTGCGCAGGGCAGCGGACTGCTTGAATTCCGAAGTGCTGTCGGCGGATCAACTGATGAAAGGCATCGCGCTTCTCCTGAACCAAGAAATGCTGAGGTACAACTGGGTGGGCTTCTACATGCTGGAGGCTGGAGCCAATCCGCCGGTGCTGGTGCTGGGGCATTACCAGGGAGCAATGACTCCACACACCCGCATTCATTTGCACCAGGGCATCTGCGGGGCGGCGGCATCGTCGGGGAAGACGGTGGTTGTGGATGACGTAAGGAAGGACCCACGCTATCTTGCCTGCTCGATCGAAACCAAGTCGGAGATCGTGGTTCCAATCTTTGTGCGCGGCAAGGTGGCCGGCGAACTCGACATTGACAGTCATTTCCTGGCGGCCTTCGCCACCGAAGACCGTGAACTGGTTGAATATTGCGCTCAACTCGTGGGCAAGCGACTGGAGCACGGGTAAGGGATCGCCGACGTAGTCGCCACTTTCGAACATCATGAAACGAGTCGTAGCCGCGTTGATTTTAAGAGACGACCTCATCCTTGCCTGCCAGAGGACGCGGCACCAGGTGATGCCGCTCAAGTGGGAATTTCCCGGAGGCAAGATCGAAGAAGGCGAACAGCCGCGCGATGCGATGCGCCGGGAGCTGGAAGAAGAATTGGGGATGGTGGCGGAGGTCGGCGTGGAAGTCGCCCGCATCGTTCATGAATATCCGGGCGGCGGGTCGGTGGAACTCCGATTCTACGAAGTACGCAGCTACCAGGGTGAAATTGAGAACCGGATTTTTCGCGAGATCCGCTGGGTGACGCGGAAACAGCTGCTGGAATTGGATTTCCTCGAGGCCGACCGGGGACTGGTGAAGGATCTGGCGGCGGGAAAAATCATTTGAGGCGCTCTATCCCGTCCCGCCGCGCACCTGGCTGTAGACATACAGCGCGGTTAATCCAATCATAATCACGGTGGTTGCCCAGGCGATGATGTTGAAAGTGGGTTTGTTCACGTATTCGCCCATCAGTTCTTTTTTGTTGATCAGCAGCAACATGAAAATCAGCACGAAGGGCAACACTGCGCCGTTGACCACTTGTGAAAACACCGCGATCTTGATCAGCGGAAGGCCGGGTATCAGGACTACAGCTGCGCCGGCAACGATGAGCGCGGTATAGAGCCAGTAGAACGCGGGAGCTTCGGAAAACTTGCGTTCTACGCCTGACTCGAAGCCTAAGCCTTCACAAACGGTGTAAGCCGTCGAAAGCGGCAGAATCGAAGCTGCAAACAACGACGCATTAAAAAGCCCCAGAGCAAACAGTATGTAGGCCCAGTCGCCCGCCAAGGGACGCAGCGCTTGAGCGGCGTCGGCGGCGTCACGAATGTCGCGATTGCCATGCAAGTAGAGCGTGGCCGCGCAGGCCACAATGATGAACCAGGCAACCACGTCGGTGAAAATGCAGCCGACAATCACGTCGAGCCTCGACGTTTTGTACTGGCGCCGAGTTACGCCTTTCTCCACGATCGACGACTGCAAATAGAACTGCATCCAAGGCGCGATCGTGGTACCGACCACGCCGATCACCATGTAGAGGTACGGGCCCTGCTTGAAAGCCGCCATCCCAGGAGGCTTCACCGTGGCCTTCACGGCCTCAATCCACGCCGGCTTGGCCAGGGCTCCGGCAAATATATAAGTGATGTAGAAGAACGAAGCCGCCAGGAAAACTTTCTCCACGCTCTTGTACTGCCCTTTGACTGCGATGAGCCAGACGATCACGGCGCAGATCGGCACCGATATGTACTTGGAAACTCCGAAGAGGCTCATGCTTCCGACAATGCCGATAAACTCGCCCACGACATTCCCGAAATTTGTAATCAGAATGCCGAGCATCATGAGGAACGTAATCCGCAAGCCGTATTCTTCCCGGATCAGATCGCTCAGGCCCTTGCCGGTCACCGCTCCCATGCGGGCGCACATCTCCTGCACCACGATCAGGGCGATCGTAGTCGGAATCATGGTCCACAAGAGCATGTAGCCGAACTGCGCGCCGGCCTGCGAATAGGTCAAGATGCCATTGGCATCGTTGTCGACATTCGCGGTGATGAAGCCAGGCCCTACGACGGCGAAGAACAGCAGGAACCGGAACTTCCAGCTTCTCAGGAATTTCATGCGTACAGGCCACAGGGACGATTAAGTTGGCAAAACAGAACGAACAGAATAAATGCTGAAAGCGCGGTCTGGATAGGCGAATCTGCAAAGGCGGGGGAATTTCTTGCGAAGCCGCAGGTCGCCGCCGAGCTTCGCTCGGCTTGGACGGGCGAGGGCGCCCGTCCCCTCACAAGCAAAACTACAGTTTGGCGCGCAGCATGGCGATCACGTCGTCCGGTGTGATTACGCCGGTGAGTTGATTGTGTTCGTCGATCACGGGCAATGTCAGCAGGTTGTACTTGTCAAAGAGCTCGGCGAATTCCTTCTCTTTCGCGTCTTCGTGGCAGGAGATCAGCGGCTCCTGGGCCAAGGCCAGCATCGGAGTCGAGGCGGGTGCCAGAACGATCTTCACCAGCGGCACTGCGCCCGCCAAGGTACCGTGAGAATCAGTCAAGTAAATGGTGCTCATGTTTTCCATGCGGCCTTCGAAAGTACGCATGGCCGCGATCGCATCGTGGGCTGTGGCCGCCACCGGCAATGCGATGTACTCGGTAGTCATGCGGCCGGCAGCTGTGTTCTCTTTAAACTCGAGCAGGTCCGTGACTTCCCGGCGCTCTTCGGGCTGCATCTGCACCAGGATTTCCTCTGTCCGCTCATCGGGCAGGTCGGCCAAAAGGTCGGCGGCCGCGTCGGGTTCCATTTCCTCGACAATGTCGGCGGCCCGGTCGGAATCGAGGGATTCCAAGACCGCTTTTTGCACCTTGGGTTCGAGCTCTTCCAACGCGCCGGCAGCGACGTCTTCGTCCAGCGTCTCGAAGACCGCTTCACGCTCATCGGGAGCCAGATCTTCGACGATGTCGGCAATGTCGGCGGGATGAAGTTTAGCTAACCGCTCATGCGAAATCTTCAGCCTGACGCGCCGTGCGGGATCAGTCTCGATGAGGTCCACGAAGTCCCATGGAATCTCGCGCGGAGGAATCCGCAGCAGCAAGACGCGAAGGGCAGCCGCCGGAACCATGCCTTTGAGGAGACGGCGAAGGGCGCCCCGCGCACCCACATCCACGCCGCCGACTCGCAGGACTGAACGATTCTGCGCACTGTCGTGATGAAAATCCACGTCGTTCACGCGCACCACTTTGCGGCCGTGCACGTCAATCACCTGCTGATCGAGCAGATCCCGGCTGAGCAATAACAGTCCTTCGGAGCCGTCGGCCGGAGTCCATTCGGCGGCCGCAGTGGAGGCTCGAATGCCGCCATCGATCGCGGAAACAGCCGTCAGCGGCAACACACGGTTTCCGGTGGGCGTTTTGACGATCAGGAGCGAAACGCGAGAACGGTCTTCCTGCGGGGCGAGAGCCACCTCGCGCACCCGTCCGCTGGCGGCGCCGGAGGCGTCATAGACGGGCAAGCCCAAAAGTTCGCTCAGGGAAACGGTGGCCATCCCCAAGAGAATACTCAAGAGCGCGTGCAGATGCCAGATGAATGAGCGTAGCTTCTGAACCCTTGTAACGTTGGGACGTTTCTAATCTGGTATGACAGCCAGCGCCGCACTGGTTGACACGCAAAACCCGGGTGACTAGACTCGGCCTTCCTCCATCAGAGCGGCGCCTGCGATTGGCATGTGTCGGCTGCAACGAGAAATCTATGGTAAAGCGTCCTCGTATTGCGGTTGTGGGTAGCGCCAATGTTGACTTAACCACGTTCTCAGACCAATTTCCAAAGCCGGGGGAAACCATCTTTGGCCAGAAGTTCGATCTGGGGTTTGGTGGGAAGGGCGCGAACCAGGCCGTTGCCGCCCGGCTCTGCGGAGCCGACGTCTTCATGGTGGCGCGCGTCGGGGACGATCTGTTCGGCCCTTCAACCATTAAGAACTTTGAAAAGCTGGGGATCGATGCCACGCATGTGCGCCAGGTAAGCGGTGTGTCCAGTGGAGTGGCGCCGATCTTCGTCGATCCTTCCGGGCAGAATCGGATCATCGTCGTAAAAGGAGCCAATGACGCATTGAAACCTGCCGACGTGGATGCGGCGGCGGATACGCTGAAGAGCGCCGACTGCATCGTTCTCCAGTTCGAGATTCCGCTCGAGACTGTGTACCACACAATTAAATTTGCGCGAAAGAACGGCATCCTCTGCATCTTGAACCCAGCGCCGGCGCAGCCTATCGATATCGGCGCGGTTGCCGATCTCGATTACTTTGTTCCCAATGAGAGTGAGGCCGAAGCGATTTCCGGAATGCCGGTACGCAATCTTGACGATGCCAAGCGCTGTGCGGTCAAGCTTCTGGCCAGCGGCATTCGGCGGGTGATCATTACCTTGGGCGCGAATGGCTCGCTGCTTGCCAGAAGTGAAGGCATGCAGCACGTGCCCGCGTTTAATGTGAAAAGCGTGGATAGCACCGGGGCCGGTGATGCTTTTATTGGCAGCTTCGCTACTTTTCTTGGCGAGGGACTGCCGGAACAGGAGGCCGTGAGGCGCGCTAACCTGTACGCTGGCCTTTCGACAACGGGAGTGGGGACGCAGAAATCATTTTATGATCGGGCGCGATTCGAGGCGGAGTGGAAGGGCAGAGGCAAAGGATAGCAGTACGCTGCGAAGATTGGCCTACGCTCTTCCGTCCCGCCAGATTTTGTCGTCCCGAGCGAAGCGAGGGAGCTGCATCTTGCGGCGAACTACCAGATCCGCTTCGCGAGGGATGACAATTTATTTAAAAGCGTCGTTCGTGCAGCGCTGTCTCACCTCTCCATGAGCAGAACCTTCTCAACTTCATCGATCTCGATCAGCTTGACTTCGATCACTTCACTCGCGGTGGTCTGCACGGTTCGACCGATGAACGTGGCCTCGACTGGCAATTCGCGATGGCCGCGATCAATCAGGACCAGCAGTTGCACCAGGCTCGGGCGTCCATGCGAAAAAAGGGCGTCGAGGGCAGCGCGCGTGGTGCGGCCGGTGTAGAGCACATCGTCGATCAAGACGATCTTCTTACCCTCGATGGAAAAGCCAATCTCCGTTTCCTGCACCACGGGCTTTGGTCCCAGGGTAGAAAGATCATCGCGATAGAACGTGATATCTAGCGTACCGACGGGAACTTTCTTCTTTTCGACCTGATGAATCATTTTGCCCAACCGCTCGGCGATGGGAACTCCGCGGCGGCGGATTCCGACTAGTCCCAAGGCCTCAATGCCACCATTCTTTTCGAGGATTTCGTGGGCCAGGCGCACCAGGGTGCGCTCAATCTCTGAACCCGACATCAACTGCGCTTTTTGCGTGAGGGTCGTTTTACGGACCGCGTTTTTCTTGATGGTCATGGATGAGTACCTCGTCAAAGTCAGTCTGCACTTGGAAAATGAATGGCGGAGCGGATGTATCCCCGGCTCTTGAATGTATGGAGTCTTTTCTTAAACGTCAAGCACACCGGCGACTCTTCCTGCGCCCGTCGTAGGATCTGTGGTCGCGATTGCCATGCTAATTTCTTCCCTTCGCGCGCGGCCAAGTGTATATGGGGACGACGAATGAGGTTGGAGCGTTCGGGGTGCTACCGTGGAAAGATCAGGCCTTCTTCAGGAATGTCCCCCGATCGAGCTCGTCAAACGCCTGCCGAAGCTCGGCCTGTGTGTTCATCACGATCGGGCCGTACCATGCCACCGGCTCCTGAAGCGGCTTTCCCGAGACCAACAGAAACCGGATCCCGTCATCCCCGGCTTGCACGGTCACCTCGTCGCCCCGATCGAAAAGTACCAGCGAGCGATTATCGGCCTCGGAGGGAGGATGCGTGTCCGCCCACTCGACGGCTTCCGTCGGCACCGCAAGGGGACCCGACGCGTTGCAGAACTTTCCCGCTCCTGCGAAAACGTAAGCGAATGCGTGCCTACTCGTCTCTACCGGAAGCGTCTTCCTCCGGCCTGGAGCTACCGACACATCGAGATAAACCGGATCGGCAGCGATTCCGTCCACTGGACCTGCCTTACCCCAAAACTTCCCGCAGACGACCCGCACGTGGGTGCCGTCGTCGTCCTTCACCTCTGGGATGTCGGAAGACTTGACCTCTTGGTAACGCGGTGACGTCATTTTGAGCGACGACGGAAGATTCGCCCACAATTGGAACCCATGCATCCGGCCGACCGGGTCGCCCTTCGGCATTTCCTGATGGATGATCCCGCTGCCAGCCGTCATCCACTGCACATCGCCGGCAGCGATGGCGCCGCGGTTCCCCATGCTATCGCCGTGTTCGACGGTTCCGGCAAGCACGTAGGTGATGGTCTCGATCCCGCGGTGCGGATGCCATGGGAAGCCCAGCAGGTAGTCCTCCGGAACGTCATTGCGGAAGTCGTCGAGCAAAAGGAACGGGTCGAAGTCGGAGGTGTTTCCGAAGCCAAACGCGCGGCGCAGATGCACACCGGCGCCTTCTAGAGTTGGTTTGGATTTGATGAGCCGCTTGACTGGTCGAATTGACATATTTATCTCCAGCGTAAAACGTCTCCGCTGCTAAACACAGCATCAACGGAGGTCGGGCGCGCGCCTAGTGCCTTTCGTGGGTTATCAGCTGTCCCCGTACACTGGCACGGCTGCTCCATGAATCACATTGGCTTCGTCGCTGCACAAGAACAGGATGACGCCCGCGATCTCCCCGGGCTTCGGCCACTTGGCAAAGTCGGCGTTGGGCATGGCTTTGCGATTCGCTTCGGTGTCGATGATGCTAGGAAGAATCGAGTTCACGCGCACGCCGGTACCTTTGAGTTCCGCCGCCAAGGAATCCATCAGCGCCAACGCACCCGCTTTGGAAGCCGCATAGGCGGCTGCACCGGCACCATGATCCAACGCGGCTTTTGCCGCAACGTTTACGATCGCTCCATGTTTTTGTTTGAGCATTGCCGGTATTGCCGCACGCGACAACACGTAGCCGGAGCGCAAGTTCAGCGCAAGCATCCGGTCGAAAACCTTTGTCTCCAGTTCCCACAAGTTCACGCCGCCGGCGTAGCCGCCGACAGTATTCACCAGGGCGTCCAAACGGCCGTGTTGCGCAAGGATGCGGTCGAGGAGCTGGCGCACGGCAGTTTCATCGGTGACATCCACAAGGTGCCCCTCGACTGACGAGCCATTCACTCCCGCGTCGCTCATGAGAGCATCAAACTCTGGCTGCTCCCGATAGGTGACAACGACCCCGGCACCCTCCTGCAGAAACGCGAGGCTCACCGCGCGTCCTAATCCACCCGTGCCACCGGCGATGAGTACCGTCTTGCCTGAAAATCTCACATTCATTGCGCTGGTTATGCCGCCACTTGACCGCTGAGCTTGAAAAACGCGAGCAGATCGGCGTTGATCTGGTCTGCGTTGGTTGTGGGCATCCCGTGCGGAAAACCTGGATACACCTTCAGCTTGGCGTTCTTTACAATCTTCGCGGACATCAGAGCCGACGCGCCGATGGGCACGATCTGGTCATCGTCCCCATGAAGAATGAGGGTTGGCACATCGAACTTCTTGAGGTCCTCCGTAAAATCCGTCTCAGAGAAAGCCTTAATGCAGTCATAATGGGCCTTCATTCCTCCCATCATGCCCTGCAGCCACCAGTGCTCGCGGATACCCTCGGAAATCTTGGCGCCTGGCCGGTTGTAACCGTAAAAGGGTAGTGTAATGTCCTTGTAAAACTGCGGCCGATTCTTCGCAAGTTCGGCTCGGAGGCCGTCGAAGACCGAGATGGGCAGGCCACCGGGATTCCTATCCGTCTTCACCATCAGCGGTGGCACCGAACTGATGAGCACGGCCATGGCGACACGCTTTGAGCCATACCGCCCGATGTAACGGGCAACTTCTCCGCCGCCGGTGGAGTGGCCCACATGGATTGCGTTCTTCAGGTCAAGCTTCTCAGTGAGGGCTGCGAGATCGTCGGCGTATGTGTCCATCTCGTTACCATCCCAGGTCTGGGTGGAACGGCCGTGCCCTCGCCGGTCGTGCGCGATGACTCGATAGCCACGCTGGCCGAAGAACAACATCTGTCCGTCCCAGTCGTCCGCGGTTAGCGGCCAGCCGTGGCTGAACACTATGGGCTGTCCCGTGCCCCAGTCTTTGTAGTAAATCTGTGCACCGTCTTTTGTCGAGATCGTAGGCGTAAAAGGTTTCTCCTCAGTTGGAAGTTTTCTCTGTGAACGTCGCGGCTTCCGCCAGCGGCAGCCATACCTGAAAACGCGTGTCGCCGGGTTTCGAAGTGACCTGAATACCGCCCCTGTGTTTCTTCACTATGCGCTGAACCGTATCGAGGCCCAGACCGGTTCCCTCCCCGACACCCTTTGTCGTGAAGAACGGCTCAAAAATGTGGGGCTCCACCTCCTCCGAAATCCCTGGACCGTTGTCGGCGATCTCAACTACAGCACAACTGTCGTCGCGATAAGTTCGAATCCGAAGCTCGCCCTTGCCACCCATGGCGTCGATGGCATTGTCGATCAGGTTTGTCCAAACCTGGTTCAGTTCGCTCCCGAATGAATTCACGAGGAGCGGAATACGCTGGTAGTCGCGCTGCACCACGACCCCGCGTTTCAGCTTGTAGTTCATGATGGTAAGCGTGGTTTCCAGGCCTTTCACGATATCGACATTCTGGACCGGCACCTGGTCCATGTAGGTGTATTCCTTGATCGCACCGACCAAGTCGGAGATTCTGGATGTACTGCTCTCGATTTCGTTCAACAGGTTCGCGACCTCGACCGAGGCGGCAATCCTCACCAGAGCGGCTCGGGCAGTGCCGGTATCGAGGGCGGCGAACAACGATTCCAGCGCTTCCGGCTTGATGTTCTTCCTTGCCAGATCGGCGGCTAGTTGCCACAGGTCGTTCTGCCCATGACTGCGCAACAAGGAATCGACCTGGTCTTCCAGGTCGCTGACGGCCAGTGCATCGGGTGGAGCTTCGTTGCGCTGGGCGAACGAAGCTTCCATTTTTTCGATCTCCGCTCTTTGCGAGGGGGTGAGATCACGTCTCCCGAGTTCGAGACTCGCGTCTTTGATTTTCTTCAGGATCTCACGCAATTGGCTGGTGGCGCGTTTCGCGGCGGAAGCAGGGTTATTGAGTTCATGAGCCAGGCCCGCGGAAAGCTTCCCTAGAGCGGCCAATCGGTCGCGTTGTTGTTCGATCCGAGTGGTTTCACGGATCCGGTCGGCCATCAGACCCACGAGACGCTTCGCCAACTCCGGCATTCTCTGCACAAGATCTGGAAACAGTGCTGCAGGAAATCGCAGGATGCGGCTGTCTGTAGCTGCCCGCCCGTTAACTTTAAACTGTTTCATCCTTGAAAACGGGAGCACTCCGGTGACATCGCCCGCCTTCATGGAAAATGCGACTGTTTCGCCGCCCAACTCTCCGTGGAGCTCAAGTTGCCCTTCAAGAATCACAAACATTGCATCCGCGGGAGTGCCCTGGCGCAAGTAGGTATCCCCCGCTTTGTAGCGGAGTTCTTGCGACTGGCTGAGGAACCAAGCGAGCTGATCGTCGGGCAAGTCCGCGAACACCGGGACGCGAAGTAGTTCAGAATTTTCGACCATTTATACCTTGCTCAAATACTGATGGATGAACTGCACGGCTACCGATCCCTCGCCGACACCGGAAGCGACCCGCTTCACCGAACCATGCCGCACGTCGCCCACCGCAAAGATGCCGGGAATATTCGTCTCGAGCAGGAAGGGATCCCGGTCGAGCGTCCAACCCTTAGGGCGTTGTCCGTCGCGAATCAGATCGGGACCAGCCAGAAGGAATCCGCGCTCGTCCCGCTCGACCAGATCGCCGAGCCAATCCGTGCGTGGCAGGGCTCCAATAAATATGAACATCGAACTAGCTGGCACGCGCTCAAGCTTGTTGGAATCTGAACAAAGCACGGAGATCTCTTCGAGATGCGTTTCACCATGCGCTTCGGCCACACTGGCGTGGGCCCAAACTTGAATGTTGGGCGTCTCCTTGATTTGATCAATCAGATACTGCGACATGGTGCTGGCGAGCGAACTGCTCCGCACAACCATGACGACGCGCTCCGCATACTTGGCGAAATTCATGGCGGCTTGGCCCGCAGAATTCGCGCCACCCACCACATAGACGTCTTCGCCTTTGCACGACAACGCTTCCGTCGCGCCGCCACCGTAGTAGACACCGGCGCCCTGCAGCCTATCAATTCCCGGAGCTTCCAGTCGCCGCCACTGCACTCCGCTGGCGATCATCAGTGCGTGGCAGGAGATCTCGTTGCCGTCGGCCAACTTAATGATGCGATACGATCCTTCGGTGCGCACGCCGACCGCTTCTTGAGGAGACAGAATTTCCACTCCAAAACGTTGCGCCTGGACCACAGCGCGCCGGGCCAGATCGTTACCGCTGAGCCCGGCCGGGAATCCGAGATAGTTCTCAATCCGCGAACTCATGCCTGCCTGTCCGCCCGGCGCCTCGCGCTCAATCATTACCGTGTGCAATCCCTCCGACGCGCCATAGACTGCGGCTGCCAGGCCCGCTGGCCCACCTCCAACAATCGCCAAATCGTAAAAACTGGTTTGCGCCCGCGTCCGCAGGCCGACTTTTTGCGCGACATCCGCCGGCAGGCTCTCCAGAAGCTTGGTTCCGTCCGGGAAGAGCACGACCGGGAGGCTGGTGGCCTCCTCGCCCAGAGCTTCCACAAGGCGTTTGGTATCCGGGTCGTTAGCGGACGTTTCTACGTCGATCCACTGATAGGGAACGCGATTGCGCGCCAGAAAGTCCCGCAACTCATACGACCTGGGCGACCACCTCGTGCCCAGAACCCGGATCCCCTGGAACGCCGGCCGATAGGAAGCTTGCCAGTCATCGAGCAGGTCATTCAGTTGCGGGTACAAATGCTCGGTCGGTGGATCCCATGGCTTCAAGAAAAAGTAGTTGATGCTGGCTTGATTGATGGCGCTGATCGCGGCATTCGTGTCGGCGTACGCGGTGAGTAGCGCACGCTTTGCATCCGGAAACACATGCATGGCTTCCTGCAGAAATGTGATCCCGTCCATCCGCGGCATGCGCTGATCCGCCAGCAGCAGGGCCACGCTATCATTACGCACCTTCAACTGCTTCAACAAGTCCAACGCTCCTTCGGGAGAATCGCTCCCGATGACGCGGTATTCCGCGCCGTACTGCGAGCGCAAATCGCGTTCGATCGCTCGCAAAACGTCGGAGTCGTCGTCGACACTCAGCAAAATCGGTTTTGCCATAAATCGGTCTCAACTCAGATGTCGCACCTGAATATTACTCCCAGCGTTTAGGCTGCAAGTTCGCCTGCCTCGACCTCGTCTACATAACACCAGATCCAGGATTCTCCCGGCTCGATGGAGCGCATCAGAGGATGTTTGGTGTGGTGAAAGTGCTTGGTGGCGTGCTTGTTCTTGGACGAGTCGCAACAGCCGGCGTGTCCACAAATCAGGCACATACGCAGGTGGACCCACGTGTCACCAGTCTTAACGCAGTCCTCACACACATGCTTGTTCGTCTGTCGTACTTTAATCTGGTCAAGGTGAGTGCATTCTTGCGGCATCGATTCCCTCCAGGTGTTTATTGGTAAATGAACCTTATTTTGCCACCAGCAGGCTCTCCGCAAAGGGCCACTGTTCGTCAACCCATTGAGCCTGACAGCAGAAACCGGCGGCGCGCGCCATCTGGAAAACCTCGTCAGTCGAGTACTTGTGGCTGCTCTCCGTCCAGATGGTCTCGCCCTCCAAAAACTGTACGCGTAGATCCGCCGCCGGAATGCGCACCGTCTGACGCCGCATTGATTGCAGGTGCATTTCGACGCTGCGGGCTTCGTGGTTGATCCGGGCGACATGCGCGAATTGGCTCAGGTCAAAATCAGCATCGAGTTCGCGATTAATGCGGGCCAGCAGATTGAGGTTAAAAGCGGCGGTCACTCCCAGTTCGTCGTCGTAAGCCCCGAGCAATTGCGCGCTCGACTTTTCCAGGTCCGTACCCAGCAGAAGTGAATCTCCAGGCTCAAGAATGCGCCGCACCTCGATCAGGAATTGCACTCCGGCGGGACGATCGAAGTTCCCGATGGTGCTGCCGAGAAACAGCACGAACAGGTGTTGACCGCGCTGCCGCTGTGCGGCCACCTCCAGCAAGCCGTCAAGATATTCGCGCTCAAAACCCACAATGCTGATCGCATCAATGTCGCTGAGTTCGCGCTCGCACATGGCCAAAGCCGAGCGGGATATTTCGACCGGATAATAAAATGTCCGTCCCCGTTGACTTAGCGCTTCGAGGATCCAGCGCGTCTTTTTGCCACTGCCGCTGCCGAGTTCGGCGACGGCGACGGGAGCATCCAGGCGCTCCACGATCTCACCGGCATGACGTTGCAACAAACGCTCATCGGCCCGGGTGAGCCCGTACTCGGGCAGATGGCTGATCACCTCAAAAAGCGCCGAGCCCACGTCATCGTAGAGATACTTCGAGAGGAGTTCCTTCTGTTCCGGCCGGGTGAGACCGGCGCGGACGCTGGAGGCAAATTCGGAAACAAACTCGTACGTGGCATTGGCAGCAATCGCATGAACCAGCATCTCCTCAGTCCCCCTCGATCGACGACTTGCCGATCAGCCCGGTTATCGGCTCGGCGATCAGCTTGACCATCAACGGCTTACACAACGGAAACCGGCATACACGTATTGGTAATGCGCTTGGAACCAGTTGCGAAACGACGGCCGCAACATGCACGCAGCGGTGCGCGCCGAGCCGCCCTTCATGACGAAGTGCTTGCCATCAAAGAAATCAGCCGAGTACCCAGGGTAGAACGGAAACGGCGCGAAACCAGGAAATGGACCAAAAACGGTGGATGTCCATTCCCATCCGTTGCGCAGCATGTCGTGAACACCGAAAGCACTCTGACCTTCCGGAAACGCATTCACGGGCACGGGATCCCAGCGATGAAAGTCGGAATTGCCGAACTTCGTTTTGAACTCAGAATCGGGCGCCTCGCTGCCCCACCGGTAAGGTCTTATGCTTCCGTCGCCGACGGAGGCGGCGCGCTGCCATTCGGCTTCCGTGGGAAGCGACTCCCCTGCCCAGCGGGCGTAGGCGCTTGCTTCCGCATGACTCACGTACACGGGCCAGTCCGGCGGCAGCGGCACTTCGTCGAACATCGCGCGCCAAAGCCACGCATTGCCTTTGCCATTGCCCTTACCTTCCCTTTTCCAGAACAACGGATGAGAAATTCCTTGAGCTGTCTTCCAGTTCCAGTCATCGTCGTTCCAGAAAGCACGCGTCTCATAGCCACCGGCGGCGATGAACTCCAGATACTGCCGGTTGGTCACCTTGTACCGATCGATCTCGAACGCAGGAACGTCTACCGTGTGAGTTTCATACTCATTATCCCAGCCGAAGCTTTGAGAGTTCCGGTCGAGACCAAGCGCCACGGGGCCCGCAGGGATGGCCACAACTCTGTGGGCGACGGGCGGACCCGCGAGGTTCGGTGCATCGAGTTCCGCCACCTTCCTGTCGAGCGGCAACTGATGCAGCATGTAGGCTAGCGTTTCGGCGTGCATCAGCCGATGCTCAATCGCTACATTCAGCAAAGTGTGCAGCGAAAAACCGTTGCGTGTCGGGGAATGCGCTTCAGAACTTATTTTCTCAAGGTGCCTGTCGAGGGTGCTGCGCACCCTGCTCACATAGTCGAGGACCGCGTCCATGGACGGCCAGTCGGAGGGCAGATCTGTGGGGAGTCCGCCGCCGACTGGGTCGATGCCGAAGGCGAAGAGTCGATCAAATTCGGGATGAGCACTCTTCAACTCAAAGACGGCATTGTTCAGCAGATTCCAATCGAACGCCTCCAGGTGTCCAACATAGAAGATGATGCGGTGACGTTCTGGAATCGGCCGCTCATAGAGTGAGCCGGGGCGGACTAGACTGAAGATTGCATCGCTCTGCCGACGAGTGTCGGCCATTCGTTCAGACATTCGTTCGGTGAGTTCGTGGGAAACAGCGTGGGAAAATATGACAGCCTTTTCCGCAGCAAGCATTCGACGCTCCTGGTCTGGCGGCTATGATGGACGAATGGTTTGATCGAAGGCAAGCCGACCCCGACTCTACCTTCCAAGGCTGGTTAGATGACGCGATGCTTCGATGGGTCGCAGGAGAAGCCAATTTTTATTTCACGCCTTAATAATGTAGCTGAATATCCGCAAAGCTCTCTTTGGCTTTAGAATCGTGATTGAAAGTTGACGTGAGGTCGAGATGAAACTGCTTCTGGCTCTTGCCTGCTTCTTCTTCGCTCTGTCGTCCCGTGCCTACTCTGCAACCGCAGCGCAGACGTTTCCAACCTCGGCAGGAGCAGTCAAGATCACTCCGCTGTATCACGCCAGCACCCTGATCGAGGCGAGAGGCAAAGTTATCTACCTCGATCCGGCCAAACCTGCAAAGTTCGCCGGGGCCCCGAAAGCGGACCTCATTCTCATTACCGACATTCACGGCGATCACATGGATCCGGCGTCCATCGCCGAGATCAGCAAGGCTGGAACGGAAATCCTGGCGGCGCCCGCGGTGGTGGTAACGGTCACGACTGCTAAGCCGATTGCGAATGGCGAGAGTAAAACTTGGCAGGGCTGGACCATTGAAGCAATCCCCGCATATAACCTGACGCGAGGGCCAGCCCCGGGCAAACTCTTCCATGACAAGGGACGCGGCAACGGGTACGTGCTCACCTATGGCGGCGTGCGCTTCTACTTCTCCGGCGACACGGAAGGTATCCCTGAGATGCGCGCGCTGAAGAACATCGACGTGGCGTTCGTCTGCATGAATCTGCCCTACACCATGCCTCCGGAAGAAGCGGCGGACGCGGTGAAAGCATTCCACCCGAAGGTCGTGATTCCGTATCATTACCATGGCTCCGATCTTGCCGTTTTCAAGAATGGGCTCGAAGGTACCGGGATTGAAGTCCGGTTGCTCGATTGGTACCCGCAATAGGCAGATTCCCGACCCTCCTGAATAATCGCCACCTAGTATTGAGCTGGACTTCCCCTTCTTGCGAAAGAGAACAACGTTGCAGCCCAAGATGCCGCAAACAATAACAATAAGGAGAGACATGAGGGCCCTTCGGGCGAGAACTCCAATCGTGGGAGTACTCGCCATCCTCGGCATAGTCCTGTTTCTCGCGGCTGCGGCGCCTGTACCGCCGGCGGCACCAACTCAAGTCGCCGTTTCAGAGATTGTCCTTATTCTCGACCCGGCACAGTCAAGAGTGCACTGGACATTGGACAGCACGCTGCATACGGTGCACGGCACGTTCGCCCTGAAGAGCGGAAGAGTACATTTTGATCCGGAAACCGGGAAAGCGGGTGGGGAGATTGTCGTCTACGCACCGAGCGGAGAAAGTGGCAACAGCTCACGCGACAGGCGCATGCACAAAGAAATATTAGAAACGGCGAAATATCCCGACGTGGTTTTCCGGCCGACTCAAGTGGAGGGCAAAGTAGAGCAATCCGGGGCTTCGGAGGTAAAGCTGGGCGGCGTTTTGTCCATTCATGGAGCGGACCATGACCTCACCGCGCTGGTTCACGCGGAGTTGATGGGAGATCGCTGGCGTGGGACCGGCAAATTCGAAGTGCCGTATGTGAAATGGGGAATCAAAGACCCAAGCAATTTCCTGCTGAAAGTGAAGCCTGTGGTGAATGTGGAATTGGAAATGTCGGGCGAAGTCGAGGCCGCGAAATAGATTCCTGGTTCGTCGGCCCGGCCTCATGAAAAGACAGGAGCAAACCTAGCAGCGTTTCGCGAGGTTTGCCCCTGATACCAGCTTCTACTCTTCGGACCCGAATCTTTTCAGATCCTCTGGTCCATCTGCCAATGCCACCACCTCTTTGCCTTGAACCAGCTCCCGGATACTTTCCACCACATCAGGATTGGCCAGGGTTGTGATATCTCCAGTGTTCATGTTGTTGGAGAGGGCGGCGAGCACACGGCGCATGAGCTTGCCGGAACGGGTCTTGGGCATGTCCGGAACGATGTGGATATGCTTCGGACGGGCAATCTTGCCGATCATGGTTTCAATGACCTTGTTGACGGCGTCAATGATCGCAGGGCTGGCCTGAACGCCGGGCTTCAGGGCGATATAGACTTCGGGCACGCGGCCCTTGATCTCGTCCGCCACCGGAACCACCGCTGCTTCCGCCACCTCGGGAACCGTCAGACACGCAGACTCGATTTCCTTTGTGCCCAGGCGGTGCCCAGCCACATTGATGACATCATCGACTCTGCCGAGAATGCGGAAATAGCCGTCGGCGGCCAGCACAGCTCCGTCCGCCGCAAAATATGGCCAGTCACGCCAATCCTTGCTGTTGCGGTTCTTGCAGTATTTGGCGTAGTACTGGGCAACGAAGCGGTCGTGAGAGCCCCAAATGGTTTGCATGATCCCCGGCCAGGGATTCCGGATGCAGATGTTGCCCGCCTTCCCGGATCCGGCCGCGACCTCCTGCCCGTTTTCGTCAATAATCACCGGATAGATCCCAGGCATGCCTGGGCCCGCACTTCCCGGTTTCATGGGATCGAGCGCCGGCTTGGTGCTGCATAGGAATCCTCCGTTTTCCGTTTGCCACCAGGTGTCAACAATCACTGCCTCACCTTTGCCCACCGTTTCGTGATACCAGCGCCAGACCTCGGGCTCGATTGGTTCTCCCACCGTGGTCATGTGCTTGAAATGGTAGTTGTACTTGCTGGGCTCATCGTGTCCGGACTTGCGCAACATGCGGATGGCCGTCGGTGAAGTGTGGAAGATGTTGACATCCAATCGCTCGGCGATTCTCCACACCCTGCCCGCGTCCGGGTAGGTGGGGACACCTTCATAGAGGACACTGGTAGCGGCCAGCGCCAGCGGACCGTAAACAATATAGGAGTGGCCGGTGATCCAGCCGATGTCGGCCATGCACCAGTAAACATCCTCGGGATGAATGTCCTGGATGTACTTGGAGGTGCCGGTCACGTAGGCGAGGTACCCGCCAGTGCGGTGTTGGCAGCCTTTGGGCTTTCCCGTGCTGCCGCTGGTGTACATGAGAAACAGCGGCGCTTCCGCGTCCATGGGGACGGGAGCCACCAGTTCGCCTTTGAATTTCGGAAGCACTTCATCAACGAAGAAATCGCGCCCTTTGACAAACGGCGCGGCGGACGCATTCTGGCCGGCGTGCCGCCTCCAGATCAGAACTTTGTCCACGGTCTGGCCTTCCTTCTTGGCCATATCGAGTGCGATATCGGCAGCCGCTTTATGGTCGAGCAGCTTGCCATTGCGATAGTAACCATCCATCGTGATCAGGATGTGGCTTTGCGAGTCGGCGACACGCGTTCCACAAGCCTCGCCGCTGAAGCCTCCAAACACAACCGAGTGGATGATCCCCAGGCGAGCGCAGGCCAGCATGGTAATGGGCAACTCCGGGACCATCGGCATATGAATGGTGACGCGATCTCCGGCCTTTAGACCGCAGAAATCGCGCAGCAGCGCCGCGAATTCATTCACTCTCACGTAGAGTTCGCGGTAGGTGACGGATACGGGCGCCTCGGATTCAGGCTCTGGTACAAAGATCAACGCCGCTTTGTTCTTGTACTTGGCGAGGTGCCGGTCCACGCAGTTGTAGGACGCGTTGATCTTGCCGCCCACGAACCACTTCCAGAACGGCGGATCGCTGGTGTCGAGGGTCTTGTCCCAGTACTTGTCCCAGCTCAGTAGATCGGCGTACTCCCGGAAGCATTCCGGGTAATTCTTCTCGCTGAAGCGTTCGATGACAGAGGGATCGGTCAGATTCGCCTGGCCGATGAATTTCGCGGAAGGATAATAATATTCTTCCTCCCGCCAGTGAACTGCAATCTGAGCCTCGGTGGCCTCGCTCGGCACCTGTGGTTTCATACGTATTTCCGCCATATTGGTTGCCCCTTATGATGTTTCTAAATTTGTGATGTACGTCTGATGTACCAAAGCATTTTCCTGCCTTTGATTCTTCGCTTGGCAGAGCCAATCAAAGTCGCACGCGCATTTCTAAAAGCAAACCGGTACGGCGTTCCCAGGCGCTTGTGCGGCGCCTGGGAGCAACCTCTGAAACTAGGCTACGGCCGGCACCTTCTTCCCCGCCGCCGCCGCTGCCGGTAGTTCTGGACGCTTCACTGCCAGTTCGCAGAGCAGGGCAACTGCCGCCAGACCCGCCGCCGTATAGAACGCCATCTGGTAGTTGTGGTACTTGTCGTACAGCATACCGCCGATGCGTCCACCGAGAAGACCAGCCACACCCCAGGCAGTGAATAGCATGCCGTAGTTGAGGCCGAGGTTTTTGGTGCCCCAGAAGTCGGCTGCGTTTGATCCGTTCACCGAGAGCTGGGTGCCGTAGCACCAGTAAACGATGAACAGCATCACGAACAGTCCCACCACGTTGCCGCCCACGAAGTACAGAACGGGCATGGCAACCATGGAGATGCCGATCATTAGGCGCAGCACGTTAACGCGGCCCAGGTGATCCGACATCCAACCCGACAAGATGCGGCCCATGGCGTTTCCTGTCGCGCCCACCACCAGGCCAAAGGAAGCCAGAGTGATGCTGGGTATGCCGACGCTCTTAGCGAAGGGCACCAACTGGCTGATGACCATGAGACCGGCCGCACAGCCAAGCGCGTACGCCACCCACAGCAAGTAGAACGAAGATGTGCGCAGAACCTCGCCGGGAGTGAAGTCATAGGTGGTAGCCGCAGTCTTGGAAGTCGGGGCAGGCGACCAGCCAGCAGGCTTGTAGCCCGCGGGCGGGTTCTTCAGCAGGAACGCGCCAAACACCGTCATCAGAAAGAATATCCCACCAAGGACTTGAAAGGTGGTGCGCCAACCAAAGTGCGGGATGAGGTAGCTGGCGGCCAGCGGGCCAAAGATGGCGGAACCGCCGCCGTATCCGCCCACCGCCAAGCCTACCGCGAGACCGCGCTTGTCCGGGAACCACTTGGACATGACAGGAATCGGGGTCGCGTAGCCAAAGCCGTTGCCCAAGCCCCCGAGGACGCCGAAGAAGATGAAAAACTTGGTTAGGCTGTCGGCAGAAGAGCAGAGGAAAAAGCCCAGGCTCACCAGAACCGCGCCAATGAGCGAAATCTTGAAAGGCCCAAGTTTATCCTGCAGCCGGCCAGCTACGATAAACGTCAGCGCGAAGACCACCACCGCGATGATGAACACGTTGGAAGTATCAGCGCGCTTCCAGTGGAATTCCTTTTCCAGCGGGGCCACAAACACGCTCCAGGCATACAGCGAGCCCAGTGCCAGGTTCATCGAAACTCCGCCGACCACGCGCCACCAACGATTTATGCCAGTGGTGTCGGGAGTAGATGCAACATTTGTATTAGCCACAGTTTGTCTCCTTTGACGAAGTGAAATGAGAACCGGGAGCGCGGTCTTTCTCTACAGCCACCGCGGCACCCTTACGGCACGTGCGTGCTGACTCATCTAACGGACCACAACATTCGCGCGACATCATACAGCGGTCAAACCTAAGACAAAAGCTCAAATTTCCCCGGCAGCAAGCAATCGAGCTCAGGGCTGCGTCTTTTGCAGGTTAGCCGTCACATTCACTGCCGAATCCGCCCCTACTGTAAGCTCCCGCTTCCACTCGGCAAATCCTGGCATAGAAATGACGACGACATGCGTCCCGATACTAAGACCGATTTCGGATGGCGTGTTACCCACGTATCTCCAGTCCACGGTGATTTCCGCACCGGGGGGTGTCGAACTGAAATTACACTTTACTTTCTCCGTAACGTTTCCCGGAGGAACTTGCTGCCCCGCGACAGCTGGAGGGGCTGGCGCAGGGGCCGACGAACTCGGTGGCGGTGCCGCAGCGGGCGGGACTACTGGCGCGAGGGCCGGCGAATTCTGCCGTGGTGCCGCTACGGCCGGGACCGGCTGAGTCGCAACCTTGGCCACGGTCGCTGCGGGTCTGGCGTTCGCGTCCGAGGCTACCAGCTTGTACAACTGACTTCGCGCCTTGCCCTTGTCATCCACGTAGTACACGGTAATGCCGTGTTTCTCTCTTTTGGCGTCGAAAGTTGCGCCCTTGGGCAACGGTGTACACCGGGAATTTCTTGACTCAATAGTGCAACTGATACGGAACGGAGGATTGTCGCCTTCCTGCACGAGCAAGGTACTCACCAGTGGCACGTTTGTAGTGGAACGGCAGTATGCATCGAAAGTGAGTTGTTCGCAATTCAAGGGAACGCCGTTGTTGTCGTTAGCGGTCGACGCTCGAGTTACGGAATCCAGGACAGTGATCCGCATCGTGTTCTTTAGCGAGGCGGCGTTCGCTAACATGGCCACCAACAGCAGACCTGCCTGCAAAGCTGCAATTCTACGCACACTCATCAAACTGACTCCTCCGATACACTGCGGATGCATCTGTCGCATGCCGACGTTTCCCAAACGATTCTGGAAGCCGGTCTCGCAGATTCGGTACATTTTGCTCCCTTGGCGTTTCCAGCACAATAGCTTCCCCCTGGAGGAGGTTGGGGAGGACAGACTCATCTGCGGGCCATCGCCCGAGTGGAGCCCGTCCCCTTTCTTTGGGAGTCGGTGCTCTCAACCTGCACCGGCCATTTCAGTCATCCGGCCAGCCCCCCAGCGGATCCAGTTTTGGGCCCGCTGGGGTGGAGGGTAGGTTTAGAACGTAAAGACCGGCCCGAACTCCGTCCGGTGATCTTGCCATTCGTTGGATAGGTTTCCGGCAATCGTATACGCAGCGCCAGTAGCTTTATCCAGGCGTGTGGCATAGATCGACTGCTCGAAGCTGAACCCGCACCAGTTGTTGAGCTTGTAGTTCAAGGTCAACGCAGCCATCTTGCCCATCGACATCGGCAATGTGCCACTAAAGTTAGGATTATTCGGGGCTAGGTCACGATCCACCACCTGATCCTTGCCGACGAGGAGCTGCAGCTGCCATCCCGCGTTGTGGCCTTTCGGATCTGCATTGAACCACCGCGAAAGCGGCAGCCCGAGCTGCATGAATCCGCCAAACGACCGGACAGGACGCTGCGGAGCAACCACAATATTGCCGCTGCAGGTTCCAGTTACGGAGTTAAACGTGCCCGCGCAACCCAGTACGGCGGCACCGGAAGCAGCCAGCGGACCGCCATCGGCAGTAATGAAGGGACTTGTGACGCCCGTCAGCCCCCCCGTATCGGTGGCGTAACTGTTGATTTGGCCACCTAAGTAGAAGCGCAAGTCGCCTCCCTTATAGGCGGTCGCCACCAAGGTAAACCAGCGTGTGGGCAATTGCGCCACGATTTGGCCGCCCCACAATTTGCTCGAGGCTTGAAAGCCGTTCGGAAAGGCAGCCTCGTAGCTTGCTGGAATGAGAGTTGTGTTTGCGCCACAAGGCGCCGCTAGGCAGTACGACGAGTTTGGAACGATCGACGTGCGCCGAGAGCGGAATCCAGCGAAAGCGATTTGCGCTGGGGCGACACCCTTCGCTTTGTCGAGTTGAAAACTCAACGCCGTCCTACCCTCCCATTCGGGACGGTCGGAATCGGCACCTTCGCGCTCGCCTTGTCCTTGCTGGGCCTCAAAGCCAGCCAGGCAGGTAGCATTGTCGCCTGTGGCGCCATAGTTGCAGAGCTTCTCGATTTGACTTGTGCTGGGCATCATGATCCCAAACTGACCCTCGAGATTGACGTGGTTCTCCTTGCTCAGCGTCTCTATAAACCCAACGCGCAGTTGTGGCGAACGCGTGTAAATGTTGCCCCAATATGCGCCGTTGAAAGTGGTTTCCAAAATGTTCATCAATGCGCCGGATCCGAAAAGCGTCCAGTCCTGTCCACCAACGAAGAAGATGTCAGTGTTCTCGCTGGCGTGGTAATCCATGCGGACGAAGGCTAAACGTATTCTCGGTGCGCTGTTGCGGATCGAGGAAACGTCGGCGTTGTCGACTGAGGTGAAGTTGCCTTCGAAGTCGCCCTCGATCTTGCCGGTGAACGTCAGGTTCTTCGACACGTCCGGCCATTCCAGGTTGAGCCCGAAGCGCGTGGACCGCGCCTTGATGTGGACCTCGGGATCCTGCGTTGGGCCGGTATTCAAGGTCGAGTTAGGCCCGGCGTTCAGAAATATGCCGGGAAACGGGAAGTCATCACCATCGGGGTCGCTGCTGTCATGGACGACCGTCGCCTTGATGAAGCCATAAGGCGCAAGCGTGATCGGGCCCACCTTTACACCACTTAGACCGCCGGTCTTGGGGGGGTCGACCGGGAACACCCGGACTGGAGCAACCGCCGGTATCACCGGAGGTGGGGCGGGCGTTGGCGGCGCAGCCTGCGAGGACTGGGTTGCGAGGGATGACGAGACAGCGGTTTCCGGAACCGCGACCCCGGATGGTTGCGCGGCCGCGGACAAATCCGCTGCGCTCAATAAGCCTTTGCGACTAAGCACTTCCACCAGGGCTTGAAATTGAGCTGTGGGAGAGGCACTTCGAATGGCGTTGGCCTCGCTAGGCGCCAGAACGCCCTTCGTGACGAGCACTCCGAGCAATGCCGTGACATTCGAATCGTTTGTGGTGGTTGAGGTTAGGCTCGGACTAGGACTTGGACTAGGGCTAGGGTTAGGGCTTGCTGCAGCGCTCGCTTCTGCGCTCGCCGTGTTCGCTGCATTGTCATTTGCCGTTTTTGCATCGTTGTTCGCGGCCATGACGGGCACGGCCATGATGGCCAGCACCAGCAGGCTCGACAACCAACTTCTTACTTTCAACATAGACGGTGTCCTCCTCGTTCCGGCGCGGCTCAGGCCTGGGCACAGAACATGGGGGGAAACGCTATGTGGTTTTTGCCAGCGGCGCTGTGACGGCGGTCACTGATGAGCGTGATTTAAGTCAGCTAGAATGACCGGTTCGAAACTCCGTTTCTAAGATGCCTGCGACACGTGGCTTGGTTTTCTCAGTCTCCACAGGTCGGAGTGGGCAACCGCCAAGATCCCCAAGCCGCCAATACTCTCAGTTGTCGTGAGAACACACCATGCTGTGATCCGCGTCACTGCGGGGCTCCATAGGCAGAGTCACAATGCGCGCCATCCTTAAGTACTCGTGGAGCAGACTATGAGCCTGGTCAACCCGATAGTGCAAAAGTGGATCGATGAAGGCAAGCAAGACCCGGAAGCTTTTTGGGGCCGCGCGGCGGACCAGCTACCGTGGTTTCGTAAGTGGGACCGAGTGTTGGATTGGACTCCGCCGACTTTCAATTGGTTCGTCGGCGCACAGACCAACCTGGCCTACAATGCCCTCGATTATCACGTTAAGCGCGGTTGGGGCGGGCATACGGCGCTGATCTATTTCAATGAACGCGGTGAGCGGCGCATCTTCACTTATGCCCAACTGCTTTACGAAGTGGAGCGGGTGGCGGCGGCTCTGCGCGGCCTAGGCGTCAAGAAGGGCGATCGCCTAACGGTCTATATGCCGACCTGCCCCGAAGCTATCATCCTGATGCTGGCAACGGTTCGTATTGGCGCTATTCACTCCGTGGTCTTTGCGGGTTTTGGCGCGAAAGCGCTGGGCGACCGCATCCGGGCGAGCGGATCGCGCTTGGTCTTCACCGCCGACGTGACCTACCGTAAAGGTAAGAACACCGACCTCAAATTGATCGTGGATGAAGCGCTGCAAGGGGGAAGTGACGTAGAGCACGTGATCGTGCTGAAACGAACCGGAACCGAAATCCCGTGGACTCCAGGACGGGATGTGTCTTGGGAGGAGTTCCTCGGCCGCGGCGAGGGCCAGAGCAGCGACTATGTTCCCATGGAAGCCAATGAGCCGGCATTTATCCTCGCCACGTCCGGCACCACCGCGACCCCGAAGCTGGCGATCCACACCCATGGTGGCTATCAGGTTCATATCCATAGCATGGGCAAGTGGCTCTTTGCCCTCAGGCCCACCGATGTGTGGTGGTCAACCTCCGATATCGGCTGGATCGTGGGCCATAGTTACATTGTCTACGCGCCGCTGATCGTCGGCGCGACGACGGTCGCCTTTGAGGGCGCGCTGGATTACCCGACTCCGGAAAAGAATTGGAGGACGGCGATTGAGGAGTTTCGGGTCACCGGCATCTTTACTTCGCCTACCGCGGTGCGAATGCTGATGAAATATGGGGATGCGCCGCTGCTCAAGACCGACCATTCGTACCTTGAGAGGGTGTTTTGCGCCGGCGAAGTCCTCAACGCGCCGGCTTGGGAATGGCTGCAGAAGAAGATTTTCAAGGACAGAATTCCGGTCATCGACCACATGTGGCAGACAGAAACCAGCGGTCCCATGTTCGGCAATCCGTATGGTCTAGGCATGCTGCCGATCAAACCGGGTTCGTCGACGATCCCCATGCCGGGGATTGACGCCGCGGTGGTGCAAGTAGACGGCACGCCCTGCGGCCCGAATGAGAAAGGCATCATGGTGATCAGGCGTCCCTTCCCCGGCTTGACGCCAGCGCTGTGGGGAGAAAAGGAACGCTATGGGCGCGATTACTGGCAGATCATTCGCGATGTCTATTACAGCGGGGATTCGGCACATATCGACGATGACGGCTACGTCTGGTTCGCTGGCCGCGCTGACGAGATCATTAAGATTGCCGGGCACCGCATCGGTACCATCGAAGTGGAGACCGCGCTTCTGACGCATGCCGCAGTGGCCGAGTCGGGTGTGGTGGGCCGCGCCGACGATCTCCGTGGCGAGGTGATATCAGCCTTTGTGGTGCTCAAGCAAGGGTTCGCCCCATCGGAGGAAATGAAGAAGGCGCTCCTGGAACAAGTACGCCATGAGCTCGGACCGATTGCTGTAATCGGTGATTTGAATTTCGTCGAGATGCTGCCCAAGACGCGCAGTGGCAAGATCATGCGACGAGTGCTGAAGGCCGTCACCCAGGATCGGAATGCGGGTGACATTACGACCATCGAAGATGAAGGTTCGGTAGAAGAGGCGAGGCACGCGTGGAAGCAGATGAGAGAGGCACTCGATAGGTCGCCAGCAACGGTTGGTCCGCCAGCGCTCGTCAAGTGAGTTGAGGCGGTTGACGGATCAGGCTGGCGGGTGCGAGGCACTCTCGGCATCAAGGCAAGTTCACAGTTGCAGTTGGAAGTGGATTTTTGTTTTCGTGGATCAAGGCAGACGCAGTGTCAGGGGCGACAGCGATAGACCCTCGACCTCAACTGTCCAGAGATCGCCTCTGCCGGTCGGATGGCCGACGGTCAGCGTTCCAGAACTGACGATTTCCCCGGCGCGCAATGGCTGAGTTGGAAATCGCCGCAGGATGGCAGCGCTCAGTTCTGCCAGGCACAAGGCGGGGCTCCGCAAGCAGTTCCTGCCGGATCCTTCTTCCACAAACTCTCCGTTTTTCGAGATGCGCACCTTGAATCGCGGTAGCTCGTCCACCAGCGTGGCGATGCGGTCCGGCGTCACCTGCATACGCTCTCCAATCACGAGGGCAGCATGAAGTCCAAAGGAGGCGACGAAATCGCTGGGTTGAAACTGCCATTCCGGAAAGGGACAATCAATGATTTCGAATCCCACCGCCAGCCAATCTGTGGATGCGAGCACAGCAGTGGCATCAGGGCCTTCCTCCATGACCGCCTGCTTCAAACCGAAGACAATCTCGGGTTCAATTTTCAGCGAACGGGGATGCGCGAGCGTCAGCGTGGTGGAGTTGCAGTCACTATAATGCACCGTGTCGTCGTACATGTGGGCCCAAACCAGGGTCTCAAGTTTGAGCACCCGCCACATGGCCTTATTGGCATAACCAACCTTGCGGCCGACAGCTCTGTGTCCAGCAGCTTCGCGGAACTGCTTGAGGGTTGCTTCAACCGCATAAGCCGTGTTGAGGTCGAAACCGGGACGCCCCGAGGGAGGGATAGCGACCATCTCGCCCGTCTCATATGCGGACAGCAGTTCGCGCGCTAAACTTTCCGCCTCATTTTGCAACATAAGAATTCCGCGACATCGGATTGTCCGGCAAAAATGCTATCCCGCTAGGCCCGGGCATATGCGCGCGTCTCATGATCCGTACCGACAAGTGATTCAGGCCTTTCCGCATCAGCATCAGCATCTTAACACCCGCGTTTCTCAGAAACGGCCGTTCCTAGTCTGACAACAGCTAACCCCTCACGCGACCGTGTGGCTACGGCAAAGCAGTGGTAACTTACAATCGTCAGTTAATTCCAGTGCTCTGGTGGCCAGAGGATGGATGCATCTGGCGCGTCCAGCCAAATATTGTCTAGCCACCATCAGGAGGAACGCGATGGAGGTACGAGCAAGATTTTCGGCGCCAAGCACTCCGCAGCAACGTTCCAGCCGCCGGTTGCTCTCGCATATCGGGCTGTTGTCTTTTCTTACTCTCGGGCTGTGCAGCGCTCCTGGCCATGCCCAAAACGCGGTGATTCTGGTGGGGTCCGGATCGACTGTCCCAGCGCCTCTTTACAGCCGGTGGACGCAGGAATACGGCAAGCGCAACCACAATACTCAGATGCGATATCTTCCGGTCGGCACCAGCGAAGGAATCAAGCAAATCGCGCGCGGCGTGGGAGATTTTGCCGCCGGCGAGGCTCAGCTTACGGACAAGGAGCGGAAAGAGGATGGTTTGATCGAATTGCCGATCGTGCTCATAGCGATCGTTCCTATCTACAACCTTCCCGACATCCACCAGAAGCTTCAGCTTTCGGGGGAAGTGTTAGCCGAAATCTTCCTCGGCGGTGTGAAGACGTGGAATGCTCCACAGATCGCAAAGCTCAATCCAGACATTGCTTTGCCGAATCTTCCGATTCAAGTGGTCAACCGGCCTGCAGGCAAGGGATCTAACTACGTTTTCACTGACTTTCTTTCGAAGATGAGTTCCAAGTTTCGGGCCCAGATTGGAGCCACCACTTCGCCCAAATGGCCGGTGGGCACTCCTGCGGAGCGCAGCTCCGACATGGCAGACCAAGTGAAAAACAACCCAGGCTCCATTGGCTACGTGGAGTATCAATATGCGGTGAAAGGCAATATTCCGCAAGCCGCGGTGCTGAATTCCGCCGGCAAGTTTTTAACCGCTTCTCCTGAGAGTATGGCGGCGGCGTGCAAGGCGGTAGAAACGCCGCGCTGGAATAGCTTCTCTGCCTCGCTGTCCAACGCTCCTGGAGCTGATTCTTTTCCCATTACTAGTTTTTCCTGGATCTACCTGCGAATCAAATCCAGCGATTCCGCTCGTGCTGCCGGGTTACGCGATCTCTTGGATTGGATGTATGCGGATGGCCAGCAGTTTGCGGTCCAGGAAGGCTACGCCGACTTGCCCACACCGCTATTGGCAGCCGTGAGAGAGAAAGTAAAGAATTTGTATTAGGTTCAGTGGCGGCGGGCATAGGGCGCACACCTAACTTAAGATTTCGCTGCATTTCGCTTTGGAGGAATTATGCGAGGTTGCCTCGTCTTGGTTTGTATTGCGGGGCTGACGTGTTTTGCCCTGGCGCAAAAACCCGCCCTGCCGTCTAAGACTGCCGACAGCCAGCAGCCCAGCAGCAGCTCCGCCGATTCGGAGCTGAAGGATATGTTCGAAGCGAAGATCAAAACCGAATGGGAGGCGCTTAAGAACAAGGACAAGAAAAGCTACGCCGAATTGTTGGCGGACGATTATCAGGGAGTCGAAGTCGATGGCCGGGGCGAACGGAATAAGATTCAAGCTTTAAGTGAACTGACCAACGAAAATGTATACAGCTACACGCTATGGGGGCTCAAGGTGATTCCGCTGGGTGGGGATGCCGCGCTGGTCATCTACGAGAGCACCATGGAGTTTCCGCCCAAGGCGCAAGTACGCTACTCACGGGTGTATATCAGTGAAATCTGGGTGAAGCGCGCCGGACAATGGAAGGAAGTGCATTATCAGGAAACTCACGTCAAGTAGACGCTCTCGCCGCACCACGGATTAATTGCAACCGTGCGAATAGTGTTGCCATCACAACAGTGGGTAAGACAACGAGGAGGCATCGCTATGGGAAAATTGTTTTTCGCTTTGCTGCTCACGAGCAGCTTTTTGCTGGCGCAGAACAGCAGCACTATGGGCCAGGAGACGTCGAAAGATTCCAAAGGACAAGTGACCATCCAAGGCTGCGTCAGCCGATCCAGCGGCGATTACATTTTGATGAAGCAGGACCCGGCTGTGAGTTATGAACTGCAGCCTACCAACAAAATCAAGCTCAGCAAGTACCTGGGACAACGAGTGGAAGTAGTCGGGAAGGAGTCGCCGTCGATGAGCACCAGTTCCGACACCTCAGCACGATCGGGTTCTCCATCCCCGGTGACCTTGACCATCACTTCGATTAAGACCATCGAGAAGGAGTGCTCGGCGCGCTGAGTTTACTGCGTTAGGTTATCGATGAGGATCACTCGGGCCTGAACGGCACGGCTGCGACCAAAGCAGCTCTAGTCGCAGTCCGGCGGCATGGCCATGATCGCGGATTCGGAGTCGCAGGGCGGCTTTTTCTTGGTTGGCTCCAGTAGAGCGGGGCGGTTATAGCGGAGGATCCATAGGCCTTCGTTGTTGGTTAGGAAGATCAATCCGTGGCCACCGTCGGGAAGAATACTGGTCACCTTGTTGAAAGTCTCCAGGGTCTTCGGATTGCGCGGGTCGCTCAAATCGAGCACGCGAACGGTTTCGGTAGGATGGCTGTTGCTGGTCAGAGTTGTCGGCGTTTTTTCCGGGGCTTCCGCGATGGCCACATCGGGGCTAACCATCTGCAGATTTCCCGCGGTGGACTGATTCGATTCCGCAGTTCGTTTCAAAAGGCTGGGCTTCTCTGGCTTGGTCACGTCTACGATCATGAAGCCTTGCTTCGTGGACTGTTGAATGTACAAGTAGTGTTTCTCGTTTTCTCTCTGAAGCAGCATTTGACTTCCGGTCGCTTGTGGCAATGGCAAGTGAGCGATCACGGTTGCCGGGACGTCGGTGGGCTTGGGCGCCGGTTGCTCGCTTGCGCTAGCCAAGGCGACCAGTAGAAGCAGAAGCGATAACTCGAACACATGGGTCCGCTGGCCTACCCTAGAAGAAATCTCCATAAATCACTTCACAATTCGGGACGCTAAACTTCGCTTCGGTTTCGCGTCCAAGCCAACTATATCACCGGCGCGCCTCTCCTCATTGTTGCGCAATGACGTCAATACACCCAGCGGCGGCGATTTGACCGCAAATGGTGCCGGCCTGCTGCGGCATGAAAACATGGTTCGTTTTCGGGTCGACCGCAATGCTATGCGCATTGGTATTGACGGTCAGGTTGTATAGCCACTGGTTGGTTCCGGCATCGATGACGCCCATGACCGGAGCGGGGAGCATGTCGCGTGCTGCAAGATAGTAACGGTTGTCTCCCGGGTTGTACCAGACCTCATCCACACCGCCAACGTTGTTGATGGTGGCGATGATCGCGCCTGTCGTCCCGTTAATGATGTACTCATTGGCCGGGAAAGCTTCGCCGTCGTGATCTGCGCAACCCACGAGGAAATTGTCTCCCGGGCCCTGGACGATGCTTGTCGGCATGCAGTTCGGCGTTGGGAAGCTGTTGATAACCACCGGCCCGTTCGGATTGCCTGGTCTCGGATCGATTTCGTCTATGGTGCCTATGGCGAGGTTGAGGGTGGCATTCGAGTTAGGGAGCAGAAAATGGCCGGTGTTGGGGTTATACGCCGGCGCACCCAGGCCTGCCGGGGCGATGGCCCCGCCGAAGCAGGTCGAAACCGATCCATCCTGCTTGCTGCAATATGTTCCGGTGGGAGTTAGGATGGGCCCGTGATGGCAAGGGATGTTGGCGGTGCCGGTGATGTTCACGCCGGCGACTCCAGAGACGCCGGATTGCACCTCAGGATTTGAAGGATCTGGACAGACGAAGCCATTCGCCCCATTCAAATCAATGTTATCAACTGGAACGCCGATATTGTTTTGCGGGGCGCCATCGTAGTAGATCTGCCCCAGTATGCACGTCGACGGATTGATAAGGCCCCCAGGATTGTGGAACGGAGGACCATACGGAGTCGTCGCCAGAACCGGCAGGCAATTGTTGGTCACGGGCCGAACGACTAGACCCGACACATCGATGAAGGTGATGAACGGTAAACCGGGATCGCCATTGATGATACCGACAATATGGTCTGTAGGGTCATAGGCCAATTCGTCGCCGCGCAGATCGCCGCAACTCGGATCAGAAAAGGCGCGCCCGTTTGCGGACTGTATGCAGCCGGCGACGCCGGTAATGTTACCAGGACCAGTGCTGCCTGGGGGTGCGCCCGGAAGTGGACCGCTGTTGCCAATCTGTCCATCGTAGTCGGGAGATAAGCCCGTGGGAATTAAGGCGATAACATTGGGCGGAGTGGGCGGGTTATTTGCCAGATTCTGTGTGGTCAAGTCGAAGACAACAAGGGAACTGCTGCCATTGCCGACAAAAAGAGTATTGCCGTCGGGAGTTACGGCTAATCCGTTTGGACCAGACAAGGGATTCACCTGGTTGGCGCGGGCCGCGCAGCATTGCCCTCCGACAAATCCGCCAAAGTTTGTACTAGCCCCGAAGCCTGGAATCGAGAAGCTTCCATCCCTGCAACCAAACCTTGTCCAGTTCCCCAGAACTGAAACGATGGGAGGGATGAGATTGGGAGTACCGGGAGTACACGGACTAGCATTGTTGCCGGCGCCTGAGATACCGTTCTGCCCGGCGATGGAATTGACGGCGAGGTTCTGCTGAGTGTCGACCACCTGAACGGCGATGCCGATGCGGTCAGAAACGTAGTCCAGGTTGTTGCCGCTGCCATTGGGCGGAATCGAGACCCAGCTTACGTCGAAGGAGTTGAAGGGGCCGCCAGGTTCGCCGGTATTGTTGTGCTCGGGCACGAAAATGTTGTCGATGACGGCGTACTGGCCATTGGTGGTGGTGCCGCACGTCGGACAGTTGGGAGCGGTTCCGCAGCCGCTCGAAATCACAAACACGGCGGCGAGAAGGAAAGTAAACAGAATCCTGGACCTCATCGAATATCCTCCCTGGCTACCAGAAGCGTCGTGGCCAGCAGCCGCGACGTTCCGTCTGAACTGGCAAATCTAATCCGTTTAATTGGTCAATTCATAGCTCAAGCTTCACAAAAGTAGTCCACTTGTCTGCCTTTAGAACCTGAACTGCAACCGCTGCATGACCACATAAAAGTTCTGCGGCTCCTGGCCGATTACGCTGGGTTCCTTCAACTGATCAATGCCCAGATTGAGCACGTACTTGACCCAGTAATTGGGATACCAGTTGAGCCCAATAGTGTATTCCTTGGTGTGGTCATTAAATGTGGGCACAGAGCCATTGGTGATATTGTTCACGAAGCTCGCACCCGGTTCGTTGGCCTGGATGCCCGTGAATCGGAAGGCGAGTTCCCAGGCTCCCCAGCCACGTCCCTGGCCGCCTGGAGTGTCGGGGCCGAACGTCGGACGATTGACCCGTGGCGTGCCGTTTTCCGGACGCTTTTCTCCCGTCAGCAAATAAGTGGTGCTGAGGTCCCAAGCCTTGGCTCTGATGGTCGGAAGACTCATGAAGCCCAGCCATCTCGCTTGCAGGGCACCGACATTGGTGCGGTCCATATCGAGTTGATCGTATTCGCCGCGCAGAGCGAAGCGCCCTTTGAGGTAGGTGAACTCACCATTGTAACGCTGAATGTCTCCGTTAATGGCGAACTGGGGAAAGAAGGTGTAAGCGCCATCGGGCAGCGCGGCGCTGAAGCTTTGGTCTCCGGACAGGCCGCGGGAGCGCGCAAAGTCAACGGATCCGCCAAAGGCAAACTGCTTGAGCCAGTCGTTCTTAGTTTTGCGCCACGGATAGAAACGGAGCCGGCCAATGACTTCCGGCTGATTGGTGGTGTTGGCGAGCGCATATCCCTTGCCGTTAAACGCGCCCACCCAATACTGCATGACGCCGCCGTCAATGTCTCCATGCAGGGCCACGCCGGGGCTGCGGTAGGCCGTGGCTGCCGACGGGTACAACATGGACTGAAATCCGCGTTCGATAAAGTCCAGGCTGGTGTCGCCGATACCGGTTTCCTGGCCAAAGGGAGCTTTGAACTGACCGGCCTGAAATTGAAACTCGGGCTTGATTCTTACGTTGAGGTAAACGTCGCGCACGACCGAACCGGTTGTCGCGGCGGCGTCGGCGAGGATGGCAAAATCAAAGTGCGAACCATAACTGCCTTGAAATCCGAAACGAGCCTGGCGCAAGACAAACGTGTCCGAGGGTGCTCCATCGCCTTTGTAGGCGCGGTAATCGGTGTTCACGTAGCCATAGGGGCTGATGCTGAACTGTCCGTCCGCACTCCTGATGAAAAAGTGCTCACCGTTCCATCCCGCGGTGAGGGGAGCATCTTTTTTCGGAGCAGCAGCCGGCGCAGCCTGATCGAGGATAGCCGCCTCTACCTCGGGGTTGGGCTGCACGAGAACCGCGGGCAGCAGACGAACAGCGCTGTCGCCGAGAGCATTAACCGGCTGTGAAGAAACCGGGTCTGCCACGGGCTGCACCTTGGCCGAGCGATCTTCGCTGGTTTGGAGCGTGGTTGTCGGGGCCTTTCCCTCAGCCAACTTCTCGACCAACGCCTTCAGTTCCTCGATGGTCTTGCGCTGCGCGGCAACCTCGCTGCGCAACTGGTTGACTTCCTCCTTCGTGGCGGCCACAGAGGCGGACCCGTCGGTCTTGTTCGCAGGTTCCGTGCCTTGAGCGCGGGCGAGCGAACTTGGCGCCATGAAAACTACCAGAAGCACGAAAAACGTTGTTAGCGAGCGCATGTGTTTCCTCTCCCCGGATGATTTCCAAACCAGCCTGTGCTCAAGACATGGGAACGCGCGGGATGCGCGCTGCCTTGTTCGTTCGGGCCACGAAGCGAAAGATTTCCAGAACTGCAAATGAGTGCCTGTCCGGTATGAAAAGCGGACCAGTTATTACGAAAGGGCGGTTTATCACACCAAAATATCGAATGTCAAGGAAAAGTTTTTCCGATGTCCGGCAGATAAAGCTATCCCGACCGTTCACGCACGCGGAGTTTTGTCAGGAAGAACGTCTCCGGAATAAGGCTTATCTGAGGAGTGCATAAAGGGACGTATCAAGGTACGGCGAGACTTCTGTCCCGCTGTGAAATATCCAGGAATGAAATATGAACGCTGCAACTATGAAGGTGTGAAACTTGAAAAAGAAATCGGCGGAAAGTGTGCCGGCTGATGCTGATAAAATTGGCGCTCGTGCTGGCGCCGCTGTCCCGGGCGAAATGCTCCTCTGGAGCCGTTCTTCTGCTGCGTATGGGTTTACACTTCGCTCAGGCTATCGGCTTGCTCTTCGCCGCCGTGATTGCGGGCGCGCTCAACGCGCTGGCTGGCGGCGGCAGTTTCATCTCCTTTCCAGCGCTGTTGTTCATCGGCATTCCAGCGATCGAAGCCAATGCGACTAATACGGTCGCGCTATGGCCCGGTTTGGCGGCCAGCACGATCGCTTACCTAAAGCGGCTGAGCGCTCCGCTCCGCGTACTCCTCCCCCTGCTGGTGACCAGCATAGTCGGGGGCTGGGCCGGAGCACTGCTGTTGCTGAAAACCCCGCAGCATACTTTTCTGCGCCTCGTTCCCTGGTTGCTGCTCGCTGGCACTTTGCTGTTCGCCTTCGGCAATTCGATCCGAGCTGTCGTCGGCAAGAGTGCGGCCATTGACGATCTGCAGGACCTATCAGGGCAGGCGATCGTAACGGGTTCGATCGCGGAGTTGCTGGTTGCCGCCTATGGCGGATACTTTGGCGCAGGCATCGGGTTCATGACGCTGGCCATGCTTGCGCTGATGGGGATGCGTGACATTCATGCCATGGGCGCGATCAGGACACTGCTGGCGGTCGCGGTTAACGCGGCGGCGGTGGTCACCTTTATCGTGGCGCACGCGGTGTTGTGGCCGCAGTGTATCGTGATGATCGCCGGTTCGCTTGCCGGGGGCTGGTTCGGTGCGCATTATGCGCAGAAGGCAGATCCTAAGAAAGTGCGGGGTGTGGTGATCGGCGTGGGCCTCGCGATGAGCGTATACTTCTTTGTCACGGTGCGCTAGCGCCTGGTTCGCAGTAACGGACGGTCCCTTTAGCAACCGCGGCGAGTCCGAAGAATGAGTTGTAACAAGAAAAACTGATCGACCGATCAATAGAATTAACTTGACGGTACTTCTGCCATCGGTGCTCACTATCAGGCAGCATTTGCATCTGAACGTCGCAATTCCGGTGGAACTCTGGAGATTGCCACCCCCTGCAGTAATGTCTAGGGTCACGGAAAAAGAAACGAGGCTATGAGCGCCATCGAACAGGAAACTTCTGCACTTCATTTCCCCGCCCTGCAACCGCCTCGCCGCTATCTATTCGGGCCCGGACCCACCATGGTTCACCCACGGGTCTATGAAGCGCTGTCGAAGCCGATTGTCGGGCATCTCGATCCCTACTTCATCCAGGTGATGGGAGACGTTCAGCAATTACTGAAGGCGGTGTTTGGAACGCACGCTGGCGCCACCCTGGTGATTTCCGGCACGGGCAGCGCGGGCATGGAGGCTGCCGTTGCCAACTTCGTAGAGCGCGGAGCCAAGTTCGCGGTGTTCGCTAATGGGTATTTCTCCGATCGGCTAACGGAGATGGCGAAGCGCCACGGCGCCGACGTCACGCGCTTTGAAAAGCTTTGGGGTGAAACGTACACGGACGATGAAGCTCGAGAGTTCATCCGTCGCGAAAAACCCAAGGTTGTGGCTTATGTTCACGCCGAGACATCGACGGGAGCGTTGCAGACGGGCCAAGCCATCTGTTCCGCCGCTCACGATACGGGCGCTCTAGTGATCGCGGACTGCGTGACCTCGCTCGGCGGAGTGCCGGTGGAGTTCGACCAAACCGGCATTGACGTGGCCTACAGTTGCACGCAAAAAGGGCTGAGCTGTCCGCCGGGCTTGTCCCCGATGGCGCTGTCGCCGAGGGCCATGGACTGGCTGATCACTCGGACTTCTCCGTCACGCAGTTGGTACTTCGACCTCAAGCTGATTCGCGATTACTCCACCGTATCGCACCGCTATCATCACACAGCGCCGATTTCCATGTTCTACGCCCTGCGCGAGGCGCTCCTGGTTATCGCCGAGGAAGGAATTGAGAACCGTTGGGAGCGGCATCGCCGTTGCCATAGGCTGTTTGTCAAAGGCGTAGAAGCGATGGGCCTGGGCATGCACGTTCGCGAGGGGCATCGCATCGCGACTCTGAATACGGTGTGCGTTCCAAAAGGTGTGGACGAGGGGAAAGTGCGAAAACGCCTGTTGGACGAGCCGGGCATTGAAATCGCCGGCGGTTTTGGGCCGCTTGCAGGCAAAGTCTTCCGCATTGGCGTCATGGGCCCGTTGGCGACGGAAGATAACGTGCACTTTCTTCTGCAGGAGTTTAGCAAGGCCATACGCGCTGAGGGGTACCCGATCTAGCGTCGTGTCCCGAAAGCATGCGGCGCGAGGTTGGATTGATTCTAGCGAAGGACCTGCACATTCTCGTGGCGCGGGCAAAATGCATATGTCCTTCCCCTTCGGCTGCGCTCAGGGTCAGGATGACTTTTAATTTAGGCCCGGGTGGCAGAGGCGACAACCAATGACTCTAAAGTCGGTGGTCACACTTCTTGACGTTTTACATTTCGCAGACAGTCATACCGCAGTGATCGTTCCTGAGCTGGGCATTCGTGTCACTTACGAATCGCTCCGGCAGCAAGTCCTGGCCATGGCGAATGCCTTGGCGTCCGCCGGCATTCGCCGTGGCGACGCGGTAGCGATCGCATTGCCCAATGGATTGCCGGCGATTGTGAGCTTTCTCGCTGCCTCCATCGCGGGAACCGCCGCGCCTCTGAACCCGGCGTATCCTTACGAGGAGTTTCTTTTTTTCCTCGGGGACACGAATGCTCGCATTCTGCTTTGCCCTCCGGTGGGCGCGGAGTTCGCACGCAGCGCAGCCGCGGACCGCAAGATCCCAGTGGTCTCGGTCGGAATGAGCGACCAGGGCAACGTCCATCTCGTGGATGCTGCCACCGGGGTTACGGCAGTCGAGCCTTCGCCTGACGACATTGCCCTGGTCCTGCACACCAGCGGAAGCACGGGACGGCCTAAGCGTGTTCCGTTGCGGCATTTCAACCTCGCGGTCTCCTCGGCGAATATCGCAAACACCTACGCGCTTTCCGAAGAAGATGTGTCGCTGTGCATCATGCCACTGTTCCACATCCATGGATTGATCGGCTCAACCATGGCAACTTTGCTTTCCGGCGGCACCGTAGTTGTTCCCACCAAATTCAACGCCTTGTCTTTCTGGCGGACAGTTCGAGAACATCGAGTGACCTGGTATTCGGGAGTACCCACCATGCATCAGCTTCTGCTGGCCCGGGCTCACCACAAACCCGCGGAAGCTGTCACGCTGCGTTTCATCCGGTCCTGCAGCGCGCCCCTCTCGGCCGAACTCATTCACAAAATTGAGGATCTCTTTGGTGTACCCTTCGTTGAAGCCTATGGAATGACAGAGGCTGCCCACCAGATGACCTCGAATCCATTGCCCCCACGGCATCGCAAAGCCGGCTCTGTGGGTGTGGGCACCGGGCTGCGCATCAGCATCATGGACGCTGAGGGCAATCACCTCGGCACCAACCAGCGGGGCGAAGTCGCCATTCAGGGCGCTAACGTATTTCGTGGTTATGAAAATAATCCCGAAGCCAACGCGCGTGCTTTTGTGAATGGATGGTTTCGTACCGGTGACGAGGGATTTCTTGACGAAGACTGCTATTTGCATTTGACGGGGCGAATCAAGGACATCATCATTCGGGGCGGCGAGAACATCGCACCGCACGAAATCGATGAAATTTTGCTGAGACATCCCGCCGTCACGGCAGCGGTTACGTTTGGCTGCTTGCATCCCGTTCTGGGTGAAGAAGTGGCTGCTGCCGTGGTTTTGCACGAACCCCATGGCGCCACCGAGTTGGCGCTCATCAAGCACTGCCGCGAGTTTCTGGCAGAATACAAATGTCCAACCAAGATTTATCTGGTGAAGAGCATTCCCACCACCGCAACCGGAAAGATTCGCCGCCGCGCCGTCGCCGCTGCGCTCACGGATGACCAGCGTGGATGATCAACGTGGATAGCCGACGATGAAATTCCTGATCGCGGGCGCGGGTGCTATCGGTGCCTACATCGGCGCGCGCATGGCGCAAGCCGGGTTCGATGTCACCCTCTTCGCGCGCGGGCCGCATCTTCGCGCCATGCAGGAGCGCGGCGTGCAGGTGAAAAGTCCCGAGGGAGATTTCGTAGCGCGGCCCACCATCGCCAGTTCTCTCGAAGAAGTGGGACCGGTGGATGTTGTCTTTTTGGGCGTGAAGGCGCATGGCCTGCCGCAGCTTGCACCTCAGTTGAAGCCGGTATTGGGTCCAGATACGACAGTGGTCAGCACGCAGAACGGAATCCCCTGGTGGTATTTCCAGGGGTTCGGCGGTGATTGGGAAGGGTTGCGGCTGGAGCGGGTTGATCCCGGCGGTGTAATTTCCTCGGCGATCGAAGCGCATCGGGTGGTCGGGTCCATCGTTTACTTTTCAACCGAGATTCTCTCACCCGGAGTGATTCAACACATCGAGGGCAACCGCATTTCTCTCGGCGAACCGGGCGGCTCGCGGTCCGAGCGCTGCCGTCGAATTGCCGAGGCGCTCATCGCCTCCGGCTTGCGCTGCCCGGTCACTACCCGCCTCCGGCATGAGATTTGGGTAAAGGTCCTGGGCAATGCTTCCTTGAATCCGGTCAGTGCCCTGACGCGCGCGACGCTGGTTGAGATGGTGCGCGATCCGGGAGTTGCTTCGGTGATCCGCAACATCATGCAGGAAGTGGAAGCGGTCTCTCGCATATTGGGCATGGAGTTGCTGGTTTCCATCGAGCAGCGAATGGCAGGCGCGAAAAAAGTTGGCGAGCACAAAACCTCAATGCTGCAAGATCTCGAAGCGGGCCGGCCCATGGAACTGGAAGCGCTGGTGGGCGCGGTCGTGGAACTGGGCGAGCGTGTGGGCCTTCCCATGACCTGCACCCGCATGGTATATAACTGCACCAGGCTGCTGTCCCAGTGTGCTGCACCGCAGCAGCCAAAATAAGCACTGTCCGACCCATCCACGAAAAAACTTACTGGGGCTTGACAGGGGACGCGACAGCGGGAGTATACTGCCTTTGTCTCTGGTCCACTTATCGGACCACTTGCCCATGGCTACGCCGATCAAAGCCGACTTCGAGGTTATACGCAGAAACAAAGTCTACGAAGAAGTCGCCAAGCAGATCGAACGGCTGATTCTAAAGAAACTGAAACCGGGCGACAAACTGCCCTCCGAACGCGAGCTAGCGGAAATGCTGCAAGTAAGCCGCAGTTCCATTCGAGACGCCATTCGAGGCCTGGAACTGATGGGCCTGGTTGAACCGCGTCAAGGCGCCGGGACAATCGTTCGCGAAGTGTCGGCGGAGGCATTGGTCAATCCTTTTGCGAATGCCCTGAAGCACCGGCAGGAACTGGTCAGCGAGCTTCTGGATTTTCGCAAGATGCTCGAGCCGCCGCTGGCAGCGCGCGCAGCCACGCACGCTTCTCCCGACGAAATCTCGGAAATGGAAGAGATTCTGCAACGGCAGGAAGCAACGCTGTCGCATGGCGAAGTCAGTATCGCCGAGGACGCGGAATTCCACTACAGCGTTGCTCTGGCTTCCGGTAACAGTGTCGTGCTGAAGGTGCTCGATATTCTCATGGACCTGCTGCGCGAAACGCGGGAACGCTCTTTACAGTTGAAAGGTCGCCCGCAAAGGTCGCTCGCCGGCCACCGCCGGATCCTAGCTGCGATCAAGCGCCACGATGCCGAGACTGCGAAGGCGGCGATGCGGCGGCACATTGAAGATGTCGAAGAGATCGTACTTGAGAAGTTTTGACCAAGGGAGGGTTTTTCCCTTTGGGCCGACGATTCGCGATTCGCAATTTTGTGGGAAAGCGATCGCGTCAGATCGAGCTTGGCGATTGCCGCTACCAAGGGCGATGCGTGGGGCATCGAGCATACTAGTCTAGGGACGATCAGATTGACTGACCTGGGAAATGACATGGCCCGTGTGGCCAGCGCGTCTCACGAGCCGGAGTCTCTCGTGGCAGCTCTCACTCTGCGCGTTGCCGAGGCGCGTGTCGAGGACATCGGCCACGCCATCGCGCGACTGGCGCCAGCCGACCTGCTGCGCCTGGGCGCACGAGCGGGCGACGTGGTGAAGATCACCGGCGGCACAGTCGGTATCGCGCGTGCCGAACTTTCGAACGCAGGCTATGAAGGCATGATCCAGATCGACGGCACCTGCCGCAGTAATTGCAGCGCGGGGTTGCAGGAACAGGTGACGGTGGCGCCCATCGAGCACGCTCAGGCGGTGGCCGTCCGTCTGTCGCCGTTGTGGGTGGGGGCCGCGCCGGCGACCATCGCGCCGGATCGAATGCTCGAGGATCTGGAAGGCGTTCCGGTCATCGCCGGCTGCGTGGTGCGGGTGCCGACCTTTGCCAAGGCGGTGAACTTCCAGGTGGTACGCACGATTCCTTCCGGACCGGTCGTGATCGGGAAACGCACTGACATCCGGGTCGTGGATGGCGAACAGGCGGCAGCCCGCGCTCCGGCGGTTTCGTACGAAGATATCGGGGGCCTGGAACGCGAAGTGGAGCGGGTGCGCGAAATCGTCGAATTGCCACTAAAATACTCGCGCGTCTTTGAGCGATTGGGAATTCTCGCGCCGAAGGGCGTGCTGTTGTATGGCCCTCCGGGCACGGGCAAAACTCTGCTGGCACGAGCCGTAGCGGCCGAAAGCCGCGTGCACTTCATTCACCTCAACGGCCCTGAGATCATGCGCAAGTTCTACGGCGAGAGCGAGGCCAAGCTGCGCGAGGTCTTCGAGGAAGCGGCGCGCCACGCACCGGCGATCCTGTTCATCGACGAGATCGATGCCGTGGCCCCGAAACGCACCGAAGTGGCCGGCGAGGTCGAAAAGCGCGTCGTAGCGCAGCTTCTCAGTTTGATGGATGGCTTTGTCGCGCGCGGTCAGGTCATCGTCATCGGCGCAACCAATATCCCCGAGGTCCTTGACCCGGCGTTGCGGCGTCCCGGTCGCTTCGATCGCGAAATCGAAATCGGCGTTCCCAACAATCAAGCCCGGCTGCAAATCCTCAGGATTCACACGCGCGCTATGCCGCTCGCGCCGGACGTCGACCTGCAGGAGATCGCAGAGCATTCCCACGGCTTCGTCGGCGCCGATCTCGAAGCCCTAGGACAGGAAGTTGGCATGATTGCCCTGCGCCGATTCCTGTCTGCCTTCCCGCTCGAGACCGACCGCGCCGCATCCGCTGATCTGGCAGCGCTGCAGGTCACCCGCGACGACTTTCTCGCCGGGTTGAAGGAAGTCGAGCCCAGCGCGACTCGCGAGTTCTTTATCGAGAAAAGCGCGTCGACTTTTGCCTCGCTCGGAGGTCTCAGCGAAGTGAAACGGTTGCTCGATGCCGTCTTCGAGCATACTCACATGCGCAACGACATCTATGAGCAGGTTGGGCTGGCGCCGCCGCGAGGCATTCTGCTGACCGGACCGTCGGGTACGGGCAAGACTGCAATGGCACGCGCACTCTCCGGTGAGAAGCAGGTCCCGCTCATCGCCATTGACGGCCCGCAACTGTACTCGAAGTGGTTGGGCGAATCGGAGCGGGCGTTGCGCGAGGTTTTCAAGAAGGCGAGACGGGCAGCGCCCTGCATTCTATTTTTCGACACCATTGACGCGCTCGCGCCCAAATTCGGTGCCGACCAATTCGGCAGTGACGTGTATCAAAGAATTCTCAGCCAGCTCCTGCGCGAGATCGACAACTTGCGCGACGTCAAAGGAGTAATCCTCCTCGGAGCGACCAATCGTCCCGAGCGGATCGATCCGGCCCTGTTGCGAAGCGGGCGCTTCGACTACATACTCCCATTCGCCAAACCCGATGTTGCCGAGCGCGCGGCCATCATGCGGCTTTGCTGCCGACGTGTGCCTCTGGCTCCCGATCTCGATTTCGAGGAGTTCGCGGGCCGGATGGAAGGTTCCACCGGCGCCGATATCGAAAGCCTGTGTAAGAAGGCGACGCTATTAGCGATCGCGGAATTTCAAGACGGCACTCGTGTCCCGCCCTTCGTCGTCTTACGCAGCGACTTCCTGGCGGTTCTCGATTCCGATCGTGGTAGTCCCAAGCAGGTGGCTGTCATCAGCAAATGGAAACGAGCGAAGGTGCTAACGAACGGCGCCGGGGATTTGTGTCCCGATGCATCTGACTAAGTCGTACGTACCAAGTAAGGACGAGGGTTGATCATGAGTTACACGGAACTTACGGTTTGGACACGCGGCATCATTATGGACAAAGAGGGCCGCGACATCGTCAATTCCATCTCCGCTTCTGCCCGGATCGAGGGCAAGTATGCGCAGGCGATGGAGAACTACGTCGATAATCCCGATCGCACCAACGCCCCGACGCGCAAGTACTGTCGCGTGAGCGGCGGCGTGCTCGAGAACGAGCTCACCTACGAAAACGAGCAACCCAACATCGTCGTATTGGTCGAAGGGACGATGGTCAAGGGCTGGGATTACATGCGCGGCATGCCCCCGGGTGGAACGCTGGTGATCAACACCCACTACACCCCGGAGTACATGATTCGTTTCGTGCCGGGTGCGGAGCGACTGGCGCAACTCGTCTGTGTTGATGCCGCTCACCTGGCCGACCATAAATGGCTCTACTATCGGCTCGGCGAGTTGGGCCTCGACCGTCTTTCGACGGAAGGCGCCGCCGAGCGCAGCAAACTTGTCGCGCCCGATATCGCCGCTCCGCTCATTGCCGCCGTGGTCAAGACGACAGCCATCGTCAAAATGGAGACGATCGAACCGATGATCGCGAACAAGCGGGCATTCGAAATGGCACTCGATCAGTTGCACATCATGAAGCTGAACCCAGTGGCTGCATAGGTAAGGATCAAAATAGGAAGGATCATTAAGGATCACATGTCGACCAAAGGCACACACATCCCCGAGCGGCTAAAGATCCCGTTCGCTGGCATCACACCGGCGCCATCGCAGGAAAAGGGACAAGACCTGTTTCCTACCGGCAACTGGCGTTCGATCCGGCCGGTGTACCGCGACAAATTGCCGCCCTGCAACAACGCTTGCGGAACCAACGAGAAGATCCAGGGCTATCTCGACCTGGTGAAGCGCGGCAAGTATCTGGATGCCTATGCGCTCATCAAGGAAGACATGCCCTTCCCATCGGTCACCGGCCGGGTGTGCTACCACCCGTGCGAGCAAGCCTGCAACCGTGGAAAGTACGATGAGGCCATCTCGATTCGCGCGGTCGAGCGGTTTCTCGGCGATCTCGGACAAGCATTGCCACGCGACGTGGTCAAGGCGGGGACGCCCAATGGCAAGAAGGTCGCCGTTGTCGGATCTGGTCCCGCCGGCCACAGCGCCGCTTATCAACTGGCGCGGCTCGGCTACAAAGTGACCATTCTTGAGAAATCGCCGAAAGCAGGCGGACTCAATCGTGGCGGGATTCCGGACTGGGTGCTACCGCAGCACGTGCTTGATCGCGAGATCGAGCGCCTCGTCGAACTCGGCATAACCATCAAGACCAATGTCGAAGTCGGGAAAGACATCACTTGGGACAACTTGAGGAAGGACTACGATGCCGTCGTTCTGGCCGTGGGCCTCACCGAGCCCAATAGTGTACGAGCCGAGGGCGAGGATCAGGACGGAGTGCATTACGGTCTCCCTTTCCTTCGCGACATCGGCATGGGCACATCCAAAGTCAAGCTCGGTGCTCGGGTCGCCGTCATCGGCGGCGGAAATACCGCGATCGACTGTGCGCGCGAAGCGCTGCGGCAAGGCGCCGTGGAAGTAACCATGATCACGGTGGAGCACAATCCCCAGGAGATGCCGGCCTCGCCGGAAGATCTCCATGACATGCTGGAAGAAGGTGTGGAGCTGGTGCACGGGCGGGCAGTGACCGCGGTGCTCGGCAACGGCAAGGTTGAGGCTTTGCAATTGCATCCGGCGCGTTTCTCGGGCGCTATCAACGCTTCGCCAATCAACGTGAATCGAGAGGTCCCTGGCGAGCGCTTTCACGTCGACAATGTGATCATCGCGATCGGCCAGCGAGCGGCGCTCAAGTGGTTGCCGGATGAGTTCAAGTCCGATCGCGGCACGATCAAGATTGATCGCTTCGGACGGCTTGGTGACACGAATTTTTTTGCGGCAGGCGACGTAGTGCAACTAGGATCGGGTCAACCCCTCATGGTCGTGAATGCGGTGGGCGACGGGAAGCGCGTCGCCTTCAATCTGGACAAAGTTATGCGCGGCGAGTCGTTGGAGCCGCGAACGATTCCGGTCGACGTCATCTTCGATTTGAACCGCATGAACATGACGTACTTCCCGCACTTCCCGCGCGTCCACCAGACCATGCTGGCGCCCGCAAGCCGGCGCAAAACGCAGGAGGAAGTGATCCAGGCATTCTCGGAAGAGCAGGCAGTCGAGGAGGCCGGCCGCTGTTTCAGCTGCGGAACCTGCAATGCTTGCGACAATTGTTATTTGGTTTGTCCTGAGCCGTGTATTGCGCGTCCGTCGCGCTCGAATGGACTCTATAAAATCCTGATCGACTACTGCAAAGGTTGCCGCGTGTGCATCGAGGAATGTCCGACAGGCTGCCTTGAGGGCGTCCCCGAACTCGACTTCGATACGGGCGTAGTGCGCATGGACACGGCATTCGCCATCTCTCCGGGATTGCACGGACGGCAGGCGGAAGAGTTGAGGAATCTGGCGGAACGGCCAGCGAAAAGCATCTAGAAGCGGAGTAAGAACATGGCGACAGTTACTGAAAGCAAAAAGAGAACGGTGCGGATCAACGGCTGTGTCGCTTCGGCGCAGGCCGCCAAGTATGCCGATGTCGATGTGATTGCGGCCTACCCGATCCGGCCGTACACGGCGACGATGATGGCGCTCGCGCAGATGGTGGCCAACGGAGAACTCGACGCCGAGTACATCGTCGCCGACAGCGAGCACTCGCAATTGAGCATCGCGCACGGCGCCGCGTCGAGCGGCGCACGCGTTTTCACCGGGAGTTCAGGGGTCGGTGTGCAGTTCGCATACGAGCTTTATTCGCCGATTTCTGGCAGCCGTATGCCGGTGCAGATGATGATCGCCGACCGCACGCTCGATCCGCCCGGCGATTTCGGTTCCGAGCATACCGACGCGCTCTCGACCCGCGACATGGGATGGCTGATGGGGTGGTCGTGCGACGCTCAGGAAGCGTTCGACAATCACCTGATGGCTTATCGCATCGGTGAGGATCCGCGTGTGCTTTTGCCCCAGATGGTGTGTCAGGATGGCTTCTTTGTCTCGCACATCACGAGTGACGTGGAATTACCCGACTCGGGTCAGGTAAAGGAATTCCTGCCACCTTACAAGCATCCGTACCCGCTCGATCCGCGGCATCCGGTGTCGCACGGTCCGCAGATTATGCCCGAGCAGGGTCCGCCGCTGCAGTTGGAGCGGGCGCGCGCCATGGAAGATTCGATGGCGGTTATTGAGCAGGTCCACGACGAGTTCGCGAAAATCTTCGGACGACGATACGACCCCTGGGTCGAAGAGTTCATGACCGATGGCGCCGACGTCGTCTTTTTCCTGCAGGGTGCTCACGGGGTGACGGCCCGTTTTGCAATTCAGCACATGCGTGATCGCGGCCTCAAGGTGGGCCTCGTGCGGTTGCGGACGATCAGACCATACCCGACCGACCGCGTGAAGGAAGTGCTCAGCAAGTTCAAAGTCGTCGGCGTGATCGAGACCAACATGGGACTGGGCAGTCCCGGTAGCGGAGGAGTTCTTTACGCCGATGTCTGCGCGGCTCTCTACGAAAGTGACAAGCGTCCGCTTGTCGTATCGTTCATGGCCGGTATGGGCGGCGAAGCGATTGTGCTGAAGGAATTCTATTGGATGACCGAGAAAATGTTGGAAGCGCAGAAGCGCGGCAAAATTGAAAAGCGCACGCATTGGGTCGGATTCGAAGAGTAAGAGATTGTTGTGATGGAGGAACCGATATGGCAACCATAGAAGTTCAACGGCAGCTGCTGCCGATTCTCGACAACCCGAATCAGGGTGCGCGTTTCTATAACCCTGAATTGCCTTCGTCCGAGCCGTTTGTTCCCGGCCACCGTACGTGTGCCGGCTGCGGGCCTTCCATACAGTACCGGATGACGAGCAAGGCAGCGGGCGACAATACGATCCTGGTTGGACCGACCGGTTGCATGTATGTCGCGAACAGTTCGTATTTGTGTACGCCCTACAATGTGCCGTGGGCGCACACTCAGATTGGTAGTGCGGGGAGCTTCACCGCCGGCGTAGCCGCTGCCTATGAAGCAATGATCCGCAAGGGCAAATGGAAGGGCGCTTATCCGAACATCATTTGCGAGGCGGGCGACGGCAGCGCGTCAGACATCGGCCTCGCCTCGATTTCAGGCGCGCTCTATCGGAATCACGACTGTCTGATTATCTGCTATGACAACGAACAATACGCAAACACGGGCATCCAGGCGTCGTCGCGCACGCCCTACGGTGGCATGACAACCTTCTCCCCGCCCGGGCCGATGGTTCCGGAGGCGAAGAAGCTGTATCCCAAGGATCTTGCGCGCATGATGGCGGCTGGCCATCCCCATTGCTATGTGGCAACTGCGAGCGTGGGTTATCCGATCGACTTGATGAACAAAGTACGTAAGGGACTCAACCACAAGGGTGCTGCGTACCTGATGGTGTACACTCCGTGCCAGAAGGGCTTCGTGTACGAGACGCCGCGCTCCATCGATCTTGGCCGGTTGGTGGTCGAATGCGGGCTCTATCCGATTTGGGAGTGGAGCCCCGAGAAGCGTGCGTTTGATTACAGCTTCCGCCCGCAGAACATGCGGCCGGTATCGGAGTACTTGAAATTACAAGGACGCTTCGGCCACCTCCACGCCGAGCACATCGCTAATTTGCAAAAGTTTGCCAACGAGCAATGGCGGATGATGGGTGTCGAGCTGCCCGAAGCTTTGCTCCAGGCCGCAGATGCGAAAAATCTGATTAATATGGCGGCTGCAGAAGAGGCCGCGACTGTGGCGGAGACCGTATGAATGCCAAGGCAACCCCTCCTCCAGCTGCGCCTGCGGCTCCCGAGCCGCAGGAAAGCTATATTGTCAGCGAAGGCAAAAAGCGCGGGTCGACTCGCGATGTACGGCCGCAAGCGGCCTTCGACCGCTACTACACGGTTTTGCGCGTGCACGGGGGCGACGCGATTCTCACTGACAACTGGCACACGAATGAAGTGCTGGGTCACACTCGCAACAACTTCGAGGGCTACACGTTCGCGATGCGCACGCTGGAGGCCTGGGGCGCGATGATCGAGAACGACCACCGCGCCTACTACACTGCCGGCGGGCGCGTGTGGGTCATGGATCTGGAGCCTTGCGCCGGCAAGAAGGCGCGGTTGCCGGGCACCGGAGCCGGCAAGAAGTAGGGGTACGGTTGCGCCGGATCCTACTCATCGACGACACGCCGGAGATTGCCGAGCTACTGGCGTTTGCGTTGCGTGACCACGGCTACAAAGTCTGCGCGACGGGATATACCGCCGCCGTCAACGAACTGGTGCTGGAGCAACGCGCGGATGCGCTTGTGCTCGATGGTTCCTCATTCGATATGAGCGAGGCGCTCTTCGACGCCGTGCGTCACCACCCGAATCATGCCGAGCTTCCTGTCGTCATCATCAGCGACACACCAGAGATTGCGGACGCCAGCCTCCGTTCCCGAAACGCACGAAGAGTCTTGCTGGTCCCGAAACCGTTCACCGGGGCGCAGGTCGCAAAAGCGCTCGATCAGCTGCTGGAATAGATATGCCATTGTGGAGCATGGATGAGTGGCAATACGTCGAGCGCGAGGTCGTCACCGATCCGAAGGGTAGGCAGTGGACGGTGGCGCTCATGGACGTGCTTGGTCAGGAAGGGGATCCTGACATGCCGAACAAGTTGCTCGAACTTCAGTATTCCTCGGGGCGCTATTTCACGCTCATCTACTCGGCCAGTGGAGCGCTGCAGCGGGAACGGGGTTACGCGGCGCTGTCAGAGGCGGAGAACGCATACCAGGAACTGCTGGTGGCCGTCATCGATGGCAGCGTCGATCCGACACAACCGGTGTTTCGCCAGGATCTTGAAGATTGACTGGAAGTCTACCGGCCGGGATCCAAGTCTCTCATCACCACACGAAGCACCTGCCCGGTCAGTCGTGCGTCGCGTTCGCAGATCGTCGCCCTCAGGCCGCGGCCTCCGGTGGAATCGCTGTGATCTCTATACGTGCGCGCAACTGCCGGCAGGCGGGCGCACCCCCTGCGAATCAATCCCGCCCTTTCGGCGACGGCGAGCCGCGTCTCGAACGACCAATCGGCTATCTTCCCCTCGGCAGCGTTCCCTGTGGGCCCGCCGGAGGCAATTAGCGCACAGAGTCCCGTGTGCTCCAGCGCATCGGTGACGATGGCTTCCAGGATTCCGCAGGAAGTGCGTAGCGCCAGGTCGTAGTTCCCGGCCTCAAGCGCGCGTCGGCCATCGACATAAGCCTGCTCGACAACCGGCCGAAGCTCAGGGTTATGAACGAAATCGAACCGGTGAGGCGGCGGCGCCTCCGGAGATGCCGACGAATATCCAGAAGCGCCTGGGCCCGTGCCACTGTCCATTCCGGAGAGCGAGGCGACAGCTTGATCGAGGACGTCGAGCAGTCGCTGGACGATCTCGGCCGGTGCCGCCCCTTCTGCGGCAAGGCCAGACGCGGAGCGCATCAGGAAGGCTTCGCTAAACGACCGCGCTAGCCAATGGGCCTTGCTGCCCCCGGACAATTGATTGACTGTTATTCCGCAATCTTCCTGCCAGGCGCGAGCAGCTGCGATCGCAGATGCACTGCAGGGATCAGCCGCCAGCGTGTCGCGAACCTGACGGCCGCGGTGGATCAGACCATCCAGGTGGGATAGGTAAGTCTCGATCTGCGCGCGCAGGCTCTCATCTATCGGCATCGGTTGCGTCTCCACTACTTGTACTTGCCGGCGTTACAAGGGCACGCGGACACGACAAGCCTCGCCGCTTGGGGGCTTTGAGAAACCCTTGACAGCCCAAGGGGAGGATGTTAAATTTCCTGCCGCAAGTGGTTCGATCAGTGGACCAGTATATCGCAGGTTCGCCAGGAACCAAGCGATTCCGGGTCGACGGGCCGGACGAGCGGGGTTGACACAATTGCAACGGAACAAAGTCGTTCCGGTAGTGCGCTGTTAACGTCTAACGCGCAGTCTGGAGGTATACCTATGGCCGCATCTCCGGCTTCCCTGATTCACCCCTCACGTATTCCCAACCGTTGGATCCAGTTGGTGGCTGGCATCGTCGCGATGATGGCGGTCGCCAACCTGCAGTACGCTTGGACTCTCTTCACCAAACCCATACAAGCCCATCTGCATGTCTCGCTGGAAGCTGTCCAGTGGACTATTGTCTTATTCGTCGCTCTAGAAACCTGGCTCGTGCCTTTTGAAGGATTCCTGGTAGATCGAATTGGACCTCGATTCATGCTGGGTATTGGGGCAATCCTGGCCGGACTGGGTTGGATGGGATCGGGCTACGCTGAGAGTCTGAGGGGCCTCTACTTCTGGTATGGACTCGGTGGTATCGGGGCCGGGGCGGTCTACGGAGGAACCATTGGGAACGCGCTGAAGTGGTTCCCGGACCATCGCGGTCTATGCGTCGGCCTGACCGCGGGAGCTTTCGGGATAGGCACCGCGACGACCATCGCTCCAGTTGCCGACATGATCAAAACCTCAGGTTACCAGCACACCTTCATCGTCTGGGGAATCATCCAGGGAGTCGTCGTACTGTTTGCCTCGCTGTTCCTGGCCCGGCCGCCGGTGGGATGGACGCCGCCAAACTGGGAAGAAAAAGAAAAGAAGATCAAAGCCAAGGTAAAGACTTCCGCTGTCGACATGACGCCGTGGCAGATGCTGCGCCAGCCGTCTTTCTATGTCATCTACCTGATGATGACGATGCTAGCATTCGGCGGTATCGTCGTCACCGTGCAATTGAACCCCATGGCTTCCTCGTACCATGTGGATAAAGTGGTGGTGCTGTGGGGCATGACGGCATTGGTGCTGGCGATCACGGTCGACCGGATTCTGAACGGGTTGACGCGCCCCTTCTGGGGATGGGTGTCGGACCACATCGGACGGGAGAATGCCATCTTCATCTCCTTCATCCTCGAGGCAATCGCAGTTTACGCCTTGCTCCAACTGATCAGCCGTCCTATCTGGTTCGTTGCGTTGTCGGGACTGTGTTTCTTTGCATGGGGTAATATTTATTCGTTGTTCCCATCGATTACGGGCGATCTGTACGGAAAGAAATGGGCCACGACCAACTATGGAATCGTATACACGGCCAAAGGTGTGGCTACAGCCTTTGCCGGACCGGGGGCCGCGTGGTTGTTTGCCAAGACCGGCTCCTGGACCAAAGTTTTCTGGGCAATGATTATTTGCGATCTGATTGCTGCCTTCATGGCTTTGCTGTGGCTGAAGCCTTTGGCAGCCCGCGTCGTAAGAGAGTCGGAGCGCACAGCTCCGGCGAGCGATATGGCGTCACCGATAAAAGCGCGGGGCGTGGCCTAGCAGAGCCTGACGGCCGCAAGTCGCCGGGTGCAGCCGAAACCTCTACTCACGCGGACGCGCGAGCGGCCTTACTCTTGCTGCCTGAGTTTGCGCGCACTGCCCTTTCTATGCCAAACGTGTCGGCATCGATCTTGAACTGGCCTACCAGGCTGCGGAGTTGAGCAGACATCTCCACCAGCTGCTGCGATGCCTTCTGCGTATCGGAGGCTCCGAGCGTTGTGCCTTGGGCGGCTTCCGCCACGCCTCCAATATTGCGGGTGATCTCGCTGCTGCCGTGCGCTGCCTCGGTCACGTTGCGTGACATCTCGTTAGTGGTGGCGTTCTGTTCTTCCACTGCCGTGGCAATAGTGCTGGAGATCTCGTTGACCTGATTGATGACTTCGGTGATTGACGCAATGGCATCCACGGCCGCCTTGGTGTCGGTCTGAATGGCTTCGATTTTCCGGCTGATGTCCTCGGTCGCCTTGGCCGTGGCTTTGGCCAACTCTTTCACTTCGTTGGCCACCACGGCGAAACCCTTACCTGCTTCGCCGGCGCGCGCCGCTTCGATGGTTGCGTTCAGGGCCAGCAGGTTGGTTTGCTGGGCGATCGAAGTGATGGCTTTAATGACCTCTCCAATCTCGGTCGATGATGCGCCCAGCTTGGACACGGCGATAGTGGTGGTTTCGGCCACCTTGACCGCTGCGGTCGCGACTTTCGCGGCTTCAGTGGCGCTCTTGGCAATCTCCCCGATGCTGGCGCCCATCTCTTCGGCGCCGGTGGCAACGGTCTGGAGGTTCTGGCTGACAGCCTGCGCAGCCTTCGAAACCACGTCGGCTTGAGCCGAGGTTTCCTCGGAGTTGGCGGTGATCTGCTGGCTGGCGGTGTCCAGTTCCTCGCTGGCGCTGGCTACGCGCGTCGCATTTTCTGTGATGGCGAGGATCATGCGTTTAAGGCTGCCACTCATCTTATTGATCGCTGCCGTCAGATCGCCGAGTTCGTCCCGGCTACGGACTTTCAGATCGTCACGGGTCAAGTCGCCGGCGGCTATTGCTTCCGCCTGGTCCAGAACTGATTGGGCTGCCCCTGTGACGGCGCGGCTCAGGAAAATGGCCACGGAGATTCCGATGCCCAGGGCCACGAAGACCGTCACTGCCATGGCCCAATTCAGCGCGCGGTTCGCCGCATGCAATTCTTCCTTGTTTTTGGCCAATAGCGTGACGAGCGATTCCGCCAAGCCGTCGAGGGATTTCTTTACCGCGATATTGGCCGGTGTAACCAGATCGGCATTTTCGTTACCCGCCCGAATGACAGCATCACGCTCGCCACTCGTCGCATGTTTTATGGCAGCGTCTTCCGTGGCGCGGAGCCAAGGGAGGTGCTTCTTGATATCGTCCAGCCGGTCACGATCCGCCTGCGGCCATTTGGGCGCTAATTCGTCTAACAGGGCAACATCTTTTTCAATGGATTTCCAAGCTCCTTCATACGCCTTCTTCGCTTCCTGCCAGCGGGCCGGGTCTGTTCCCGCGAGAATGGCTTGGCGACCCTTGACCTGCGTATAATTCAGATCCCGCTGCAACATTCTAGCGATTTCGATCGCTGGGAAACGCAGCTCAACTGTGGCGTCCTCAGTCTTCCTGATGTCGGTCGACCTTAAGTAATTCATCACCGCGCTGAACACCATCAAGGCGAGGATTACGCCAAAGCCGAGTCCCAGTTTCCTCCCCAGTGTTAGTCTCATTTTGCCCTTTCACGCGGCGCCGAAACCGTCCTCCGAATCATCCGTTCTATTTCTCTTTAGGCGGGGGCGGTATTACAAGCCACGAGATGGCGCAACACTCGTCCCCAGCCGAGAGGTTTATCGGCCCAACCTCAAAGAAGCTTTAGAACCGACGGATGGAAATGGCAGGCGCGGCCAGAGGCGCATGCGAGATATCAGGGACGGACGAACCAACTCGGCGCCTGACATCGGGAAAATATGTGGAATGCGGTTCGGCGTCGTCCCACCGAACTCTGCTTGAGGTAGCTCTTTTAGGCAACTATGGCTTCGCCGCTTGCAGACGTTCTTCGAGTGCCTTCAATTCGACATTCAATCCTGCGGGAAGATGGCTGCCGAAGTGGGCGAAGTGCTCCTTGATCAACGGCACCTCAGCCAGCCAGCCTTCGAGGTCGACGCTGAGGAGCTCCTCCACATGAGCACCCTTGATATCGAGCCCCGTTGTGTCGAGATCGGCCACTTCGGGGATCCGTCCGATGGGGGTATCTTTGGCATGTACTTTACCGTCGCATCGCTCAAAGATCCATTTCAGTACACGGCTGTTTTCACCATAACCCGGCCACAGGAATTTGCCATTCTGATCCTGGCGAAACCAGTTGACATAGAAAATCTTCGGGAGCTTCGACGGGCTGGAGAGCGCTCCCATCTTAAGCCAATGCGCAAAGTAGTCGCCCATGTGGTAGCCGCAAAACGGAAGCATGGCCATGGGATCACGGCGTAACTGTCCAACCTTACCAGTGATCGCGGCGGTCGTCTCGCTGCTGACCGTTGCACCCAGAAAAGTGCCATGCTGCCAGTTGAACGCTTCGGTGACCAGCGGAACGATGCCTGCGCGCCGTCCACCGAAGAGGATTGCATCGATCGGCACGCCTTGCGGGTCCTCCCACTCGGGAGCGATCACCGGGCATTGACTTGCGGGAGCGGTAAAGCGCGCATTCGGGTGCGCCGCTTTCCATCCTGAGTCCGGGGTCCACGGCCGGCGCAGCCAGTCTATTAACTTGGACGGCTTCTCATCGGTCATTCCCTCCCACCACACGTCGCCGTCGAGCGTCATCGCGCAATTCGTGAAGACGGAGTTCCTGGTTACGCTGAGCATGGCATTGGCGTTCGACTTCATGCTCGTGCCCGGCGCCACACCAAAGAAGCCGTACTCCGGGTTGATGGCGTAAAGCCGGCCGTCGGTGTGGAATTTCATCCAGGCGATGTCATCGCCGATGGCCTCCACCTTCCAACCGCGAATGGTCGGGATCATCATCGACAGGTTGGTCTTGCCGCACGCCGAAGGAAAAGCGCCGGTTATGTACTTCACGTCACCCGACGGGCTGATCAGCTTCAGAATCAACATGTGCTCGGCCATCCAGCCCTCGTCGCGCGCCTGCACCGAGGCGATCCGCAACGCGTGGCACTTTTTCCCCAGCAACGCGTTGCCCCCGTAGCCAGAACCATACGACCAGATCTCACGCGTTTCCGGAAAATGGCAAATGTACTTATTCTCCGCGTTGCAGCGCCAGGTCTTGTCCGGCTGGTTGGGGGTGAGCGGAGCGCCCACCGAGTGCAGTCCACGCACAAAATCGCCCTCCGCACCGAGAGCCTCAAGCACTCGGCTTCCGATCCTGGCCATAATGTGCATGCTGACGACCACGTACGCTGAATCGGTGATCTCCACGCCGATCCTGGCAATTGGCGAGCCGATCGGACCCATGCTGTAGGGAACGACATACATGGTGCGACCCACCATCGAGCCCGCGAATAATCCCGCCAGCTTCTGCTTCATCTTCGCAGGATCTTCCCAGTTGTTGGTCGGGCCTGCTTCTTCCTCGGTTCGGGAGCAGATAAAGGTCTGATCCTCAACCCGGGCGACGTCGGCCGGGTCTGACCGAACCAGCACGCTGTTCGGCCGCTTCGCCGCATCGAGCGGGATCGCCGTCCCAGTGAGGACCAGCAGTCGCAGCATCTCCTGGTATTCCTCGGGCGAACCATCGCACCAGTGAACCCGATCGGGTTTGCACATCTGTGCTACTTCTTCCACCCAGCGCTCCAGCTTGGGATGGCTATGGTTGTGGGCGGCTGCTTCAACTTCAATGGTGTTAGTGGCCATGGTGTTTCTCCGTCGACCAAACCCTGAGACGCATGCGGAAAGCATCGCCTGTGAGTTATCCCTGGGCTGCGCCTAGGGCGCACTCCGTGTTGGATTGCCGCAGCAAATCCATACTGGTCTGCCCCTCGCCGGTTTGAGTTGGCCGAGGGGCGTCCTCTCCGACGAACACAAAATAACTATTTTCGCTCACCTGTGAGGATTATTCCAGCTAATGATTCTGTCGGTAGCGGGCCACATTGAAACCCCGCGGGCTTTCAACGTGACGAACCGGGATTCCGTCTCCCACCAAAGTCCTACGTTGATGATGTCACATTGAATCGTGATCCAGGTCGCCTGGAAGCGTGATCGATATCCTTGCGCGATTTTGGCTTCAGGACTGAGATGGAATTGGTCAGTCATCAGACCACTTCCAATTTCGATGATCGAAACTGAATCATCAGCGCGAGTCGGGTTCGAGGCGATCCCCAGAAATAAAGTCTACCAAGAGGTCGCCAAGCAACTGGAGCGGCGCATTACAGAAGAGCTAAAGCCTGGCGACCGGCTTCCCCCAGAACGCAAACTTGTTCAAATGCTTGGAGTCAGCCGCGGGTCGGTGCGCGATGCCATCCGTAGCCTGGAAATGATGGGCCTGATCGAGCCGCGCCAGGGTATCGGCACGGTGGTTTGCAGCCCCGGTGTTATCCCAGCTAATCCCCTGGCGAACGCGCTTCTTGAGAAACGGAAGATGGTTGCTGAACTGCTCGATGTGCGCAAAATGATCGAGCCGCCCTTGGCCGGGCGCGCCGCGGTGCACGCCTCACGCGATGAAATCGCAGACATGGAGAACATTCTTGCACGCCAGGAGACGAACGTGCGCCGGGGCGAGCTCGGAATCGAAGAGGACTCTGAGTTTCACTACAGCATCGCTCTGGCGTCCAACAACAGCGTGGTCTTGAAAGTGGTGGATGTGTTGATGGATTTGTTGCGCGAGACACGGGAACATGCTTTGCAGGTGGAGGGCCGGCAAGAAAAGTCGCTGGCCGGTCACCGCCGCATCCTCGCAGCCCTGAAGCGGGGCGACGCCGCAGCTGCCGAGGCTGCCATGCGCCGGCACGTGGAGGAAATCGAAAACATAGTACTCGAGAACATGGTACCGAAGAAGCTTTAAAAGAATGGAGGTTGCACAAATGGGCCAGTTATTGGCGATCGAAGTCATTTACCGAGGGGTCTTTCAAAAGACCTTGGCCAAGAACATAACGCGCGGCATTGTTTTGGCCGCGCACAACGAAGGCAAACTGGGCATTTCCTTTGGCCGTTATGGAGATGCTCCGGAGCGCAATGGGATCCCAGCGAAGAGTTTTGCCATCGTCGCCAACGACGAGCAGACGCTCGAAGCCGGCATGGCGCAATACGAACCGAAACAAGTCGACCTGACTGTAGTTCTCGACGACACGCTCTGTAAAGGCACGGAATCTTGGGCATGGTACGGCCTGCAGCCCGTGCATCGTGCTCTCAAACCAGGGCACACCCTCATCGTAATCTCTCTGGACGATGCACCCGCCCTGCTCAAGAACATTCATCGCCGGGAAGCGCCTTACAAGCTGGGAATCGTGAAAGGCGTTACCAGCTTCTCGGGCATGTGGGTTTATAAGGACGACCACACGGACGTCCGCATCCTTGGTGCTATCGCCAAGGCACTGCCGGCACTGTTCAGCCTGGAGTCAGTGGAGCAATTCATCAACGAAAAACTGAAGAATTCCCTGAAAGTAACTTCCGCTCGCACCGCCTTCGAACGCTTCACCACAGTCGACGTGAGAGCGGGCCAGGGCAATCCCGAAGATTTGTTCAAGTTCGAACTGCCCGGTTGGGAGAAGATGCGGGACGCTGTTTCGATCAAGGGCCAGCCGCAAGGCGGGCCGTATGCGGATCCGGTGACCAAGGAAGTCGGCGGCTTCCGGCCAGCCCGCAACGAGCGCTTCAAGAAGTACTCGACGCGCACGCAACGGCCGGTGGTGAATTTCTCCACCTGCACCAAGTGCACGCTGTGCTGGCTCGACTGTCCGGATGGGTCTTTCGATGTCACCCCGGACGGAACCTACGACGCCAATCTCGAATCGTGCTGCGGCTGCGGAATTTGCGAAGAGGTTTGCCCGGTGAAGGACTGCGTCACTATGGTGAACGAATCCGAATTCCACGATAACAAGAGCCCGTGGGCGGAGTTCAGGAAAGACAAAGACGCCTATTTGAAATGGCTGGAAACCACGATTGAGAAGGCCGAACCGATCGAGAAACGGTCTCACGGATTCCGTTATCGCGGTCAGTATCAAGAACAAGTCCCGGAAGCCCTGGCAGTCGCTAGGAAGGGCTAGTGGCCCGGCGGCAAGCCTGAAAACAAGGAGATTGAAGATGGCGACACTAACACTACCGGTCGAGGAAAGAAAGAAAACTCAAGAACAGGAAGCCCTGATTACCGGCGCCGAGGCCATTGCGATTGCCTGCAAGCTGGCTAACGTCGACGTGGTCACAGCTTATCCGATCCGGCCTTACGACACGGTCATGCAGTACATCAGCCAGTTGGTAGCGGACGGCGAAATGGACTGCGAATATATTGTGGCGGAAGGCGAGCATTCACAATTCGAAATCGTGAAGCACGCGTCGATTTGCGGAGCGCGCGTGTTCTGCGGTTCGAGCGGCGTGGGCTGGATGTATGCCATGGAAGCGCTGACAGTCAGTCCCGCGCTGCGTGTGCCCATGGTGTGCATGGTGGGCAACCGGGCGCTCGACGATCCCGGCGCCTTTGGTGTGGAACATAACGATGCGCTGGCTGTCCGCGACCTGGGCTGGCTGTTGACCTGGGTTGACAGCGCGCAGGAAGCGCTGGACACGGCACTGATTGCCTATCGTGTGGCGGAAGATCGCCGCATATTTGTGCCCCTGGCCATCAGTTGCGACGGCGCATTCCTCACTCACTCGCAAGCGCTGGTAAAGATCCCAGCAGCGGAACAGGTTAAGAAATTCCTGCCTCGCTACGACCGCGGCGATCTGCTGCTCCACCCCGACAACGTTATTTCGGTGGCCCCACAGGCCAACGAGGATTGGGTGATGGAGATCCGACGGCAGAACTACAAAGTCACCGAAGTGGCTTGCGACGTGATCCGCGAAGTCTATGCCGACTTCGAGCGCACGTTTGGACGCAAGTACGGCAATCCGTTCTTCGAAGAATATATGACCGAAGATGCGGAAGTCGTGCTACTGGGCATGGGGACGCTCTCGACGCCAGTGAAGGTCGCAGTCCGCAAGCTGCGAGAAGAAGGCAAGAAGGTTGGCTTCGTTCGCCTGCGCTGGTTCCGGCCGTTTGCCGGTCCAGAGATTGCCAAGTGCCTGGAGCGCTTCAAGGCTGTTGGTGTCATCGATCGCGACTTCTCGTTCGGTTCGCCGGACCTAAGTGGCGTGGTGGCGACCGAAGTTCGCTCTGCCATGTACAGCAGCAGCAGCACCAGACCGCCGGTGATTTGTTTTATCGGTGGCCTCGGTGGCCGCGAAGTGACTGTGCCCGACGTGGAAACGATGACCGATGTCGTGTTCCAAGCCGCCAAAGGTAAGGCGCAACCCCTGACGCAATGGATCGGGCTGCGGGGATAACGCCAGTTCGACGCGTGGCGCTATTCATAGCCGGAAAGGACAACAATTATGAGCACGAGCACTTTTGTAGATGAGAAACCGACGCAAAACCTGGAAGCCTTCAAGGGAGTCAAGAAGGTTCCACACGAGGAGTACTACACATCCGGCCACCGCACCTGCCAGGGCTGCGAGTCTGCGGAAATCATGAAACTAATGGCGAAGGCCGCAGGGCCCAGGACGATTGTTCTGGGCAGCACTGGTTGCATGTACGTGGCGAACACGTCCTACTACTCAACCCCCTGGGGCGTCCCCTGGATGCACACGCAACTGGGAAGTTCGGGCTCGAGCGCGCTGGGAGCGGCCGCGGCATTCCGCGTTCAGATGCGCAAGGGCGTGATGAAGGATGAGCCCATCAACGTCATCGCCTTCTGCGGCGATGGCGGCGGTGCGGACATGGGACTGGGAGCGATTTCGGCCACCATGTGCCATCCCGATTACAACTTGCTGATCCTGATGTACGACAACGAGTCGTATGCCAATACCGATATCCAGATTTCCGGGACATCGCCCTATGGCGTCAATACGTCGTTCAGCACTCCAGGAAAAGTGAAACGCATCATGAATCACCGCTGGAAGAAGAACATGGCACCGTTGATGATGGTTGGCCATCCCACAGTGAAGTATGTAGGAACGATCTCGACCTCCTACCCGCTGCAGGCGATGAACAGCGTTCGCAAGGCGCTGTCGATCGGCGGTCCTACCTTCATTCACTGCCTCAACCCCTGTCCGAAGGGCTGGGACTTCGATCCCATACTCTCTTTCGAGCTGGGCGAACTGGCCGTGAACACCGGCATTTGGCCTCTGTACGAGATCGAATGTGGCAAGCTGAAGCTCTACGGCAAAACCAAGGATATTGCGAACGGCAGATTCAAGCGTCTTCCGGTTCGCGATTACCTGCTCAAACAGGGAAGGTTCGCGCACTTTATCGACGAAGATATCGAATACTTCCAGAGCAAAATCGACGAGATGTGGAACAAGTGGCTGGTGCCGGGAATCATTCCGCTCCAGAAAGAAATCGAAGCTGATACCCCGCCCTCCCTTTAAGGGGGCGGGGTTTTTCATTTACCCGGACGGTTCCGGCAAGGAGTGCTAAGCGAGAAGACCGATTCTGACAATCTGCCAGGAGGATGCCTATGGCCACGAATGTGACCTCCTTAAGTGACACAGAACCCAAGATCGTCAACCGCTGGGTTCAAATGTGCGCCTGCATAATCGCCATGATGGCGATCGCGAATCTGCAATATGCCTGGACGCTCTTCACCAAACCCTTAACCTCAAGCCTGCACGCGACTTTAGCTGCGGTGCAAATCGCATTTGCCGCGTTTATCTTTTGCGAAACCTGGCTGGTCCCGTTCGAAGGCTACCTGGTGGATCGTCTTGGGCCGCGACTGATTATCGGGATCGGTGGCCTGCTGGTGGGCGCGGGCTGGATCGGTTCCGGCTACTCCTACACGATCACCGGACTGTACATCTGGTACGCGATCGGTGGAATCGGCGCCGGTGCCGTTTATGGCGGCTGCACCGGCAACGTGCTGAAGTGGTTCCCCGACCACCGCGGGCTTTGCGCAGGCATCGTATCTGGGGCCTATGGCATCGGCACGGCAGTAACCGTCGCTCCGATTGAAACAATGATCCATGCTTCCGGTTATCGGCATGCGTTCGTCTTTTGGGGCATCCTGCAAGGCATCATCGTGACTGTTGCGGCCATGTTCATCGTGGCGCCACCTAAGAAGTGGCTGCCAAAAGCGTGGAAGCATGTCGCCAGAGTCCACCAGGCCAGCACCGACATGAGCTGGTGGGAGATGCTGAAGCAACCGTCGTTTTACCTCATCTACGTCATGATGACGTTGGTGGCGTTCGGCGGCCTGGTGGTCACTTCGCAGCTGAAAGAGATTGCCAGCTTCTACAAAGTGGACAAGATCATCGTTGCATGGGGCCTGTCAGCGGCAATTCTGGCGATTCAGTTGAACCGCATTGTCAATGGCGTGACTCGTCCTCTGTGGGGCTGGATCTCCGATCACATTGGCCGAGAGAACGCCATGTTCACCGCCTTCCTGATCGAGGGCCTTGCGGTATACGGATGGCTACAAACGATTCACCGCCCAGTAATGTTCGTCCTGTTGTCCAGCCTCGTCTTCTTTGCCTGGGGCGAGATTTTCTCGCTGTTCCCGTCCATCACGGCAGACCTTTACGGCAGGACATGGGCCACCACGAACTACGGCATCGTCTATACCGCGAAAGGTACGGCAGCCATCTTTTCCGCCCCAGTGGCTGCGTACGTGATGCTCAGGACCGGCTCGTGGGTGCCGGTGTTCTATGTCATGATTGCCTGCGACATTACCGCCGCCTTCATGGCATTGCTGTGGCTGAAACCAGTGGCGGCGCGTGCCATTGCCAAAGCTGAGGCAGCAGCTCTGTCAGCGGCGTTGGCGCAAGTCTCGACGGCCAAAGAGACGGAGGACGAGAAACGTCTGGCGAAGGTTGGCTAGTCATTGGCCGGGAGGTTGGTGGGAGAACTCTCGTTTGCCGAACTCGTGGAGCTGATTAATAAGGAGGACTGCTCGCACAGGATTGTGGAACCGTACCAAAGCAGCTTGCATTGATTGTAGAATGCGGCTTTCAACTCAGCCGAAGGTGATTGGCCGGGCACTTTCCGAGACATTTGGCACGGTGCTCGCATTGGCGGATCCGCAGCCGCTTAGCTGTCCGAACTAGAATGGCCACCGATTTGTGGGGAAACAGAAAATGCCCCAAGGGGCACCCTGTAAACCATTCAAGAGAATGGCGGGGACGACGAGACTCGAACTCGCGACCTCTGCCGTGACAGGGCAGCGTTCTAACCAACTGAACTACGTCCCCACT
>JBEKQC010000002.1:0-187524 GCA_049520095.1 Terriglobales bacterium
CGTCTGGTTCGAGTATTGGTGGCCGAAACCCGGCGAGAAGGAGGGCTCCCGCAAGCTCGCTTATGGCTTGAGTGCTAAAGGAACCAAGTATGTGGTGGCCGCCGGGGTCTACGACGACAAGGCGACCATCAAGGAAGTGTCAAAGCTGAGCAGCATGAAGTGACCGTCAGCGCTCACCCAACCCACGCCCACTAACCTCGCAAGAATGCCCTTCCTCCCGCAAAGGAGGAAGGGCGGCAGCCACTCCGGAAATTGGAAATGGGGAATGCTTGATGAAAACGCCTGGATTATTTGACTTAACCGGTCGGGTGGCTGTCGTGACTGGTGGTAATGGCGGAATTGGTCGTGGCATTGCCCTCGGACTGGCCGAAGCCGGGGCTGCCGTCGCGGTGTTTGGACGAAACGACGAAAAGAACCAGCGCGTGCTTTCCGAATTGAAAGCAATCGGTGTTCCAGCGGTTGCCGTGAGGCTTGATGTGACCAACCGCGCCGCTTTGGAGCCGGCGCTTAATAGGGTCGAGAGCGAGCTCGGAGGCATAGACGTCCTGGTTAATAATGCCGGCAACGTGTCGCTGAGCGGCGGCGTGTTGAACGAAAAATCTGAAGATTGGGACAACGTCATCGAGACGCAACTCAATGCGGTTTTCCTGCTGTCGAAGCTCGCCGCCAAATCGATGGTCAGTCGTAAGGGTGGAAAGATTATTAACATTGGCAGTATGTACTCGTTCTTTGGATCTGGGCTCATCCCCTCTTACAGCGCAGCGAAAGGAGCGATAGTCCAACTGACCAAGTCAATGGCCATTGAACTCGCCCCGCACAACATTCAAGTCAATGCGATCGCGCCAGGGTGGATTGAAACGGACATGACGGCGCCTGTGCGTACGATGCCCTTGAATGACGAAATTCTTGCGCGGACCCCCGCCGGTCGATGGGGTCAACCGGAGGAACTTGCTGGAACGGCTGTGTACCTGGCCTCGCGGGCTTCGGACTTCGTTACCGGTACTACGATTCGTGTCGATGGCGGTTATGCGATCCGCTGATATTCCGAAGGCAACTAGGCCGAAACATCCCCACACGAACACACCCTGCTCATGCAAGCACGTGCGAGAAGAGTTATCCTTTAGCCATGCAACTGCGAGGCTGTGGTACGGCTCTGGTCACGCCGTTCTCTCAGGACGGCGCTGTCGATGAAAATGCACTGCGGAATCTGGTGGCCTGGCAGGTCGAATCAGGCATCGATTTCCTGATTCCATGCGGCACTACGGGAGAAACTCCCACGCTCAATCATGACGAGTGGCTGCGCGTCATCAATGTGACCATCGAAGTCGTTGCCGGACGCGTGCCGATTATCGCCGGCGCCACTTCCAACTCTACGCAAGACGCTGTAACCAAAGCGAAAGAAGTGGCGGCGCTGCCGGGTGTCAATGCCATCCTCACCGCGTCGCCGTACTATAACAAGCCGACGCAAGAGGGCCAATACCGGCACTTCCGCGCCATCGCCGAAGCGGTCGACAAACCGATTATTCTTTACAACGTTCCGGGCCGAACGAGCGCCAATCTCGAACCCGCAACTCTGACTCGCCTGTGCGAAGTTCCAAATATCGCCGGCGTGAAGGAAGCCAGCGGCAACATGACGCAGATCGCGGAGGTGCTGAACTCGGTGCCGGAGAACTTTCTTGTCCTCTCTGGCGATGATGCCGTCACTTTGCCCGTGATCGCGCTCGGCGGCGTAGGTGTAATTTCGGTTGCGTCCAACGAAATTCCCCGCGAAATGTCGGAGATGACGCGAGCCGCCTTAAACAACGACTGGCAAACGGCGCGCACCATCCACCGTAAGTATCTGCCCTTGATGCTGGCCAACTTTATCGAGTCGAGTCCGCTGCCGGTTAAGGCCGTGCTCGCGATGATGGGCAAGATCGAAGAAGTCTATCGCCTGCCCTTGCTTCCCATGCGCCGCGACACCCGCTCGAAGCTGCAAAAGGTCGCAACCGATGCCGGATTGATTGCTCGCCCGGCGACTCCGCCGGCCGCAGCTGTCGAATTTTATATTTACGAAAATTGGGCAGCGGGCCCGCACAAAGCGATGCTGCATCGCGCATCCTGCGGACAGTGCAGTTCCGGCAAAGGACGCCCCGCCGGGCACGATCCCAATCATTCGCGCTGGCACGGACCGTACGGCAATCTGGCCGAGGCGCGCGAAGCGACGCATCAGATGCCGGGTGTGCTGATCCGCAGCGAATGTAAGTGCGTGGGGTAAGAGCAGCTCTCAAGCATTTAGCCGTTAGCACTTTGCCTTGTGTTTTCCAACCTTCCTATGTCAGATTTTCTATCCACCTTGAAGTCGGCCATTGAACGCTTATCTACGCGCGAAACGATCGGCAATCCTGATGAAGCCCGTCCCACTTTTTTCGACTTCCGCGCCGCTCTGACTCGCGGCGACATTCGCGCCGCTGAGAAAACCGGCGGACGCTGGATCGTCAATGCCTGGGTCAAGCAAGGCATCCTGCTCGGCTTCCGTCTCGGCGAGCTACAGGCGATGTCGGACGGCGATGTACTCTCTTTTGTCGACAAGGACACTTTCCCCGCCCGCCGTCTGACTCTTGCCGATCGAATTCGCCTTGTGCCAGGCGGTTCCTCCATCCGCGAAGGGGCCTACGTTGCGCCGTCGGTTGTCTGCATGCCTCCCATGTTCATTAACGTCGGGGCCTACGTGGGTGAAGGTTCGATGATCGATTCCCACGCCCTGGTCGGCTCGTGCGCCCAGATCGGCAAGCGCGTGCACCTGAGCGCCGCTGCGCAGATCGGAGGCGTGCTCGAACCCATCAATGCCGCTCCGGTAATCATCGAAGACGATGTGCTGGTCGGCGGCAATTGCGGGGTGTACGAAGGCACGCTGGTCCGTGCCCGCGCGGTCTTGGGAGCGGGAACGATCCTGACCCGATCCACGCCACTCTACGATCTGGTGCGTGGCGAGATCTACCGCGCGACCCCAGAGCAGTCGCTGGAAGTCCCGGAGAACGCCGTAGTCGTTCCAGGCTCGCGCGCCGTGAAAAAAGGCGAAGGGGCGGACTGGAACCTCTCGCTTTACACGCCCGTGATCGTCAAGTATCGCGACGAGAAGACCGAGCGCGGGATTGAGTTGGAGGACTGGCTAAGATAGAAACGCACCGACGTAAATCTCTACGGGTGATGGAGCGATTCACGGTAGCTGCCTAAGTCACGACGGCAACGTCTGCGAAGGTCCCACTGGAAGTTGCATTTGCTCTGCCGCAAACTTTTGCCTCACTTCGAGATGCTTCCCGCGGAAATGCGCCCGCGCCCGTTCGCCCCACGCTCGCACGAAGTAATAGTTCAGCGCGCATCCGATGGCCGAACTGGTAAGCGGAATCAGCCGTCCTGCCCACTTCTCCGCCACCTCGGCGCCGGCTTTGACTGCGATCCGCTGGATTACGCGCGGCACAAAACGGTTGACCACTTCTTTTTCCAGCAGTTCGCGGCTGATGTCGACTCCGGCGGCGCTGGCCGCTGCAATCCAAAGCTCGGCGATCTCGTCGTCGGTGTTCAACTCGAACCCATAAATCAGGCTGAGCTTCTGGATGGTGCGCATGGTGATGGTGGAAAGAATGCCGAGGTCGGGGACGATCGTGAGGATTCCGCCCAGGCCAAATCCGGCTCCCTCCGCCGCTGCCAGCTTCATCCCGCCGCGGATTACCGAGTCCGCCACGTCGTCGAGGCGTTCCACCGGCAGCGTGTACACGCCGTGAAAGGTGGCCAGCGGCAGTCCGTGCGCTACGCGTAGCTGCATCAGGAAGCGTCCGGGATCAACCCTGATCGTGTCGTAGGTGCGAGTCAGACCGCCGCGGATGGCGCCTTCGACACGCCGCCGCATCCACGATTTCTTGTCGTCGGACATCTTCGAGTATGAGTTTATCAGCCAGGCTAACGCGCCTCGGACTTACCGTAGAGACGTGGCTTACTGTGTCTCCCGCCCCTCAAAGCAGACGGGGCAAGCCCGTCCCTACACGAGCCGCCCGTGTGCTAGCATCGACTTTACTAATGCCAACAGGAAAACTGCACATAGTTCCGCTAGGCGGGATGGGCGAGTTCGGTATGAACTGCATGGCCATCCGCTATGGTGATGACATCATTGTTGTCGACGCCGGCCTCATGTTCCCCGAAGCCGAGTTGCTGGGCGTCGATATCGTTGTCCCCGACATTTCTTACCTGCTTGAAAATCGCAAGTATGTGCGTGGCATCGTCCTTACTCATGGCCACGAAGACCACATCGGCGCACTGCCTTGGATTCTCAGCGAACTGAATGTTCCCGTCTGGGGCACCGAGTTCACGCTGGCATATGTTGAAGATAAGCTCGACGAACACCAACTCCTCGACGACTCCGACCTCCGCGAAATCCGTCCCGGAGTGCGTTTCAAGGTTGGACCTTTCACCATTCATCCGCTGCAGGTAACGCACAGCCTGGTCGATTGTGTCGCGCTCGCTATTCACACGCCGCTCGGCGTCGTACTGCATACCGGCGATTTCAAGGTCGATCCAACACCCACCGACAACCGCCTTTTCGATCTGCACGGTTTCGCGGAGTATGGCAAAGAGGGAGTGCTGCTGCTGCTGCAGGATTCCACCAACGTCGAACGCAAGGGCTACACGCCGAGCGAGCGCGCTGTCCGCCGCAAATTCGAGGAAGTGTTTGCGCGCACCCAGCGGCGCCTATTCATCTCTTGCTTCTCGTCTTCGATTCATCGCATCAAGCTGACCGTCGACATGGCGCGCGAGCACGGCCGCAAAATCTGCTTCATCGGCCGCTCCATGAATAGTTCCTCCGAGATCGCCGAAGACTTGGGTTATGTCCAGATCCCCGAGGGCATGCTGATCCATCCCGGCGATATGAAGAACTACGCTCCGGAGAAAGTGTGCGTCCTGATCAGCGGCACGCAGGGCGAACCAATGTCGGCGCTATCAAGGGCCGCAGTGGATAACCACAAGCACGCCAAAATCGAAAAGGGAGATACCGTCGTCCTGTCGTCACGCATCATCCCCGGCAACGAAAAAGCCATTTTCCGCATGGTGGACCACCTGTTCCGCCGCGAAGCCTTCGTCATCTATGACGACGGCTCTTACCCTCCGATCCACGTCAGCGGACACGCCAGCCAGGAAGAATTGAAGCTCATCATCAACCTGGTGCGGCCGAAGTATTTCGTTCCGATCCATGGCGAATTCCGGCAACTCAAGTTACATGCGGATTTGGCCGCGTCCATGACTGGGGCCGTTGGGAACGTGATGCTGATCGAAAGTGGAGACGTTCTCGAAATCGATGAGCTCGGCGCGCGCAAGGCCGGACGCGTCAACGTAGGCCGCGTCTGCATCGATTCCGGCTCGCGCACAGATGTAGTGGAAGATTTAGTGATAAAAGACCGCCGCCACCTCAGCGAAGACGGCTTCGTGATGCCTGTCATCGCCATCAACAAGCTCACCGGTCGAGTCGAAACTTCACCCGAGATTGTGACACGCGGATTCGCACCCGGCGAAAACGGTTTGATCGAACGCGCCCGGGAAATCGTTATGGAGACCCTCGATGCCTCCAGCGCGGAAGAGAAAGCTGATTATGGCGTGATCAAGGAGAAAATCCGCACCGACCTGAAGCGCTACATCTCGCGCCAGACGCAGCGGCGGCCGCTGATCATGCCGGTGATACTGGAAATCTGAAGGTTTTTCACCGCCCAGATGCCTAAAGCGCGGAGGAGACTCGGCATCGTAACCCTAGCTGACATTCACCAAGCACAAGCGCTCCTCCGCGGCATCGCCATCCGCACTCCCCTGTTCGAATGGACGAGTGCGTCTGATCAGCGCAAGCTTTTCCTTAAGCTTGAAAACCTGCAGCCGATTGGCGCTTTCAAGCTGCGGGGGGCTTATAACAAGGTCGCATCTCTTAGCGACGATGAGCGCCGCCGCGGCGTCATCTCCTATTCCAGTGGCAATCACGCGCAAGGCGTGGCTTACGCGGCGCGGGCGCTGGGTGTAAAGGCGATCATCGTTATGCCGAACAACGCTCCGCGGAACAAACTCGAGGCCACCGCCGCCCTAGGAGCGGAGATCGTCACCGTCGGCCCCAGCAGTGAAGAACGCCGGCTGCGCGCCGAACAACTGGCCGCCGAGCACGGCTACGCGATCGTGCCTCCATACAACGACGAAAAGATCATCGCCGGACAAGGAACGGTCGGTCTTGAAATTCTCGAAGACCTGCCCCATGTTGAAACCGTACTGGTGCCCGTTGGCGGAGGCGGGTTGATCAGCGGCATCTCAGCTGCCATCAAGCTCAGTAATTCCACCTTGAACGTGATCGGCGTTGAGCCCGAGCTTGCCGCCGACGCGCAAGCCAGCCTGCGCGCCGGCCGCATCGTCTCTTTCCCCGCAGAGCAAGTGTCGCAGACGCTGGCCGACGGTCTCCGAACGCAGAGCATCGGCGCGATCAATTTCGAACACATCCGCGCCTATGTGGACGACGTCGTCACTGTGACGGAGGACGAGATGCGCGAGGCCACGCGCGTTCTAAACGCGAACCCGAAAACGGTGGCTGAACCGAGTGGCGCTGTGGCTCCGGCCGCATTTCTTTTTCACGCTGATGAGTTGCCCAACACAAAGATCAACGTCGCCGTGATCAGCGGCGGGAACATCGATCCTAAACTGCTTGCCGAGTTGCGTAGTCGCTGATCACTGATCTTGATTGTTCGAGAACGCGGTCAAAGTCGCCTCCGGCTCGACTCGTCCTTCGAGCACAGTGAATGTACAATCCTGAGTTTCCACCCGAGGGCACTTTGAACCGCTGGCTCGATCAGTTCTTTGAACTCTCTCGCCACCGGACAACCATCCGCCGCGAAGTCGTCGCCGGACTCACCACGTTCTTTACGATGGCCTATATCGTGGCCGTCAACCCCGCCATCCTGACAGCCGCCGGCATGCCGGCCGGTGCCTCACTTACGGCTACCATTCTAGCCGCGATCTTCGGAACACTGCTGATGGGCTTCTATGCTAACCGTCCTTTCGCCATCGCCCCTTATATGGGCGAAAATGCTTTCATCGCGTTCACGGTTGTTCACGTGCTCGGCTACTCGTGGCAAAGCGCTCTGGGCGCCGTGTTCTTGGCTGGAGTTCTCTTTGTTCTGATGACCCTTTTTCGCCTCCGCCAGTGGATGGTCGACGCCATTCCTACCACGCTCCGTTACAGCTACGCCGTGGGCATCGGATTGTTCCTCACTTTCATCGGACTGAATCAGACCGGCATCGTAACCATGGGAGCGCCGGGAGCGCCGGTTCGGCCCGGCCATCTGACTTCGCTTTCCGTCTTGCTTTCTATCTTCGGGTTCCTGCTGATCACGGTGCTAACGATTCGTCGTTTCCCAGCCGCGATTCTTAGCGGCGTTCTCGTCACCGCCCTCATCAGTTTTGTGACCCGGGTCGCTCCCGCGCCGACCGGTTGGATCAGCCGCCCGCCCAGCCTCCAGCCGGTATTTTTTCAGCTTGATCTGCACAGTCTATTCACTTGGGGATTTTTCCCGGTTGTCCTGACGATTTTTGTCATGGCTTTTGTGGACACTATGGGCACGCTAATTGGGGTATCGGCGCGCGCCGGCTTCCTCGATAAAGACGGTAATCTGCCGCAGATCGAGCGCCCGATGATGGCCGACGCGCTGGCTACAACTTTCGCCGCCGTGATTGGAACCACCACATCGGGGGCTTACATTGAGTCCGCCACTGGAGTAGAGGCGGGTGGCCGCACCGGTCTGACCGCGGTCGTCACGGCTGTATGTTTTGCCGGGACTTTATTTTTCGCGCCCTTCATCTCCGCCATCCCGCCGCAGGCCTACGGGCCGGCGCTCATCTTCGTTGGATTGTTGATGCTGACGCCGATCACTCGTATTCCCTTCGACGACCTTACTGAACTGGTCCCAGCCTTCGGGGTCATCGTGCTGATGGCCTTCACTTACAACGTGGGAATCGGCATGACGGCGGGCTTCATCTTGTATCCCTTTTGCAAGCTGATTTCCGGACGCTTACAGGATGTCCGCCCAGCGCTCTGGGCGTTGACCGTTCTGTCGCTGCTGTTTTTCGTCTTTTATCCGTACACGTAACGAATGGCAAAACCGGGCGATGAACCTGGAATGCTCGAAATTGAAAATCAGACGACGCGGGCAGCTGATCCGGAAGGACGACGTGGGAAGTTGGCGGCTGCCATAGGAACTGCTCACAAATAAGAAGCGCCCCGGATCCAAAGGATCACAGGACGCCCGAACAGCCCTCCCCCAGAACTGCTCGCCCCCAAGATATGGCAGTCTGGCTGGGGAGCGGAATTGCACTAACGAGTGATTCGATAGCACTATCGGGCCACTTGCGAAGAACCGGGACCGTGCTAGCATGGGTAACCTTGCGATTGGTTACGTTACCATCGGTCGCACCAGGGTTCTGGAAGCGGATCTCCCCAGGTTAGGGTCTCGTTTTTCGTGGCGAAATTTCCCTGCCGATGCCGAACCCACAGTTGCTCCGTTTCATTTCGTTGCGGTGAAAACGACCGTCGGAATTGAGCACTTGGGGATTTAGGGAAAGCGAACTGATGCTAGTGTGCAGCAGATTGCATTCCGAGACTTCGAGGAATCCACGATAAAAGGCTGTAAGTTATTGATAAGACATAACAACAGGGCTGTGCTTGTATTGGAATGGCAAGTGCACTGGACGTAATAGGCGACCTATACCTTGACCGCAGAGTTCAAGGTGAAATCTGGGAAAAGAAGCAAACTTTTGGGAGGAAATTAAAATGAGGCGAGTGTTGGTTCTGGCGTTGCTGGCGTTGGCGTTGCCGATCGCCGCTTGGGCGGACGGCATTGATATCACGAACGAGTTTGGCACGGTTGCAATTTCGGCGATAAACGGGGGATTGGGGACGATCGGCGTAACCACAATCACTTCAAAGGGATCCCAACTGACTCAATGGAACTCCACCACAGGTCATCTTGGCACTCTCAGCTTCGCGACGGGCGCTCTGACGAGCGGCACAGTCTCGGGTGGCGGGACGTTTGCTGCGGGCGGCTACTTTGACATAGTTGGCGTCGGCACATGGGCAAACCAATTAACGGGCGGGAAGTGCGGCCACGGTTGCTCGCTCTTCACCGGCAGCTTCGTCGGTCCAGTTACTTGGACCCTGCTTAGCTCGACTAAACAGGAGTCGTCTTTTGAACTGAGCGGTACGATCACGGGCACGCTGTGGAACGAACGTATGGTGTCTGGAACCACGAACCAGTACATAAACATCCTCTCCAGGGGACAGCTTACCCAGGGTATCGGACACGTCGAAATGGGCAATTCGCATCTCAACGTCCCGGAACCCGGAACTTTGGGCCTCTTGGGAACAGGGCTTGTGGGTATCGCGGGAATGTTCCGCCGCAAGATGACGAGGGCTTAACTGAAATTTGTTGGTTCGCCTAGAACACTCAACTCATGGCCCCGCCGCAAGGCGGGGCTTTTGATTTGGCTACAAGCTACCCCATAGGCTTGATAACCTTCTAGCTCACACCCCGTAGAAGACGGTCCCACCCTGGTTCGCTTTCCTGGAACCGAGCCGGATTAGAATGCCATTTTGCCGCCTGTATTCTCTGCTTCCGTTACTGCAGTAACCGCCCGCGATGGCTTTGCCGTTGACCTTAGTTTTCTCTAAACCTACAGTCAGGCGCAGGGGGTGGTATGAAGGATATCCATGAGGTTTTGCGCCGCAAGCAGGCCCAGTACGCGCAACTGGCCAAGCAGATCGAGCTGCTACAGGAGGCTGCCGAAAAACTGCGCGAAGTCGCGCCCTTGCTAGCCGAAAGTGAAGGCGAAGACGAGAGCGCAGTGCTGACGGAAGTGGACGACGAAAACTCCAATGCGATGGCTGCCAAAGCCAGCGCTCAATCCTCGTCGGCCGTGTCGAAACCCGTGCGCAGCTCAACTCCACGCTGGCCGTAGCAGCCAGATTGTAGAACCAAAGCGCGAGGCGCGAGGCTCGGTTTCATGATTTTGCAGGCATTGCTGGTATCCAAAGATGACGTGACGGCGGAAACGCTGATTCAGGTCCTGCTGCAGTTCGGCGTTGCGGTTGATCGGTCTAGCGCGGCCGATGTCGCCGTGACCCGCCTGTCGGAGGAGCGATTCGATCAGGTCATCGTAGACTTCGATGACCCCGAAGCCGCATCTCTGATGCTCGAAGCTTGCCGCCACGTCGTCGGCCCTGACCAGAATCCGCCCGTCACCGTTGCCTTGCTACAAGATACCTCGCAGATCCGCTCCATTCTCGGCGCAGGCGCTCATTTCATACTCGTCAAGCCGGTCGCACACGAACAGGCTCATAACACCTTACGCGCCGCCGCCGCGCTGCTGAAGCGCGAAAGGCGGCAATCGCCCCGCGTCGCTGTCCAGGCGGCGGTTTCGATTCGTATCGACGACAGCAATATCGTGGAAGGCATTATGCTCGACCTGAGCGCCGGCGGCATGGATCTGCTGGCGGCCAAGCCACTTCCATCCGCAGCCAAGGTTCGCGTCTCCTTTGGGCTTCCCGACGGCGGCGCCGGCATTGAAGCTGATGCGGAAGTTGCCTGGAGCACCGCCAACGGTCAAACCGGACTGCGCTTTCTCGATATGGATGCCAAGATGCGCCAGGAACTGGGCGAGTGGCTGGCTGCCCGTTCGCACGATGCTTTGCCCGAGGAGGCCGACGGGGTCAGCCAATGTAAACTGACGGACCTTAGTCTGGGCGGATGCTACGTGCAGACGGAATCTCCCTTTCCTCAGTCCTCGGCCGTCGACCTGTGCCTGCGTGCCGCCGGGATGGAGATTCACACTGAAGGTCTGGTCCGGGTCATGCATCCCGGACATGGCATGGGCATTGAATTTCCCGCCCGTACCGAAGAGCAGCGCAAAAGCGTAGGTGAGTTCATCGACTTCCTTACCGGCCAGCCCGGCGCTACGCCACAACTGGAAACCTCTCCCCGCTCTCTCGTCGCCAGCGCGATCGCGGAAAGCGAATCCAGCAACGGAACCGACGGCTCGGATCCACTCTTGGAATTGCTGCGAACGGGCAATGCCCTGGAGGAAGAGACGTTTCTCGAGGAACTGCGGCGCCAGCGAACTCCGGCGGCTCTTAGCCAATAAATAGGCCAACCGGCAGACATCCGCCCGACCGCGCTCTGATACCGCAAGAAAACCGGGAACCAGATCGGCACCCCGTCTTTAGTGTCGGCCCAGTCCCCGGTGGTCTGTTCCACCTCGTTAGATCGCAGACTACCTCGACACCCCCCTCCCAATGGTTTCTGGAGAGTTAATTTTCCGAGAATTTTCGGATGCAATAGAATTGCTCTTCCTGTAGAGACACGGCAAGCCGTTCTCTACGGGAAATCAAGGGCCGTTTATGCGGCTGGACAGCAAATTACGGTAAAACCCAAATTGCTGAGAGGTCCGATCTCGCGCGCATTGGTGCTGGCTGGCGCCTGCCTGCTGGCCATCGTTCCGTTTTTCTGGTGGGGCAGTCCCTCCGGACATGATTTCGAGTTCCACATATTTTCGTGGATGGAAGTCCTCGGCCAATGGAAACACGGCGTCGCCTACCCGCGCTGGGCGGCGCTAGCGCATTGGGGATACGGCGAGGCTCGCTTCCTGTTTTATCCGCCTGCTTCCTGGACGCTAGGCGGCGCGCTCGGCGCTGTACTGCCGTGGAAGATGGTACCGGGAGCTTATTGCTGGATCGTGCTCACACTTGCCGGAGCGGCCATGTACCGCCTCGCGCGCGAGTGGCTCCCGGCCCCAGACGCCCTGTTTGCGGCTTTGTTCTATGCCCTGAATCCGTACCACTTGTTGATCGTCTACTGGCGGAGCGCATACGCCGAACTGCTGGCCGCGACCCTGCTGCCACTTCTGCTGCTCTGTCTTTTGCGGCTCTTTTCGCGGGAATCCGAGCCCAGCCTTCGCCCGACGCTATGGTTGAGTCTCATACTGGCCGCAGCCTGGCTTACGAACGCACCCGCAGCCGTGATGATCCACTACTCAACGGCCGGACTGGCATTGATCTTCATCGCCTTTGGGGCCGGACGGGAACGATCATGGAATCCAGAGGTTTGGCATCCCGCAATTCGGACCTTGGTCCGGACCGCGCTGGCCATGCTCCTGGGAGCCGGCCTGGCCTCGTTTTATCTGCTTCCCGCAATCTACGAACAACGCTGGATCAACCTCAGCGAGGTGCTCTCGCCGGGCGTCCGGCCGCAGGACAATTTCATTTTCACGACCATTGCCGATCCCGATCACAACCGCTTCAATCTTCTGGTCTCAACCGTGGCGCTCGCCGAAATCGGCGTCCTCGCTTTTGCCATCTGGTTCTCCAGGAAGAAGCAACGCGTAGGGACAGCCGCTCCCGGCTGTCCAATCGCGCGCAGCGCGAACGTCCTCTCCGCTGATCGAGGCCGCTGGGTGCTGCTCTCCGCTTGGGGCGCCGCCACTGCAATCCTGATGCTTTCGGTCAGCAATTTCTTCTGGCAGCATTTGCCCAAGCTCCGCTTCGTGCAACATCCCTTCCGCTGGCTGTTGTGCATGAACGTCGCCTTGGCCATGCTTCTGCCCATGGCCGCCAAGCGCTGGACCACGCGTTTGCTGACGTGTGCTCTTTTGCTGGCAACGCTCATCCTCGCCGGCCGTCGTTTCCAGCCACCTTGGTGGGACATGGCCAGCGATATCCGCCAGATGAGCAATGCCATCGCCGACGGCACCGGCTACGAGGGCAGCGACGAATACGTCCCTGCAGCAGACGACGCTTACGAATTGGACAAGAGCCTGCCCCTCGTCGTCGGCGGCACGGGAGCACTGCCTCGCATCCAGATTCTGGTGTGGGGACCGGCCGAAAAACGCTTCACGGTCCGCGCCACCGCACCACAGAATCTAACCGTGCGCCTTTTCAACTACCCGGCGTGGGCCGTCGTGGTGAACGGCAAGCCCACCGCAACACAGAAGACCGATGTCACCGGCCTGATCGTCATTCCTATTGGCGCCGGAGACAACGATATCCACATTCATTTCCGCCGGACGATTGATCGCTTGATCGGAAACGTCGTCTCGCTGATCAGCTTGGTTTTGCTCGTTGTCGTCTGGATGAGGGCACGACGAGAAGCCTTCCGACCGGCGAACCCAGAGGGCTCCGGCGTATGACCTCGCGCATGGTTCTAGTGGCTACCTCGAACGCCGGCAAGCTTCGCGATTTCGCAGGCGCTGCAGCGCCTTACGGCATCACGATCGCAAACGTCCCTCACTTTTCTTCTTTGCCCCAGGTTGTCGAAGATGGCGCCACGTTCGAGGTGAACGCGCGCAAGAAAGCGGAGTCCTACAGTCTGGCCGCTCCCGGCGAACTGGTTCTGGCGGACGACTCGGGCCTGGAGATCGACGCGCTTGGTGGAGCACCCGGCGTTCATTCCGCGCGCTACGCTGCCCGTGATCTGCAAAATAACGAAACCCACACAGCAGATTGCAACACCGGCGACGAAGCCAACAATGCGAGAGTCCTGCGCGAAATAAACGGCGTTCCAGAAGAAAAGCGTAGCGCGCGTTTTGTCTGCGTCCTCGCCGTGGCCCGTGACGGCCAAACTCTTCGCACTTTCCGCGGCACCGCCGAAGGTGTCATTCTGGAAGCGCCCCGAGGCCAGAACGGATTCGGATACGATCCGCTCTTCTACTTCCCACAAATCGGCAAGACATTTGCCGAACTGAGTGCGAAAGAGAAAGCGCAGCACAGCCATCGTGGCGCGGCATTCCGAAGATTTCTGCAATGGATGGATCGCGAGCAGAGCCTATCCTAGCACGGCCGGGCAAACTTACCGCTTCGCCTGACGCCCCAACCTCGGAACCCTACTTACTTTGGATCGAGGCTCTGACTGGTAACGGTCAGCCTATGGTCCTTCAGAGCGAATTGTATGCGGACGCTTCCGCCCGAGGGACAGCAATGCGCATCGCCGGCCTGCCAAACTGGCGTGGAATAACGGAGAGTTTCAATATTGAATGCGCTGCCGTTCATGATAGTTCGCCCCGGCGGCAAAAGCCTTTGCGTAATCTCGTTGATCTTGGCACTTGCGTCCAGCGGAATCGGCCCGTCCTTGTCGAATGTCCAGTATTCTTCTATGAGAAACGCGCCGGTCCCCGTCACACGGTCAGAGGTAGCTAAGGTTGTCTCCGAGTTGACATTCACAAAATAGGGTGGCTCCACGATGACGTTGACCGCATCAAATTGCTGCTGGAAAATTTCACAAAACTCGCCATCCTTTCGTTCCACCAGAATCATTTTTATAACGAGATCGCCGTCATTGATGTTGTGGACAATCTCATAGACGGTATATCCCGCAATTCTGCCGACGCGTTGCGACTCAACTTTATCTTTGAGGTCGGCAGGTTGCTTCACCAGCAAGTCCTCGCCATAGTCGAAGCGCTTGGGATCGCTTGAAAAATACTTAAGCGGATGGCAACTGGACTGGTCGATGTAGAAGTCTCTTTTGCCGGAATAGGAATGCAAGGCCCATCGTGGATGAGAAGTCACAGCCGACGCGGCTGCCGCAAAAATCAATACGAACATTGAAATCGTTTTCATTACATGCGCGCTGGCCAAGTGACGACACATTGGATTTTAGTCGTGCGTCGGCTCCCTAACCAAGCAAAATGACTCATCTCGAAGCCTGGCACCGAAGCTGAATCTGCGTAAACACATCCTTTGCCGCAAGCTCTCCTTGACTTCCGTTCGCGCGGAAAACGATAATAACCAGTTTGCACTTTGGACCACGTAAGGAGCAGTCATCGTGGCATCAACTGCCAATCCCGTCGTTCCTCAAATCAAACCGGGCGTCGCTCCACTGCGCGCTGGCGAGGGCACCTCGTTCCTGCTGCGCCGTCTGCATTCTCTCAGCGGCGTCGTACCCATTGGAGCCTTCCTTCTTGAACACTTCATCTCCAACGCCGAAGCCTTCAAGGGCCCAATAGCATACGGAAAGCAAGTCGAGTTTCTGAACAGTCTGCCTTTTGTTTTTCTGCTTGAGCTGTGCTTCATCTGGATTCCGATCGCCTACCACGGACTTTACGGCATGTACATCTGGTATCAAGGCGATACCAATGTCGCCGATTATCCCTGGACTGGCAATTGGCTCTACACCTTGCATCGCTGGACTGGCATCGTCTCGCTCGTCTTTATCGTGCAGCACACCTACTTCCTGCGCTTCACCGGCGTGCATCTGCCGACGCATCCCATGCAGTCTTTCGCTAAGGTCCAAGCCGAATTTCAGAATCCATGGATGATCGCCTTCTACGCCGTCGGCATCGTCGCCGCTTGCTGGCATTTCAGCTATGGCATCTGGCTGTTCGCCGCCAAGTGGGGCATTACCACCGGGGAATCGGCGCGCCGTGGTTTTCTCCTTATCTGCCTCGCGCTCGCTATCGCACTGGTTGCGATAGCCGGGGCCAGCATGTACGGATTCCTGAATACGCCGCTACAGCCCTTGGATTCAAGTTCGAATTCGGACAATATCGCGATGCGATAGAGATTGATGCGATACAGATTGTGCGGGATTATGCTTGCAGGCCCGGGCCCGGCCCGGCAGATCGGACTCATACAGCATGGCAGCTCCTAGGATCATCGTAGTGGGCGGCGGCCTAGCCGGCCTAGCCGCCGTCATCAAGATCGCCGAGATGGGCGGTGAAGTTGACCTGTTCTCCATCGTCCCGGTAAAGCGCTCGCATTCGGTGTGCGCGCAGGGAGGCATCAACGCCGCCAAGAACCTGAAGGGCGAAGGCGATTCCACCTGGCAGCACTTCGACGACACCATCTACGGCGGCGACTTCCTCGCCAACCAGCCGCCGGTTAAGGCCATGTGCGAGGCGGCGCCCGGCATTATCGATTTGCTCGACCGCATGGGCGTTCCCTTCAATCGCACGCCCGAAGGTCTGCTCGATTTCCGCCGCTTCGGCGGCACGCTCTATAACCGCACCGCCTTTGCCGGAGCAACCACCGGCCAGCAACTCCTCTACGCTCTGGACGAGCAGGTCCGTCGCTATGAGTCCGAAGGCAAAGTAAAAAAATTCGAACACTGGGAATTTCTTTCGGCCGTACTTGACGGCAAGCGCGTCTGCCGCGGCATCTGTGCGATGGATTTGCGCACGATGGAAGTCCGCACCTTCCCTGCCGACGCCATCATCATTGCCACGGGCGGCTGTGGCGCCATCTTTGGCAAATCCACCAACTCGGTGGTGTGCACGGGGTCGGCACAGTCTGCGCTCTATCAACAAGGTTGCTACTACGCGAATGGCGAGTTCATACAAGTGCATCCCACGTGCATCCCTGGCGAAGACAAGCTGCGCCTCATGTCCGAATCGGCGCGCGGCGAAGGTGGACGCGTCTGGGTTCCCAAGACGGCGGGGGACAAGCGCGATCCGAAGTCCATTCCTGAGAGCGAGCGCTGGTATTTTCTTGAAGAGTGGTATCCGAAATACGGCAACCTGGTTCCCCGCGACGTGGCTACCCGCGCGATTTTCAAAGTGGTGTTCGAGCACAATCTCGGCATCGACGGCAAACCGATGGTTTACCTCGACCTCACCCACATCGACGCCAAGACTCTCGACCGCAAGCTGGAAGGCATTCTCGAAATCTACGAGAAGTTTGTCGGCGACGACCCGCGCGTCACCCCCATGAAGATTTTCCCAGGCATGCACTACACCATGGGCGGCCTGTGGGTCGATTACAAACAGGGCACGAACATTCCCGGCATCTTTGCCGCTGGCGAAGCCGAATACCAATACCACGGCGCCAACCGGCTGGGGGCAAATTCGCTGATGTCGTGCATCTACGGAGGCTTTGTCTCTGGCCCGAACGCCGTGCAGTACGCGAAGAATCTGCAAGCCGCGCCCGGCAACGGCCACTTCGACGCCGAGCGCAAGCGCCAGCAGGAAATTAATGCGGGGCTGATGAAAGCCGACGGCAGTGAAAATCCGTTCCTGATCTGGCGCGAGCTCGGAGCACTGATGACCGAGAACTGCACCGTCATCCGCTACAACAAGAAGTGTCAGGCAGCAGATGCCAAGCTGGTTGACCTTTTGCATCGCTTCCAGAAGATCAACCTGAGCGACCGCTCGCAGTGGGCCAACACGACCATCGCCTTCGCGCGCCAGATTTACAACATGTTGCAATTGTCGCGAGTAATCGCGCAAGGCGCGGCCATGCGCGACGAGTCTCGCGGCTCGCACTACAAGCCGGATTTTCCCGACCGCGACGACAAGAACTGGATGAAGACCACGAAAGCAACCTTCGCGCCCGATCTGGACGAGCCGAAGTTCGAGTTCGAACCGGTGGATGCGTCGCTGATTCCGCCCCGGCCGCGGAAGTACTGATGAGAGAAGTGAGAGAGTCGCTTTCGGAGATGCCTGTGTTCGATCGAATAGAAGCTGCCCCTCGAAAGTGGAGGCTCCCTGCGGTCTGGGTTCTCACTTCACTTATTGGGATCACACTCGGCATGCAAGGGGCCTCGCAACGTAAAAGCCTTGTTCGCGGATGGCTGGTTGTAGCCCTTTGGGTATTTGTGCTGATCGTGTGGCTTCGCCAGCTTTACCGGGCATATAAGCTAGAAGCTAAAGGCTAAGAGCTAAATGGCAAACAATAAATCCGTGATCATCAAGATCAAACGCCAACTCACCCCCGACGCCAAGCCGTTGTGGGAGGAGTTCGAGATTCCCTACAAGCCGAACATGAACGTCACGTCGGCGCTGATGGAGATCGCGGCCAACCCCGTGACCCGCGACGGCAAGCAGACCACGCCCGTCACCTACGACTCCAATTGTCTCGAAGAGATCTGCGGCTCCTGCGCCATGCTGATCAATGGACGCGCCCGCATGGCCTGCTCTTCCCTGCTCGATAATCTCGATCAGCCGATCAAGCTCGAACCGCTCTCGAAATTTCCCATCGTGCGTGACCTTGCCGTCGATCGCAGCGTGCTCTTCGAGAACCTGAAAAAAGTCAAAGCCTGGATACCCGTCGATGGCAGCTACGACCTCGGTCCGGGGCCGCGCATGACCATGGAGGAGCAGGAAAAAACCTATCCGCTATCGAACTGCATTTCGTGTTGCTGCTGCATGGAGGCCTGCCCGCAGTTCAACGAAGACACAGGATTCGTCGGCGCAGCCACCATCTCGCAAGTACGCCTGTTCAACACCCATCCCACCGGAAAGTCTCTGAAGCGCGAGCGTCTGTCCGCACTGATGGGCGATGGCGGTATCCAGGAATGCGGCTACTCCCAAAACTGCGTCGAGATTTGCCCGAAGGCAATCCCGCTGACCACATCGATTGCAGAAGTCGGTGGCCAAGTCATGATACAAGCACTCACCGACCTGCTGCGGAAGTGAAGCCGCGGGGAAGATTACCTTTTCCCAAATGGCGCTTTTTCCAGTATTTGCACTCGAAAGCAGCAGATTACCCTCCGGTAACCACCCGTAACTCCCTTAAGTAATGGGGTTTAGCTCGAATTGCTTCACAAGACTGTTCCTCTGTGGTTTACAATTACCAATCCGCTAGGTAAATGGACGGTTTTCCACAGCCTCCGGGGATGTTTCGAGTGGCGCAATATAGGCATCGCATAATGCCATCTTAATGACGCTGAGATTGACAACGCGAAACCTGAAAATGCTCAAACCAACGATGGCGCTCGGGACTGCGCTCATCACGCTGGCAATCTTCATTATGGCGGCTGCGCCAGGGACTGCATTTGCCGTGCGCCGCGTCAGCCGTCGCCACCGGGTCCTGCATCACCTTCGTGGCGTGCTCTGGAACCCGCTGTTCCGTCCGTCGCACGATTCCCTGCTGCGGCAAAACGAAGAAATCGACCGCCTCGATCTACCCCGCATCCAGGACGATGAAGAACTCCAAGCGCTCAAAGCCTCGGGCGATCTGGTGCCCATCGAGGAGAGCGAGTCTTTGAAGATTGAGCGCAGTCTCGATCCCTCGCGCCGCTATTGCCGGCCCTGGACCCGCGATTTCGTAGAGGATCTTTCCGAAGTTTATTACCGCCAGTTCCACGATCAGATCCAGGTAAATTCCGCCGTCCGCACCGTCATGGTGCAGAAGAAGCTTCGCCGCCACAATCGCAATGCCGCTCCGGTGGATGGCGACACCGCGTCTTCTCATCTCGCCGGCATCACCGTCGATCTGCAGCGCCGCGGTTTGACGAAAGATGAGATCCGGTTTGTTGAGCACTACTTGTTCTATCTGAACGCGCTCGGCCTGGTCGAACCCGAAGAGGAGCGCCGCCACTGGTGCTTCCACGTGATGGTCTCCGAGCGCTACAGTGATTGGCGGCAGACGCAAACCATGTTCCCGCATCCGCCGGTGGAAGAGCCGGTGGCCGCACCAGTCGCCTCAGTCACCGCGGCCGGTGCCTCCAACTAAACGCTGCCTCCACCACACTCTCCACAGAATGAGTTCTCAGGGCAGGTCTTCCCGGAAGCGGAGCACCTGGTTTAATCACACGGCGCGAAGTTTCCAAGTTCGTGGTAGCATCGATCGCGATCACGGTGCAGAAGCCAACACTCGTGGTCGTACCATCCTTTTGTCGTACAATCAAACGTTGCCAAAACACCCTATAGGAGCACCCATGCGAACTCGAATCCATACGCTTGTCCTGATCGTCTCCGCGTCCCTGCTCGGCATTGCGCAGGCAGCTTCAACTCCACAGACGGAGACCATGCCGCCCGTCCACAAGCCCGCTGCTACCGCATCCGAGCCCACCGCTGTCATCCACACCTCGGCGGGCGACCTCCATTGCACGCTGTTTCCAAAAGTCGCGCCGATCGGAGTAGAGAATTTCATCGGCCTGGCAGAGGGCACCAAGGACTGGACCAGCCCCGTCTCCCACGAGAAAAAGCACGGCGTCCCACTCTATGACGGCACCATCTTCCACCGCGTGATCCCCCAATTCATGATTCAGGGTGGAGATCCCGCCGGGAACGGCACCGGCGATCCCGGCTACAAATTCAAGAATGAGACCTCGCCCAACGTCAAGTTCGATCGCCCTGGGCGTCTCGCCTATGCCAACGCTGGCCCCGACACAAACGGTTCGCAGTTCTTTATCACCGAAGTTCCCTACCCCAGCCTCAACGGCGGCTATACCATCTTCGGCCAGTGCGACGACGCGGCGGTTGAACTCGTTAAGCAAATCGCTCGCACGTCGCGCGACTCAAATGACCGCCCGCTTCGTCCCATCAAGATCACGCACATCGAAATCCATGGTGCCGGTGCCTCCACCGCCAAGCCCTAGATCGGGCCCAAACTATCGGCTGGCGCGAACGAAGCCATGTCAGGAAGATTAATTTAGGAATTCGAGGAGACTATGACCCGCACACCCGGTACCTATGCCGTGCTCGAAACCAGCGAGGGCACCATCGTTTGCCGCCTGTTTGAGAAGGACGCCCCCAAGACTGTCGCCAACTTTGTCGAACTGACCGAAGGCAAGCGCGAGTGGACGCATCCCACCACTCGCAAGAAGACCACCGACCCCCTTTACCACGGAACCATTTTTCATCGGGTGATTCCCGGCTTCATGATTCAGGGCGGCGACCCGATGGGTACGGGTTTCGGCGGTCCCGGCTATCAGTTTGAGGACGAGACCAAAGGTTCTCCACATCGTTTCGACAAGGCGGGAAAGCTGGCCATGGCCAATGCCGGCCCCAACACCAACGGATCGCAGTTTTTCATCACCGTCGCCAACACCGACTGGCTCACCGGCAAACACACCATCTTCGGTGAGGTGGTCGAGGGATACGAGATCGTGGAAACTATCTCGAAGGTCACGCGCAACCGCCAGGATCGTCCCGCCAAAGATGTCGTTGTGAAGTCGGTAAAAATCGAACGCTAGCGCGCTTGATGTGGAGAGACGGGCGTCCTCGCCCGTCCAGCGGTGCCCAGGTCTCGCGCTTTTCGACACGTTTGAAGCGGTCAGCGATGCTGCCGTGTGCCGCACAATTCAACCGGGACCCTTATCCCGCAGTGAGCGCCGTCACATTCTCCTGTGACCGCGGGCCTAGTTTCCCCGCTCGCGATCTATAATCATTAGTTCTTTTGCAGCTTTGGAGGCTAATGCATGGCGTCGTTTAACGGAGTACCGCTCCCACCCAACGGACAGAAGATCGAATACAGCAACGGCAAGTACCGCGTGCCGAATCACCCAATCATCCCTTTCATTGAAGGCGACGGCACCGGCCGCGATATCTGGAAAGCCTCCGTCCGTGTTTTCGACGCCGCTGTTGAAAAGGCGTACCAAGGTCAGCGCTCGGTAGCCTGGTACGAAGTCTTTGCCGGTGAGAAAGCCAAGGCTCGCTTTCAGAACTGGCTGCCCGACGACACCGTCAGTGCCATCCGCGAGTTTCGTGTCGCCATCAAAGGCCCGCTGACCACGCCCGTCGGAGGTGGCATCCGCTCCCTCAACGTCGCGCTACGACAAATCCTCGATCTCTACGGCTGCGTGCGTCCCGTGAAGTACTATTCCGGCGTGCCCTCGCCCGTGAAGCATCCCGAGCGCATGAACATCGTCATCTTCCGCGAAAACACGGAAGACGTTTACATCGGCATCGAATGGGAAGAAGGCACGCCCGATTGCGCTCGCCTGATCGAATTCCTCAACAAAGACATGTTGAGAGGCGGCAAGAAGCAGATCCGCCTCGATTCCGGCATCGGCATTAAGCCGATTTCCGTGACTGGCACCAAACGCCTGGTGCGAATGGCCATCCAGCATGCCCTCGAAAACAAGAACAAAGCGGTCACGCTCGTGCACAAAGGCAATATCCAGAAGTTCACGGAAGGCGCCTTCCGCAAATGGGGATACGAACTCGCCACCGAGGAGTTCCGCGCCCAGGTCGTCACCGAGCGCGAGAGCTGGATCATCGACAACAAAGACAAGAAGCCCAGTATCACCGTCGAAGAGAACGCGAACCTCGTCGAACCCGGCCTTGAATTCGCCCAAGAAGACTTCCGCCAGACGATCTACAAAGAAGTAAGAGACTGTCTCGATTCCATCTACGCCACGCACGGCAAAGGCGCATGGAAGAAAAAGCTGATGATCAACGACCGTATCGCCGACTCCATCTTCCAGCAGGTTGTGACCCGAGCCGATGAATACAGCGTTCTGGCCACGCCCAACCTGAACGGCGACTACATCTCCGATGCTTGCGCCGCGCAGGTTGGCGGCCTCGGCATCGCTCCCGGAGCGAACATCGGCGACGGCTACGCCATCTTCGAAGCCACCCACGGCACCGCTCCCAAGTATGCCGACAAGGACGTCATCAACCCCGGCTCCGTCATTCTTTCGGGCGTCATGATGTTCCGCTTCCTCGGATGGACCGAAGCTGCCGATCTGATCGAGCAGAGTCTGGAACGCACCATCGAACAGAAAAAAGTCACCTACGATTTCGAGCGCCTGATGGAAGGCGCCACCAAAGTAAAAACCAGCGAGTTCGCCACCTGCATGATCGAAAACATGAGCGTAGCGGTGGCCGCGGACTGAACACTTGCAGGTCCGATGATCGGTTTTGAGTAGGTTCTGGGTAGGGCACGGCTTCAGCCGTGCCGCCACGAACCAAAGGAATGCGGGGCTTTAGCCCCTGAGGGAAAAACTTCATGCGCAATAAAGTAACGATAGTAGGTTCGGGAAACGTAGGCGCCACTGCCGCTCATTGGATCGCCTCGAAAGAACTAGCCGATGTCGTGCTCATCGACATCATTGAAGGCGTCCCGCAAGGAAAAGGTCTCGACCTGCTGGAGGCCATGCCGATCGAGAAGCGCGATTCCGCGATTCTCGGCACGAACGACTACGCCGACACCGCCAACTCCAACATTGTCGTCATCACTGCCGGAATTCCACGCAAGCCGGGCATGAGCCGCGACGACCTGCTGAATACCAACTACAAAATCATGAGCGACGTAGTCGGCAAGGTCGTGCACCACTCGCCGAACTGCATTCTAATCGTCGTCTCCAACCCTCTCGACGCCATGGCGCAGGCCGCCTACAAGATCAGCGGCTTCCCGCGCGAGCGCGTCATCGGCATGGCCGGCATTCTCGACTCCGCCCGCTTCCGCACCTTTATTGCCCAGGAACTCAAAGTCAGCGTCGAAAACGTAACCGCCTTCGTTCTCGGTGGACACGGCGATACCATGGTTCCGCTTCCCCGTTATTCGACTGTCGCTGGCATTCCCATCACTGAATTGATGGACAAAGCCACGCTTGATCGCATCGTCCAGCGCACCCGTGACGGCGGCGCCGAGATCGTCAAATATCTCAAGACCGGATCGGCGTACTACGCCCCGTCGGCCGCCGCCACCGAAATGGTCGAAGCCATCCTCAAAGACAAGAAAAAGATTCTCCCCTGCGCCGCCTACCTCAACGGAGAGTACGGCATTCACGGACTATTTGTCGGCGTCCCGGTGAAACTCGGCGCGAAAGGCATTGAGCAGATCATCGAGATCAAACTCACCGCGGAGGAGAAAGCGGCCCTCGACAAGAGCGCCGCGGCGGTGAAGGAACTGATCGCTGTAATTAACGTCTAGTGGCAATACATTAGTCTTCACTAGGTGATGGACGCTCTCTCCGGGTGCGCCAGGCTCCGGCACGATGGATACTGCTGTGTAGTGCTCCTTAGTAGGGTGGAGCAGGCCTTTAGGCCTGCAGTATGCTGACCACAGAGATCGGCTTCAGCCGCCGAGGTCAGACGATGGCGATTCCTCACCGGGGTACCACCGGCAACGGGACCTACTTCATTACATCCGCCAGTTATCAGAAGATGAGTCTTTTTCAAGCCGAACGCATGGGAGCCCTTTTCTTAGACGTTCTCCGAGGCTACCAAACTCAGGGTAAGTACCTGATTCATGAATTTGTGCTGATGCCGGATCACTTCCACTTGCTCCTCACACCGAATCAGAGCTTGGAGAAAGCGGTACAGCTCATCAAAGGTGGTTTTTCTTACCGAGCGAAAAAGGATCTCGGTTACGGCGGCGAGATCTGGGAACACAGTTTTTACGATCGGCGAGTGCGGGATGCGAGGGAGTATGAACAATTCAGAGAGTATATTCATCAGAACCCGGTCAAGCGTGGCTTAGCAGTTGTGGCACCGGAATACCGCTACAGTTCGGCGGCTGAAGCCTTCCCCCTGAATGCCGCACCTCGGTGGCTAAAGCCAGTCTAATTGGTCAGCTAATGCAGCGCTGAAGCGCTGCTCCACCCGACATCTCTTGCTCTTATCCCGGCAAAACCGAGTCCGAATGCGTCTCTGATTTCTCTTCCGTGATTGCCTCAGGCTCGCTATAGTGTCTGGGGCCAGCACGATGGACTTCGATCAGCTAGAAATCTTCCTGGAAGTGGCGCGCCTCTCCAGTTTCTCCCGCGCGGCGGAGAAGCGTTTCCGCACCCAGCCCGCTATCTCCTCCCAGATTCGCGCGCTCGAAGAAGAGGTAGGCGCTCGCCTGCTAGACCGCTCCGGAGGCCGCGTCTCGCTCACCGCCTCCGGCAAGTTCTTTTTCAAGTATGCCGAGGAGACGCTGGAGCGGCGCAAGACCATCCTCAACGAGATCGCCGAGACCGAGCGCGTGCCCCGCGGCGAGATTGTCGTGGGAGCAAATGAAGGTACATGCCTGCACATCCTGCCCGAGGTCTTCGCGCAATTCAAGCGCGACTATCCCAACGTAGCCGTGAACATCAAGCGCTCCGACTACGCCAGGATTCTCGATTCGATCCTGGAAAACGTAGTGGACTTCGGTATCGTTTCCCTGCCCGTGAACGATAACCGGCTGGAGGCGCAGATGATTCATCGCGACGAACTGGTCGTGATTACAGCCCCGCAGCATGCGCTCGCGGCGAAGAAGAGCGTCACCGTGGCCGACGTCTCCACCTATCCACTCGTTGTACCGAAACTGGGCCACACCCGCGACGCACTCGATGCATTGTTCTATGACCATCACTTGAAACCCAAACTGGCCATGGAACTCGATTCCAGCGAACTGCTGAAGCGTTTTGTGGCGGCCGATGTCGGCGTGGGCTTTATCGCGCGATCGAATATCGAGGAGGATATACGGGCCAAGGCCCTGGTTGCTATCACGCTTGCCGACGCACAGATCCGCCGCGACCTCGCGATCGTCTTCCGCAAAGACAAATCGCTGAGCCGCGCCGCCAAAGCTTTCATGGACATCGCGGTAAAGCAAAAGAATTTTGCCACGGCCGGAGCTGGAAAGCGATCCAAATGACCAGGGTTGTGATGAACCGGGTTTTGAGGAACCAGGTTGCGCGTGTCGTGCTCTTCTTGTCCTTGCTCCTGTCGGCTGCCGCAGCCCAGAAGCAGTCCACCAGTGCCAAAGCTGACTCCCTCTCCGACTATAAGCTTATCGCCCTGAAAGTCACCGGAACCACGCGCTACACCGACAAGGAAATTCTTGCCGCAAGCGGCTTGCAGATCGGCCAGAACGCCGCCGATGGCGATTTCAAAGAGGCGGTTCGGCGCCTGGGCGATTCCGGCCTATTCAGCGAAATCGTCTATTCGTATACGTCTTCAGGCACCGGCGTAAAGCTCGAACTGCAGCTCGCCGATACCGACCGGAGCAAGCTTGTTCCCGCACAGTTTGACAACTTCGTCTGGTTCACCGACGACGAACTGCGCGTCACTCTGCAACGCCGCGTTCCGCTCTTCAAGCAATTGCTCCCGGTTGCAGGCAGTCTTGCGGATCGAGTTTCCGAAGCCCTGCAGGCGATTCTCTCCGAGAAAAATCTTCCCGGACGAGTGGACTATCTACGCGAGGGAGCAGGTGAATCGGGCGGACCCCTGGTTGCAATCGCCTACCGGGTTGAGGAAGTCAGCATCCGGATTCGCAACTTCGAATTCCCCGGAGCCTCGCCCGATCAGACCGCTCTCCTCACCGCTGCAGCCCACCGCGCCATCGGAGCAAACTACGAACGCTCTTCTTTAGCCGCAGTCGCGAAGTTTGACCTGCTGCCGGTGTACCTGCAGCGAGGATATTTGAAGGCCGCGTTTGGGCCTTCCGACGCGCACGTAGTGCCTCAAGAGGTGCCTCAAGAAGTGCCCCAACCTTCTTCGGCTGGCGATGCGCAAAATCCCGCCGAGCTCCTGGTGGATGCGATCCTACCGGTGACGCCGGGCAAGATGTACTTAACCTCCAGTGTCGACTGGAAGGGCAACTCTGCCATCGCAACCGCCGAAGTCGCGCCCCTCCTCCATATGCCACCCGGCCAGCCCGCCGACGCCGTGCGCCTACTCCGCGACATTGAGAACGTGAGCAAGCTCTATCGCAGCCGCGGATACATGGCGGTTCAACTCAAGCCCGACGCCCAGCTGGACGACGAGAAAAGTACCGTGCACTACAACCTGAATATCGTCGAAGGCGGCCTCTACAAAATGGGAGAGTTCGAGATCCTGGGGCTCGACACGCAAGCCAAAGCTCGTATGGAGGCGGCATGGACGCTGCGCGAAGGCGAGCCCTACAACGCCGACTATCCCAAGAAATTTCTGGAAGATACCAGACAACTCCTTCCCCGCGGCGTACCGTGGACCGTCAGCCTTCATGAGACGCCCGATGCGAAGGATAAGACCGTGGACGTGGAGATCCGTTTCAAGCAGCAATAGCGCGGAAACCAGGACGGCAAAAACAAAATGTTTTTGTAACCCGGAGACCGCCTGTGAATCTTAATATTGACATCGTTATAGTCGGATCATGATAGGGCTGTATTCACAGGAGAGGAAAACAGAATGAGGAATCGAATTGCGGCGGCGGTTCTTGGAATGCAGATGTTGGTCGGGCTAGCGGCGGTTCCCGCACTGGCGGCTGGTAAGAACCAGACCTTGACCGGCGTAGTGAGCGACGCCATGTGCGGGGCTAAGCATGACGAAATGCCGGGCAAGCCCGCGGAATGCACGCGCGCATGCGTCAAGCATGGAGCAAACTACGCGCTCGTGGTCGGAGACAAAGTCTACACCCTGGCAACGTCGGACAAGGCCGCGCTCGATAAGCTGAACGATCTGGCCGGAGCGAAGGCAAAGGTAACCGGAGATGTCGACGGCACCACGATCACGGTGAAATCGGTGGCTGCGGGATCGTAACGTCGGTGATGGAAAGACGAAAGACGAAAGACGGGCGTCTCACCCGTCCAGCAGTCTGGCGGCCGGGCGGGGACACCCGGCTCTCCACGAGAAAACATCATCGACAAAAGACCGGCGGGCAATCCGCCAGTTTTCTTGTTGTCCGCAATTCCCGCTACTGCTGCTGTTGTTGAGTCTGGTCCGGACTATCGTCGCGGCGCTTCAGCGTCGGGCGATCGTCGTCGCTGCTGTTGCCCGTCCCGCTGGTCTTGTCGCTGGTTGAAGCGCGCCGCAGGCTGGGCTTGCTCCCATCCTTTTCCTCGATGACCTTGTGCCGGTTCTCGATGGTAGCGAGCCGCGATTTTACGTCGTCAAACTCCGATGTGGAAACGATGTATTGCGGGCGCGCTGGAAGAATGGTCGCGATCTCCTTTTGCGACGCCGCAATGCGGTCGGGCGTCTGCGGATGCGACGCGAAGGCCTTGGAGATCGTGCCCGGCTTCTTCTTCTCTTTCGCTTGAATCTTTTCGAAGAAACTGATAAAAGCCTGCGGATCGTATCCCGTCTTATACATGTATTGCAGCCCGAGATAGTCCGCTTCCGCTTCGAAATTGCGCTGAAACTTCATGAACGTCAGCGGCAAGCCCAAGCCGGCAGCTTCGTAGATTCCGTAGCCTATGCCGCCTCCGACGAAGATCAGCGGAATGGTAGCGATTTGCGCAATATTCGCGCGCGTCATCTGACGCATCCCGTGGCGCGCGCAAACGTGCGAAATCTCATGCGCCATCACGCCGGCCAGCTCTGCCTCTTCGTCCGCCGCCAGAATCAGTCCCGAGTTCACATAGAAGAATCCACCGGGCAACGCGAATGCGTTCACTTCGTCGGAGTCGATGACCTTAATAGTGAACGGCACCTGCGCGTCGGAATTGCGCACCAGATTCTGACCGATCCGGTTAACGTATTCGTTAACCACTGGGTCCTGAACCAGCTTCACGCTGTTCTCGACCTGCATCGAATATTGCTTGCCGATCCTGATTTCGGTTTCGAGCGAGTACCAATCGCCCAAGCCCCGCCCGCCGATTTTGCGGTTGCCGATGGCATCCACATCGTCTTCACCGCCGTCGTGCTTCACCTTGCTGTCGGGGGGCTCCTGGATCGGAGGTGGCCCGCTAGGCGCAGCGTCGCCGCTCGTGCTCGAACCAGTGCTCGAAGAAGAGTCCGCGGGCGGAGCCTGAGTAGAGCCCGAGGTCGACGATGAATCCTGCGGCGGAGCGGGTGTTGCGTTAGGTGCTGTGCCGGTTGGGGTTCCGGTCGGGGTTCCAGTCGATGCTCCGGGCTGCGCGCTCGGCGGCTGTGCCGTCTGACTTGCGGTTGGCGTCTGTGAGCCTTGCGGCTGTGCGCTTGGAGTCTGGGAAGCCTGATCCTGCGCCAGCGCTGGCAAAGCCATGAACGCCAGTAAACTTACGGCGATTAGCGATTTACGGAACGACATTTGACTACCCCGCGGGAACCCGGTTCGGCTGAGAAGATTATACCCCCGATAGCAAGCTCCCTGTGGACGGATTTCCCACCTAGTTGGACGCAGGCTCTAGCCGGAAAGTTACCCGTTATTTTCGCAGAACGTGGCGGCTGAGGCTCCTTGCGCGACCCTGTGCCCCGATCTCGGCGCAAGGTCCCTTTCCGTTTTCCTGGCTGCCGGTGTACTATGGCGCGATTTTGGAAAGCTTTCGGAAAGAGGAACCGAGCATGTTAAACCGTCGCAGCTTTCTATCGTCCTCATTCGCTTCGTCCCTGGCAGTGGGCGCCGGCCTTTCCTGGCGCGGAAATCTCTGGGCGCAGCTCGAGTCGCTACCTTCAAAGCTGCCCGAACGCTCCCTGTTCGACCAAAATGAAGACGCTTACTGGCGCGAACTCCGCAAGCAGTTTTTAATCCCGGCGGATGAGATCTACCTGAATAACGGCACCGTGGGTTCGAGCCCAGCACCCGTGCTGCGCGCCGTGTTTGAAGGCTATGAAACCTGCGAAAAGATGAATCAGGCCGATCCCGAGGACTACCCCATCTGGGGATACGCCGCCTGGAACGAGTTTCGCGATCCCCTGGCCACGTTCGTAGGCTGCAACCGCGACGAAATTGCGCTCCTCCGAAATGCCACCGAGGCCAACAGCTACATCGCGAACGGCATCGACCTGAAGCCCGGCGACGAGGTGCTCATGACCGACCAGGAGCATCCCGGAGGCGAGCACCCATTTAACTTGCGCGCCAAGCGTTACGGCATCGTGGTGAAGAAGATCGCGCTGCCGAAGCCGGTAGAGAATCCAGCGCAGGTGTTGAATCTCGTCGGCGACGCCATTACTCCGCGCACCAGAGTTTTGTTTTTCAGCCACATCACCACAGTCACCGGAGTGGTGTTGCCGGCCAAGGAGCTTTGCAAGCTGGCGCGAGACAAAGGAGTCATTTCCGCAGTCGATGGCGCCCACGTTCCCGGAATGATGCGCCTGAACCTGCACGACCTGGGCTGCGACCTCTATTCCTCCAGCCCGCACAAGTGGCTGCAGGCGCCCAAAGGCTCGGGATTTCTTTACGTCCGGGACGAAATGATTGACCGCCTGTGGAACACGATAGCAACCGAAGGTTGGGACGACCCCAAGCTAAGAGCCGAACGATTCCAACGCATAGGCAGCTCAAACGTCCCCGCCCTCTGGGGACTGCGCGCCTCGATTCAACTGGCCAACGACATCGGCATGGACCGAATCGAACGCCGTCACCGCCAGCTCTGCGACTACATTCTCGCAGCCATGATCAAACGCGGCGCGGTGTCGTGGACATCTCCGGATGCCTCGTTGCGCTGCGCGCTTGCCACGGTAAACGTGCCGCCAATCGCGCGTATAGACCTCGAAAACTGGCTATGGAAGGAAAAGAAAATTCGCATAAGAGGAGGCGACCCGCATAAGCTGCGGCTGTCTACGCCTTATTACTTGTCGCGGGGGGATATTGACCGGTTCTTAGATGCATTCGACGAGTATAAGAAGTCAAAGGCGTAGCGGGTTATGTGGGGACGGGCGCCTCGCCCGTCCAAGCCGAGCGCAGCTCGGCCCGCAGGATCGAATTCACATGGCTCCCGACCCATCCTAATTGGAAAAGTTTAAGATACTCGTAGTCGATACGAATGCCGGATGGAGCGGCCTGTGTGGCAAAAGTCTACGGTGAGCGATGGAAGGTTTGCTCTGAAAAGCGTCTAGGAAGCGGCGGCCAAGCCGAGGTCTTCCGAGTGACCGATATTCGCGGTGAATACGAGGGCGAGTATGCGCTCAAGCGCGTACTGAATCCGGCGAGACACGAGCGTTTTCAACGTGAGATCGAGGCCATTAGGACCATTCAACACCCAAACATCATCAAATTGATTGATCATTCCGCACTGGGGGATTTGAACGGCGAAATCGAGAAGCAGTTTCTTGTCATGCCCATCGCTGAGGGCGGGGATCTGAGCCAGCCCGGGCGTATAAGCCTCTACAGGGGTTCGATTGACGGGGTTATTCAGGTAGGCAAGCAACTTGCGGCGGCGCTAACCGCCGCGCACGACGCATACGTGATCCATCGCGATGTTAAGCCGGCAAATGTTTTATTCACCGGCAACGGCCATGAAACGTGGCTGTCGGATTTCGGAATTTGCCTGTTGCGCAATCGCACCCGACTTACGGAAATTGGAGAAGTCGCAGCGCCGCGTTCATTCCTGGCGCCCGAACTTGAGGACGGTGGTCAACTGGATGTTACACCGGCCGCAGACGTTTACTCGCTAGGTAAGGTTTTGTATTACATGATATCGGGTGGGGTGACTCTGCCGCGGGAAAGGCTAGACGATCGACAATACAACACGATCCTCCTGCAAGGCGAACGCCACCAGCTACTCTATTCGCTTTTGAGGGAGATGATTTGTCCGCTGTCAAACCGGTTGAAAAGCATGGCCGACGTCGAGCGCCGTCTCGCAAGCATTGAAACTTGGGAGAAGGAGGCGCAAATGCTACCTCTGAGCCGACAGGCGCTCGCAGGACTTCAAGACCTACAGCGCAAGGCGCAGGAGAGAATCCGCGTTGCTACAGAGAATCGAACCGCACGCGAACAAGAAGCCGAGATGTTGGAGAGGACCAAGAACGCGTTCCAAATGTGGCTAGAGGCCGAATTGGGAAAGGTGTCCGCCTTTATTAACAACGCAGGACTCCCAGCATGCAACATCGTTCGCAGCTCCAGCGGGCCAAACTTGAAAATTCCCATACCCCACAATGGATCTTACGTCCCACTTGGGGGAGTGGGGTTGAGCATTGAGCAGGCCGACGCCTTCGGCAGAACAATACACATCCTCCAAGTCACGCTTTGTGAAGAGCGGAGATACACCGTCACAGTGACCATGGGCCCGCCGCAGCCCGAGCCACCCAAGCCAGCCCGCGACGACAAATTCGCGATGATACCTTACTATCAGACGATCACGGACAGCGGGATTCCGGTAATACCGGACGTCCAATTTTTCACCAGGAAAGACGCTGTCGGGCGGGTGATGGGACACGCCCCAACTCCCACGGCTCGCGGACGACAGCAGGCGATGCAGCAAATCGGCCCACTCGGAGCTGTGACACCATCCTTCCTGGATGGGGCAAGCCAAGCCACTCCGTTTCGAGCGTCGGAATGGCCCGTCGTGACAAGCAAGCTCAGGCCAGCGCTCGAAGAGGCCATCGAGTCTTTCATCGCGGTTGCCTCCTCGGGCAGTAGGCGGTAGGCGCGTACCTCCCCGGGCGGGTGGCCCGTCCAAGCTTCGCTTGGGCGGGGCTTTTGATTTCCCTAATCACAGCTTCCTGACTGTACATGCAACTATGCATACAATTGTATGGTGGCGAAGAAACGCAGTCCGATAAAGCCGGATAAGAGCACCGGCAATGTTTTTGCCGACCTTGGCCTTCCACACGCCGAACAGAAGCTCTTAAAAGCAAAGCTTACGCTCCAGATTTACCGCCTCGTCAAGAGACGCAACCTAACGCAAGCCGAGGCCGGCAAAATCCTCGGCATCAAACAGCCGCACGTCTCTTTGTTGATGCGCAATCGTTCAGGCAGTTTCTCCGTCGAGCGCCTTATGGATTTTCTTACCGCTCTGGCGCAAGACGTAGAGATTTCGGTGCGACCAGCGCGCAAGAATAATGCCCACGGCGAAGTCTCCGTCGTCGCATAATCGATCATCCACACCCATTGCCGCAATTATCACAAACAACCCGTGTGCCCCATCACAGACTCCGAACCCCATCCTGCGAGACAATGATCCCCAAATGGGGCAGTTCCGAGATGTGCCGCGCACCAAGGCGCACCTCGAAGCTGCCCCAAAGCCATTTTCAACGCTCTTTGACAAGCTAAGTCGTTTGTTCTGGAATATTTAGAGCTATCTCCTTTATTTTGAATATCTTGCGGCAATTCTGGGGGGGGGGGGGGGTAAAACCCCGCGTTAGTAAGCCGGTAACCCGTAAAAGCTTCGCTTGGGCGGGGCCTATGACTTCCGCAACCACCACAAAACATCATACGGTCGCGGCTTCCAAGCGCCTGATAGAATGCTCGAAATTGGCCTCCCGACCGGATGAGGTAATCATGCAGACTTCCCCCCTGGCTCAGTCCACATCGGACCGCTATCCCCAAGTCGCCAGCCCCCTCCACACGATTTTGATGCTCGCCGCGTTCACCGCTTGGACGCTCGGGGCAAAGATTCTCGCAGATCAAGCGAGGTCGGCGGCTAATCCGAACCGCGTGCGCGTTTATTTGGTCACCATCTTCGTGGAGTGGTTCTTCTTCGCGCTTGTACTGGTGGGCGTGCGACGGAATGGCGCGTCTGTCCTCCTCGTTCTCGGAGATCATTGGCGTTCCGCCCGCCAGGTGCTGCGGGATATTGGAATTGGCGCTGGGTTCTGGGTCGTTGCGTTGGCGCTGCTTTGGGTATTTGGCCGGCTCCTGCGCGTCGATGCGCACGGTCCCAATATGCAGTTCATCTTCCCGCATGGGGGTATTGAAATAACACTATGGATAGCGCTCTCAGTTACCGCCGGTATTTGCGAGGAGACGATCTTTCGAGGTTACCTGCAGCGGCAATTCATGGCCCTGACTAAGAGCGCTCCTGCCGGCATTGTCATTTCTGCCGCAGCGTTCGGCGCGGCGCACGCCTACCAGGGCTTCCGGATGGTGATTCTGATCGGCCTGTTCGGAGCAATGTTCGGGATTCTGGCCTATTGGCGTGGAACGGTCCGCCCTGGAATGATCGTCCACGCGTGGCAGGATTCATTGGGCGGAGTGGTCGGAAGTTTAATGAAGCACTAGAGTCTGCGTCGTACCAGTGACGCACAGTTAGAGAGCCGAGAACTGACAGCTGAGAGCTACTCTACGTCCAGCGAAACCAGCGCAGCGCAAGAATGAACGAGACGCCGCCCCAAATCGCGAGCACCAGCAGCCGCCCCGACTGCGAGCCCAGCGAAGCCCCTTCGGTGATCGTGGCTCGCAGCGCGTCATTGAGCGCGGTTAGCGGGAGGGCTTTGATGAAGGGATGCGCGATTGCCGGAAATCTATCGTAGGAAAAAAAGACACCGGAGAAAATCCACATCGGCATCATGACCAGGTTGATGAGGCCAGAGACGCTCTCGATTTTCTGCGCGCGGCAGGCGGTTAGCAGGCCCACGCCGCCGAAAGCTATCGCTCCGAGCGATCCCAGCAGGATGACCGACAGAATCGATCCCTGGACTCGCATGTGAAAAACCAGCACGCCGAAACCTAAGAGCAGTCCAACTTCAATTACCATCAGCACCAAACGGCTGCTGGTTAAGGCTAGAAGGAAATCGCTGCGGCGCATAGGAGTGGCGACGAAGCGCTTCAACAGTTTGCGTTGGCGCATTTCTACCAGCGCGAAGCCGACTCCCCACATGCCGGAGTTCATCAGGTTCATCCCCAGTAGTCCGGGAATGAGGAAGTCGATGTAGCGGGATCCAGGTTCGCTGGATGATTGGGAGGAAGTTAAGAGCGCATCTTTGCGTCCAGCAGCCGCTTGGAGCGCGCCGTCGATTTCAGCGCGCGAAAGCACGCTCTCCGGACGCGCCGGATCGTAATAATAAGTGTAGCTGCCGTCGGGATTCGCTTCGATCGCCAGATCGAACTTGCCGAAATGAAAGCCCTTGAGCGCGCCCTCGCGATCAAGCACGGTGGCTCGGATGGCGGAATGCGCGGACGAGATCTTAGCCGAGTTCTCGAGCATGGCTAGCGTTTTCTGCGCGCCCGCGCCGTCGATGATGACGACCGAGGTGATGTCCGCGGGCTTGTTTCGAAAGGCGATGCCCAGGCCTGCCGCCAGCAGCAAGGGAAAGATGAAAACCCAGAATACGACTTCGGGCTCGCGTTTGAGTTCGAGTATGCGCGCCCAAAGCAGATGGCGGTATCCGGACCAGCGGCCGTTATGGCGCCGCGGCGGCGCGGGTAGCCGATTCTCCTTGTCCTCTATTATTGGCGCGTTGGTTTCTGTGGTTGCCATTCAGTCTTCTCGCAGGTGACGACCGGTAAGTTGTACGAAGACGTCTTCGAGGCTGGCCTGGCGCGTGCTCAGGTGTTCGAGTCGATGACCTTGCTGATTGATCGCCGCGAGCAGCGCGGGAATGGTGAGATGCGGTTCGCGCACATTAAGGCAGACCATGTTTTCCTCATGATCTTCCTCGCAGCGCACGGATTCGACGCTCGGCAATGCGCGCCACAATTCGGTCTCATGGCCGTTTGCGTTGCGCTTGCCATGGTCATCGATCTGGAACTCGACCACGTGATGGCCGCCCAGGCGATCGATAAGGCCGGAAGGCGTTCCTTCGGCGATGATCTGGCCGTGATCGACGATGGCTAGGCGATCGCAGAGGCGCTCGGCCTCGTCCATGTAGTGCGTGGTGAGCAGGACAGTCCCGCCTTTTTTCTGGAAGGCGCGGATGATGTCCCAAAGCTGGCGCCGGCTTTGGGGATCGAGTCCGGTGGTGGGCTCGTCAAGAAAAAGTATGCGCGGATTGCCGACCAGCGCGGTGGCGACAGCCAGGCGCTGCTTCTGGCCGCCGGAAAGTTTGCCGACCCAGGAGTCGGCCTTCTCGGTGAGTTCGAGGTCTTCGAGAACCTCGGCGGCCGGGCGCGGTTCGCTGTAGAAGCTGGCGAAGAGTTCGATGGTTTCGCGGACGTTCAGTTTTTCCGACAGCCGCGTTTCCTGCAGCGAGATGCCGATCCACTCGCGCAACTGCCGCGGGTTGTCCTTCCAGGTGTGTCCGAAGATGCGGACCTCGCCGGAAGTTGGTGCGAGCAGGCCCTCGAGGATTTCAATCGTCGTGGTCTTCCCTGCTCCGTTCGGCCCGAGGAGTCCGAAGCATTGGCCGGCCTCGATTTGCAGGCTGACGCCGCGGACGGCTTCTACCTTGCCGTCGTACGTTTTGCGCAGGTTGGTGCACTGGATCGGAGAGCCCACGATGGCATTCTAAATCAGCTCTATGGGTCGGGATGTGAATGGCTTGTATCAGGCATTAACACGTTGCCCTTCGCATCTTGCCACAGGATCGCATTCAGCATTTTTGTATCCGCCGCATCGGGCTTCGAGAAGTTCATCTGCGACGATTCCTTCGCTCCCGCCGCGTTCTTTTCGTTCACTCTATAAATGAGGCCGTTGCGCAGATTCTTGTCATCAACCTGATATGGCGGCTGCGTTCCTGGACCCGCCAACAGCCGCGCCATGAGTGGCGCGTGCGCGTCGAACAGGTTCATCGGAGGAAGGCCGAGCAAAGCTTCCATAGTGTGGATCATGCTAACGGTCGTGTAGAAGTTATGGTCGACAAACGGCTGCGGCGTGCGCGGCGAGTATTTGCTGACCACGAAAGCGATGGACCGGTGCGCATCGACGTGGTCCGCGCCGTCCTGAGCATCGTCTTCGATCACGAAGATGGCAGTGTCATCCCAGTACGGACTGTGGGAGACGGCGTCTACCACGCGGCCGAGCGCCAGGTCGTTGTCGGCGACCGAGGCCTGCGGAGTTGGCTTGCCCGGACGCGTGCCTCCCGTGTGGTCGTCGGGCAGGTAGAGCAGCGTGAACTGTGGCAGCTCTTTAGAAGTTCCCTTCGCTTTCACGAACTCATCGAATTCACGGAGGAATTCGTCGGCGCGGAGTTGGTCGGGATAATCGGTTTCGAAATCTGGGAAAAGCGGATCGTAGTGATCGCGCAGCGCGGCTTTCGTCGGGCGCATGCGCTTCATCTGCGGAATCGCCCACGGCCACGGGCTCGGCCCGCCCCGTGGGTTGCCGATGTTCGGCGGTAGAGGATCGCCTTTCTTGATTTCTGGAACCGGACACGTCGCCGAACTCGGAGACGGTGTTCCTTGCTTCGGCGATTCTGCTTTTTCGTTCTTGCACCACACGGCGGCGACAAATTCTCCGTAGATGCGATAGGTAAAGCCTTTTTTCGCGAGGTTGTCCCAAAGGAACCCGGTGCCGGGGTCGTCCACGTCGGGGATTCCCTGCTCGAGCGGAAATTCTTCGGCTACGGCGCCGCCGGAATCGTAGGTGCGTTCCTTGCTGCGATAGCCGATGGGCCACGTCTTCTCGTTGTAGTCCGACGTAGTGGAAGCGGTCGACCAGAGGTGCCCGTCGCCGGAAACTTCTCCGCTATCGTAGAAATTATCGAGCACCCCGAACTGCAATGCGAGCTTGTGCTCGTTGGGCGTGATGTCGGCACCGTACATGGTGAGCGATGGATCGCCGTCACCTATGGGTAGGTCGCCGAGGATCTGATCGTAGGTGCGATTCTCTTTCAGAACGTAGATCACGTGGTGGATGGGATTTTTCCCACCGGCGAATTCGAACCTGCCGCCGTCGGCGTTCAGAAGATTGTCTTCCTCGACCTGGTGTGTGTAGGCGTCCAGATTCTTGTCGATGTCGGCAAGGCTCAGGCGCTGGATAGAGCCACCGATCAAAGTTGGAATGTAAGGATGTTCCTTTCGTTTGCGTTCACCTTTCAGCGTGCCCTGCATGTTGTTGGGGCCGCTGCTTTCACCCTTGGCGGTGGCGATAAGGAGGTCGTTGCCCGCGATGGCGAGCGCGCTGGGATACCACTCGGTGGGGATGAAACCGATAGGCTCTTCATCGATGGCCCCGATGTAGTTGCCGCCGCCGTGTAGTTTTGGCAGATCCTTGACTTTGAATACGGCAATTGCGTCGAGCGAAGCACAGGCCGCGTAGAGATACTTGCCATCGGGTGAAAGGGCGATGGCTTGTATGACTGACCCGGGGTCTTTGAGACTGCTGTGATAAAGCGTCCACGCCATATCGACGACTCTCAGATCGACGGCCGCTATGTAATCGGCGTTAGCGAGCGCGACGTAAAGCGTTTCCTCATTGGGGCTCAGCAGCATCGCCGTGGGATGCGGACTGGGAGCGTTGGGATCATCATGTTTCCACAGACCAATACGCGTGGATCGAGATACATCCCCCGTCGCTAGATCCAATTCCACAATCGCGGAGCTATTCCATAAGCTGACCCAGGCTTTGGTTTCCGCTTTATTGGCGATCACCGTATACGGATACTCGGTGGGGACAAATTGGTCATGATCGAATTTCTTGCGCCGTAGCGTGAACGACTTTTCAATTTGTCCGGAGGCGACATCTAGCATTACCACATTGTCGGAAAGATTATTCGCGATCAGCAGTCGGTCGCCCTTCGGTCCCGGAAGAACCGCGAATCCCGCTGGATATGGGAGCGCGGTTCCGGCGGGAGTCTTGCGCAAGCCGAACGCGACCTCTTTTCCTTCGGCGATGGGCTGGGGCGCAATCTTGATGAAGCGCTCGGGTGTGACTTGACCCGCCGCGAACTTGTAGACCGCGATGCCGTTGCCGGTGCTCTTCGGCTTCTCGCCGGTAGGATCGGTGATCGATCCCATTGAGGCGTAGAGATGTTTGCCATCGCTCGAAAACGCAAGGCCGATGAAGTAGCTTTGGCGAGTGGAATACTCGTCGCTCAGGCGGTCGTCGGGAAAGTCGTGCAACTGATTGTTGCTGAGATCGAGAATGGCGATCGATTGGCGCGCGCCCGACTCCTGCGTGCCGTATCCCTGATTGAGCAATGCGGCGTAGCGGCCGTCAGGACCGAGGGCAATGGTCGCGGGAAAGCTGTTGGTGCGGGCCAGGTATCCGGGGACGGGCAGGGTCAGGCTCTTACTGGTCGGGAGATTGATGCGGCGCGCGCGATCGGCAGCGCGTGCGACCACGAAAACGACAAGCAGCGCGGAAAGAGCCAGGAGGAAAACAACGGCGATCTTTTTCACGAACGTTTTCACGAGCGGAGCCTAGGGAGGGTTGTACCATCCAGGGCGTCGGTCAGGCAAACGGCGATCGGAGCCGGCTGTGGAGCATGTCAGCGAAGCCCAAGCAGAACCGCAATATACTGCCGGACTTTCGTAACTAACTCGGCCTCAGCCTTGGATTGGAATTTCGCCTTGCGGCCAGCCCAATCCATGCTCTTCAACTGGTCCACGAGAACCGCTCCCTCCACTTGGTCAACGGTGATGGGCAAGGCGAATGGGTAGGGTTTACGCTTGCTCGTAAGCGGACAAACTATGGCGAGGCCGCTGGCGCGGTTGTAGCGCAGATCGGTAAGCACCAATGCGGGGCGTCGTTTGGCCTGCTCGCGGCCAACTTGCGGATCGAAGTCCATCATTACGATGTCCCCCGCTTCGGGAACGTAGGGACTCACCAAGTCACCATTCGACAACTTCCTTCCCTACTTCCCGGCCGACTGAGATCTCGGAGTAGCGATTCTCTGGAGTGATCTGGGAAACGAGTTGCGACAGCGTGGGAATTTTCGTTGGCCGGCGCAGTTCGACGCGGCCTTCGGCGGCGACTTCAATCTCCAGCGAATCGCCTTCCTTGAGCTTGGCTTCCTCAACCACCGGCTTGGGAATGCGTACGGCTAGACTGTTGCCCCACTTAACCATCTGCGTCTTCATCAACGAAGCATCCTTCCGGACAATACACAGTATAGCATCACTGTATCTACACTGTATATACAACAAAAGGACACCCTCGCGCAACACGCCGAATCTTGTACTTACTTCGTCCCCACCACATGTACCTCGGCAACCGGCTCTCCCGAACGCGACTTCTTCACCCCCATCAACTCCACTGCCTTGGCGGCGATATGTTCGGCGGAGACTTCGAATTCCTTGATCAGCTCCCAGGGAGCGCCGGAGTCTCCGAAGCGATCCTTGACGCCAATCGCCCCCGTAATCACTGGAATGCCGTAGATCTCGGCCGACTGCGTGATGGCATTTGCGACGGGCCACGCCAGCGCGCCGATCTGGTGCTCTTCGGCGGTCACGACGACGCTGGTGTCGCGGGCGGCTCGCACGATGGCTTCGCTGTCGAGCGGCTTGAGGGTGTGCAAGTTGAGGACACGGGTTTCGTACCCGAAATCTTGCTTTAATATCCAGGCCGCTCGCATGGCCTCGGGCACCATGGGACCGCAGGCGACGATGGTCAGATCTTCGCACTCGTCGCCGTATTCGGATTCCAGCTTCGTTTCGAACGCATCGATGAAATTTGCGGCCTCGCCACGCAGGCGAATCACGTTCGCTTTGCCGAAGGCGAACGGCGTCTTTTCGTCGGTGACGATCGGCGTGGCTTCGCGCGCAAAGCGAATGTACTTCGGGCCAACATGCTTGAGCAGCAAGTAGTCGGTGGCTTTGCGAGTCTCGACCATGTCGCAGGGGACAACCACGCTCATGTTCGGCAGTCCGCACATGGCGAACAGATCTTCGAGTGCCTGGTGGGTGGCACCGTCGGGCCCGACGCTGACACCGCCGTGAGCGCCGGCGATCAGCACGTTGAAATTGCCATAGCAGATCGATGTACGGATCTGGTCGAGATTGCGGGCAGCGGCAAAGGTCGCGTAGGTGCCAAAGACGGGAAGCTTCCCTTCTTTGGCAAGTCCCGCGCCAGCCGAAGTGGCAGACTGCTCGGCGATGCCCATGCTGAACCAGCGTGATTTGCGCTCGGGTTTGTTGGCGTAGAACTCGCTGATGGTGATGGAGCCGGAAATATCCAGGCCGAAGCAGACTACACGAGGATCGTCGCCATTGGCTGCGAGCGACTGGCCGAAGCCCAGGCGCGTGGGCTTCATCTGGACTTTCATGTTTTCGCTGGCGTTCCACCAGTAGTTGCGATGAAACTTGGGCATCTTGGCTTCGAGTTTGCGCTCGACTTCGGCTTGATATTGCCGGGCGTGGGCGAAGAGTTGCTCGACCGGAATCTGGCCGTCGAGGCCGAGCTCCTCCAATGCCTTGCCTAACTCTTCGCGGTTGGGCGCTTTGCCGTGCCATCCGGCAACATTCTCCATGAAGCTGACGCCTTTTCCTTTGACGGTGTCGGCAATGATGACTGTGGGCTTGCCCGATCCGGCTTTCGCTTTGGCATTCTCCAGCGCTTCGACGACCTGCTTCATGTCGTGTCCGTCGATGGTGACAACGTCCCATCCGAAGCTGCGATATTTATCTTCGAGCGGCTCGACGTTCATGACGTCTTTCACCCAGCCGTCGATCTGCAGGCGGTTGCGGTCGACGATGCCGATCAGGTTGTCGAGCTTAAAGTGGCCCGCTTCCATCGCAGCTTCCCAGATCTGGCCTTCCTGCTGCTCGCCGTCTCCCATGATGCAGAAGACGCGATGATTTTTCTGATCCAGCCTGGCGGCAAGAGCGATGCCGACGGCGATACTCAGGCCCTGGCCAAGCGATCCGGTGGAGACTTCGACGCCCAGCAGCTTCAGCCAGTGCGGATGCCCCTGATACGGCGAATAGAGTTTGCGCAGGAGGGCAACATCTTCTTTCGGGCAGAACCCGGCGAAGGCTAAACCAAGATAAAGGCTGGGCGCCTTATGGCCAGTCGACCAGACGATGCGATCACGGTCGGGCCAGTTGGGATTCTTGGGATCGTGGTCAGCGACGCGAAGGTAGAGCGCGGCGGTGATGTCCATGATCGAAAGCGTGCCGCCGGCGTGTCCGGAAGTGGCTGCGCATAGTGCGGCCAGATCGTAGCCCCTCATCAATGTAGCCTGCTGTTTCAGTTCGTCAATGCTGTAGGAACGCAGAACTTCGCCGGTGGTCGAATTCTGAATAGACATGGGGTTGCTCCTTCGCGGACGCCGCGCATTAGGCAGGGCGGGAAACGGCGCATAGGCTTACAGGTTGAGCGTAACCGGCGCCGTCGCAGGCTTCAGTGAGCGGGATCACAGGGGGGCGTGACGCTACCACGAAATAAATACAGATTGTATCGACCTATTCCACGCAACACCGCACTAGCGCGCCGATTTGAAGATCGCAAACACGGCGCCTTGCGGATCGGCGATCACCGACATGCGACCGACTCCTTCCATTGTCATCGGCGGGAGGTATAACTTCGCACCCATCTCTTTCGCTTTGTTCGCCGTAGCATCCACATCATCGACCTGGAAATAGGCCATCCAGTGCGGCGGCACTCCAGGCTGCCGATGCGCTGCGGGGGGGATGCCTCCGATGTGGTGCTCGCCGTTCTTGATGTGCAGGTAGCCGGTCGGATCTTTGGGGTCAGTGATCAACTGCCACCCGAAAAGGCCTGAGTAAAAGTCAGACGCGCGTTTTGCGTCGGGCGTGCTCAGATCGGCCCAGCAGAGTGTACCGTGAACGTGGGCGATTCTGATTCCGGCATTTTTCTTTGCCTGCCAGACGCAGAAAACCGCGCCGGTCGGGTCCTGGACGATCGCCATGCGGCCGGCATCCATGACATCAAAAGCTGGGGCAAAGACTTTGCCGCCTAGTTGCTGCGCTTTCGCGGCGGATGCGTCAGCGCTCTCGACCGTGATGTAAATCATCCAGTGCGGAGGAACGCCCTGCGACCGCTCCTCGGGGCGCAGAGTGCATCCAGCGGCGGCTTCACGGCCCTGGAGTTTGAATTCGGTGTAAAAATCGTTCGGGCCCATCGGATTGTCATGCGCCTCCCAGCCAAACAGAGAACCGTAGAAACTCTTGGCGGCAGACTGGTCGGAGGTGTGGAGTTCAATCCAGCAAAACGAACCGGCGGGATGCTGTTCGATGTTTGTCATAGCGGCAGAAGTTTACACGAATTCTGGCCAGCGGATTGTCAACTGGAGATGAAGGCGAAGGGTTGAACCGCGGAGGTCGCGGCGCTTTTGGGGTTTGATTCCGCTTGTGAATTGTCTCGGCTGCAGCCATCACCAGGCCATAACATTTCCGCCGCCGTCCTGCTTGGCCCTCTGGAAAGCGAGATTGGCAGCAACCATATCCTCCATAGCCACACCCATCGCCTTGTACACTGTGATCTCATCGTCGCTTCGGCGACCCACCTTCCGATCAAGAGCAACGGCTCCAAGAGTCGTTCCCGTCGAGATATCTAAATCAGCGAGGTCGCTGCACCCGACTGGAGCGGGCTGAAAAGCATCGAGCGTCTCGACAAAGAGGCGATGCGCTCTCGCTAAGTCCTTAGGCAGTTCTCCATTCGGGGGGTGAAATCCCACGGAGGTCACATGGGTTCCGGGCTTCACCCAACCAGAATCGATCACCGGCTCAGGCGAATGAGTTGCCAGGCACACAACGTCCGACTCACGCACAGCCTTCTCCCGGTCCGCGGTCGCACATGCGATTTTGCTTTGTGTCGCAAGCTTCTGAGCCTCTTCGAAACGTAACGAGCAGACGTTGATGCGATCGAAATTCCGGATCAAAGGGAGCAATCGCAAGTGTTGACGCCCCTGAACACCCGTACCGATCACCGTGGCGATCCGAGATCCGGCACGGCTCAGCAGGCGAACTGAAAGAGCAGCGGCGGCAGCGGTTCGGATAGCCGTAATGTAAGTGCCATCCATGATGCAGGAGGTTGCGCCTGTATCGGGATCGAATAGGCTAATCAGGGCCAGGTGGTTCGGCAAGCCGATTTGCAGGTTGCCGTCGAAGACGTTGACGATCTTGACAGTCAGCTGCATGCCGGGCCGCCAGGCTGGCATAGTAAGGCAGAAACCCTTCCCGACAACCGACAGCTGCGACCGGGGTGGGGATTGCACCTCTCCCAACTCGAGACTGCGGAAGCCGTCTTCAAGTCCATCGATGAGCTTTGCAGGATCGAGATACCTCTCCACGTCCTTCTCGCTGAGAGTCATCACCTGCCTGGGGCCTTTCTTGATTTCGAAGGCAGCTTTCCCTGGTGGCTTTTCGGCCTCGTTCATGTGAGATTTCCCCGCTGGATCAGCGCACGTTCTTCCCCACCCAGTCTTCAATCCGCAGCAACGCGGTGACCAGGTTCTCCAGCGAGTTGGCGACGCTGAAGCGCAAATAGCCTTCCCCGTATTCGCCAAACGCCGTGCCGGAAAGGCAAGCCACACCAGCTTGTTCAAGCAGCGCGTCGGCCAGTTTCTTCGAAGGCCAGCCCGTCTTCATAATGTTGGGGAAAACGTAGAACGCGCCTTTCGGCACACGGCAAGAGAAGCCTTTAATCTTATTCAGCCCGGCCACGAAAGCATCGCGCCGCCGCTTAAACTCGGCGCTCATTTTGTCGACCGACGACTGATCGCCACGCAGCGCCTCAATTCCCGCAACCTGCGTGAAGCTGGCAGTGCAGGAGGTCGAGTTGGTCATAAGCCGCGCAATGTGCACGGCCAGATCCGGACGCATGACGCCGTAGCCCATGCGCCATCCCGTCATGGCGTAAGTCTTGGAGAAGCCGTCAAGCAGAATGGTCCGCTCCTTGAAACCCGGTACGCTCATGATAGAGAAGTGTTCACCCTCGAAGATGAGGCGGCTATAGATCTCGTCCGACAGAATAAGGATGTTGCGGTCGCCGATCGCCTCGGCGATTTCGAGAACATCTTTCTTAGTGAGCACGCCGCCGGTCGGGTTATGCGGCGAGTTCAGGATGATCAACTTCGTCCGGTCGGTGATCAGCGAAGCCAGTTCTTTGACGTCAACAGAAAAGTCGCGCTCTTCGCGCAGCGGAATCGGGATCGCCTTGCCCAGCGAATAGTTGATCATGGACTCGTAGATGGGGAATCCAGGATTCGGATAGATGACTTCATCTCCCGCATCAATCAATGCCAGGATCGTAAAGAAAATAATCGGCTTGCCCCCAGGGACAACAACCACCTCATCGCTAGAAACCGGGACTCTACGAGTGCGGCTGACATAGTCAGCGATGGCCTGGCGCAGGTCGGGCAGACCGGCGGCGGGGCCGTAGTGCGTCCATCCCATGTGGAGCGCGTCGACTCCGGCCTGGATGACGTTGGCGGGCGTGTCGAAGTCCGGCTCTCCAATCTCCAGGTGAACGATCTCTTTGCCCTGTTTTTCCAGCGCTCGCGCGCGGTTCAGAACTTCAAAAGCGGTTTCAGTACCGAGCCGCGACATCCGGCTGGCAAGACGCAATTCGAGTTGGGTTGTTGGCATAGCGGCGGTTGGCATTATAGCGCCTCGGAGGCTGGCTTGGCCTGTACAGTAATTGTCATGCCAGTGACGGGGAGCGGTCAATTGTAGAGGTCACGGAAACTTGTGATGAGGGATAGGTCAAGGGAAGGTCGAGGTGAGAGGTTAGATTGCAGAAGTGAGAATCTCAGATCCCAACAGCAGGCTTGGTTTTCACCTCTGCAATCTGACCTCTGCAATCATTCCGAGATGGTGCTCTCTTCGCTCTGCGCCCGCAGAACGCGATCGACCGAGTAGGGAGCCCGCTGAGTGGGCTCGTGATAATGGCGCACCTGCATTTCTCCGAGCAAGCCGACAGCGAGCATATTGAGTCCCGCGAGTAACAGCACCATGGAGAACACCATCAGCGGCCCGTGCTGGTACATGATGTCGGTGTGATGCAGAAGCTTCTGCAAGATCAGCCAGAAAGAAACGGCGCTGCCCGCAAAAATACTGAACATCCCCAGCGTACCGAAAAAGTGCAGCGGCCGCGAAAGATACTTGAGCAGGAATCGGATGGTGATGAGGTCGAAGAAGACGCGAAAAGTCCGCGAGATTCCGTAATGCGAAGTGCCGCGCTCCCGGTTTATGTTCTTAATCGGGACTTCGACGATCGACGCGCCGTGCCACGAAGCCAGAGCCGGGATGAAGCGGTGAAGTTCTCCGTAGAGCGGAATCTGCCCCAGGATGTCGCGGCGATAGGCTTTAAACGTGGTGCCAAAGTCGTGTATGTCGACGCCGCTCAACTTGGCCATCAGCCAGTTGGCGCAGCGCGAAGGAATACGGCGCAGCCAGAAATTGTCGACGCGATTCTTGCGCCAGCCGCTGACGATGTCGTAACCCTCGGCAATTTTCTCGAGGAACAACGGGATGTCGGCGGGATCATGCTGCAGATCGCCGTCCATCGCGATGATATATTCGCCGCGCGCGTGGTCGAATCCGGCAGCAAGCCCGGCAGTCTGTCCAAAATTGCGGCGCAGCTTGACGACCGTCACGCGGCTGTCAACGGCGGCAATCTCGCGCAGCAGGTTGAACGTGCCATCGATCGAGCCGTCATCGACCAGCACCATCTCAAAAGTCTCGCCGCTCGCTTCCATCACAGACTTAAGCCGAGCGTACAGGTCGGTGACGTTCTCCTGTTCGTTATGGAGAGGAACTACGATTGAGTACTTGAGCACAGTGGTTTTTATTATACGGCAGCGGGGCGGCGCTTAGCAGTGACTCACTTGGGGCTGCGTGTAGGGCGGACAACTCCTGTCCGTCGCCTTAATCAAATATGGTGGTCGGTGGAACTCAATGAAGCTGCCGGTTATGGCTGCTGCACCAGAACGATGACGTTGGATTCTGTCGCGACGGCGATGCCGAGACGTCCGCTGCCGTTGAAGTCGCCAACTGCGACCGAGTCCGGCCCCGCACCTAAGGCAATGGGCGAACCAGAGGCGGGCGTGAACGTGCCATCGCCGTTTCCGAGCAGAATTGTCAGAGTGCTATCGTTCTGGTTTGCGACCACGAGATCGAGTTTACCGTCGCTATTGAGATCGGCGGCGGCGAGCGCGTACGGGCCGCTTCCGACGGGAACCGGCGAGCCGGTGGCGGGCGTGAAGGTTCCGTCGCCGTTTCCGAGCAGAATGGTCAGGGTGCTGCCGCCCTCGTTCGCGATGACAAGATCGAGTTTTCCATCGCCGTTAAAATCAGCCGCGACGATTGCCCAGGGATTGGAACCCGTCGCAAAAGTCGAGTTTTGAGCAAGACTGAAGGTCCCGTCTCCATTCCCCAGCAGGATCGTCACTGCGTTTACGGTCTGGAGTCCGTATCCTCCTCCAGTGACTGCGATGTCGAGTTTGCCGTCGCCGTTGAAATCGCCAACCGCCGGCATGTATGCGCTGGCCAAATTGCCATTCGCCGAGACCGGCCCCTGATTGAATGCGCCATCTCCGCAACCAAGCACGATGTCGATCGGCAGGCCGCTTGGCGAGTTGGCTACGGTCAAGTCGAGATTGCCATTTCCAAGAAAATCCCCAACTGCGAGAGTGTTGGTGTAGAGGCCGCCGCTGTAGACAAATGAAGTCGGAATCGTAAACGTTCCGTCTCCATTGCCCAACAGGATCGGCACATTGTCTTCCATGAAGTTCGCCACAGCTAAGCCAAGCTTTCCGCTGTTATTGAAATCTCCTGTGGCGAGGAAGTTCATTATCGGGTTTGGCTCGTTATCATATGGCGGTCGCGGCACGAAAACCGGCGAACCGGATGCCTGCGTGAACGTGCCATCGCCGTTGGCGAGGTAGACGTACACCGCATTGCCGTTTTGCGCAATCGCCAGATCGGGTTTTCCTTGGCCCCGAAAGTCGCCCACTACAACGTAGTCCGCCACTTCAATAGGGAGAGGAGATCCGGTGGCGGGTGAGAACGTCACGCTCGCCTCCGGCGTCGACACGGGAAAGTAGACGGCATTCGAGCTTCCACCACCCGGGGACGCATTCACAACCGTGATGGAAGCAGTCGCGGCTGTGGCGATATCGGCGGCGGGCACCACGGCAGTCAGTTGCTTGTTGCTTACGAAAGTTGTCGCGAGCGCGGTTCCGTTGAAGTCGACAGTCGAGGTCGGAAGAAAGCCGGTTCCATTCACGGTCAAGGTAAATTGCGGCCCACCGGGCGAGACAGCGCTTGGCACCAGTGGCTGGTTAAGAAATGGCACTGGGTTGCCCGCCGTAATGTTTGGCAGCACCTCGATGCTCAGAAAAGGTTGCCCGGCTGTCACACCCGCACCATCGGTGAGTTGCACCCAGAAATACCAGGTACCTCCTTGTGGTGGCGTGCCGCTGATCGAGCCGGTGTTGGCGGCGAGGCTCAGTCCGTTCGGCAGTGCTCCGTAAAGAATAGACCATGCGAAGGGCGGCGTCCCGCCTGACTCGTTGACTGTCTGACTGTAAGCGGTTCCTGCCGAACCGCCGGGCAAGGAAGCAGTCGTGATGGATGGCAAAGGGTTGATGGCGATCTTTACCGATGCTGTCTTCGTGTTGTCCGCGACCGACGTTGCAGTGATGGTCGCGCTCTGCACACCCGAGCCATTTGAGGGCGCAGCATAGGTGACTGAAAAGCTGGACTGACTGGTCAGCGACCCCGGCCCGGTCAGACTCCACGAAACGCCACGCGCCGAAAAATCGTTGGTGACGGTGGCCGTCATGCTTACCGATTTACCCTGATCGGTTTGTGTCGCCGAAGCCGATACCTGCACGGAAATTGGCGGTGCGGGCGGTGCGGAACTCGAACAGGAACATGCGAAGGCAATGGCTAGAAACCCAGCGAGTGCGTTAGTTAGACGAAGCTTTCCCATCTTGAAGGCCCTGAAATTACCAGTCATAACACCGCGATTCGAAATGGTGCTCTCGCCTGAGCGGATGTGCGTCTCAACCGGCGGGAACAGCGCTTCGGGGAGGCGAGAGAAATTACAAATGCCATTCTCAGTAGCCAGATCGGAGAATGTCAGTGATGCTAGTCACACCCGACAGGTCAGGGTGGGGGCTGACCCCACCCTACCGCCGCCACAACCGAGGTTGCCACACCCTTCGCGGTTTTCGAAGGGTGGGCACCACGGACTCCGCCCCCCTGTCATCCCAGCCATGTGATCTTTGACCGCGTCGGTAAAGCCCTCAGGCTTCCCGCGCCCGCTAACCCTGCCGGGTAACCAAATATGCGTCCGGGATGCCCTCCGACGGCCAAATAACGAGTCCTGTAATATTTACAGTGTAATAACTACCCGCGTGTGCCTGTTTAACCACACTCGACCCCCAGCATTATCAACGACTTGCAGTCCCGTCCCGCAAGAATGGGCCCGGCACCCGTTTCGTACACTGTCGTTTTACGTACGGCTCTGTAAGTACAAATATACATGCACAAAGTGTTCCACGTGAAACATTGTACGTACACCATAGCGAAGAGATTGAGAAGAACCGTTGGCCGGACAAACGGCAAGTTTTGCATTGGTAGCCCCGGCAGGAATCGAACCTGCATAGTCAGTTTAGGAAACTGAAGTCCTATCCGTTGAACGACGGGGCCATCAGAAATCAGGTTAGCAGGTTGCGAAACACGTTGCCAAACATGAGCTGGATTATCCCGTTCCGCCGCCCACAAAGTGGACTATTTCCAGCCGGTCTCCGTCGTGCAGCGGCGTCTGCGGCCATTGGTCGCGGGGCACAATCTCGCGGTTCAGTTCGATGGCTACACGGTCCGGCTTCATGCCAAGCCCCTCGACCAGCGTGCCCAGAGTTTCGGCGGATGAAGCCTGGATTTCGCCATTGATCGTTAGATTCATTGGAATGATGAGTCTCTAAATGGCCTCGCGCAGCTGGAACTTGCGGGTCGCAGTTCGTCCGTCGAAACTCGCTTGCACCAGTACGGAGGCTTCAGCGAGCGATTTCTCATCCACCTGAACGTTCATTTCTGCATTGCCCTTGGCGTCGGTGAGGACTTGCGCGTAGTAGGGCGCGGCGTCGGGCCGGGCGAAACGGAGCGTAAGACGAGCGCCTGGGACCGTGGCGCCTCCGTCGGTAACTCGGATCTGCATGGTCAAAGCGCCGCTCGAATGCACCGACCTGGCATTGATCCACTCGAGGTCAAGCTCTTTCACCGCCGCCAGCGTTTCCGGCGTATCCCGCTTATCGAGGATGGAATCGAGCTTGCCATCGCGGATGGCGTCGAGCACCTCGCGATGCAGTTCGCGCAGCATCTTCTCTCTATCCTGATCGTTGCTGTTCGATCCGACGTTCGATCCGACGTTCTGAGCGCCGGAGCCATAGGGAACCGCGCGCTTCCCGATGCAGCGGCCGCGAACGAAGACTTGCGTCTGCAGCAACTGCTCGCCTTCGCGCGCTTCGCTCTGCACGTGGTAGACCGTGTCTTCGTGCCGAATATCGGTATTAAAGCCAAAGATCATGCGCTTCAGGCTTTCCCCGGTCTCGTCGTCGCCGTTCAGGAGACAGGCCCCGCCGGATGAAACTATTGTTAAAACACGTACTTAGCTTGACACTTCCGCCCGCCAAAACTAATCTAGAACGTTTACTGTTGTGCTTGGCGCAAATTATATATAGCTCCTCCTATGCCAGACAATTATTTCGCTCGCTACCTGCCCCTCCTGATGCATTTCGGCATCGCCACAGCCCTTGCGAGCGTGATTGTCGTCCTTTCCCAGCTAGTGGGCCAGCACAAGCCGACTCGGGCCAAGGTGTCGCCTTACGAATGCGGGGTTCAGCCCATCGGCGACGCTCAGGGACGATTCTCGGTCAAATTTTACCTGGTCGCCATGCTCTTTATATTGTTCGACGTTGAAGCCGTTTTCCTTTACCCCTGGGCAGTCATCCTGCGCGAACTAAAGATGTTTGGCTTCTGGGAGATGATGGTGTACATCGCGATCGTCCTGGTCGGCCTCTTTTATGTGTGGAAAAAAGGCGTGCTCGACTGGGGCCTGACCGCCATGAAGCGGGGAAATTTCTGATGCTGCTGGCTCCCCCTATCACCGATATCGAGCAGTTGAAGTCGCATCCGGCATTGGCCCGCCTGGTGGAGTGGAACGCGTCCGTGGTGGAGGCGGTCAAGTTCGATCGCGACGAGATTACCATCTGGATCGCGAAAGAGACAATCCGCGAAGTTTGCGCGATTTTGCGCGACTCCGCCGATTGCCCATTCAATTATCTCTGCGACCTCACCTGCGTGGACTGGTATCCCTCGGAACCGCGCTTTGAGGTGGTTTACCATCTGCTTTCGATTCCCCACAAAGAACGCGTACGTTTGAAAGCCCGCCTCAACGGCTCCAGTCCGGCGATCGAATCGGTCACGTCGGTATGGCCCTCCGCCAACCACTATGAGCGCGAGGTGTTCGATCTGTTTGGCGTGCGCTTCACCGGACATCCCAACCTGCAACGCATCATGATGCCCGACGACTGGGAAGGCCATCCTCTGCGGAAGGACTATCCGGTGGAAGGTTACCGGTAGACCATGACGCAATCTCCCGCTACTGTCGCCGTACCCGGCCCGGATCTGACGTCAGATCGGACGTCGGACGATCGCACTCTGGTCCTGAACATGGGACCGCAGCATCCCTCGACGCACGGAGTTCTTCGCTTGGTGCTGGAAATTGACGGCGAAACTGTGGTGCGGCTCAAGCCGGAAATTGGATATCTACACACGGGCATCGAGAAAACCTGCGAAGCCAAGTTCTACCAGCAAGTCGTGCCGCTCACGGATCGCATCGATTACCTCTGCCCCATGACGAACAATCTCTGCTACTGCCTGGCAGTGGAGAAATTGCTGGGGCTGGAAATTCCTCCGAGGGCGCAGTGGATGCGGGTTTTGATGAATGAGTTGACCCGCATCAATTCGCACCTGGTCTGGCTCGGGACGCATGCCATGGACCTGGGCGCGATGACGGTCTTTCTTTATTGCTTCCGGGAGCGCGAGGACGTTCTGCGCTTCTTCGAGATGGTCAGCGGGCAGCGGATGATGACGTCGTATTTCCGCATTGGCGGCCTGGCGCTCGAGCCACCGCTGGGCTTCTTCGAGAAGGTCAAGAAGTTCGCCGACCGTTTCCCCGGAAACGTGGATGAATACGAAGGGTTGTTGACCGGAAATCCGATTTTCATGATGCGCACGAAGGGCGTCGGCCACCTGAGCGCGGAAGACGCGATTGCGCTGGGCGCATGCGGTCCGACGTTGCGCGGCAGCGGTGTGGATATTGACCTCCGTCGCGACGCTCCTTACACCGGCTACGAAAACTTCAAATTCAACGTGCCAGTCCGAACGGAAGGCGACGTGTTCGCGCGATACCTTTGCCGGGTTGCCGAATTGCGGGAGTCCATCGGAATCGTGCAGCAGGCGTTGGCGGGAATGCCGGAAGGACCCATAAAAGCCGACTCGCCCAAGGTCGTGTTGCCCGACCGCGAGAAGATGAAAACCCAGATGGAAGCCCTCATCTACCATTTCAAGATCATCACCGAGGGCTTCACGGTTCCGGCGGGCGAGGTTTACCAGGCGATCGAATCTCCGCGCGGCGAGATGGGATATTACATCGTCAGCGATGGCACGGCCAAGCCGTATCGAGTGCACATGCGCGGGCCGTCGTACGCGAACCTCCAGGCACTGGCCAAGATGTGCGAGGGGCAGCTGATTGCCGACGTGGTCGCGGCCATCGGGTCCATCGACATCGTGCTGGGCGATGTAGACCGGTAGGGCATTTTCGATTTATGAAGTTCTCCGAAGAATTCGAGACGCGGTTTGCCGAGATGCTGACGCACTATCCGACACGGCGGTCGGCGCTGGTGCCCACGCTGCTCTACGCGCAGGATGAAGTCGGCAATCTGAGCGATGAGGTGATCGCGGAACTGGCGGGGCGGCTGGACCTCACCGAACTCGAAGTCCGCAATGTGATCAGCTACTACTCGATGTTGACCACCAAACCGCGTGGAAAGTACAACGTTCAGGTATGCACGAATATCGCGTGCATGCTGCGCGGCGGTGAAGAAATTCTTGACCACTGCAAGAAGAAGCTGGGCATTAGCCACAAAGGCACTACGCAAGATGGCTTGTTCTCGCTGGAAGAAGTCGAATGTATTGGCGCGTGCAGTTGGGCTCCCGCGGCACAAGTGAATTACGACTTTCATGAGAACCTGACGAACACGAAGATGGATGAGATTCTCGACGAGTACAAGAAGAAGGGAACGCAGTAGCGATTTTGTAATTTGGTAATCGGGTAATTCTGTAATCTGGAATTCCCGCTGTGGTTTCTCAAATTACCAAATCACCCGATTACAAAATTACAAAATGGCGTCTCTAGTTTTCCATCCCGACGAGGTCCGCGTTATCTCGAAGCGCTTCGGCCTAGGCGCTACGGATATCGATCGCTATCTCCAACTGGATGGCTACAAAGCCGTACAGAAGGCGCTGGCCATGCAACCGGACGCCCTCATCAATGAGGTGAAGAACTCCGGACTGCGCGGACGGGGCGGCGCTGGCTTCAGTGCGGGAATGAAATGGTCCTTCGTTCCGAAGCAATCGGCCAAGCCGAAATATGTGCTCTGCAACGGCGACGAGAGCGAGCCCGGCACCTGCAAGGACCGCCTGATTTTCGAGCACGATCCGCACTCGATCATTGAAGGCGTCATGATCGCCGCGCTCGCGGTCGGTTCGCATACCGGCTACATCTACATCCGCGGCGAGTATCGCTACCTGTCGGTGATCATGCAGAAGGCGATCAAAGACGCCTATGCCAAAGGCTTCCTGGGCAAGAACATTTTCGGCAGCGGATACGATCTGGATGTTTATTGGCACGGGGGAGCGGGCGCTTACGAAGTGGGCGAGGAATCGGCGCTGATGGAATCACTCGAAGGCAAGCGCGGCATTCCGCGCATCCGTCCGCCGTTCCCGGCCGTGGTCGGCCTGTGGGGCGGCCCGACGGTCATTAATAATGCGGAGACACTGGCCGCTGTGCCCCACATCATTTTGGGCGGCGCGGATTGGTACGCGAAACTTGGGACGCCTAAGAATGGTGGCACGCGCCTGTTTTGCCTGGCGGGACATCTCAACAAGCCAGGAGTCTACGAGCTGCCGATGGGCTACAACCTCAAGAAGATGATCTATGAAGTTGGCGGCGGTATTCCCAATGGGCGCGAGTTGAAAGCTGTGGTTCCGGGCGGATCATCAACGCCGGTGCTGACGCCCGACGAAATCGATATCGCCATGGACTTCGACTCGGTGGCGAAAGCAGGTTCAATGCTGGGCTCCGGTGGCGTTGTCGTGCTCGATGACACAACCTGCATAGTTAAGTTCGCGCTGCGCACAATGAAATTCTATCGTCATGAAAGCTGCGGCTGGTGCATTCCCTGCCGCGAAGGCACGGACTGGCTTGAGAAGACGTTGACGCGCTTCCATGCGGGTGCGGGAGTGAAGAAAGACATCGACAATATTTATTACCTATCTGAAAACATGTTGGGAAAGACGTTCTGTCCGCTGGGAGATGCAGCAGCGATGCCCACTATGGCGTTCGTGAAGAAGTTCAGAAAAGAATTTGAAGATCACCTGGATGGAAAACCGTGCCCGTTTGAGAAGGCGGGCACCGTTGAGCCAGTACTGGCGTAGAGAGCCTAATGCCTGACGTAACACTCACTGTCGATGGCAAGAAGATTACGGCCCCAGCGGGGTCGCTGCTGATCGAAGCCTGCAAGAACGTGGGCATTGAAGTGCCCTCTTTTTGCTACTATCCCGGGCTTTCGTTGCAGGGCGCTTGCCGCATGTGCGTCGTGAAGGTCGAAAAGATGCCCAAGCTTCAGACCGCCTGCACGACCACGGTGACTGAGGGCATGATCGTTGCGACCGACAGCGATGAGGTACGCCAAGCGCGCAAAGCAATGGTCGAGATGCTGCTCGGCAACCATCCGTTGGATTGTCCGGTGTGCGACGCCGGCGGCGAGTGCGAACTGCAGGACATGGCGTTCTCCTACGGCGCCTCCGAATCGAAGTACACCGAGGCCAAGAACCATCGGGAAGAGCAGCAGTGGTCACCGGTCGTGTATTTCGACCGCCCACGCTGCATCCTGTGCTATCGCTGCGTGCGCGTCTGCGGCGAGGGTATGGACGTTTGGGCGCTAGGCGTGCAGAACCGCGGCGTGAGTTCGATCATCGCGCCCAATCAGGACGACCATCTCGACTGCGAAGAGTGCGGCATGTGCATCGACATCTGCCCGGTCGGCGCACTCACCTCGGGTGCCTACCGCTACAAGACTCGTCCATGGGAGATGAACCATGTGGGCACGATCTGCACTCACTGCGGGGACGGGTGCAAGACCACGCTGGGCGTGCGCCGCTGCGAGACTGGCATGGAGATCGTCCGCGGGGACAACCGCGACAAGAGCGGAATCAATGGCGATTTCCTCTGTGTTAAAGGCCGCTACGCTTTCGACTTTGCGCATCACCAAGAGCGACTCACGCAGCCGCTGATTCGCAAAAACGGCAAGCTGACGCCTGCGACCTGGGAAGAAGCCTTCGAACTGATCGGCAAACGGTTCCGCGAAGTTCGCAACGACGATCACGACGGCGGGAGCGCAATCGGCGTCGTCGGGTCGAATCGCACGACCAACGAAGAGAATTATCTGCTTTCGAAATTCGCACGCGTAGTGCTGAAGACCAATAACGTCGATCATCATCGGACTGCAGATTACCCTGCCCTGGCGGCGGCGTTGCACGGCAGGCCCGGAAAAACGGCTTCCATGCGCGACGTGTTGAACGCTCCTGCAATTCTGCTGATCGGCAACGATCCTACGAATCAGCATCCGCTGCTGGCGTGGCAGATTCGGACGAACGTACGATTGCGGCGCGCCAAGCTTTATGTCGTCAACTCCGCGCCCATCAAGTTACGGCGACAAGCAGCGGGATTCGGTTTGCTTCCGCTAGGTGCGGAAGCGAAAGCAGTCGCATTTCTTGCCGGAGGCGATTCCCTGCTCGATTCGCTCGTCAGCGACGGCACGAACCGCGATGCCTGGATCGCGCTCCGCGAGAAAATTCGCGGCGAACAGAACATGGTCATCGCCTTCGGTTCTGAACTGCGCGGCCATGACATCAAAACATTGGTGAGTTTCGCTTCGACCTTGAGCGCCGCAAAGCTGATCTGCCTCGGCGATTACGCGAATTCCCGCGGAGCCAGCGAGATGGGGCTTTATCCCGATCTTCTGCCGGGATATGAACCCATCGCCGGAGCAGACAAGTTCCAGCAGGAATGGGGCACGCTGCCAACCGGAAAAGGCCTGAGCTTGCCGGAGATGATGGAAGCAGCGAAGAGCGGCAAGCTGAAGGCGCTTTATGTCGTGGGTTCCAATCCGGTCGGCCGGCTGCGCGTTGATCCTTTTGTGTTCTCAAAGAGTTTTGTGGTGGTGCAAGACATGTTCCTGACCGAGACCGCGAATATTGCCGACGTGGTTTTGCCGGCGGCGAACGCGTACGAGAAAACGGGAACGTATACGAACACCTGTGGCGATTTGCAACTCGTAAAAAAAGCGGGCGAAGTCTCAAACACCAAGCCGGACTTCGAGATGATCGTTCGCATCGCAGACGCCATGGGTTTCGACGTGCGCGAACTGGTACCTTTCGGCGGAGGGACGCACTCCGACATGGGCCAAACCCGCGGCGCGCAATCGGGCGAGGCGGATCGCCATGCGGTGTGGCTTGAAGCGCACAACCTGGAACCGAAGATGACGCCGTTCGACCCCATGGCAATCCTCGACGAAGTCCAGCGCGTGGTTGCCGGGTACCATATTTCGCAAGCCAATGTTTCGCGGATGAATCTGCTGGCCGGCAATGATCAACATCTGGAGATTGCCGAAAGCGGCACGAGCTTGATTCAGGAGCCGGAACTCATCGCTCCCGCCAGTGATGATTTATTCAGTTCGGGCACGCTCGGAAGGTATTCCAAGACTTTGAATTCAGTTTTCGAAAACAAGTCCGCAGACTCAGAGGTTGCGGCTGATTAGAAACCTAGCAGCAAGAGCACGCGGGCAGGAGTGCCCGCACCACACCGGAATACGAAAGACATTTCGTTGAGCATAACGACGTTCATCATCATTTCGATCATCAAATCGGTTGCCGTGGTCGGTGTTCTGCTGACCGCGGTGGCCTACAGCGTATGGTTGGAGCGCAAGGTCTCGGCGCACATCCAGAACCGCTGGGGCCCCACGCGAGTTGGGCCTTTCGGCCTGCTGCAGCCGCTCGCCGATGGCGCCAAGTTCATTTTCAAAGAAGATTTGACCCAGCCGCATGTCTACAAGCCGCTCTACATCGCGGCGCCGATCATCTCGCTGGTCTTTGCCATTACATCCATATCAGTAATCCCGTTTGGCAACTGGGTCGACATTGGTCCGTGGGGCACGTATCTGCAGATCACCGACTTGAACATCGGGCTGCTGGTCGTCCTCGGCATTACGTCGATGGGCGTTTACGGTGTCGCACTTGCCGGATGGTCCTCGAACAGCAAGTACTCGCTGCTCGGGGGACTGCGGGCCAGCGCCCAGATGGTCAGCTATGAAGTTTCGCTCGGCCTCTCGCTGGTGGGAGTGCTGATTATGGCGGGAAGCCTCAGCCTGCGCGACATTGTGGATGCGCAGGGCGGAGTGTTTTGGGGTTTCATTCCGCGCTGGAATATTTTTCACGGGCAGACGCTGGCGTTTTTCATCTACCTGATTTCCGCTTACGCGGAGACTAATCGCACACCTTTCGATCTGCCGGAAGCCGAGTCGGAACTGGTGGCCGGATATCACACTGAATACAGCGCGATGAAATTCGCGATGTTCTTCATGGCCGAGTACGCCAACATGGTGACGGTCGCCTGCCTGGCCACGCTGATGTTTCTGGGCGGATGGCATGGGCCGATCTTTGGTCCGCCCATCCTGCAAGCAGCGATGCCGGTGTTTTGGTTCTGCCTGAAGGTTTTCTTTTTCATGTTTCTGTACGTCTGGGTGCGTTGGACTTTGCCCCGCTTTCGCTATGACCAGCTCATGGCGTTCGGATGGAAGGTGCTGCTGCCCCTGGCGGTTGCGAACATCGTCTATACAGCGCTGGTTGTGGCGTGGAGAGCGTGATGCAGTTCTCAGTTCTAGGTTGTCAGTTCCCAGTTCAGATCTGGGTTCACTGAGAACTGGGAACTGAGAACTGAGAACTAGCAAAAATGTTTCATCTAATTCTATTTCTCTTCTTCGGAGCGATCTGCGTGGCAGGAGCGATCAACCTGCTGGTGCAGAGCCATCCCATCAACAGCGCGCTGTCGCTGATCGTGGTGATGGGCTCGCTCGCTGCCGAGTATCTTCTGTTGGGTGCGGAATTTCTGGCTGCTGTTCAAGTGATCGTCTACGCCGGCGCGATCATGGTTTTGTTTTTGATTACCATCATGCTGTTGAACGCCGGCAAAGAAGAGCGCACCAAGGGCAGCCGGGTCGCGACCTTGCTCGGCGTTCCCGGAGTTGTGATCGGGGCGGTGCTTGTCGCCTGGACGCTGCTCCATCGCTCCAACCTGCAGTCGGTCCCCATCGGCGCGCTAAAGGGCGATCCCAGCGATATTGCGCGGCTGCTTTTCCACGATTTCCTGTTGCCGTTTGAAGTCACGTCGGTGCTGATCCTGATTGCCATCATGGGCGCGGTCGTCCTCGCCAGCCGGCCCGAAGCCGTGGCTCGCGGCCCTAGAAAGGACGAAGGATAAAGATGGTCCCTCTTTCTTACTATCTCGTTTTGAGCGGGATCTTGTTCGCGTGTGGTGTGCTTGGGTTCCTGATCAAACGCAACATCATCACGATTTTCATGTCGATCGAGCTGATGCTCAATGGAGTGAACCTGTCGTTTGTGGCTTTCGCTGCGCAATGGCACGCGCTTAGCGGACAGGTCTTCGTTTTCTTCGTGATGGTGGTGGCCGCCGCTGAGGCTGCGGTGGGCCTGGCGATCATCATTGCCGTCTATCGCACGCGTGAAACTTTGAATGTGGACCAGGTGAACCTGCTCAAGCTATGACGCCGCCGACTCTCAATCCGTTACTCTGGCTCATTCCGATTCTGCCGCTTGCTGGGGCGGCGATCAACGGCTTCTTCGGCAGGAAAGCATCGAGAAAAGCGATCTCAGCGGTCGCGCTGGTGTTTTGCGGCGCGGCGTTCGCTTTGGCGTTGTGGATTGCGATAAGTTTTTCTTCGGCATCGGCTCCCTACTATTTCCCCCTGGCGCACTGGATACGCTCGGGAAGCTTCAGCGTTGATTTCGAGTTCTATCTCGACCAGTTATCGCTCGTCATGCTGCTCGTGGTTACCGGCGTCGGCTTCCTTATTCACATTTACTCAGTCGGGTATATGTGGGACGACGACGGTTACTACCGCTTCATGTCCTACTTGAACCTGTTCATGTTCTTCATGCTGACGCTGGTGCTGGCGAAGAATTACCTGGTCATGTTCATCGGCTGGGAGGGCGTGGGCCTGGCGTCGTATCTGCTGATCGGGTTCTGGTTCACGAAGGATTCGGCGGCGGCAGCCGGCAAGAAAGCATTCATCGTTAATCGGATCGGCGACTTCGGATTCCTGATTGCCCTCTTCTTAATGATCAAGCATTTCGGATCTCTCGACTTCACGCGCGTGTTTGCGGCGGTGCAATCGCTGCCAAGTGAGACCGCGGGCGCCGGACTGCTGACTGCGATCGGGTTGCTGTTGATGGTCGGCGCGGCAGGCAAGTCGGCACAGATTCCTCTCTATGTCTGGTTGCCGGACGCCATGGAAGGCCCCACGCCAGTCTCAGCTTTGATCCACGCCGCGACCATGGTAACGGCGGGCGTTTATATGGTGGCGCGGTCGCACATGATCTTCGAGCGCGCGCCGACAGCACTGATGGTAGTCGCGATCATCGGAACGCTCACCGCTCTCTTCGCAGCGACCATCGGAATTGCCCAGACCGACATTAAGAAGGTGCTTGCCTATTCGACGGTCTCGCAGCTCGGCTATATGTTCATGGCCTGTGGCGTGGGCGCGTTCTCGGCGGGCATCTTCCACCTGATGACGCACGCGTTCTTCAAGGGCCTGTTGTTCCTTGCGGCAGGTTCGGTAATTCACGGCATCGGCGGCGAGCAGGACATGCGCAAGATGGGCGGCCTGCGTGTCTACATGCCGGTGACGTTCTTGACGATGTCGATCGCCACGTTCACAATCGCGGGCTTTCCGCCGCTGGCGGCATACTTCTCGAAAGATGAGATCCTCTGGAAGGCCTACTCCAGTCCGAACGGAAGTTGGGTATTTTGGTTGATCGGCGTCATCACCGCCTTTATTACTTCGTTCTACATGTTCCGGCTGTGGTTCTTGACATTTTTCGGAGATTACCGCGGCGGTCCTGCCACACACGACGGGAAACATCAGTCTGCCGACACACATGCCAGGCACGACAAAGCCGACCAGCACGGGCATGGTCATGGCGAACCTCACGAGAGCCCATGGGTGATGTTGGGCCCGCTGGTTATACTTGCGATCCTGTCATTTGTCGGTGGATGGATCGGGATCAGTGGCCGTTTTGAGCACTTCCTCGCTCCCGTCTTCCAGAGTGGAGCCGCCCCAGAACTGGCGCATGAGACTGCGGGCGAAGCTGCTGGCAAAGGAACGGAAACGCTTCTCATGCTGATTTCCGTAGCTGCAGCCATTCTTGGATTCGCGCTCGCATGGGCTCTGTATTTCCGCCGCCCGCAACTGCCCGCGCGCATCGCTACCGGCCTGGGCGGGCTCTACCAGGCGGTCGCGAACAAGTACTACATTGACGAACTTTATGCCGTCCTTTTCGTCAAGCCGCTGGTTGACGGCTCGACCACGATTCTTTGGCATGGCGTTGACCAGGGAGTGATCGATGCCGCGGTTAACGACTCGGCCGACGCTGCCCGCCACATCTCTGACAACGTCCGCCACATGCAGTCGGGCAATCTGCGCTCGTATGCCGGATGGGTGGCTGCTGGAGGCGCCGTGGTGATCGCCTACATGGTTTGGATGGGAGTTCGGTGAACATGGACAGCCTTGGTCCCATCATTCTTTCGCTGGTCACCTTCATCCCGGCTGCGGGCGGGCTGCTGATTCTTCTGATCCCGCGCCGCGATCGTGACATCAAGCTATTTGCGCTGGTCGTCTCACTGCTGGCATTTGTGGCCTCGCTGCATTTGCCGGTACACTTGCACCGCGATCACAGCCTCTTTAAGTTCGAAATCGACAAAGTTTGGATTGCGAATCCCAACATTCATTACCACATGGGCATTGACGGAATCTCCGTCTGGCTGGTGGTGCTGACCACGTTCCTCACGCCTCTGTGCGTGCTGATTTCGTGGACTTCGATTCACGAGCGCGTGAAGGAATTCTTCATCCTGCTGCTCATTCTAGAGACAGCCCTGATCGGCGTTTTCACCTCGCTGGACCTGTTCCTGTTCTACTTCTTCTGGGAAGCGACGCTGATCCCGATGGCACTGCTGATCGGCATGTACGGCCACGGACGCAAGGTTTACGCCGCCGTGAAGTTTTTTCTGTTCACCATGATCGGCTCGATGTTTATGCTGGCGGCGATCATTTGGCTCTACGCGAAGACTGGCAGCTTCGACTTTGTCGTTATTCAAAACGCAATTCGCAGTGGCAGTGTGCCGGGTTTCGAAACCGCCTCGCTTTGGCTTTTCCTCGGCTTTTTCATCGCCTTTGCGGTAAAGGTTCCAATCTTCCCTCTGCACACCTGGCTGCCCGACGCGCACGTCGAGGCGCCCACTGCTGGATCGGTGTTGCTGGCCGGCGTGCTGCTGAAGATGGGGACTTACGGTCTGCTGCGCTTCGATGTTGGCCTCTTCCCCGCTCAGGCGCACCGCAACGCTCCCTGGATCATGGTGCTGGCGCTGATCGGCATCATCTACGGCGCGCTGGTTTCGCTGGTGCAGCCGAATATGAAGAAGCTGATCGCCTACTCCTCGGTCAGCCACCTTGGATTCGTCGTTCTCGGAATCTTCAGTTTCACCGCAGCCGGCTTGAACGGGGCCGTCTTCGTCATGCTGGCACACGGAGTTGCCACGGGCGGGCTGTTCATGCTGGCGGGCATCCTCTACGAGCGGCGCCATACCTACGAGATTGCAGAGCTTGGCGGGTTAGCGACGCCGATGCCCAAGTACGCCACTTTTTTTCTGGTCACCGTGCTGGCCTCGGTCGGACTGCCGCTGCTGAACGGTTTCATCGGCGAGTTCCTGGTGCTGAGTGGGGCTTTCCAGGCGCGGCCGATCTACGGGATTCTCGCCGCGACCGGTGTGATTTGGAGTGCTTGCTACTTGCTGTGGATGTATCAGCGCGTGTTCTTCGGCAAAGTGACACACGAAGTCAATAACACGCTGCCCGACCTCAACCTGCGGGAGAAGGCTGCGCTTTGGCCGATTGCGGTTGCTGCCCTGGTGATGGGCGTTGCTCCGCTGATGTGGCTCAGCGCGATTGATCCGGCGGTGCAAGCGGCTCTCGCTCCCTTCACACAATTGGCCAGCACGATGGTGGGCCGATGACACTCGCACTGGCGATGATGACGATGACGGCTTTCTCGCATTCGTTTTCCAACGTCCTCGCGCAGGTGCAAAGCTCTATTCTACAAATCCCGATTCCGCAAACCGCCGACTACATGCGCATTCTGCCGGAGCTGGTGCTCTCCATCTTCGGCATGTTGATAATGATCGTCGACCCGCTGCTGGACGAAGAGAGCAGTCACCAGTCGCTCGGCATCATCGCACTAATCGGTGCTCTGGCCGCGCTGGCGTCCACTTTCTGGATGGCGCAGTATCCTGGAACCGCGTTCTGGAACATGGTGCGGGTAGAGGGCTTTAGCGTCTTCTTTCACGTCCTCGTCATCGCGATTGCGGCCGTGGCCATTCTCAGTTCTTTCGAATACTTGCGGGTACAACGCATTCGTGCTGGGGAGTACTACGGGTTGATTCTCTTCGCGACGGTTGGCATGTGTCTGATGTCGTCGGCGGTCGAGCTTGTACTTATTTTTATAGCGCTGGAAATCTCGTCGATCTCGACGTATGTGCTGGCAGGCTTCCGGCGGCGTGACGCCGCGAGCAGCGAATCGTCGCTGAAGTATTTTCTGCTGGGATCGTTTGCGACCGCATTTTTCCTGTATGGTGTCGCGCTTATGTTTGGGGCAACCGGTTCCACCAACATTGATGCGATTAGCCAGACGCTGCGGTCCGGCAACGTACCGGTTCTGGCTTACGTTGCAACGGCGCTCATGTTCGTGGGCTTGGGCTTCAAGGTCGCCTCGGCACCCTTCCATGTGTGGACTCCCGACGTCTACGAAGGGGCTCCGGCTCCGATCGTGGGACTGATGTCAACCGGGCCGAAGGCGGCGGCATTCGCGGTTTTGCTGCGCGTCCTGTTCGAAGCGAATGCACCCGGACGCTTTTGGCTGATCTGGGTCTCGGCGGCACTGACCATGACGCTGGGGAATATTGGGGCGTTGGTACAGGACAACGTCAAGCGCCTGCTCGCGTATTCTTCCATCGCACACGCCGGATATGTGCTCGCCGCGTTTGCTGCCATGCCTGCGGTGCAGCCGGAATTGGGCGCGTCCGCAGTAATGTTCTACACCGCTGCCTACGCTGCGATGAATGTAGGGGCGTTTGCCGTCGTCAGCCATGTCGCAAACACGGGCGAGAAGTACGTCGCGCTGGAGGATTATGCGGGCTTGGGCAGACGGTCTCCCGTGCTCGCTGCGACGTTAACATTTTTCCTGATGTCATTGATCGGCATTCCGATCACGGGCGGCTTCTTCGCGAAGTTCTACGTATTGAGTGCCGCGCTGAAGTCGAATCTGGTGGGTTTGACGCTCATCCTGGTACTGAATAGCGCCGTGGGCGCTTACTATTACCTGCGCATTATTGTCATGATGTACATGCGTGAACCGCGGGGCGAGGTTCCCGTTACCCGGGTGCCCACCGCGGCAGCGCTCGCCATTGCAGTTTGCGTCGCGGCTACACTTTATCTTGGAGTACTGCCGGGGCGCGTGCTCGACTATGCGGCTCATTCCGCCCACGACTTGGTGCGTGATACGGCGGCATCGGCGGCTTCTGTGGCAACAGAACGGTAGTTTCCATTTCCCACAGTAACAGCCGAGGTTCCACACTTAGCTCCGATAAAGCCCAGCCATCGACATCCTCGTAAACCCTTTGTGGGGCGCGGGTTCTAGCTTCAACTGCCGGTGCGGATTACTGTGGAAAACAGGGTTTAGCTTCCATTGACAATCGCCGTCCGACTCGTCATTATTAGGTACACAAACTTGCTCGAAGATTGATTCTTCGGGCCGGAGGCTGTATGTTGCAGTTCTTGCGAAACATTTGCACGGACGAGCGTGGACAAGATATCGCGGAATACGCCGTCATGCTCGCCGTCATTCTGGTATTGGTGATCGGCACCGTGCGTCTGATCGGGGGCAACGCCAACAACGCGTTCTCCAGTGTCGCCAGTAACCTGAGTAATTAATCTCGGCTCCAAGTTCTGAAGACATTGGCATTTCATATTTGCGCTTCGGCAGCTCTATGACACGATTTAGCACCCTCCGCGTGTTTGACCGCTATTGGTTTCCATTGGCGGCGGCAGTGGAGAATCGGAGCCAGTCACCAGAGAAATAGAGACAGCTCAAAGATTCCGCCAAAGCCGCGATAGAATCGCGGCTTTTGTTTTTGGCGGCAAAAAGGAAGGGTCATCGCCATGATTGTGAATATGTCTGACAGCGCCACCGAGCAACAGATCGAACACATCATTCAACGCATCCGCGAAGCCGGATTCCAGCCTCACGTCACGCGCGGCACCGAGCGCACCATCGTTGCGGCAGTCGGCAGCGGTGGACGCCGCCATGAAATCGAGGCGCTTTCGGTCGCCCCTGGTGTCGACAACGTGGTGGCGATCGCCCAGCCCTTTAAGCTGGTCAGCCGTCAGACGCGGCCGCAGGGGTCGGTGGTCACCGTTGGCGGAGGTGGGACAAAGACGGGCGGCGTAGAGTTCGGAGTAAAGATCGGTGGCCCCGAAGTGGTCGTGATTGCCGGTCCTTGCTCGGTGGAGTCGCGCGAGCAGTTGCTGGAGACTGCCCAAGGTGTAAAACGCGCGGGCGCGACGATGCTGCGCGGCGGAGCCTACAAACCGCGTACCTCCCCGTATGAGTTCCAAGGCCTGGGAATCGAAGCGCTGAAGATTTTGCGCGAAGCACGCGAAATTACCGGCCTGCCGGTGGTAACCGAGGTCATGAGCACGGAGGACGTGGACCTGATCTGCGAGTATGCCGACATGCTCCAGGTGGGCGCTCGCAACATGCAGAATTTCGCGTTGCTGCGAAGACTGGCAACTATCAAGAAACCGGTTCTGCTCAAGCGCGGACCTTCGGCCACGGTGAAGGAGTGGCTCCTGGCGGCCGAATATCTGCTTTCCGGAGGAAACGATCAGGTCGCGCTTTGTGAGCGTGGAATCAAGACATTCGAAACCGCCACTCGCAACACTTTCGACCTTTCCGCCGTCGCCCTAGCCAAAGAACTCTCGCACCTGCCGGTGGTGGCCGATCCGTCGCATGGCACTGGCAAGCAAAGCCTTATTGGGCCGGTTTCACGCGCGGCGATAGCCGTCGGAGCGGACGCTCTCATCGTCGAGGTCCATCCCTGCCCGGAGCGCGCACTTTCCGACGGACCGCAGTCTCTCGACATTCCCCAGTTTGAACGCGTGATGCGCGGATTAGGTGAGCCCTTACGCCCTGTGCTCCGCCGCAGTGCGGGCGAGGCGCAGGCTTAACTCTGCCCCTCCGCCGGAAGTGCCGGTAGTCTGAAGTACGCAGCCGAGCAGGCCAATCTGTCCCAAAACAGCCTCCCCTCCCGCCCGGCCTTTGTTTCAAATGAGTTACGGACTCGGCGTCGGCATCGTGCCCGGTCACTGGGACAAGTTGTCCCTTCACACCAAACCAGAATCCATAGTTAAGTGATTGTAAATACAAGCCCTAAGCGCATCGCAATTGGCCTCCCGATTGCCCATTAGAGGCCAGGCACGAGGACTGGTCGTATGCCATGTCCTCAAGAAGCCGAAAGAAAGACAATTATGAAAAACACCGATAAATCGCAGCTCACAAGCGGACGGACAGGCCGTCTGCTCGATTCTCCGGCGTTCAGCGCGGCGTGGGGTCGCGTTCTCGCAATGGCACTACTGGTGCTTTCGGCAGCACCGTCCTATGCCACCGTCAAGCCTGTGCTGAGTAGCCAGACATCCAAGTTTTCCAGAGACCTTCAGTCAGCGGTAGGCGGGGACGGCATGGTGACCGTCATCGTTCAACATCGCCAGATGCCCACCAACGCGCACTTGAAGTCCCTGCAGGCCGCCGGCGCAACGATTAAGTCGCAGTTCCACTCGATCCGTGCGGTAACCATGCGCGTACCCGTCAGCACGCTCGCGGAATTGGCGAAAGATCCTAACGTCGCCTTCATCACTCCGGACCGTCAGATCACCACGACCTCGAATCCTGAGACCGAGGAGTTTGCCACCGCGGTCGAGGCGAATGTCGCGGAATCGCAGTTTGGGCTCGATGGCACCGGCGTCGGCGTAGCGGTGATTGACAGCGGAATCTCGTGCTTTAGCGATCTGCGCAACTCCAGCGGCGTCTACCGCGTGGTGTACAGCCAGAGTTTTCTCGCCGGCAACACCAGGACACAGGATTGGTACGGGCACGGAACCTTCGTGGCGGGCCTGGTCGGTGGCACGGGTGCCAGCTCCGGTCCAGCCAATGGCTATCCAGCGGTGTATGCCGGCATGGCTCCTAACGTCAACCTTATCAATCTGCGCGTGCTTGACCAGAACGGATCGGGCACGGACAGCGGGGTGATCGCTGCTATTGAAGAAGCGATCACGCTGAAGAGCACCTACAACATCCGCGTCATCAACATGTCTCTGGGACGTCCGATATTCGAGAGCTACACGCTCGATCCAGTCGACCAGGCAGTGGAAGCCGCCTGGCAGGCTGGCATTGTAGTGGTGGTGGCTGCGGGCAACAACGGGCGCTACGCGCCCACGGACGGCTTCGGCACCATCGGCGTTCCGGCTAACGATCCCGCCGTCATTACAGTGGGAGCGACCCTGACTATGGGTACGGCAACGCGGGTCGACGACGAGATCGCCAGCTACAGTTCCAAAGGTCCGACCGCGATCGATCACATTGTGAAACCGGACCTGGTCGCACCGGGGAACCACCTGGTCTCTATCCGTGACGGGGGCAGCACACTAGATACGCTTTATCCTCAATTTGAAGTTTTCTCATCCAACGGAACCTCACAATATTTTGTCTTGAGCGGAACCAGCATGGCAACTCCGATTGTGAGCGGTGCGGTTGCCCTGATGTTGCAGCAAAACGCCTCGTTAACTCCCGATCAAGTGAAAGCACGCTTGATGAAGACAGCGTGGAAAGGCTTCGGGCAATATACCCAGTCAACCGCCGACATCAGCGGCGCTGTTTATTCCAACGAGTACGACGTCTTCACTTATGGAGCGGGGTATCTGGATATCAACGCCGCGCTTAACAATACGAACCTCGCGACGGGAGTAGCTCTTTCCCCAACTGCAGTCTTTAACCCGGTCAACGACACTGTGACCATCGTAAATACTACCCCCGACTCAGTTTTCGCCGGCAGCAGCGTTGTTTGGGGAGCGACTTCGGTGGTCTGGGGAACTTCAGTGGTTTGGGGTCCTACGGCGATCGAAGGAACATCGGTCGTGTGGGGCGCCACCAGCGTGGTTTGGGGCGCAACCTCCGTTTCGGGCTTCAGTGTGGTCTGGGGTGCAACTTCAACCGCCGCCAGTGCGCAGGCAGCGCTCGCCAACGGCGACCCGGGAGACAACTAGACAACCGACTGAAACCATATTCGGAGACTACCATGACAAATACTCTTCCAATTAAAGCCCAAGTCATGATCGGAATGGTGGCCGTTGCCAGTCTGTGCTCTCTGTCTCTCAGCGTAGTCAGATGGCAATCGCAAGCCTGGCCACAGTTGGTGCTCCTCCTAGCGGCAGCCGCACTGAGTTCGCGCTTCAAAGTGAAGGTGCCTGGGATGACGAGTTCGATGTCGGGAAATCTGCCCGTCATTCTTCTCGGAGTCACGCAACTGGGATTGTTCGCTAGCCTGCTCGTAGCCGTCACTGCGGCAGTCGCGCAATCCTATTCCGGCGGGAATAAAACGAAACCAATCCAATTTCTATTTAACGCATGCACCCTGCTGAACGCGACTGGACTCGCTTACCTGGCCTACCATAGCCAGATCTTTGCGGCCCGCGCAACCGCGCACACGATGTCTCTGGTGCTGGCCGCAGTCACGTATTTCGTGGCGAACACGGCGCCGGTAGCGAGCATCATCGGCCTGACGGAAAGCGCCAATCCTTTTGCCCTCTGGCACAAGGTCTTTCTGTGGTCGTTCCCGAACTATGTGATCGGAGCGGGTTTGACTGCGGTCGCCTCCACTCTCAGCACGATCAGCGGGCTGGCAACGTTGGCAGCTCTGATGGCGGTGTTGTTCGCGGTATACCAGTCGTACAAGCTGTATGTGGGTCGAACGGAACAGACGCAGCCACGAGCAATGGCTATGGCTGCCGGCCGATAACCTTCCAAATTCTTCCTGCGCGCAGCTTGTCGGCTGCGCGCATTTGTTTGCCTACTCGAGGCTTCTTTAATGAAGACTATTTTGCGGGTGCAGTTGCAGATGCGAGCACGATTTTCATCAAGTCTTTTCCCAAGTCGGAGGCATTGCCGTCTTCGAGGTTGATCAGGACGACGATTCCCGCACGACGCTCGGGGACGATCATGAAAAAAGTGCTGGTTCCCTGCAGGCTTCCGCTGTGCCCAACGTCTAAGACGCCAAGATCTTTCCCAGTGCCCCAACCGAGCGCGTAGCGATCTTCCTTGCCGTCGGTGGGCTTGAGCGGAGTCCACATCAGGTCGCGCGTTGAACGAGCGACGATGCGATCGTTGAGCATGGCCACTTCGAATTGAGCCATATCGTCAGCGGACGAGAGCCAGCCGCCGCCGGGTGTCTTGTAGCTGGAGTCCAGAAAATCGGCGTTCGTTATCGCTCCAGACTTATCTTTACTGTAGAAACGCGTACGGAATGGAATGATGGCGAAGCGGTCGTCGACGACGGTATGCGTCATGCCGGCAGGCGTCAGCACATGTTTGCGGACGAAATCCACATAGTTCTCTCCCGAGGCGCCTTCGATGGCGCAACCCACCAGGGTGTATCCATGCGTGGAATAGTGGAACTCAGTTCCGGGCTTGGCGACGAGGGGATCGTTCTTGAAGAAATCGATGCCGCCCAGGATTGGATTCAGAAAGTGCTTGGTGTTGCCGATCTCGGGATCGTCCTGCGAACCAGACTTGTAATGGCGAATTCCGCCCAAGTGGCCGAGAAGCTCGCGGGTGGTGATGGTCGCGTTTTTCTGCGGAAAGGACGAACAGTATTTTTGAACCGGAGAGTCAAGATCAAGCTTGCCTTCCTGCCAGAGCAGCAGTGCCGCGGTTGCCGTGATGGACTTCGAAATCGACCCTAGCCGATACAGCGTGTGGGAAGTTGCGGGAACAAAGTTTTCGAGATCTGCGCTGCCGAATCCCGCCGACCATTCCTCAGCGCCATTTTCGACGACGGCCACGGAAACTCCAGGAGTGCTGTTCGCGGCCATGAAGCGGGTAATAGCAGCTTCTAGCTGGACGCGCTTTTCAGGAGCAACATGGACTGCCTGCGGGACTGCCGGAGCAGGCAGAAAGACGAGAGCGACAAAAAGGAGCGCAGGTACACGCATCAGCACTTTCCCAGTGATGTTTGATCTGGCTGCGTTGACAGAATTACACACGACGCGGCGTGGATCAAATCAATTGTGGGCAAGCCATTGTTGGCAGCGGTGCGCCTCCTACTCAGTTTCGGAGACGATTCTGAGCGCGGTCCGCGAATGGCTACTGCTGTACAAATCGCGGTGATTGCTAAACAAATAGCGAACATCCTACACTCTAACGGGCGGGAACCTCACTTCAGGAACTCAATCGTAGGAATCAAGGATGACAAATAAAAGCGGCTGTTGGCTGTTTTGCGTGTTTCACGTCGTGTTCTCCGTTCTTCTCTACGGGCAGACGACGCCCGTGGCGACAGCAAAAGAGCGTGCCGACACGATCATCACCGGCATGGTCGTGACCATGGACGCCCAGCGCCACATTTACGACGACGGGGCGGTCGTGGTGACCGGGGACACGATTGTTGCGGTCGGCCCACGCGCTGAGCTCGAAGCGAGGTACGAGGGCCGTCAGGCCATCAATGCTAAGGACAAGTTGGTGCTGCCAGGATTCATCAACGGTCACACCCATGTCCCGATGACGCTGTTTCGCGGGTTGCACGACGATGTGACGCTCAACGACTGGCTTTACAAATACATCTTCCCCGCGGAGAAGAAGAATGTCACCGAGCCGTTCGTTCGCTGGGGAACGCGACTCGCAGCGGCCGAGCAGATTCGCTCCGGCGTAACCACATTCGCGGATATGTACTACTTCGAAGACGCGGTGGCGGAAGAAACCAAGGCGGCCGGTATGCGCGGCGTGTTGGGTGAAACGTTTATCGATTTTCCCGCGCCCGACAATAAAACTGAAGCCGCAATGCTCGACTACACCGAGAAATTCTTGAAGAAATGGCAGGGCGACCCGCTCATTCACGCGGCCGTCGCGCCGCATTCGATATACACCTGCTCACAAAAGACGCTGCAAGATGCTTCCGCCCTGGCACGGAAATATCATGCGCCCATCCTGATCCACGTGGCCGAGATGAAGAAAGAGTGGGAGGACAGCGAGAAGCAGAACGGGGCATCGCCGGTGCAATATCTGGAGCGGATCGGAGTGCTTGGTCCCGATGTTGTTGCTGCGCACTGCATCTTTATTGACGAGGCAGACCGCAAGATTCTCGCACAGCATAACGTGGGCTGCGTACACAATCCATCAAGCAACATGATGCTTGCAAGCGGCGTTGCGCCCGTGCCCGAGACGCGCGCTGCCGGAATCGCCGTCGGCCTCGGAACCGACGGACCGGCTGGCAGCAACAACGATCTTGACCTGATGGAAGAAATCGATTTGGCGGCCAAGCTGGCGAAGATCACAAAAATGAGCCCGCTGGCTTTGAATGCGTTGGCCGTCGTAGAAATGGCGACGATTGACGGCGCCAGAGCTCTGCACATGGAAAAGGAGATCGGATCGCTCGAAAAAGGAAAAAAGGCAGATCTGATTCTTATCAGCCTGGACGAACCCAACGCGGTGCCGATGTATGACGTTTACGCGCAGATTGCGTACGCATTGAAAGCCAGCGACGTGGAAACGGTCATGATCGGCGGGCGCATCGTGATGCGCGACCGCAAGCTGCTGACCGTCGACGAAGCGGCAGCGATAGCGAAGGCGCGAGAGTATAGGGAGACGGTTGCCGCATCGCTGGGAATGGAGTGAGGTAGGACGGAGAATGGAATGCAATCTCGCGATTATATTTTTTGGGAAGTGGATGTGCAGGCTGATTTCATGCTGCCGGGTGGAAAGCTCTATGTTCCCGGAGCAGAGAAGCTTCTGCCCAATATCCGCAAGCTGACAGACGCGGCGAGGCAAGGCGACGTTCTTTTGGTTTCGCACGGCTGTTTTCATACGGCGAACGATCCCGAGTTCAAGCAGTTTCCTCCACATTGCCTGAAAGGAACAGCCGGGGCGGAATTTGTTCCAGAAGCGCTGGCGGACAATTTTGTGCGCGTGGAAAACGATGTCCACGGCAAGTTACCGGAAGATCTGTTTAAGTATCAGCAGATCATTCTGGAGAAGCAGACGCTGGATGTTTTCGAAACTCACCACGCCGACGAATTGGTGGAACGCTTAGGCCATGCCGCGGAATTTGTGGTATTCGGACTCGTAACGGAATATTGCGTCAGTTTCGCGGTCAAGGGGTTGCTGAAGCGAAAGCGGCGGGTGGCGGTGGTCCGCGATGCGATTGAAACTCTGGCTTTGGAAGTTGGCAATCAAACGCTGGCGGAATTCGAGAGCCTCGGAGCGACCCTTATCACCACCGACGAAATCCTCGAACAATTGCATCGATCACACGCCTCATCGCACCTGATGATTACGACAGAAGCATGCCCGCGATCGAAGCCGACATGAGATTCGCCATGGTTCCCGCCAGCATCGCGCGGATGCCGAGTTTTGCCAAATCCCCTCGCTTATTCGGAGCTAACGCGCCGATGCCGCCCATTTGGATACCGATGGAGCTAAAGTTGGCAAAGCCGCACAGCGCGAAAGTCGCGATGGTGAACGAGCGCGGATCGAGGACGGCCTTTTGTGGGCCAAGCAGGGAGAACGCCACCAGTTCATTCAGCACCATGCGTACGCCCAGAAGATTGCCAATCAGACGGCAGTCATGCCAGGGAACTCCAATCACCCATGCGATGGGCGCAAACAACGCGCCGAGTATGGCCTCGAGGCTCGAGGGAAACCACGCGATGTGGGCGTGAATTCCGCCCATGATTCCATCCAACAAGGCGATTAACGCCAGGAACGAAATCAGCATGGCGGCAATGTTCAGCGCCATGTGCAAACCATCGGTGGTGCCGCGCGCAATGGCGCCCAGCAGATTTTCATGCTTTTCCACTTCTACTTCCGCTTCACTCATCACGACGCGGCCCGCAGTTCTAGGCACTTCGGTCTCGGGCACCAGCATCTTGGCCATCAGGAGCGTGCCCGGAGCGGTCATGATGACAGCGCTCAGCAGGTGTTTTGGCTCGATCCCGAAGGCAATGTAAGCCGCCATGATGCTGCCGGAAACGTGCGCCATGCCGCTCGTCATCACCGTCATTAACTCCGAATATGTCAGGTCGGGCAGGAAAGGCCGAATCGTCTGCGGCGCCTCGGTCTGGCCCATGAAAATGCTGGCGGCCACATTCAATGACTCCGCGCCGCTCACCCCCATCAGCCGGATCATCAGCCACGCAGCGGCCTTGATTACCAGCTGCATGACGCCGAGGTAATAGAGCACCGCGAAGAGTGCGCAGATGAAGATCACCGTCGGCAAAACCTGAAATGCAAAATAGAAACCGAAATGCGAACCTTGTTTACCGAGATCTCCAAAAACAAACTGTGACCCGGCGAAGGCGTAGCTGAGGAGCCGGTTTACCGCGTCTCCGGCCTTTTGAAAAAGCGTTCGGCCGAGGTCAATCTTCAGAACAAAAATGGCGAAGGCAACCTGCAGCCCAAGCCCCCAGGCCACCGTCTTCAGGCGAATGGCGCGCCGGTTGGTGGAGAAAGCGTAGGCGAGGCCCAACATTGTCAGCAGACCGAGAATGCCAGTAAAACGTCCCATCGTTTATCCCCTTAAATCAGCGTTCCCCTTTATAAATCACGCGATGCACCAATGATTGTTTGTGAGCAGGCGCGGCGGCTGCGATCTGATAGCTCTCCTCCAGCAACGTCTTTGCGCGGGCGGCTTGCGCGTCGGAGTGGCAATGAATGGTGCAGAGCGGTTCGCCGGCAGAAACCTTGTCGCCGATCTTCTTATGCACAACGATGCCAACCGCGGGATCGACAGAATCTTCCTTGCGTTCGCGCCCACCGCCGAGGATGACGCAGGCGTTGCCGACGTGTTCGCAGGCGATCGCCGTCACATATCCCGACTGTGGACTGGGCACATCGACGCGGCGATCGGTGCCGGGTAGCCGCGCCGGATCGTCGATCGTGCTGATGTCGCCTCCTTGCAACTCGACCATGTGGCGGAATCTCTCGAAAGCTTGGCCGGAGGCGATGATCTGCTCGGAGAGTTGCTTGCCATGCGCCACCGTCTTGCACTCACCGCCGAGATAGAACATCCACGCGGCCAGTTCTAGGCAGAGATCGCGCAGGTCCGCCGGTCCACCGCCATGTAATACCTCGATACACTCCTGCACCTCGAGTGCGTTGCCAACCATGCGGCCGAGCGGTTGGTTCATGTCCGTGATGAGCGCGACCATTTGCTTCCCCATGCGTTCACCCGTTTCGACCATGAGCTCGGCGAGAAAGACGGCGTCTTCCTCCTTTTTCATAAAAGCCCCGGAGCCCGTCTTTACGTCGAGCACCAGCGCGTCGGTGCCCTCGGCGAGTTTCTTGCTCATGATGGAGGCACAGATGAGATACGGGCTCTCGACCGTTCCGGTAACATCGCGCAGCGCGTATAACTTTCGGTCAGCGGGAGCGATTTTCTCGGTCTGGCCAATCATGGAACATCCGCAGGCTTTAAGAACGCGATGGAACTCGGGCACTGTTAGACCCACGCGAAATCCGGGAATGGATTCGAGCTTGTCGAGCGTGCCTCCGGTGTGGCCCAATCCGCGACCGCTAATCATGGGGACGAAGAGGCCTCCGGCAGCGACCAGCGGAGCGAGCACAAGCGAAGTTTTGTCGCCGACCCCGCCGGTGGAGTGCTTGTCCACTTTCTTTGCTGGAAGAAAGCTGAGATCGAGAACTTCGCCGGAATGCAGCATGGAGTGCGTGAGGGCGCCGGTTTCCTCGCGCGTCATCCCGCGCAGCACGACGGCCATGAGCCACGCCGCCATCTGGTAGTCAGGAATGTTGCCGTCGGTGCAGCCATCGACGAGGTATTCGATTTCAGCGGCGGATAATGCGCCGCCATCTCGCTTTTTGCGGATGAGATCGATGGTCCGGAACGGCGATTGCGCAACGCTCGGCTGGCTCACTTGAGGCGGAAACCCTCCGGCAGAAGATCGGTGATGAGACTTTGCTTCGGGCCTTTTTCACCCTGGTAGAAGATGACGGCGTTCGGCCCGAATTCGTAGATGACCTGGCGGCAAGCGCCGCAGGGCGAACACGGAACTCCGTGATCGTTAGCCACAGCGACGGCATAGATCTGGAGCTCTGGACCATCTTTGGCAATAGCAGAAAAGATCGCAGTACGCTCGGCGCAGTTGGTCATTCCGTAGGAAGAGTTCTCGACATTGCATCCCGCAAAGATTTGGCCTCTTGAGGTGATGATGGCTGCGCCCACTCTGAAGTTGGAGAAGGGCGCGTACGCGTTTTTCATTACTTTGCGCGCTGCACGGAGCAGGCGTTCGCGCGTGGCCGCTGACACCTTTGTTGTTTTCATACCCAAACCGATTTTGGTGAAGAACGAGGGTGGCGGCCATTGTAACGCCTGAGTGGCTTTGAAAGCAGAATTTTCGCGAGCTGCGGTGAGGTTGATGGTTGCTGGTTGATTTACCGGATCATTGATGACGAAATGAGGACGAGATCATTATAGCGGTCGAATCTTGACGGTCGTGTGTGCGGGTGCTAGTTTCAGGCCACACGTGGGCATCGGGGGGACATCGTTCTGAGCCGGCCAGAGAAGATACGGAATTCGCCCGCCCCGGGCCTCGTGGACCGTCGGCGGCGCGATTTCCTGATTCGGTGCTGCCAGGGAGCCTCGGCGGCGCTAATCCCTGCCGGACTTCTTTCTGACGGACTGCGCGGTCTTGGCTGGCGTTCCCTCTACGGTTTTGACTCTGCAAACACAGACTTAACGACTGGTGAATTCCACCTGCATCCTCACTATCGGATGCCTAGTCCGCTCGATGCCTTGCTCCTCAAAACGCAGGCCGGCCTGGACGATTTTGTCACGGAAAAATACGCGGATGAGATCGCAACCATCCTTGCGCAGTGGAGTTCCGGCCTGCTGCAATCTCCGCAAGATGTCAGAGCGGTGGAAAAAGCTCTTGCGCTGACCTTCTCGGGATCTTCTCTACGACCCGTTGAATCCCGAGTTGTTCGCCCGGGCCCGGCAATCTCGGCCCGTCACAATACATTCAAGCCGGACGCTACACTCGGTCGGGCCGCTTTTCTTCAGGAACTGCGGTCTGCCCTGAGCGACTTCTCGAAGATTCTTGCTGCTGAATTTCAGGTGACGAGTATTGACGCAGGGCCTATGCCAGCGGTGTTATCTCCAATTCAGCTGCAGACTCGCATTCGTTATGAATTGGTGGCCACAGGCCGCGACTTCTACCGTGAGCAACGGGTCGGTTACTGGCAGATTGCGTGGGAGCGGTCTGCCGCAGGTGAGATCCGCGTGCGCAACTGGCAGGCCATGAATGAAACACAGAGCCGCTCCACTCGCCCCGGCTATGTCGACATCACTGCTGCGGCACTCGGTGGCAACGCGTCTTATTCGTCGCAGCTTCTGCGCGGAACCGACTACTGGCGGACAGTGCTCGACGGCGCTTGCGGCATTGATATCTACGGACACAATGGCGTTTCGATTGGCGATATCGACGACGATGGATTTGACGACCTCTATGTCTGCCAACCGGGCGGCCTTCCGAACTGCCTCTATAGAAATCGAGGCGACGGAACCTTCGAGGACATCACGGAAATGTCGGGCGTAGGCGTCATCGAAAACACGGCGTGCGCGCTTATTGTCGACGTCGACAATGATGGGCAGCAGGATTTAATCGTCGTGCGGGCGACGGGCCCGATGTTGTTCCTGAACGATGGCGGCGGTAAGTTTCGTCAGAAAGCGGACGCCTTTCAGTTCGCTGCGCCGCCGCAAGGGACCTTTACCGGAGCGGCGGTCGCAGATTATGACCGCGACGGATGGCTCGATATCTACTTCTGCCTGTACGTCTATTACCAGGGCACCGACCAGTACAAGTATCCGTCTCCTTATTACGCCGCCGAGAACGGACCTCCCAACTTCATGATGCGCAACAACCGGGACGGCACGTTTCGCGACATAACTGCCGAGACGGGTCTCAACCAGAACAACACTCGCTACAGCTTTTGTTGCGGGTGGAGCGACTTCAACCGTGATGGCTGGCCCGATCTTTATGTGGTGAATGATTTCGGGCGCAAGAATCTTTACCGGAACAATGGCAACGGAACTTTTACCGATATCGCTTCACAGGCTGGAGTCGAAGACATCGGCGCCGGAATGAGTGTCTGCTGGCTAGATTACGACAATGACGGCGCGGAGGACCTCTACGTGGCTGACATGTGGACGGCGGCGGGCGAGCGCATCTCGATGCAGGATATCTTCAAGAAAGACGCATCCGCGGAAACGCGCGCCCTCTATCACAAACACGCCATGGGCAATTCGCTCTTTCGAAATGTGTCTCGAAGTGGGGGCGCAGCTTTCGAAGACACAACGCGTGCTGCTGGCGTCGGAATTGGGCGCTGGGCGTGGTCGAGCGACGCCTGGGATTTTGATCATGACGGCTTTCTCGATCTCTACATCGTCAACGGCATGGTTAGCGGTCCGTCGCGCAAAGACAAAGGCGAAGACCTGAATAGCTTCTTCTGGCGGCAGGTGGTCGCCTATTCGCCCAACGAGGCCAAGCCGTGTCACGACTATGAACAGGGGTGGAGCGCAATTAACGAGTTGATCCGGGCCGATGGCACGTGGAGCGGATACGAGCGAAATATTTTCTACGCGAACAATGGCGACGGAACATTTTCCGATATTTCGGGAGTGGTGGGCCTGGATTTTCTCGAAGACGGGCGGGCCTTTGCGCTCGCGGATTTCGATCATGATGGCCGTCAGGAAGTGTTTCTGAAGAATCGAAACGGTCCGCAGTTGCGACTTTTGCAGAATGTCATGGACAGCTTGCCTCCATCCATCGCCTTCCGCCTACGTGGTACGAAGAGCAATCGCGACGCTATTGGCGCGGTGGTCACTGTGGAAACCGAACGCGGCCACCAAACACGGTCGCTGCAGGCTGGCTCGGGATTCCTTTCGCAGCACAGCAAGGATGTCTTCTTTGGCCTGGGAGCGGCGAAAGGCCCAGTGCGAGCGTCGATTCGCTGGCCGAGCGGACTGGCGCAAGAACTCCACGATCTGCCGATCAACCACCGGGTGTGGATTGAAGAAGGCTCCGAATCATCGCGAATAGAACCCCTCAAAATGTCCGCCGCGCGAGGCCAATCGGCTGACGCTAATGCAGTCAGCGCGAAGCCACAGCAAATCGAAACCCTGCCGACCACGGCTGAGACCTGGCTGCTGGCGCCCATCGCGGCGCCTGAGTTTTCTCTCCCTGATCTCGCGGGCCAGTTGCGCACTCTGTCTTCGCTGCGCGGAAAGCCGGTGCTGCTTAACCTGTGGTCCGCCAGAGCAGACCGATGCAGGGAAGATTGCATCGTTTTCAATCGACGTCATACGGCTTGGACGGCTCAGGGTCTCCAACTGCTTGCGGTGAATCTGGACAGCCCTGCTGCTGAGGAAAGCGTCCGCGCACTGTTGCGAGACCAGAATTTTTCGTTCCCGATCTTGCGCGGATCCGAAGACGTGGCCGCCATCTACAACATTGTTTATCGCTACCTGTTTGACCGTCATCGCGATCTCGCGCTTCCAACATCATTCCTGCTCGACGCCAAGGGAGAAATCGTTAAGGTCTATCAGGGGCCAGTGAACGCGGAGCACGTTGAACAGGACTTCCGGCACATTCCTCAAACCAGCGCGGAAAGAGTAGCCCGAGCACTTCCCTTTCCCGGCATAACCGATGCGATTGACTTTGGCCGCAACTATCTCTCCTACGGTTCGGTATTTTTTCAGCGTGGCTATATGGATCAAGCCGCAACTTCATTTCAGATTGCCCTGCGCGACGATCCAAGCAGCGCCGAGGCTCTCTACGGCATTGGAAGTGTGTATCTGGACCAGCAGAAGACGACAGAAGCCCGGGAGAGTTTTGAACACGCCCTCAAACTTCGCGCGAGCTATCCCGATACTTTGGCAAATTCCTGGAACAACCTGGGACTGCTGGCCGCGCGTGAAGGCCGCACCGGTGAAGCGGTCGGCTACTTCCAGGAGGCGCTCAAGCTGAGTCCCGATCATCTGATTGCGATCGATAACCTGGGCAGCGTCTACCGTCAGCAGAAGCGCTGGGATGATGCTCGCAAAGCCTACGAGCGAGCGCTGGAAGTCAGCCCCAACGATGCGGAAGCGAACTACGGGGTAGGGATGGTGTTTGCGCAGAATGACGACACGGCGCGGGCGTTCGATTCTCTGCAGAGGGCGCTGAAATTGCGTCCCGTTTACCCTGAGGCGCTGAATAACCTGGGGATTCTCTACGTGCGCACCCAGCGGCGGGATGAGGCGGTGGCAAGTTTTGAGCAATGCATCCGCGTAGCACCTGCTTTCGATCAGGCTTATTTGAACCTGGCCCGGGTCTATGCCATCGAGGACGCTCCGGACAAAGCCCGGGCCGTGCTCCGCGAACTCCTCAAACAGCATCCAGGGCACGAGCAAGCGCAAAAGATGCTGGATCAATTGGGACGCTAGGCCGTCGCTAAGGCGCCGACGGTTTCCCTGGCTGCGGCGTGGGTGCGGTCAATAGCTCCACAAACAGCTTGTAGAACCTATTCATATCAAGGTCGACCTGCACTTCCACTGACGGCACAACGCGCTTAGGCTTATCCCAATCTGCCCACGTTAGGGTGTCTCCGTAACCCGGGCCGCGATCCAGATTTACATCCATGTAGCGGTTGTCCTTTTTCGTGATCAGGGTTGGGTCAAGCCAAGCCACCGCTGCGAGCTCGTCCCACAGATAATTATAAGAGCCACGCAGGCGTGCATACTTGCCGATGTATTGCGCGGATGGCGTTTTGCCAGCCCTGATCTGGTCGATCAGCTCATTCGTCATTCTTGTCTTCACAGAAATATCTACGGGAGTACAGACAATCCTCTTCCATGCAGCCCGCAGCACAATGTGAGCCGCTTCCGGATCAAACCACAGATTGAATTCGAGGCGGGGCGTGTTTACGAACTCGGGATCATCGGTTTGCGGATTCAGACTGGCGCCCATGAATACCAATTCCTTGGCCAGGCTGGCAAATTCGGGGTCGATAGAGATGGCAAGCGCCAGGTTTGTCATGGGGCCACCCTCATAGATCGTGACTTCGTGCGGATACTTATGCACCATGCTCACCAGAAAGTGGGCAGCATCTTCGTCAGCGGCCTTGGTGGTGGGCATACCTTCCGGCATCGCTCCCAGTTCGCGAGGTGCGTGATAATACTTCGGAGTCCACGCCCCCAGCCAGGCCACGAAGCCGTAGCGCTGCTCCCACTGCTCTGTCTCTTCTTTGGTTCTCACCAGCGGATACTCGGCTCCGGGCACGACGTGAATGTCGGTGCGTCCGATGAGTTCGAGCATGCGCAGAGTGTGCGCGACTTCTTCGGTGAGCCACGCGTCGCCCGTCACTACCGTGATGCCTAAGACTTCCGTCTGCGGAGACTGGATCAGCAGCAGTATCGCTTGCTGGTCAGTGCCCGCCGGACCGGCCGCGTCCTGATCGATAATGATCTTGCGCTTGTCTTTATCCAAGCTTTGGGACGCAAGACATGTTGTTAGAATGAGAATTTCAGTTGCCACCGCGATAAGAGTCCGAAAGCGGTCCAGCTTCATTCGTGCACCTCAGAATTTTGGAAGGCGTGCCATTGTAAAGCCTATTCCCAAGCTCCGCCAATTTTTTGGCGGCAACGCATGAGATAGAATGACCAGCAACGATTGTTCAGAGAACACCGCTTTCTCCCAGGAGCCAACCCGCGTGACCTCCGGCCACTTCGGACAAACCGGAAAGTTCGTTGCCGCCTGCGCCGTGGCGTTGATGGCGGCTCTTACTCCACATCCAGCACGGTCTCAAGAGTCCGTGGGCACCGCTCAGGTGCAGGGGCACGTGCGCGATTCCAGTGGAAAATTGATGACGAACGCAACTGTATCCTTGCGTCTGCCCGGTGCTGCGGCCCTCCGGGACAGGGCGGACTTTGGCATTCCAATACAGATTACCTACACGGATCGGGAAGGAGCATATCGCTTCACGACGGTTCAGGAGGGCGATTACGTTCTGCTGGTGGAAACAACTGGGTATATTGCTGGAATAGTCGCTCCGGTGAACGTCGGACACAAAGAAATCAAAACGATTGACATTGTTCTCAAGTCCGCGAAGGCTGCTGAACCACAGAATACAGCCGCAGTAACATCTGGGAAAGCATATCCAGCCGCACCAACTCCCGAGTTTTTTGACGAACCCCAGTTCACCGTGGCGGGCGTGACCCAAGCTACGAATTCGGGTGGACACGGTTCCGATACAGTGCTGCGAACCACGGAGGCGCTCGCCAAGGCAACCGTTTCGCTGACCAAGGAAACGGATGGGAGTTCGACTGCGGCGAAATCCGCCGCGACGGAAAGCTCATTGCGCAACGCGGTGGCACGCGAGCCGGAAAGCTTTGAGGCGAATCGGCAGCTTGGAAAGCTGCTGGCAGATAACGGGGACGCTAAACAAGCCCTTCCCTACCTGGAACAAGCTTCCAGGCTCAACCCGCGAGATCCCGAGGTTCATCATCTGCTGGGCTACGTCGATGAGAAGCTGGGTAATCCACTGGAAGCGGTTCGCGAATATCAGCGTGCGGCGGAACTTGAACCCAGCGAACCGCACCTGTTCGACTGGGGAACGGAACTACTGACGCATCGCGCGCTTGAGCCTGCCACCGAGGTTTTCACAAAAGGCAATCGCACATTTCCAAGGTCCGTGCGGATGCTGGTCGCGCTCGGCGTTGCCTGGTACGCGCGCGGTTCCTACGATCAAGCTGCGCAGTGCCTCGTGAACGCGTCCGATCTCGCTCCTGACAATCCGACTCCGTACCTCTTTCTGGGGAAAATGCAAACTATCGAGACCACTCCATCGGAAGGATCGGTGGAGAGGCTGGCGCGATTCGCGCAGCTGCAGCCGGACAACGCGCTCGCAAACTACTATTACGCCGTCAGTCTCTTGAAAGAATCAGGGAGGCAATCGGCGAGTGCGTCGGACAATGACAATAACGCCGAGCGCTCAGCGCACGTGGAGTCACTGCTGCTGAAGGCGGTGCATCTCGATCCGAAGCTTGGTGCCGCGTATCTGCAACTGGGGATTCTCTATTCGCAGCGCACGGATTTTTCGCAGGCAATTGCGGCGTATCGAAGGGCAATCGAAGTGAGTCCGGAACTCGATGAAACGAGCGAAGAATCGCACTATCGACTGGCGCAGGCCTACCTGCGAAGCGGTGATAAGACGCGAGCTCAAGAAGAACTTCAACTCCACGCCGAATTAGCCAAGAAAAAAAAGCAAGATACCGAGCGTGAGCGGCGCGAGATTCTGGAGTTTGTAATCTCGCTGCGGAACAGGAATTCCGTTTCGCCGCAGCCGTGATGTCAACTAGCCGGCTGATTTCGCCCGCCCTCGCCCTTTCGATGCCGTCCGACGTGTAAGTGAGAGCCCCTTGCCTCAGGACACTAGAACGCCCCTAGAAATTCAGCTTAAGGGCGAACTGAACCAGGCGCGGGTTATTCACGGTGCTGCTGATCACTCCGAAACTTGAGGGCGTACCTATATCCTGTTCTCCGGTACCGCTGATACCCGGCATCCAGTACTGCGGATGGTTGAAGAGATTGAAAAACTCGGCCCGGAATTGCAGATTCATTCCCTCGCGGAAGGACATTGGGAAATCCTTGAATAATGAGAAGTCTGTGTTCACAAAACGAGGACCGTAAACTGGCGCGCGCGGGGCGGTACCGAGCTCTCCATAGTTAACGCCATTGACTGTGACAACCGCCGACTGGAAAGCGCAGGGATTGAACCAATTCGAGAGCGTGTGAACCTGGGCAGGACAATCCGTACGTCCTCCCTCTGGACCGCCAACGTTGGGGTTACCCACTTCGTTCGGGCGCTCAACCACTAACCCGTTGTAGCCGAAGTTCACGCCCGATGGGTTGGTGCTATCGACCACGAAGAGCGGAAATCCCGATGTGGCCCGTTCGATCAGATTCACCTGCCAATTTCCGAGGATCGCGTTGGTGGGTCCGTTCCAACCGCCGCCGATGTGCTTGCCCTTGCCGAACGGCAGATCGTAGATGACGCTGGCGGTAAAGCTGTCGTTGAGGTTGAGTTGAGACAGACCCCAATCTAGCCTCTTGGTTCCAGGCAGTGGATAGTATAAAGCGCCAGGGTTGGTGCCCAAGCCGTCCGTCAAACCTGTGTCGAAATTGCGGGACCAGGTGTAGCCAATCAAGGCGTAGAGTCCATGCCGCGCGCTCTTGGTTTCAGCCTTTGCCTGCAGGGAGTCATACTGGGCGGAGCCCATGCTGTTGTTGGTGTCGACAGTCTGAAAAGGCAATCCATAAGGGTACGAGGTAATGCCGCAGCCCAGCGTGTAGCCTTGAACGTTGCCGCACGCACTTGGCGATGTTATGTTTTCGTTCAACTGGCTGACGAGAATATGATGGCTGCGGGTCCCGGCGTAGCCGACCGTCAGCACCACATTGCCCGGCACCAGACGCTCAACGTTGAGGTTGAACTGCTGGATCGAACCTTGTTTGAAATTGAGGTTCATGGCCTGAATGGATCCAGTGTAATTCTGTGGGTTCACGGGCGCGTTATAAATTGCGCCGCCTGGAACGTTAATGGCAGAAGCCGTGTTGGCCGGGAGAAGAAATCCGCCTGACAGGGATCCGGCAGCGACGCCATAGGTGAGACAGAAGGTGCAAGGATCCACTTCCGCATAGTAAGGCGGGTTCTGCCATAGCCCCTGTCCGCCCTGGTCCCAGGAGGAATCGTGGTAGATGGCGTATCCGGCGCGAACCACGACCTTGTCGCTCCCTGACGGCTTCCAGGCGAGTCCGATGCGGGGCTCCAAGGCGGTCTTGTCGAATTGGATGCCGACGCGGCCATTGGTAGTGATGCAGGTCGTGCACCCGCTTATCGCGGGACTCCCCGCCGGAACGTACCACTTGAGGTTCTCAACGTTAAACTCCGCCTGCCGATTTTTGACTTCGGTTTCGGGCGTCACCAGAGCCCAGGCAAAGCCGAGGTTCAACGTCAGATTACTGGTCACGCGCCAATCGTCCTGGACAAACGGGCGAACCATCTTGAAGCGGCGGCCGACCGTACCGCCCAGGAAGGTTTGATCGTGGGCCGCAAAAACTCCCATGGCACCCAAAAGCAGATCGGCGATATTGTCGTGCGTCACGGAGCCAAAGTTTACGACATACCCATCCTGAAATGCGTTGTTTCTTATGTTCATCTCCTCGGCGCGATATACGCCGCCTATCCGGATATCGTGCTTGCCGCGGATGAGATCGATGGTGTCGCCAACCGAGTAGACGTTGGTCCCGCCCTGATAAGGTGAATATCCGCGATCACCGATCGAAAAATAGCTGCTCATCTGGAACGAAGTCAGGCCGCAACTGATGCAGTCGTTGGTTGCCTGGTTCAGACTGGCAGGGTAGCCCGTCAGGCTATCGCATGCGCTCCCTAGATCGGCGCCCGGAATACCTAAAGCTGCCGCTTTGCAAGGCTGACCGCCAAACTCACCAAAGGAGAGGATGTGGTTGAAGATCCGATTGAACCCGGCGTTGAACTGGTTAATGGTGGTGGGGGAGAAGACATGCGTTTCAGACACGGCCGCGTTGCGCCCATGGTTGTCAATCTCCTGGTTGCTGCCAAAAGCACTTTGTTCCGACCAGGTCGGCGAGCCGCCCGGCACGAAGTTGGTTGCCTGATCGTAGCTGAAGCGCCCAAAGATGGAGTCCTTGCTGGAGAAATTGTGATCGACCCGGACGTCCCAGGTTCCCTCGTTGAGTTTGCGAGTCGGCTGGTTGGCGTAGTTAAAGGAGGAATTGCCCGTTACAGTGGGTGCCGGATAAAGCGCAGCTACCGCCGCACCTTGCGGGTTAATCAGGGCTGCGGGGATGACGTTGCAGGGGGTTCCTGCGGCCTGGCCTCCCGTGCCATTTACGGGCAGGGGTGTTACTCCATCCGGCAGGCACTGAAAACCTGTGCCGGAGAAGGGGTTGATAAGGTCGGGGTAGGACGATTGCGCTGATCCGCGAATATTGCCCACAGGATCCATGTTGAAGTTATAGGCGCCGTTCGCGTCGGGTGTGTCCATAGCCGCAGTCGGAACAAATCCAGTGTAAGGAACTCCCTTGCGCTGCATTTTTGCCTGATAGTCGGCAAAGAAAAATGTTTTGTCCTTCTGGATGGGGCCGCCAAGCGAGCCGCCAAACTGATTGAGATTGAACTTCGTGGCTGTGTCAACGAAAGGAGTTTTCGCGTCGAGATCGGTATTGCGGAAGAACTCGAACGCGGAGCCGTGAAACTGGTTAGACCCCGACTTCGTCGTCACCAGCACGGTGGGACCGGCCCGCTCCCCATATTCCGCGGAGTAGTTGTAGCTCAGGACCTTAAATTCCTGGATGTCGTCGATGGAAGAGAAAATCCCGATGCCGCCTTCATCAAGTTGGTTGTTGTCGTTGCCATCGAGCAGCCAGTCGGTGCTCTGTTCCCGCGACCCGCCAACCGAGAGCGAAAATGCGCCGCGGGTGGCGGCTTCGCTGCTGGCGGCGCTGGTGAAGAAGCTGGCTGGGTTGGTTGATGAGGTTGTGCCTGGCGTCAGAGTCGCGAGTTGGACGAAATTGCGTCCGTTTAACGGGAGGTCCGCTACTTGCTCCTCCGTGATCACCTGGCCGAGGGTGGGGTTCGTGGTCTCCACGGCAACTTCGGTGGCGCTGACTTCAACCGTGGCGGAGACTGATGCGGGGTTGAGTGTGAAATCGATCTCGCGCTGTTCGTCGACTTGCAGACGGATGTCTTTCTGCTCGGTGGTCTGAAAACCCTTGGCCTCCACGCGGATGGTGTAAAAGGCTACCGGCAGCAGCGGCACGAGGTAGTGTCCCGAACCATCGGTCTTCATGTCGCGAGTAAGACCCGTGCCTTGCGAAGTGATTTTCACCGTCGCGCCGGCAATGACTGAGCCGGTTTTGTCGGCAACCGTTCCGGAAAAACTTCCGTTCGCCTGGCTATACAGAAGTGGACAGAGGGAAAACACGGAACACAGAACCGCTACGAGCAGCGCTTTTCTTTTCAGCATCGGTTTTCACCTTAGTGACCACTCTTCTCTTAATCAGGAGTGGCAATTTGGGCTCGACCCCGTCGCGGCTGAAATCGCCGCAGACTCCCTCGAGCAACCCCTTTTCAATGATCGGGCCATATAAATAGATTGGAAATGCAAAGTCAAGAGTTTTGTGAAGGGTTGGTAAATGTTCGTCGGCGAGGAGTGGAAGATTCACTTTTCCATAATCCCTATGTTTTCGCGGATTTTCACGATGCGGTTGCCGACGACTTTCTGGAAGCGCTGCACGAGGCCGCTCGGCCAGCGAATCTCGACGGCATCGGCCTTGGTAGCCTTGCCCAGCCCGAAATGCAGGCGGAAGTCGCTTTGCGAGATGTATCCGCCACCGCTGCGAACCTCCTGCGTTTGCAGATGATCGCCCACGCGGACGGTGACACGGGCGCCGATCGCGTCGCGATTGGACTTCGTGCCTTCCAATTTCAGTAGAATCCAGTTGCCATGCTCGCCAAGATTTTTCAGCAGGCTGGGGCGATCATGACTGTTATTCACAAGGATCTCGACCGCTCCGTCGTTATCGAAATCGGCGGCGGCTACGCCGTGACTGTTGAACGGAGTGGTAATGCCCGGCCCCGCATCCAGCGAGATGTCGCGAAACCGCCCGTTGTGCTCGTTCCAGTAGAGGAGTTTACGTTCCCGGAATGTACTGTTGAGGCCGAGACCTTTGCTGTCGAGTTCTGGATAGACGTGGCCGTTCGCCATAAAAATGTCGGGCCAACCATCATTGTCGATGTCGAGAAAGAGCGTGCCCCATCCCAGAAATTGTGAATTCTTGGCAAGTCCGGCGGCGGCGGTGACGTCAGAGAATGTTCCGTCTCGATTGTTGTGATAGAGCGTGGCGGTGTCGTCGGAGAAATTCGTCTTGATGATGTCGAGCCAGCCGTCGCCATCGTAGTCGACAGCATCGGCTCCCATCCCAGCTTGCTCGCGGCCTCCGTCATTGAAAGCGACACCGGCCTCGACGGCAATTTCTGTGAACGTGCCGTTGTGGTTGTTGTGAAAGAGCAAGTTGGGAGTGGAATCGCAGGCAACAAAAATGTCGGGCCATCCGTCGTTGTCGAAGTCGCCCGTGAGCGCGGTGAAGCAGTAGTAAGCGTCGGTCTTCGCGACTCCGGACGCTTGGCTAACGTCGGTGAAAGTGCCATCGCCGTTGTTGTGAAAGAGCTCGCTGTGCGTTCCCTTCAGGCCCCGCGGACCGCACATTACCGCCATCGCCTTCCACGAGCAAGTCGGGGCACTGCCCGGCTCAGGCGTATGGGGCAGATCGAGATCAACGTAGTGGGCGATGAACAAATCGAGACGACCGTCGCGGTCATAGTCCACAAAGGCGCATCCGGTAGACCAGCGGACATCATCATGCCAGAGGCCAGCCTTGCGGGTAACGTCGGTGAAGGTGCCGTCGCCATTGTTGTGCAGGAGCACATCGTGGCCCCAGAAGGTGACGAACAAGTCCACGAATCCGTCGTTATCGTAGTCACCAGCGCAAACTCCTTGCCCCCAGCCGACGAGGCCAACACCGGCTTTTGGGGTGACATCTGAGAACGTGCCATCGTGGTTATTGCGGTAGAGGTGGCTGGTCGGTTCCTGGCCCTTAGCGAAGCCCTCCAGGCGGCTGCCGTTGACCAGGAAAATGTCAGGCCAACCGTCGTTATCGAAGTCAAAAAACGCGGCGCCGCTGCCGGTGGTTTCGATGATATAGCGCTTGGTCTTGTCGCCTCCGTCTTCGGTTTTGGCGGTGAGGCCGGCACGTTCGGCAATGTCCACGAAGTTCACCTTGGGAGGGCTGAGCGGGGGCGCGGTGGATACGGAATGCGGCTGCGCAGCGGCGAGCGAGATTGTCCAAAGTGCAACCGCCGCGAGCCTGTAGTGCATGTGTCCTTGTCCCCGGGAGAAAGTTCTCAAGAGGAATCTTACAACCCGCCGTCGGACTGCGGGCATCAGTTCTCAAAGCTATCGCCTTCCATGAAAAGGCCGGTCGGTGTCAAGTTGGTTCTGCGTGGTTTTTACCTAACACCTCTTTCATTGCCTTCCGCGTCGTAGCCAACTCTGTTCCAGAAGCACTTCCCCCGCGTCATTCAGAAGGCAGTACCAGCTTGATCGATCTCCCAGGTCCGGACCGATCGTCAGTTTCTGACCTTCAACTTTCCGATCTTCTGTGCCGCCACAGTGCTAATCTTCTTCATTGCCGGTCTCCCTTATCTCTTGCGCTTTAAGGGCGTCGATAACTTGGGAGCGTATCGCATCCCGTCGGAGACCGGCCTTCTCATCCCATCTGATTTCGACAGCTATCCTGCGATAATGCGGTGTTTGTGTAAATCGCGTAGGGCGTAATCGGGGAATACATGAAGAAATGGATTTCGATTGTAGTCGCTACCACCGTGATTTTGAGTCCATCCGCTGTTCTCGCTCAGAAGACGATGGCCAAGGTGGAATGGCCGAGTATGCAAAAACTTCTAGATAGCGGAAAATCCGGGGAACCGCTGGCACATGCAGCGCTGTCCGCCTCTGAGCTTAAAGCCGTGCGGGCCGCGCTTGCTCGGGTGGTGAGCGGGAAAACCTGTCAAGACGCCAATATTCAAGGTTGCGGTGCATTGCAGAGCGAAGTCCTCGAAAAGGCGCAAATCACGACAGGGGGACAAAAAGCCGTCATCTTGCGTAGCACATCTGATTGCGGTACAGCGGGTTGCCCACTGTGGATCGTGGAAGTCGCGCATGGGGGCAGTATGTTGTTGGAAGGCTTCGGCTGGGGCTACGCCATCTTGCCGACGCACGAGCGTGGCTATTTCGACGTAGTCACCGCAGGAGGCAATCACGAAGTAGACCTCACCATGTGGCGATTCAAAGGCGGCCATTACCGGCCGTTTCGGTGTGCATCCAACGGAACGAATCCGGGAACCGACTCGGAGGCAGGAGGACAAATCTCGGAGCATCCTTGCCGGTCGTCTGCTCCCTAATCGTCATCGAGGGCTTTGAAAACGGCTCCTTGGATTGATTAGTTGTTGAAAAACCCCCATTACACCAACAACTCTGTCATTACCTAAGCCCCTACCTTGCTTGACAGCCCTGAGGAGTCGCTTGAGAATGGCAGCGTGCCGCAGTCAATAAGCGAGAAGCTCGCGGGAATCGTCTTGCCTGACCCTGAAGGACAGCCCGTCAGACTCGGCTCGCTCTGGGCCGATCAGCCAGCGGTGATCGCCTTCCTTCGCCACTACGGATGAATCTTCTGCCGCGAGCACGTCGCGCAGTTGCGCGACCACGAACAGGCATTCCGCGCAAAAGGCGCCGGGCTGGCCGCCATCGGATTGGGCGACGCTCACTACGCCCAAGCCTTTCGCGAGGAGACCGGAATCACGTTTCCCCTTTTGGTCGATGCCGAGCGGCGTGCATATCGCGCTGTTGGCCTGCTGAACGGCTCGCTCTTTCATCTTTTCCGCCGCGACAATTCATTGGCACGGAAAAGGGCCCGTGCCGCCGGACACCGGCAGCATAAACTGGGCAAGAATCCGTTTCAGCTCGGGGGAAGTTTCGTTTTCGGCCCCGGCAATGTCGATTTGTACATACACGTCAGCCAGACTTTCGGGGACAACGCCCCGGCGACCGATTTGCTGGCCGCGATTCCATGAATCACCTCTGAGTTCCGCGACATACGTATGCGCTCACTACTGAGCGAGACGGGGATAGCTCCGTTTTTACTACAGAGCTGCGAGGTCAGCCGTTTGCCCTCGCTACCAGCAAGATTCCCAGACAGTAGAAGACGAACATCAGGCCGAGGTACATTTTGGCTTTGCCGGGCGCGCCGTCAAATTCCTTCCAGGCAAGAACGCCCCAGAGCGCGGCGACCATGGGCGCGGATTGCCCGATGGCGTAAGAAATGGCAACCCCTGTAAAGCTCGCCGCAACCAGATTAAAAACCATGCCGACGCCCCAGATAAATCCGCCCAGCAGTCCGAGCGCGTGGCCGGAGATAGGTCCTCTGAAAAAGCCTGCAAAACTCACAGGCTCACCAACCAGCGGGTGCTTCATGAAATACGTGTTCCAGATCAGGCACGAGATCAGCGCACCTAGCGTGAGGAAAACGGCAACGCTGTAAGGACCGAGTGTGTTGCCGTTGGTCATCGCGTGCGCCACGAAAGGCGCCCAGAGCCCCATCAGAACACCCGAGACCACGCAGACGACGATGCTCTTTTTCGAAACCGAGCGGCCGGCGATCGCCAGACTGCCATAGGCTTTTCCGTCCATGACGACGGCGATGAGGGCGCAGACGACACCCGCGGCAAGGAGTGCGGCATTTCCCTTGGGCTGGAGGGCATAGCTCGAAATCACGCCGACAACGAGCGCGATTCCGATGGCAACCGGAAATGCGATGGCGAGCCCGGCCATGTCGATCGCTGCCACCAACAGCAGGTTCGCCAGATTAAAGATCGCTCCTCCGATCATGGTCGAGACGATGTTGTTGGTGTCGGCCGAACGGACGTTGTTCAAGAAACTCGACGCGTCATTCCCTGTGCTTCCCATGGTCAGCGCAAGGATGAGCGACACCAGAAAAATGCCGACGGCGTAGTCCCAGTAAAATAACTCGAAGCGATAATTCCTGACGCCCTTGTAGGTGTTGGCCCATGAGCCCCAGCAAATGGCGCTCGTGATCATCATGAACAGTGCAATACCCAGACTGTGGGGTGTGAACATCGCTTCTCCCTAGGTAAGAATCGCGGGTAAGAATCGCGCCGTAGCGTAGCCGTGCAGAGTCCCAGTGTCAAGACGAAACCGGGAATTTGTCTTTCGCCGCATCTGCCGTACAATTACACGGCGAAGGACAGGCCGTGGGGAGCTTTTGATGCCAGTCAAACACAACGAGTCTCCGACCCTCGCACATCACGCGTCGCAGGGCGATGCGATCGCGATTCTCTCCGGCCGGCCTCTGCTGCCGAATACGGGCATTCCTCTAAATCTGGATTGGGTCCGCGAAGTGCGCATCAACACCAGCGCGGTCGAGCGCCGCGCGCAATCCCAGGTCGCGCGACGAACGGTGAAAAAAGAATGGCAGGCGGCCTGGATTCTGCGGGCGATTACCTGCATGGATCTGACGACCCTTTCCGGCGATGACACCGACGAGCGCGTCCGCCGTTTGTGTGCCAAAGGCCGCCACCCCATCCAGCCAGAACTGCAACGCAAGCTCGGCATCGAAGAGTTGCAAATCAAAGTCGCTGCCATCTGCGTGTACCACACATTTGTCGAAACAGCTCTGCACGCGCTCGAAGGCAGTGGAGTGCATGTCGCGGCCGTGTCCACCGGCTTCCCCGCAGGTCTGTCGCCGCTGGCGGAGCGGGTCAACGAGATTCGCCGATCGGTGGAGGCGGGCGCGCACGAAATCGACGTCGTCATCACGAGAGCGCATGTTTTCAGCGGCCGCTGGCAGGCCCTCTACGATGAAGTAGCTGCGTTCAAGCAAGCCTGCGGATCGAGACACATGAAAGTGATCCTCGGCACCGGCGACCTGCTCACTCTGCGCAATGTCGCCCGCGCGAGCATGGTGGCGATGATGGCAGGCGCTGACTTCATCAAGACTTCGACGGGCAAAGAACCGACGAACGCGACCTTGCCGGTCGGCCTGGTGATGACTCGCGCCATCCGCGAATACGCACAACAAACCGGAATGGCGGTGGGTTTCAAACCAGCGGGCGGCATTAGAACGGCCAAGCAGTCGCTCGATTGGCTGGCGATGATCAAAGAAGAACTCGGCCCATCGTGGCTGCGCGCGGAGATGTTCCGCTTAGGAGCCAGCGGCTTGCTGGGCGATATCGAGCGGCAATTGGAGCATAACGCTACCGGACGTTATTCGGCGGAGTACCGGCATCCGATGGCATGACCTCTGAAAGTGGAGGGACGGGCCTCTCGCCCGGCTCTCCACCGTCAACCGCTTCTCGAGAAGTGACGAAAGAAACTTCGAGATGGGAGAAATGTAATGGCTCGATTGGTGGTGGTCTACAAGACTCCGAAGGATGCGGCCGCTTTCGACAAGCATTACTCCGGAACGCACGTTCCACTCGCAAAGAAAATCCCGGGTCTTAGGAAGTATGAGGTCAGCCAGGGTCCGGTTGCGACACCGGCTGGGCCGTCCGACTTTCATCTGGTCGCGACCTTGCATTTCGACGATATGACGGCAATCCAAAAAGCCTTCGCGAGCGCGGAGGGGCAAGCCGCAGCGGCAGACGTGCAAACCTTCACAACCGACCCTCCGTACATTCTATTGTTCGACAGTCGCGAGGTTTGACTGAAACAGCGCTAACGGGTGCTTCAACTGAATTGGAAGAAGGAATCGAGCAAACGCCAATGAGCATTGCCGAAAAATTCGTGAGCATGGAATACGGCCCCGCTCCAGAGGATTCAAAAGAAGCGTTGGCGTGGTTGGAGCGTCACGGCTACCGCTTCCAGCATTTCATCGGCGGCAAATGGCAAGCGCCCGCGGCGGGAGAGTATTTCGACACCGTCGATCCTTCCAACGGCGAAAAACTAGCCTCGGTTGCGCAAGGCTCGGCGGCAGACGTCGACGCCGCGGTCAAGTCAGCGCGGGCGGCCGCTTCTGGATGGCGGGTACTTACTCCGCATGCGCGCGCCCGCTATTTGTACGCCATTGCACGGCTGGTGCAGAAACATTCGCGGCTGCTGGCGGTTCTCGAAACCATGGACAACGGCAAGCCCATCCGCGAGACTCGCGACATTGACATTCCGCTGGTGGCGCGACATTTCTATCATCATGCAGGTTGGGCGCAACTCCTCGACCAGGAGTTTCCCGAGTACGTACCGTGCGGAGTCGTCGGTCAAATTATTCCCTGGAATTTCCCGCTGCTGATGCTGGCGTGGAAGGTTGCGCCGGCGATTGCCACAGGCAATACCATCGTTTTGAAGCCCGCGGAGTTCACGCCGCTGACCGCGCTAGTCTTTGCCGGAATCTGCCAGGAAGCTGGCCTGCCCGCAGGCGTGGTCAACATCGTTACTGGAGACGGCTCAACCGGCGAGGCGCTGGTCAAGCATCCGGATGTGGACAAGATCGCGTTTACCGGATCGACCGAGGTCGGACGCGCGATTCGTGCCGCCACGGCCACGAGCCACAAACGCCTTTCGCTGGAGCTCGGCGGAAAGTCTCCATTCATCGTCTTCGAAGACGCCGACCTCGACAGCACGGTGGAAGGCCTGGTCGACGGAATTTGGTTCAATCAGGGGCAGGTATGTTGCGCCGGCTCGCGTCTGCTGATGCAGGAAAGTATTGCTGAGGCTCTGATCGCCAAAATCCAGGATCGCATGAGCACGCTTCGCATCGGGGCACCGCTCGACAAAGCAATTGACATTGGCGCAATCGTGGCGCGCGTGCAACTCGACCGCATCCGCAAACTGGTGGATCAGGGTGTAGCCGACGGCGCAACCTGCTGGCAGCCGCAAGTCACATTGCCGGCAGTCGGGTTCTATTATCCGCCGACGTTGCTGAGCAATGTGCATCCGACCTCGATTGTGGCGCAGCAGGAAATCTTCGGACCGGTGCTGGCGGCAATGACCTTCCGTACGCCTGCGGAAGCTGTGGAGTTGGCGAACAACACAGTTTATGGTTTGGCCGCTTGTGTTTGGAGCGAGAGCATCAACGTTGCCTTGCATGTCGCCGCGCAGATTAAAGCGGGAGTAGTCTGGATAAACTGCACCAACCTTTTCGACGCCGCCTGCGGCTTTGGCGGCTACCGCGAGAGCGGTTACGGACGCGAGGGCGGACGCGAAGGCCTGCTCGAATATATGGAACCGGCGTGGTTCAAAAGCGCACCGCTGCTTCCAGCGGAGCCCCCGAGGGAGCGACGGGCGTCCTCGCCCGTCCATGATGTTGATGATGACGAGGCCGGGCGGGGACGCCCGGCGCTCCAACCTGCGGACCCGGATATCGATCGAACCGTCAAGCTCTACATCGGCGGCAAGCAGTCGCGTCCCGACTCCGGCTACAGCATGGAAGTGCGCGCGGCTGATGGACGACTGCTGGGTGAAGCTCCGCTCGGCAATCGCAAAGACATTCGCAACGCGGTCGAAGCGGCACGAAAGGCTAACTCGTGGGCAAAGGCAACAGCGCACAATCGTGCCCAGGTTCTGTACTACTGCGCGGAGAATCTTTCACAACGCCGCGATGAAATTGCGCATCACCTCGCCGCCGTCGTTGGCGAAAAGCAGGCGGCGTCGGAAGTGGATCTCAGTATCGAGCGCATCTTCTCTTATGCGGCGTGGGCCGATAAGTTTGACGGCGCGCTGCACAACCCTCCGTTTCGGAATGTCGCGATCGCGATGAACGAGGCGATTGGAACGGTAGGCATCATCTGTCCGCGGCAGGCGCCGCTGCTCGGTTTTCTCTCTCTCGTGATGCCCGCTCTCGCGGTGGGAAATACCGTGATCGCCGTTCCCTCGGAAGCCTATCCTCTGATAATGGGCGATCTTTATCAGCTTTTCGATACCAGCGATCTGCCCGGTGGCGCGCTGAATATTGTGACCGGCTATGTGTCGCAGCTTCTGAAGACGCTCGCCGAGCACGACGATGTCGATGCCATCTGGTGCTTTGGCGACGACGCGAATGCCGCTGCAGCCAAGGCGATGTCAATTGGCAATCTGAAACAGGTTTGGACGAACGAAGGTCGCGTCATAGATTGGTTCAACCCGAAACTAGCCGAAGGACGCTGGTTTCTTGAGCACGCCACCCAGGTGAAGAACATCTGGGTTCCTTACGGCGAATAGATTCTGACAAGGCATTGTTCCACCCTGTGTTGTTCTACTCTGTGTTCCTCTGTGTCCTCTGTGGTTATAAGTCTTCACCACTGCGAGCATAGACCACAGACCACGGGGGAAATCCCATGAAAGCGACGCGTACGCCACGAATAAAAATCTGCTGCATCGGTAATGTCGACGAAGCGGCTCTGGCCATCGAGTGCGGAGCGTCCGCGCTGGGCTTGGTTTCACACATGCCGAGCGGCCCGGGCGTGATTGGCGATGAGTGCATCGCGGAGATTGCCGCGACCGTTCCACCGGGGATCGGGACGTTTCTGCTGACATCGCGGCAACGGGTTGCCGACATCATCGAGCAACAACGCTTCTGCCGCACAAATACGATCCAGATCTGCGACCATCTGACCGTCGGCACGCATCGCGACCTGAAGGATGCTCTGCCGGGAATTTCCCTGGTTCAGGTCGTTCACGTGACCGGTCCTGAGTCCCTCGAGGAGGCTGCGCAGGTCGCGCCGCAGGTGGACGCAATCCTGCTCGATTCTGGCAACCAAAGACTCGCGGTCAAAGAATTGGGCGGTACAGGCAGAATTCACGATTGGACTCTAAGTCGTGCGATCCGCGAACGTCTCAGCGTCCCGCTGTTTCTGGCTGGAGGGCTCACGCCAGAGAACGTAGCCGAGGCAATTGATGCGGTCGGCCCGTTCGGGCTCGATGTCTGTTCCGGCGTACGAACCAATGGCAAGCTGGATGCGACCAAGCTAAGGCGGTTCTTCGCAGCCGTCACGAAACATCGGTAGTTTAGGAAAGTCGGTTCGATGCCAAGAGTGACGAGAACGATAATTCCGCGAATCAAGAAATCCTTGCGTGAGGGCGGCCTCGTCACCAGCCTTTGCCGGAGCTTTCTTTTGCCTGTTCATCTCTTTCGCGAGTACCGTGCCACCAGGTCGCTGCGTCCGGATAGCCATGCCAGCGAGTTTGACCGGGAGCATCGCGTCGACACGGATGGCAGGTTCGAAGGATGGACCTATCTCAGCGATCTCGACATTCCGAGTCCGAACTGGATCGACGGAAATGACTATGCGGCTATCGAGCCCGAGCGCTTCAAGCGCGCGCTTGCCAGCTTTGATGATATTGCACTCGGGGACTTCACATTCATAGATTTTGGGTCTGGAAAGGGACGCGCACTGCTGCTCGCGTCCGAGTACCCGTTTAAGCGGATATTGGGTCTGGAGTTTTCGCCGGAACTACACAGAACGGCGGAAGAAAACATCCGGCGATACGGTTCCACAACGCAGAAATGTCGAAACATCCAGTCTTTGAACGTGGACTTCGCGGACTATGCGCTGCCATCTGAAGCGTCGGTTTTGTTTTTCTTCCATCCCTGTCGCACGCGGGTGCTGTCAGTAGTCGTGGCCGGAATTTGCCGCTCGCTGCTCACACACCCCCGTTCGCTATACATCGCGTACGTCGCCCCAACGCCCGAGCAGGAGCAACTGTTCGCGTCCGCCGGCTTCTTGGACAAGATATTCGCCAACGCGGAGTTCAAGTTCTGCCTTTATCGAGCTCACGTCGGATGAAAGCGTGCGCTCCTTCCGCAAAATGTGAAACCATAACTAGGGGACATTTCTTTTGTGCAGAAATGCACCGACAGTTCTACCGTGGTATGAGAAACTTGGGTATCGCGTTGACTTTTGCGAGCCCTACAGGCAAACTCTCAATTCGTCGTCCGCGGCTTTCGGGCTGGCACTTTGAGCCGGGCGTCACCGTCTCACAAGCTAGGCGAAGGCCGACTCAGGAAACGTTCGCTCATATTGGACTACTATGTCCGCAGACCGCGTCTCCTATACACTCGATTCGACGCTGGAGACGGTGAACAACGCCGAAGAGACGGCCAGCCGTATGGCGTCAGAAGCAGGCTTTGACGACGAGGAGGTCATGAAGATCTCCATGGCGGTGCGAGAAGCCGCTGTAAACGCAGTTTTACATGGCAATGCCTACGACCCGAATAAGAAAGTTACACTTGCATTTGAACGTACCGCCCGCGACCTCGTGATCGTCATCCGCGACCAGGGCAAAGGGCTCGACGCCACCAAGATTCCGGATCCATTGGCTCCGGACAACCTAATGAAGACGTCGGGACGAGGCATTTTCCTGATACGCTCGTTCATGGATGTGGTGGAAATCCACCCCTCCCAGACGGGCACCGAATTTAGAATGATCAAGCATGTCCCCGGCAACCCCGCGGACTCCAAGGAGGCTCCCCAGTGACCATGAAGTCCAGTACTCGTCAGGTGGATGGTGTCACCATTGTCGACCTTAGCGGCCGGATCACCCTCGGCGAAGGTAGTGTGGTTCTTCGCGATACGGTGCGCGATTTGCTTTCCAAGGGACAGAAAAAAATCCTACTGAACCTCGGCGATGTGAACTATATCGACAGCTCGGGCATCGGCGAACTCGTCAGCGCCTTCACCACTGCCAAGAACCAGGGCGGCGAACTCAAACTGCTCAACCTCACCAAGAAAGTACACGACCTGCTGCAGATAACGAAGCTCTACACCGTCTTCGACGTGAAGGAAGACGAAGCGGCGGGCGTAAAGGCTTTCAATAAGTAGCGGGGCGCGGCACTGGTAACCGCGAGGACTGTGGCGGCCGGGGGCGGAGCTCCGGCGCTGCAAGTTCCCTTTTCGGGAAGTCGTGGCGGACATTTTCGTGTCGTCCCAGCGTAGGACCTCTGCTCCACGCCTACAATGAAAACTGAGGACGCACTTTATCGCGCCTCAGCCGCCATGCGCTTTCTTACTCCGCCTTTCTTTCTTGGAACTGTTCTTGCCATGAGCGTGGTTTGCTCCGCGCGCAATACTTCTCCGGTCAACTGCGTCGTTTTTGCCGAAGCCAGTAAGTATACAGGCACTGCCCAGTGCGTCAGCGGAACCGTGCAGCACGTGGAGAGTGGCAGCCACGGCGTCACCTTACTCAACTTCTGCAAAGAAGCGAAAGCGTGTCCCTTCACCGTGGTCGTGTTCCCGGCCGATCTCAAGAAGATGGGCGACGTTCGCCAGCTCGAGGGTCGCCAGATTGAAATCAAGGGCACAATCCATGATTATGACGGGCGCGCCGAGATTATTTTGCGCCGCTCCCAACAACTGGGCAAAGGCGCTTTTCTGCTCTTTCCTACGGTGCCCACGGACTATGACGCCGAGCGCGCAGGCCACTACAGCGCCGGGAAGTCTACCCATGCCAAGGCCGCCAAGAAGAAGGATGAGAAACAGGGCGACCCGATGTCGATCGAAGATCCAGACGAGCCATAGAAGAAAAGGGCGGCTTCAAGCTCGGCAACTTCAAGCAACCTGCTTGAAGTTAGAAGCGGATCACAATACCGCTTGAGATTCTGACATTGTTGCTTTGGCTGAATGAGGGGACTGCCACTCCCGCGATCGTGTTGCTCCCGAAATGGTAGTAAAGCCAGTCGGCCTGAATCAGGCGAACTGCGACGGCCTTGGTGGCCTTCACGTCCACGCCGCCGCCAAACATCATTGTGAAGCCGTTCTCGGAAATGGAAACTCCAGACTCCGAGGCCCCCAGACGTATCCCTCCGAACAGCGCATGGACGAACGGGTTTACCTTACCTCCGGCATTCAAGGAAACCACCGGCCCACCGGTGTAAGTGTAAACGTGAGTGGAAACCCCGCTGATCGTTGCATAGGCGCCCCCAAAATCCCCCTGCACTCCAAGGTGCTTCTGGAAGTAGCCAGTAATGGAGGCGTCCCAACCATTAAAGCTCTGACTGCTATTCGGGACATTTTGGCCGTTCACCGTGCTGTTGCCATTGTACAAATACTGATACCCGCCGAAGACCTCGGCCTTGGGATAGCCTTGGGCCATCAATGGAAGCGACAAAAGACCTAGAAAACAATTACAATGACAAACCTTTTCATGCTTTCTCCTTTGCGAAATTGAGCCGTTGTGCGGCTAGTTGCGGGGAAGAGTTGGTCGATTCGTACAAAGTGCGCCACACTCTCAAATATGTTAGATGCAACCTGCAGCGCATCTTAGTAGTAGATTCTTTGTCGACACGATTGCACTGCATCGAAATTGAATCGGAACCACACAACTAACTCCGATTCTCACAATGAAACAGCCGCTGTAACTTCAACAATGTGGCTTCTCGCTAAGACTGCACATTCTTGGAATGCTGTTATGTCTCGGAGACACATGCATCATCACAGTTACTCGTGACTCACTTCACACCATCCCCTTACGCAACTCCTCCAATGGATATTTCGTCCCACGCCACACAATGCCGCCGTTCGAAAGCGTGTGAACCATGGAGCGCAGCAGCGTGTACATAAACAGGCTCGTGCTGACGGGATGCAGAAAAAAATAATATGGCGGGATTGGCGACCTGCGCGACATCCCGTAATAAATCAGAAACAGCGAAGCGAGCGCGATGGCATAAGGAACTCGCGCCCATCCGTGGGCCAGCCAGACGCCAAGAAATGGCCCGAGATTCAGAAACCCCAGCCCCACTACGGTGACCACCGTTCGCGGCCACTGAAAAGAGAGCACGGCAAAAAAGTTCTTGGTGAGATTGTTGACGATGCCGAAAGCGCCCTTTGCCCAGCGCAGGGAAATCAGGTCTTCCCCGTAAACATTGCGCTGGACGAAGCCCGCATTCTTGACCACTTTGCCCAGTTTCATGTCGTCGAGCACTTCCATGCGCAAGGCGCGATACGTGCCGACCGCGTCATACACCGAGCGCCGGACTAGATTAAAAGCGCCCACACCCATATGGTCCCGCGCTTTGGGATCCGCAACTTTCCACGGGCGATGTCCGAAAACGAAAAGCACTTGGAAGAACGCGATCATCATTCTTTCGCCCGGGCCCTTCATGATCATGCGCGGGAAAAGAACGACGTGGTCGGCTCGCTCCACCTCGGCATAAGCAACGGCGCGCCGCAGAGAATCGGGTTTGAACAGCACATCGGCATCGGTGAAGAGCAACCAATCCCCAGTCGCCTGCAGGCCAGCCATCCACATCGCGTGCGTTTTGCCTAACCACCCGGCGGGCAGTTCCGCGATGTGGATCGCCTTCAGCCGTGGGGGGCGGACACTCCTGTCCGCCTCTGCATGCGCCGTCACTTCCACATCGTGGATCAAGTCATTCTCGGCCACCTCATCCATGATCTGCCCGGTGCGGTCCGTCGAGCGATCGTTGACGGCAATAATTTCGTAGTTCGAATAATCGAGGGCAAGCAGTTGGAGCAGCGTCTCGCGAATATGTTCTTCTTCGTTGCGAGCGGGAACGATGATGCTGACTCTAGGCTCGCCATTCCCGGTCGCTGGCCTGCGATCCCATTCGGGCAGCGCGATGTCGCCGACATGCGGCATGCCGAACGCCGCTTCTACGATGCGCGAAAACCAGGCCAGTGCAAGGATGCCGCCTGCAATCCAGTGAACTGTTTGCCAATGCATTCTGCTTAGGAAGATGCTCCTGAGGAGACTTGCGATGCCGCCGATTCTCCGCAGATCCGCAGCGGTGGAGCAAATCTCATGCCGTAAAACAGTATGGCAGAAGAGAGCGCGATCGCGATGACTGGCCCCAGAAACGCAAGTTGCAGCGAATACTTGTCCGACATGTAGCCGATGAGAGCAGGAGATGGCACATCGCCGAGCAGGTGGTAAACAAAAATGCTTGCTGCCAAGGCAGCGGCGCGCACATGGGGTCCGACCGAATCGATAATCGCGGCGTTCAGCGGGCCGGTGTTCAACAGCAGCAGGAACTCGGCAACAAAAATGCCCACGACCATGGTCCTGCCACTCGCAAACAAGGCAACGCACATGGCCGGAATGCCCAACCCCAGACTGACTGCGGATACGAGGTAGTGGGCAGATTTGGTTCGCCGCAGCAGCCGATCGGAGATCCAGCCGCCCGCGAGTGACGCAACCAGACCGTTAGAAATCGTGCTCAACCCAAAAATGATGTTCGCATCCAGCAGGCTGTAACCGTGGGCGCGGTGCAGAAATGTCGGCATCCAGACCTGGAGTCCTCCGAGCGCGAACGTCATCATCGCCATGCCGAGGGTTGCCGTGATGAATGCGGGATTGTGCAGCAAGCTTTTCACCGTGTCCCGCTCTGGAGTCTTGCTTTCGGGCGTATCGAACTGGCCGAGCGGCGGCTCCGGAATCAACAGAAGCAGCAATGCCAGCAGCACTCCGGGCGCAGCCCCCACGTAAAATGGAGCGCGCCAGCCATGTGTGGGGCCCATGAATCCGCCCAGCAGATACCCCAGCGCGGTTCCGACCGGGAGCGCGAGATAAAACACTCCCATCACACGGCCTCGCTTTTCGACCGGAAACATGTCGGCAACAAAGGTTGGAGAAAGAATGACAAAACTGGCTTCGCCGATGCCGACCAGGGTATGACGAATGAGCAGTTGGTTAAAGTTTGTCGTGACGGCGGTGAGCAGCGTGGCCCCACTCCACACCAAAGCCCCGGCAACAATGACGCGCTTTCGCGAGAAGCGCAGCGATAGCGGCCCCATGAACGGCGCCGCGCACATGTAGAAAATGAAAAAGACGCTCGTAAGCAAGCCGAAGGCAGCGTCGCTGCGATGGAACTCCGCTTTGACCAGATCCTGTACCGCGAACAACACGGAGCGATCGATGTAATTGAGCAGGTTCAGCGCCGTCAGCAGCGCCAGTGCCGTTCGCGGATAGAGTTTCGCCGGGGTCACAGGTCGAGCGAATATAGCATGGCAAACAAGAGAAACGCGGAAACTGCCGCTGTTCCAAGGAACCCGATCACTTCCGACTTTTCTTCCCTCGCGGCCACTTCGCGATCACAACTGTCGAAATCCCTCCACGCGGACGGAACTCGCCTTTCACTTCCGCCCACACCGGCTTCGCGCAGCGGACAACATCCTCCAGCACCTGATTCACAACATTTTCCTGGAAGATGCCGACGTTGCGATACGCCTGGAGATATTCCTTTAACGACTTCAATTCCAGGCACAGACGATCGGGCTCGTAGCGGATCACGATGTTGCCGAAGTCGGGCAACCCAGTCTTCGGGCAGACGGACGTGAATTCCGGATCATCCACCACAATCTCGTACCCTGGAAACTGATTCGGCCAGGTTTCAATCCCCGGAAAATCGTAATTGAGACCGGCGCTGGCGTGCTCCGCGGTGTAACGAGGAAACGTGTAACGGCGAAAGGTGTAACGGGGGGAGGTGGAACGGAGAGTCTTTGCCATCTGACTATTGTACCCAGCACCTTGTCTCTAGCGTCTTGAACCTAGTTTTGCCAGCTCCGAGGAACTCAACTTTCGTACGGGAATATGGGAGCTTGGTTCCGGGACACGGCGCGCGCCTTGTGGGTTTGCTCGTTAGCTTGTAGTAAAATAGTGCACGCACTGTATCGAGAGGCGGGCTAGATTTTCATAAAACCTCCCGAGTTCTGGGCTGCGGCCATCGAAAACAGAGAGGAGAGACTTTTGAATCTACGCTTTGGAAAAACAGCAGTGGCAGCCGTAGTGGCGGGGGCGCTTTTGCTATTCGTGGCAGCACCCCTCGTGCACGCCGATGCCAAAGAGAAGTGCCAACATGCCATCGAAAAGGCGGAAGCAAGACTGGACAGAGCGATCCGTGACAAGGGCGATCACAGCCGCGAAGCCGATGAACGGCGGCGTGATTTGAATGCCGAACGGGAGCGTTGTTGGAATGAGAATCATCAGTGGTGGAATGGGAAAGACCATCGATGGGAGACTGAGCACAATTGGGAAGATCATCACTGAGTGAAGTTGGCAGCCGATAGCCCTAGGGCGGTTTGAACCAGCGTCCCGTGACTCGCCGAGTCTGGGACGCTTTCCTTTTGTTCAGTTGCCGCGCATTCAGGAGTGGGCAAGTGCGAAACGCCCACCGAATCTTTCATCCTCATCCTCAGGAGGAGCTATTCATGAGATGGCCTCTAGACTTCTCCGCGTTGACAATTCCGCCGCGTTCCCTGACGCAAACCGTCGGAGCGATGCATCTAATAGAGTAAGTCCTAAGCGCGCATTTGGCTGCTTTCTGCAGCGCAGATGATATACATTGAAGCTTGCGCTTTTCTCTGCATGCCATTGAATGGAAACAGTACGAGCCGCCCGCCGCGGCGTTGGTGGATAACGGCGCTTGCGATTTTAGCTGCAGTGGTCGGGCTGGCCGCTTTCGTCTCCCGCCGCGATGACGCGGTGCTGGTGCGAACCGCTGTCGTCGAGCAGAGCACGATCCGCAGCCTGGTTTCTACCAACGGAAAAATCGAGCCCGTCAGCAACTTCGAGGCCCACGCTCCGGTCTCGACCAGTGTACGGCGCGTTTTTGTTAAGGAAGGCGACTCTGTCAAGAAAGGCGACCTGTTGGTCGTTCTGGATGACGCCGACGCGCGCGCGCAAGCGGCTCGAGCCCAAACCCAATTGAGAGCGGCGCAGGCCGACCTGAGCGCCGCGGAGCGAGGCGGGACTCAGGAAGAAGTGTTGAGCCTCGAAGCTCAATTGGTGAAAGCCGGCACCGACCGCGATTCCGCACAACGCAATTTGGAAGCGCTGAAAAAACTCGAGCAGCAGGGTGCAGCCTCGGCGGGAGAAGTGCGCGAAGCGGAAAACGCTCTTGCCCGCGCCGATGCCCAACTTAATTTTTTGCGGCAGAAACAGACGAAACGATATTCGAAATCGGAATTGGCGCGCGTCGATGCGCAGCGAACTGAAGCCCAAGCCACCTACGACGCCGCGCAGGATGTCCTGTCAAAATCGAATGTCCGCGCTCCTTTTGATGGCATCGTGTACTCACTGCCGGCCAAGCAAGGCGGCTTCGTCGCGGCCGGGGATATTCTGCTGCAACTGGCGGATCTGCGCAAAGTGCTGGTGCGCGCCTTCGTCGATGAACCCGACGTGGGCAGACTGGCTCCCGGAGATCCGATTGAAATTACCTGGGACGCCGTCCCCGGACGGGTGTGGCGCTCCGCTGTGACTGCCATCCCATCGACAGTGAAGTTACACGGCTCGCGCAACGTCGGCGAGACGGCCAGCATCGTAGATAACAAGGATTTGAGACTCTTGCCCAACATCAACGTCGGCGTAACCATCGTCGCCGCCGAGCACGATAACGTGCTGGTGGTACCGCGAGAAGCGGTACGAATGGACGACTCGAAACCGTATGTGTTGCAGGTTGTGGGCCACCAACTCAAGCGGCGGGATGTGGGGACTTCCCTTTCCAATCTCACGCAGGTGGAAGTGACGCGCGGCCTCTCCGCCAAGGACGTGATTGCGATCAATGCGTGGAACGGCAAACCGATTGGCGACGGCACGCAGGTCAAGTTTTAGATGATTACGCTAATCTCCAGAATTTTGCTGGTTTTGCTGTTGCTGGTGACATCGGTGACCGCCAGCGTGGCCGACTCCGCAAAAGACATGCTGGCAGCCGGCCGTCTCGATGAAGCCATCGCCGAATTGAATGGCCGTCTCTCTTCCGCTCCGGCGGACGCGGAATCTTCCAACCTGCTCTGCCGCGCTTACTTTGCGCTCGAAGATTGGGATCGCGCGGAATCCTTGTGCAGAAAAGCGGTTGCACTCGCTCCCGACAACGGTCGTTTTCATCTGTGGCTGGGGCGCGTGTACGGCGAAAAGGCGGATCGGGTGAACTTCCTGGCCGCGGCGGACCTGGCCGGAAAAGTTCGCGGTGAATTCGAGCGCGCGGTGCAGCTCAATCCGAAGGACGTGGATGCCCGCCTCGATTTGGCTGAGTTCTATCTTGAAGCACCTGGCATCGTCGGCGGCAACGAACAGAAAGCCCGCGCACAAGCACAGTCCATTGCCATGGTGAACCCTGCCCGTGAACACTGGGTCTACGCCCGCATCGCGGAAAAGAAAAAAGACGCCGCCACGGCCGAACGGGAGTATCACCAGTACATTGACCTCAGCCAAGGTGACGCGGAAGCGTGGCTCAACCTTGCTCTTTTTCTCCGTCGCCAAAAGCGCCTCGACGAAACGGAACAAGCCATCGTCAAGCTCAGTCAGTCGCCCATGCCCAAACCCGATGTTCTGGTGGAAGCCTCCGGTATCCTGTATCGCGCCGGCCGTAGCTATCCCTTCGCTACGGAACTGTTGCGCCGCTATCTCGCCTCCGGTCCGGTGGAAGCAGCTCCGGCGTTCAAGGCTCACTATCTACTGGGCATGCTGCTGGAAAAGCAGGGAGACAAAACAGGCGCGGCGCGCGAGTACCGTGCTTCCTTATCATTGGCCCGGAACTTCGGCGTGGCCCAACAGGCACTCAACCGAGTTGCCCACTGAGGATGGCGAGAACGTCTCCGCGTTTTGTGGCGCCCCAACTAGCTTTCCCGAATAATTCTCAAAGCTACTGCCCGGCTCGCGTCTGGCGCACTACAATTTGTGCGTCGCGCGGAGCCGTGGCCTGATCGATCTTTGCCTGACTACATTGCCTGACCATGACCGACGACGGCCCAGGGATGACGAAATGAAGGGGACGAAATGAAGGTGACGAGATGAAACTCCGATTGCCGCCGTGGTTGCACTCCACAACTCTGATCGCCTTATTTTCAACCGTATTGATATTAATATTGGTGACCGTAGCGCGCAGCCAGGCTGAACCTCTGCCACTCGAGCGCGCCATTCGGCTGGCGCTCGCCCACAGCACCGGTCCGGCGATTGCGAATGCCGACGTCCAGCGCGCCTTCGCCTCCTACCGCGAACTCCGCAACAACTACATACCGCAGCTGTTCGTTGGTTCGGGACTCGGCTACACCTATGGCTATCCCCTCAGCATCGAAGGGTCCGCGCCGGCGCTGGCGAATGCCGTCGCGCAGAGTTCGGTGTTCAATCCTGCGCAGCGTCAGTTCCTGGGTGCAGCGAAAGCGGAGTTGCATGCTTCCGAATTTCAGGACAAAGACCAACGCAACGCTGTCATTCAGGACGTTGCTCTGACCTATGCTGAACTGGCGAAGTGGGAGGCGAGACTCGTGCGCTTGCAGCAGGACGAGGTCCAGGCGCAGCAAATGGAGCAAGCCGTGGCGGCGCGCCTGCAGCAGGGCGTGGACAGCGCCGTGGACTTAAACAAAGCGAAGCTAACCGCGGCGCGCGTACGTCTTCACCAAGCCGAGGCGCGTGGCAACGCCGACGTGCTTCGACGCCATCTGTCAACCCTGACCGGTTTGCCGGTTTCTTCCATCGAAATCGCGCCCGAAACAATTCCCGCCCTGCCGCCGGTCGCCGCGGAAGAAGATCTCTCAGAGAAAGCGATTGCATCCAGCCCTGCCATCAAGATTGCCCAGCAACATTCACTGGCGGAAGCCATGCGGGCTTCGGGCGAGCATCGCTCCTTATTGCCGTCGATCGATTTCTCTGCCCAGTATGCGCGCTTTTCCACTTTCAATCACTATGCCGAGTACCTCCCGAAGGGCACTTTTCAACCGGACAATGCCACGATCGGCGTTGCCCTCAAGATCCCGCTCTTCAACGCCAGCCAGCGCGCTCGCGCTGATGCTGCCGAGGCCGAAGCCCTCAAGGCAAAAAAGCAAGCGGAGGCGGCTCGCAATCAGGTGGCAGAGGAAACGCTAAAACTACAACGCGCCGCCGAGCAACTGAAAGCTGCCCGCGAAGTGGCGGAGTTGGAATATCAACTGGCACAGTCGGGTCTCGAGACGGCCCAAACCCGGGTCGAAGCAAAGATCGGCACCTTGCACGAATTGGCTGACGCGCGGGTACAGGCAGCCGAACGTTTTCTCCTTTTCCAGGACGCCGATTTTGAATACCAGCGGGTTCGCATGAATCTGCTGCGGGCCACCGGAGACTTGGAGCAATGGGCGCTGCCCAACCCCACCCCCAAGTGACGCATCCAATCTGCCACCCCGGCCGCTACCCGATTCTTGCGCCTTAATGCGCCACAGCGACGTTCGGCCACGGTACTTTGCCATTTGAACCCCGCTAAGGCACACTTGGACAAAGGGTTCCACGCGTTCTATGCAGGTCGGGGACGTACCTGAAGTGGTAGCGTCGACTGGGGTATGTGCACAGGTAAGAGTGCTAAAATAGAGACTCACCAATATGCCATTGAAAACACTGTTCTTGAATCCGCCTTCGTTTGAAAATTTCGATGGGGGCGCAGGTTCGCGCTGGCCCGCAACGCGTGAGATTGAATCGTACTGGTACCCAGTCTGGCTCGCCTATCCGACGGGAATGCTGGAAGGCGCGCGCTTGCTCGACGCGCCGCCCCACCACATCACGGCGGAAGAGACGATCCGCACCTGCAAGGACTACGAACTGCTCGTGCTCTTCACCAGCACTCCAGGATTCGCTGGCGACGTCCGCATCGCCGAGGCCATCAAGGACAGCAATCCCCACATCAAAATCGCCTTCGTCGGACCGCACGTCAGCGTTCTGCCCGAGAAGTCGTTGATGGAGGCCAAGGTAATTGATGTAGCCTGCCGCAAGGAATTCGACTACTCCATCGTCGAGTACGCGCAGGGCAAGCCGATCGGAGACATTCTTGGCATTTCCTACCGTAAGAATGGCGGGGTCGTGCATAATCCCGACCGCCCCACCATCCAGGATCTTGACTCCTTGCCGCACGTTACCGACGTTTATCGGCGCGACCTGGATGTCCGCCGCTACAACGTGCCCTTTCTGCTTAACCCCTTCGTGTCGCTGTATACCACGCGCGGATGCCCCGCGCAGTGCACCTTCTGCCTCTGGCCCCAGACCCTCAGCGGACACCCCTGGCGCAAGCGCTCCACCGACGACGTAGCGCGTGAAATGGCCAAGGCAAAAGACTACTGGCCCTATGTGAAGGAATTTTTCTTCGACGACGACACCTTCAACCTGCAGAAGGCCCGGACTATCGAATTGTGCGCCAAATTGAAACCGCTGGGCCTGACCTGGTCGTGCACCTCCCGAGTCACCACCGATTTCGAAACACTCAAGGCCATGAAGGAGGCGGGATGCCGTCTTCTGATCGTGGGCTACGAATCGGGCGATCAACAGATTCTGAAGAACATCAAGAAAGGTGCGACCATCGAACGCGCCCGCCAGTTCACCAAGGATTGCCACAAATTGGGACTGGTGGTGCACGGAGATTTCATACTCGGACTGCCTGGAGAAACTCGCGAGACCATCAAGAATACGATCAAATTCGCCAAGGAACTCGACGTGGAAACGATTCAGGTTTCGGTGGCGCATGCTTTCCCTGGAACGGAACTGCACGAACACGCGATAAAAAATGGCTTCATGACCACCGACACAAAGATGGTGGACGACCTCGGTCACCAGATGGTGCAAATCGAGTATCCGGGCCTGCCCGCGACAGAAATTCTTGCCGCAGTGCATGACTTTTACGATGCCTATTATTTCCGGCCCAAGGCTGCGTACCGCATTTTGAGGAAAGCGATGTTCGACAACTCCGAGCGCAAGCGCTTGTACAAGGAAGCGCGGACCTTCCTGAAACTGCGCGCGCAACGCCACAAGTGGGTCAAGGAAAACCGCAAGGAAGAAGCGCCTGCCCCGGAACCGGCCAAGGCCTAGGCCGGAGCTGAATCAACGGATTTGGACCTCCGAAGTTGGATAGCAAGTGACACTCCGAAAATACCTCGTTCTGGCGGGAATCACCATATTCAGCACTGCGGGCGATTCCCTGCTGGCTCGCGGCATGAAAGAGCTCGGCAATGTAAATGTATCGCTGCACAACCTTTCCTCCCTGCTGCTGGCCGTCGCCCATCCCTGGGTAACTGCTGGAATCCTGTTTCTGCTAGCGTTTTTCGCATGTTACATGTCCGCGCTTTCCTGGGCTGACCTTACGTATGTGCTGCCGGCCACGTCGCTCGCGTATGTGCTCGTCGCTTTGGTTGGCCACTTCCGTCTTCATGAAGTAATCTCGGCGACGCGCTGGCTTGGCATCGCGCTGATCGCCGCCGGTGTGGGCTTCGTGGCCGCCGGCCCGTCGGTTACACCAGATCACCACCGCGAGAGTACGCGAGACGCCGCACGGGACGCGGTTTCCCAGGAGGCGAAGTTGTGAAAGACCTGTACGCCTGGGCGGCGATTGGGCTCATCGTTCTAGCCTCGACTACCGGGGACGTGCTGCTTTCCTACTCCATGAAACGAGTCGGCGACGTGGGCGAGCTCTGGAAGCGGCGCGGAATACTCGCAGTCATCGGCCGCGTGCTTACGACGCCCACCTTTGCTCTCGGCTTGATGGCGATGGGGGTCGCGTTCTACAGCCTGCTCTTTGGCCTGTCGTGGGGAAATCTCAGTTTGGTCGTGCCCGCTTCAGCCTCGCTCACCTTTGTGGCCAACGCGTTCGCCGCACGTATATTCCTGCACGAACGCGTGGGGCGCCGCCGTTGGGTTGCGGCATTGCTGGTGGCGGGCGGCGTGGTCCTGATGGCGGCCTGATTTGCACTACCCGAATAAATTAACCGTGATCACAAGCGGCTCCGTTTTCGCGATCTGATCCTTGGCGGCTCCTCCGTCTGGTTCCAAACGTTGTTCAGAATCCGCCGGAAGAATGGTTCTCAGGAAAGGAAAACGATCGCTCAACATCGCTGCTTGATGTTTTCCGTCCTCCAGTTCTTTTCTGAACGACTCCGCATTAATCTCACGGCGGGTGGATTTGAGCTTATTCATGACCGCCTGCAGCCTCGCTAAATCCGTGATCAAACCCGCGAGCATGTCTTTTCCGCCAGCACTCAAGTGAACGAACTCCAAACCAGCGCCCGATCGCCCTCGAATCGCCCGCACTTCACCCACCGCCCGGAAAGAAGCAGCGTTGACGCGCACCACGATTTCAGCCCGCACCCCGCAATCAATCGGCAGCAAGGTATCGACGCAACACCCGTGGAGGCTCAGATCTCGGATCGTCCCCGGAAGAAGAATGCCGGTTGACGGGAGGAAATTGATCTCAGCATGACCGCCGCAGGTGAATCGCGGGCTGCGGCGGCGGTCATTATTAGCCAGGTTATCGTCCGCGTCAGTGCGCTCGGCCATGTTTATAAGATCGTGTGTTTGGAACGGATTCTTGAGAGGAGGATGGCAGTAACTAGGTAATGGAAACCAAAGTAATTACTTTTAGAAGATGAAAGTCGTCGCGGTGATCGAGCTTTCCCCCGTGTTCCCCTGTGCCCTCTGTAGTGGGGATTTGTTTTAGCCCAAACACACACAGGGTCATCCAAACAGCCGCATCAAGCCACCCGGTGCCAGATCGGGGACGAGAAAGCCGCCGCTCTTGCCGCCGGAGAAACGCGCGAGTGCTTCCGCCGCAAGATAACCGCTGCGCACGGCGCCCTCCATCGTGGCCGGCCAACCGGTCGCGGTAAAATCGCCAGCCAGAAAGACTCGCGGCCACGCCGTTTCCGGCTTAGGCCGATACTGGTCGATGCCCGGGCGCGGTGAGTACGTCGCATGCACCTCCTTGATCACGGTCGATTTCAGCAGTTTCGCTTCGCGCGCGCCGGGGAAAAACTCTTGCGCCTCTTTCACCGCCATGTCGACGATCTCCGCCTTCGACTTTTCAACCAGGCTCCGGGAGCAGCTTACGACCAACTCAACGTAGCTGCCGCAGCCGTTTTCGCGAGCTTCAATGATCCGCGATTTGTGGAACATCCACTGGATGGTGCGATCAAGCAGCACAGCATGATCGAGTTCGCTGATCTGACGATCGAACCACAGATGGATGCCAGTGATCGGTGACGTCGAGAACTGGCCGAGCGCAACGGTCAAGGGAGCCGCGGCGGAAGTATCAGGCAGCATCCGCCCCAGAACATCAAAAGGGACGGCAAGAACCAGGTAGTCGAATTTCTGTCCTTGCCCGTTCGCCATCACATACACTTCGGAATCTTCTGCTCGAAACGACTCCACGCCCGCACGAAGCTGGATCTCTCCGCCACGGGCGCGTATGTACTCTCCGGCGGTGCTGTAGAGATCGGTGAGAGGCACGGTTGGAATTCCCATGCGCCCAGCAGCGGCCGATTTAAGAAACGACTCGCGCACCACCTGGGCCGCGTATGGAACGGAAACCCGATCGAGATCTTCGTTCAACGCGCTGACCAGAATTGTCTTCCAGAAACGCTCAATGGCTTGCTCGGTTTGTCCATGGCGTTTGAGCCAGTCGAGGAACGACTCACCCCGATCTGCCGGAGCCGCCGGACCGAGCGCAGCCATGGCGCGGCTGATGGCCAGTTTGTCGCGAAGATTCAGACAGTCGGCCCGGAGAAATGCCAGAGCAGTATGCAGTGGAGCAGGCAGGACTGACGGCACAATCACGGATGCGCGTCCTCCGGGCTCGAGGAAGGTCAGCTTCTCATACCAGCGAATCTTGTCCTGAACCCCCGCGCGGCGATAAAAATCGAGCAGGTTGGTACAGCAGCCGAGCAGCACATGCTGGCAATTATCGACAATTTCGCCGGTGCCGGGATGCTGATAAGAAGACGCCCGCCCGCCGAGATAAGGTCGGCGCTCAAAGAGCGACACGTGAAAACCGGCTTCAGCCAGGGCGCATCCAGCGGCGAGGCCAGCCAAACCACCCCCGACCACCGCGACTGTTGGAGGATGTCTCGTATCAGGATGGGCCGAATTAGTTTCGATCGAGGGCGGCATCACACGAGTCGCTTCACGATCCCTTTTCCCAGAACCGTGAGCTTTTCGGAGATCGTCAATCGGACGCGCTCACGGAAGACGTCGTACTGGTTCGAAGCAATCTTTTCGAGGAGGCGGCGGTAGATCGTAATCAGGACCCACAGCGCGGGCTGGCTGTCTTCACTCACCAGCGGGATCAGATCTTCTCCGGCGCGGTAGCAGTCGCGAGCGCGGTCAGCCTCCATCGCCAGGAGCGGGCGGATACGGGCAGCGTCAACATTCGTCGCGGCCAGATCGGCGGCCGAGAGTCCGCACTGCGCCAAGTCTTCTTGCGGAAAGTAAACCCGGCCCATGGCGACGTCTTCTTTGACGTCGCGAATGATGTTTGTAAGCTGAAATGCCAGACCGCAACGTTCGGCTAGCGGCTCAGCGGCGGGATCGCGATAGCCGAAAATTTTGATGCACACCAGACCGACAACCGATGCCACACCGTAGCAATACTGGCGCAGCTCTTCAAAGGTCTGGTAACGCACGAGCGGCGGCGCACCGGCGGAGGGCTCCGGTTGGCCGTAGTCGAGATCCGCAGCTGTACCGAATGCGAGCTGGTCGAGAAGCCCAATCGGAATCTGATAGTTGCGTTGCGCATCGGTCAGCGCCAGCAACACCGGATCGTCCGTCGGCTGAGCAGCCAGAGCACGGTGAACCTGGTCCAGCCACTCGGCCAGCTTGTTGTGGCGATCGTTGGGGCTCATCGTGTTGTCGTCGGCGATGTCGTCGCACCGCCGCATGAAGGCATACACCGCGCTCAATGCATTGCGCTTGCGCCGTGGAAGTATCACAAAGCCATAATAAAAATTCTTTGCGGCTGCGCGGGCGATACTCCGGCAAACGGAGTACGCCATCTCAAGCTGTGACGCGGTAGGCGCAAATTGTACGGGCGCATTTCCCACGGCCGTGCTCATCTTTGCTTCCCCAGCAGCTTCCCCAGCGCGGCACGAGCTACTAGGACCAGCTTCCGAGTCTTGGAAATTGCGGGACGCCGGCGCAGCACAGCATAATCTTGGCGCTCGATTGCGTTCAGAATTTCCTGCCCGCCGCGGCTGAAGAGCTCGATGTCGGTGGCCAGTTTACGATCCACCTTCGCGATCAGCGGCAGGCCCTGTGCGAACCATTCCCGGGCACGTTTGACTTCAAATTTCATCGTCTCGCGGAATGCAGATGTGTTTTCGCCGCCGCGGATCGCTTCTTCGCTTACGCCAAACCGGCGCAGATCTTCGAGCGGAAGATAAATTCGTCCTTTGGCAAAGTCCGCACTCACATCTTGCCAGAAGTTGGCGAGTTGCAGCGCGGTGCAGGTGTAATCGGAAAGCTGCTGGCGATCGGAATCGCGGTATCCACAGAGGTACAGCACCAGGTGGCCGACCGGATTCGCCGAATAACGGCAGTAGCCCAATAGATCGTTGAACGTTTCGTAGCGGCTGATACTTTGGTCCTGCCGAAACGCGGTTAGCAAATCCGCAAATTCATGTTTCGGAATTTCGAACTTGTGGACGGTGTCGGCCAACGCGACAAACACGGGATGCCGCGGCCGAATATGATGCCCGTCGTAGCACGCGTTTAACTCCGCCTCCCACTGCTCGAGCAACTGCAGAGACGTTGCGGTGTCGCCCACCTCGTCACCAAGATCGTCCGAGATACGGCAATACGCATAAACGTTAAAAAAGTGCTGGCGCAGCCGCTCCGGAAGAAACCAGGATGCCACCGAAAAATTCTCGTAATGCGAGCGTGCCAGGCGGCGGCAATATTCGCGCGCCTCGGCTTCCGAAGGCGCATGGTCGGGGATGGCATATTCCGGCGGTAGCGCACTCCAAGCGGAGGCGATCGGCGCAGTCGGGGGATGGCTGGCAGATGTCATTATCAAGTGTTCGATAAACTCATATTGTCATCCTGAGCGAAGCGAAGGACCTTATGTATTTGAGTTTTTCTATGCGCGAGGTCGTTCGCTTCGCTCAGGATGACAACCCAAACCTATGTCCCTAATTTACGGGTCGCGCTCCTAGTGACCTGGGATAATCGCGGTCTTGATATCCCCGTTGCGGTTCAGCATGTGGCGCAGCACGTCTTGCAAACGCGAAAGCGGCGCTTCGCCGGTAATGTAATCGTTGCCGCAAACCTTCTTCTCCGCAATAAGACCGAAGGCCCGGCGCACTGTTTCCGGGGTGTGATGGAACGTGGCTTTCAAGGTAATCTCCGAGTAGTGCAAGCGGTTAGTGTCGAGTTGAACTTTGGTTCCCGCAGCACACCCGCCGAAAAAATTCACCGTGCCGCCCTTGCGCACCATCTGCACGGCCCACTCCCAGGCTTCCGGGCGGCCGACGGCTTCGATCGCCACATCGGCGCCGCGCCTCTCCGGACTTAACTCGCGCACCGCCTCTACCGGATCTTTCACCTTGGTAATCTGCACCACCTCATGCGCACCCTTTTTGCGCGCCAGTGAGACCTGCGAGTCGCGCTTGACGACTGCAATCACATTGCAGCCGATGGCCTTGGCCACCTGCACAAACATCAAACCGATCGGTCCGCCGCCAATGACCGCCACGGTGTCGCCAATCTCGACTCCAGTTTCATGCAAGCCGCGGAGCACGCAGGCGAGCGGCTCGGTCATCGCCGCATCCTCAAAGCTGACATTCGAAGGCACCATGAGCATATTGGTTTCGACGATGCGCCGCGGAATCCGTATGTACTCGGCGTAGGCGCCATTGTTGAACAGCAGATCTTCGCAGAGATTCAGCTGGTGCTTGGAACAATAGAAGCACATGCCACAGGGAGCCGAATTGAGCGCGACCACGCGCATGCCCTTCTTGAAGCCGCGCACGCCCTCTCCGACCTCTTCGACTGTGCCCGCCAATTCGTGCCCGAACAACGCCGGTGGCACAATCATCCGAGCGTGATAGCCCCGCTGATACACCTTCAAATCCGTGCCGCAGGTGAGCGCCACGTGCACCTTAACCAGAACTTCGCCGTCGCCCACACGCGGGATCGGCACCTTTTCAATCTTGACGTCTTCTTTGCCGTAGAGGACGGCCGCCGTCATCTTGCCATTCACAGTTGATGTCCTTCCCACGCGCCACCCGGCTGGATGACGATCTTCATCGAGTCCGGTCGAGGATGGGCAGCCAGATTCAGCGCTTCCACACCGCTGTCGAGCGGGAAACGGTGGCTGATAAGCCGTTCCAGATCCATTTCACGATTCATCACGAACCGCACCGACTCCTCCTGTAAATCAACCGACGCACTGTAGGACCCAAGCAAAGCCTTTTCGTCCACGCACACCGCCGCCGGATCAATCGTGACCTCGCCCCGCACCGTCTGCGCAAACAGCAAAATACGACCTCCCGGACGCGTCGCATCCATGGCAGGGCGGATCAGGCCACTCCCGCCGACAGCCAAAATCACAGCGTCGGCCCCGCGCCCCTCAGTCATTCCGCGCACGACATGGCCGGCGTCATCCTTGGAAGCGTCAATTGTCAGATTGAGGCCGAAGCCACAAGCCATTGTAAGCCTCGCCGGATACAAATCGGAAGTAATCACCCGAGTCCCCGCCCGCTTCGCCAGCGTCGCCAGGATCAGGCCAATGGGACCCTGCCCCATCACCAGCACGGTCTCGCCGGCTTCGAGACGAAGGGTCTCAATACCTTTGATGCATGTATTCACCGGCTCGACAAAGCATGCCTGTTCAAAACTGATACCGTCCGGGATGCGTACCGTCCCCTTCTCGACAATCCAGTCCATCACCCTGACGTATTCCGCAAATCCCCCGCCGGAGGCTTCGAAACCAGCCGTGCATCCGACCTTCTTGTAAGTAGCGCACTGGGCGAAGGTTTTGTGCCGGCAGTAGTAACATTCTCCGCACGGGATGTGGTGAAACACAACAATGCGTTCGCCAACGCTGAACTTGCGAACGCCTTCGCCCACTTTCGCGACGATACCCGAAGTTTCGTGACCAAAAATACGAGGCGCGGAGTGGGAGCCAGTAGCGATCTTCTTAAGGTCGGTCCCGCAGATTCCGCAGGTGTGGACGCGAACCAGAATCTCCCCCGCCCCGATTTCAGGCACAGGCACTTCTTCCATGCGCACATCGTTCATGCCGTGATAGACGGCAGCTCGCATCGTGGCAGGAATGCGGCGTCTTCCGCTCTCAACCTTTAATGTCGATGGTGGAGCAATTGCCATGGCAAGATTCATTCTTTCTGTTCTGCACGAGTATGGGACTGGACACTGGTACGAGTATGTGCGCCAGCGAACACCGGTCCATCCTCTTTTTGATTCATGGCGGACACCAAAGACTCGACCGGAAAAGTCTGACAGCCGTGAGTTTCACGGCCGATGTAACTCGCGAGCGCGCAGCAAAGAGCCCTGCTCGCCTTCGCGCTGTTCCTCGCCAATACAATGGTAGTCCCCCACAGCCACGGGCGCAGGGCCACATGACACGCAAACTTCACGGAGTGAAGTGTCCCGTCGTCCGCGACAAAGCGATCTATCGAGCGACCTATCGCCTGCAAACTGAAATCGGCGGCATCGGAGATGGCCTTCAAAGCTCCGAACTCAATTCCGCGCGCCTGTGCTCCCTGCGCCACCGCTGCGGCCTCCATATCCACCGCAATCGCGCTATAAGCTTTGCTCAACCGAATTTTCTCCTCCTTACCAGCCACTTCCGCGGAACTCACCAGTATTCCCTCACCCGACCGGACTTCGGTTCGGGCGCCGTCAGAGGTATTGATCACCGTGCGCGGCTCAAGAATATCTCCGACCTGCAGGGAAGAATCTAACGCTCCAGCAAAACCAACTGAGATCACGCGCACCGGGTTAACCTCTCGAATCACCGTTTCGGTCGCGCGGCGCGCGGCTCCGGCTCCAATTCCCCCGCACACCAAGGCCACGTCGCCGTTTTCAAAAAGACGATATCGTCGTCCGTCGCGTTCAATCACCCTCATCGTCCAGCCACGGATCAGCGGCGCCACTTCTCGTTCCATCGCCGCGATGATGGCAATCCTGATCTTGACGACCCTAGGCATATCCGTTATCACGGAACCACTCCACTGACCGCCGCAACGCCCCATCGACTGGAACCATCCGCCAGCCCAGTTCCCGTTTCGCTTTCGCCGAGCTCACAAACATCATCTTGCGCCCCATGCGCACGGCGTCAATCGTCGCGCGCGGCTCGCGGCCCAGAAGCCGCCCGGTCACCATCTCGTCCACGACTCCGGCTGCGAAGGCGAACATATATGGCAGTTTAACCGTCGGCGACTTCAAACCTGTAATCGCGGCCAGCCGATCCAAAATCTGCTTCAGCGTAAGATTCTCTCCGCCCAGAATATAGCGCTCGCCTGTTCTTCCCTTTTCTAGCGCCTGGACATGACCGCGGGCACACTCGGTCGCATCCACTAGGTTCAAGCCCGTTTCCACGTACGCTGGAAATTTCCGCTTCAGGAAATCCAACACGATCCGTCCGGTTGGAGTCGGTTTGATATCGCGCTCGCCAATCGGCGTCGTGGGATTCACCACGACCACATCGACTCCAGATCGCGCAGCCTCGATCGCCACTTGCTCCGCCATGAACTTTGAACGCTTATAGTGCCCAATCATGTCCTCAATGCTGACCGGACTCTCTTCGTTCGCCACATGCCCATTCTTCGAACTGATTCCCGAACCAAAGCCCATCGTCGCGACGCTTGACGTGTAAACCACACGCCGTACGCCTTGTTTCCGCGCCGCTTCCAGCACGGCACGCGTGCCCTCCACATTCGAGCGATACATCTCGTCGGAATCTCGCCCGCGCACCCACAGCCGGTAGTCCGCCGCCACGTGAAATATAACGTCGCAGCCGGCGAGCGCCTTCTCAATCGAAGCCGCGTCACGCAGGTCGCCGACCACCCGATCAACGCCTCGATCCGCGTTCAGGCCCTCAAGGTTGCGCAGATCGCTCGTCGGCCGCACCAGCAGCCGCAACTCGGCTCCCTGTTCCGCCAGGACACGCGCAACATGACTGCCCAGAAATCCCGTGGCACCCGTAACAAAAGCTTTCAAAAGCAGTTCTCGGTTCTCAATTCTCAGTTCTCAGTCACAACTCAGAAGGACCAGGACATAAACCTGTCGTCACCGCTTCTTCTGAGAGCTGAGAACTGGGAACTGAGAACTAGTTCGCACTCTTCTCCGCCATAACCTTCGAATAGGTGGTTAACGCGATCAGCGGGAAATACTCGCGATACAGGTGGTACATCAGATAGAACACACGCGGGAAACCTGTTCCGGTGTAGAAGGGCTCGTCCCAGGAACCGTCTTTATTTTGCGTGCGCAGAAGATACGCCATGCCGCGAGCCACGCATTCGCTGCGCGTATCGCCTACGGCCAACAGCCCCATGATTGCCCAGGCGGTCTGCGAAGCCGTGCTATCGCCCTGCCCGCGAAGATTCGGATCGTCATAGGACCCCACCGTCTCGCCCCAGCCCCCGTCGGCGTTCTGCACCGACCGCAACCACTCCGCCGCCTGCTGGATCATAGGGTCGTTACGGTCCACGGCCATTGCCTCCAAGCCGCGCAACACCTGCATCGTGCCGTAGATATAATTCACGCCCCAGCGTCCGAACCAGCTCCCATCCGGCTCCTGCTGTTTGCGAATAAACTTAATCGCCCGCTTCACCGCTGGATGGTTTTGATCGTATCCATAGGTCGCAAGACACTCTAGAATGCGCCCTGTGATGTCGACCGTGGCAGGATCGAGCATGGCGTTGTGGTCGGCAAAGGGCACGTACTGGAACACCATGCGGTCGTTGTCTTTGTCGAACGAAGCCCAGCCTCCATCCTTGCACTGCATCGACAGGATCCAATCAATCGCCCGCTGCACCGACTCGCTCTGATAGCGTCCGTTCGGATGCTCGACTCGGCTCAGAGCCAGACAGACCATGGCAGTATCGTCCACGTCGGGATAAAACTCATTGTTGAACTCGAAGTACCAGCCGCCCGGCTCGCCTTTCGGATTCTTGATCTTCCAGTCTCCCGGCTTGCGCACCTGCTTCTGCAGAATCCAGTCGGCGCACTTCACCAGCCGCGGATCGGTCGCCGGTACCCCCGCCTCGCCCAAAGCAAACAGCGCGTACGCCGTATCCCACACCGGGGACTTGCAGGGCTGCATGCGGAAAGTGTCATCCTCTTCGATCCCCAGTTTCTCAAACTCGTCCATCGCACGGATGAACTGCGGGTCATCCACCGAATACCCCAGGCAGCGCAATGCAATGATCGAGTTCATCATCGAGGGATAGATCGCCCCCAGTCCGTCGCTCATCTCGAAGCGCGCCAGCATCCACTTCTCGGCCCGTCTCAGAGCCAGCGATCGGAGCGGACGGATGTGCACACGCTCTGCCCAGTGAGTAACACGATCCAGCACCAAAAAGAAATTGCGCCACGATATCCGCTTTTCCGCCCAGTGCAGATGCATGCGCGACTTGTCGCGTCCACCGACGAAGAGCTCTTCGACGCCCATTTCGTCGGGAATTTTCTTAAACGGCTTCTTGGCGTAGCAGATCGAAAGCGGCACCAGGATCGCGCGCGACCACGAAGAAATTTCGTAAATATTAAACCAGAACCAGTTGGGAAACAGCACGATTTCCGGCGGAACCGCCGGCACCGCGTCGTAATCGTACTGCCCAAAGAAACACAGATAGATTTTGGTAAATGTATTGACTTTGGTCACGCCACCCATGTCGAGAATCTTCTTGCGGGCGCGCGCCAGCGCGGGATGATCCGCGGTGAATCCAGCCAGTTTCAGCCCGAAGTAAGCTTTCACTGAAGCGCTGATGTTCGATGGGCCGGCGGCGTACACGCTCCAGCCACCGTCTTCATTCTGGTGCTTCAGGATGTAGCGTGCCGCCTTCTCAAAGCGTTCCTGGCTTCCGGTGCCGAGCAGTGCGTGGAGAAGAATGTAATCGGATTCCAGGCTGGTATCGGCTTCCAGTTCTCCGCACCAGTAACCCGCTTCGTGCTGCTGCGAGAAAAGATACTGGCGAGCCGCATCGACGGCTACCGCGACCCGGCTCCCCAGGTCATCGATCTTTCCGAATCGCATCTGCGGCGCGGAGGCCGAACTACTAAAAGGGGAGAACTCTTCCATCATCTCTCCAAACATGTCCCCAAACTATGACGCCAGAAACTATGACTCCATGGCCACGGCCGGTGCTGCGGCAATCGTGGCGACGATCTCCGGCGGCAGTCCAAAGCGCACATTTTCCGGCATGATTTCCAATTCCTGCACGTCGCCAAAGCCCAGTCCCGCCAGGTACGCCACCACTTCCTGCACCAGATGTTCGGGAGCCGATGCTCCCGCAGTCAGGGCCACCGTCTTCACGCCGTCCAGCCACTGCGGCTGAATATCGCGGCAATCGTCAATTAGATGCGCCGGGGTGCCCAAACTGCGGGCAACCTCCACCAACCGCTTGGAGTTCGAACTATTATCCGACCCAACCACCAGCAGCAAGTCGGCATCGGACGCCACGTGCTTCACGGCAACTTGCCTGTTTTCCGTTGCATAACAGATGTCCTGAGCCGCCGGCCCCTTAATGTTTGGGAACCGTTTGCGCAGCGCGGCAATAATGTCGCGCGTCTCATCCAGGCTGAGCGTCGTCTGTGTCAGATAAGCGACGCGGCTGGGGTCGGGCAACGTTAACGACTCGACTTCCGCAGGCGACCCCACGACCTGAGTCACCGCCGGAGCCTCGCCAAGCGTCCCAATCACTTCGTCATGATCGCGATGCCCAATCAGGATCAGCGAATACCCTTCCTTCGCAAACTTCACCGCCTCCACATGCACCTTGGTGACCAGCGGACACGTAGCATCGATCACCCGCAAATTCCGCACCTTGCTAGCTTCGCGCACCTCCGGAGAAACGCCATGAGCACTATAGATAACGCGTTCGCCCTCCGGCACCTCGTCCACGCTATCCACAAAAATTGCGCCCTTCTGCTGCAGTTCCTCCACCACAAAGCGGTTGTGGACGATCTCCTTGCGCACATAAATCGGCCGCCCAAAAGCCTCCAGCGCAATCCGGACAATATCGATAGCCCGCACCACCCCCGCGCAAAATCCACGCGGCTTCAAAAGCAGCAAGGTCTTAGTATGCAAATTCCTAGCCTCAGACAAGTAGCTTCCCCCACCCACTAGGGTACACTTTCTCGTAGTAAAAGATGCAGTAAGGGTATCGAAAGATGCACCCAAGGTCAATGTAAGCCTTTGAGGATGTGAGGATTAGCAGCAAGCGGGGAAATCTGGCGGGTGAACGGGACAAGCAACAACGAGCCAGAGGAAGACTCCGATTCGAGCGGCTTCGGGAGGGGCACGAGTTTAGAGGCTGCGGAAAAACTCGGTGTTGCACTTGATTTAGGGTGGCGCAGCGGTCTACCGCTGCGATAACTGGCTTATCTTAATCGACGGCTTTAGCCGCTGAGCCCCGGCAAGCCCTTTGAATCAATCCCGAAAGATCCGCCTTAATGGGTGGTAACGATTTCCACCAAACTAATCTCACCGGTTTTTCACTTCCGCCACACCTGAAATAATTAAGAGGAATCCTACTTCGTGTCATCCTCCTCCGACACAGCGGCGAGGTCCACAACGTCTTCGGGGTCGCCAGCTTCTAGCACCGGAATTGGCTTGAGAGGAGCGCCTAGACCCTGGAGGTCTCCATACATTCCGCTTGTGTTCACGATAATGACGTCTAGTTGCTTCGCTCGCTTGGCCCAGTGTTTGCTTATCGTGCGCTTCTCTTTTTCGAGATCATCCCGCATCTCGATGAAGCTGCTCGCAATTGCCTCGACGCGGTTCCTAAACTCTGGACCGGTTAAGTAATTGAAGAGCACCTCGACACTGTCATTCTTGCTTGCGACTGCGCGCTTCGCCTGCGCCACTTCGAACAGAGCATGCTGTAGCGCCACGACGAGAGGGCGAACATATTGGCGCTTGGTTATCCATACGCCATCCCTGAAGCCAAAGGAATCTAGATCTTTCGGCACGACTTCAGAAACAAGAACGGCGACGTCAGCCTTGGCCTGACGTTGATTCTCCTTGAGCCGACCCACCCAGTCATTTCCCCAGTTCTTGGTGTTCTTTGCTTCCCAGATAATCATCCCGCAAGAATAGCCAGCGCGAGAATTCACTCTTTGCAGAACATCTGCACCGTGAACACCCTTTGGGACTTCGAGAATTTCGTCCAAAGGACACTGATCCCGCAGCATTTGATCGAGTTCAAGCTCTAATACCTCTCCTTGTATCTGCTGAGAACCTTGTTCAAGCCTGCGCTTTAGGTCTTCGTTGGCTTTCAGAGCCTGTTGCAGAATTTGTTCTCGTTCGGCGTCCTTTAGGTGATGTTGCTCAGACACCTCTTTAATCGCTTCTTGCCGGATCTGCTCGCGCTCCTTATTCAACTGACGAGCAACATCAAGTTCAAGCGTCCGCTTGGCGGATTCAAGGTCACGTTTTTCCTTCAGCAGATCCAGCTCTTTCTTTTCAGACTCTCGCAGCTTTTGCTCACTTTTTGCGGCGCGGGATTCTAAATCCTGTACCTCTACCGACACTTCGGCACGCGCTGCCTTCAGCGCCTCACTTGTGAGCTTCGCCTTCTCGGCCTTCACCTGCGCGGCAACGCGGCTCGCGACCTCCTTCTCGCTATCTTGAAGCTTCGCTTCTTTAGCTTCCAGTTCTTTCTCTTTGGAATCGAGGGCTCGTTGCCGCTTTGTCACTTCCTGCTGCATCTCGGCTTTTGCTTCCTCGGCGAGCTGATGCCGAAGAGTCTCAGTGATGGGTATTGGTTTGCCGCAACTGGGACAATTAATTGTGTCAATGGGTTTCTGGGCAGACATTTGTAGACACCTCGGGAGAATTTCCTTCAAATTCTGCCATCAGTTTTCTAGCAGACGTGCCACGTTGGGCACGCGTCCATTTTAGGGCCCAGTTACTTCACTTACTGACGGAGTATATCTGAACCTTTGACTATGCAAACCGGTGAGATATAGAAGTTGACAGAGAGTGTTACACTAGATCAATAGCAAACAAAGTATTTGCGTTCTCTGCATTCCATCTTTGACAAAATAGCCCGAAGACAAAGAAGACAAAATAGCCGAGTTCCGGCCCCGGCCATCCCGCGCCCAAAGCTTACCGGCCCCCGCAAAAGAAGCAACGGCCGAAAATGGTGAGAAACCCTGCTAAGTCCTTATTCCATAATATTTTGCGTATAAGTCCTGTAAACTCAAAGATTTGGCGGCCAATTTCTCGCTAAACCAATGATTCCAATAGAACGAGAATTTATTTTTTTTCGAGCCGAAACCCCCCCCATCCGATGTCACACCGAAAGCCTGAAACCAACTCCTTATTCCTGAATATTTTAGGATCATATCCTTTATTTTGAATATTTTGCGGGAAAATGGGGGGAGGGGGGTACCCCAGGCTGTAGGCTAAGAGCAGCTAACGAACTCACCCGTTAGCCCGAATCATCTGCTCCGCATGTTTCCGAGAAGTCTCAGTCAGCTTAGCTCCCGACAACATGCGCGCCACTTCTTCAGTCCGCTCTTCGCCAGTAATCTGACGAACCGTAGTCTTAGCGCGGCCACCAGCTTCGCGCTTTTCGATCAAGTAATGATGATCGGCAAAGGTTGCGATCTGCGGCAGGTGAGTGACACAAAGCACCTGATTACCTTTGGAGAGCGCCTTCAATTTTTTCCCGACGGCCTCGGCAGCGCGTCCTCCGATGCCCGTATCGATCTCGTCGAAGACTAACGTCCGCTGCGCCGCCGGAGACTTTTTCCGAGGATTCCCCGCCGGATTAGTCCCCGCCTCAACACAGGCCTTCAACGCCAGCATGACGCGCGAAAGTTCGCCACCCGAGGCAATCTGCTCCAGCGGTCGCAGAGTCTCGCCCGCGTTGGTCGCAATGCGATAGATCACCTGATTGATACCCGAAGACGTCCAATGCGCTTCGTCTTCGCTCTCTTCAACTGCAATGCGAAAGCTGGCGCGCATGGCCAGGTCATTGATCTCAGTCTCGACCAGCTTCTCTAACTTCCGTCCAGCCTCCAACCGCTTGCGCGAGACGGAGCGAGCAGCCTTGCGATATTCGTCGGCAGCCAAGGCCAGCATCGCCCGCAGTTCAAGCAGTACTTGGTCCTTATTCTCCATCTCCGAGAGCTTGCGCCGTATGTCCTCGCCGAACGCGATCACCTGCTCAAGCGTAGGCCCGTACTTGCGCTTCAGACGATCCAACAGAGCCAATCGCTCTTCGATTTCCGCTAGACGCTCGGGAGAAGCCTGGATCCCTCCGGCATAATCGCGCAACGTCGCGCCCACATCTTCGACGCTGATGCGCGCCGACTCGAGCGCCACGAGCGCTTCCTGAAACTTCGGCTCATAACGCGCCAGCTCCTCAATGTGCTTCTGCGCAGCGCGCAGGCTCGACGAAGTGGAGACATTGCCCTCATACAGCAGGTCGAAAGCATTGATGGCAGCACCATAAATTTTCTCGGCATTGGCCAGGACGCGCTTCTCGCCTTCCAGGTGCTCATCTTCACCAGCCCGCAGACGCGCCTCTTCGATTTCGCGGCATTGAAAATTCCACAGGTCGAGAAGCCGCATGCGATCCTGCTCGTCCTGCTCGAGTTCCGCGATGCGTCCGCGAATCCGCTTCCAATGCTCGAATGCGGCCGACACGTCCTTCAACTCGACTCCAGCATAAGCATCAAGCAGTTCTTGCCGAGCCGCCGCATCGAAGTTAACGATCGATTCATTCTGTGCGTGGATCACCGCCAAGTGCGGTGCAATCTGTTTCAGCACTGCTACGGTCGCCGGCTGATTATTGATGAAGACGCGTCCCTTGCCGCCAGGAGCAATCTCGCGCCGCAGAATCAGCGAGCCATTCTCCGTATCAAGACCGTTGGTCTCGAGGATTCCTTCGATGGAACGCGCCGCGACTCCCTCGCTCTCAAACACGGCCGCGACCACGGCGCGCTCGGCGCCGGTACGGATCACATCCGACGACGCTTTTTCGCCCAGCAACAGTCCCAGCGCATCAATCAGAATGGACTTCCCCGCCCCGGTCTCGCCGGTCAGAAGATTCAGACCAGCCGCGAACTCGATCACGACATTGTCGATCACCGCGTAATTTTCAAGTCGAAGTTCGGCCAGCACAAGTATGCTCGTGTGGCGCGGACACTCTTGTCCGCAGCCTTTGAACTTTATACGACCAACGTAATTTATGCGCAGCATAGCACAGACCCCACGCGGGATTGCGCGAAACCGGCTGCGGAACGCCATTCGGCCAAACATCGCCCAAATCTCGCATTGACCGATGCGGTACCCTCGCAAAGCCCGCCGCTGCACTGATCTATAATCTTAAACAGGGGTCCTCCCGAAACCGATGCATTTTCCTTCCGTCCTCCTGGCGTTTGTCCTTTCGTTTATTGGCGGCGAAATCGTCGATCTCGTCCTTCAGACCGGTCTGGTTGCCAAAACCGTGCTTCTCCTGCTCATCGCCTTCAGCGTGCTTTCCTGGGCCGTAATTCTTTCCAAATGGCGGCTCATCCGCCGCGCACGCACTCAGAGCGGACGCTTCGTCCGCGCCTTCCGTAAGGCACAGCGCCTGCAGGACATTGCCTCGGTTGCCGAACAGTTCCGTCCCAGCCCGCTGGTGGGAGTGTTTGAAGGCGCAGTTACTGAGTTCAAGCGCCAGATGGGAACCACCGGTGGCATCCACAACCTCGTGGCCATTCAGCGTGCCATGCAGATTGCATCCTCGGAGGAGATCACTCGCCTCGAACGCAATGTTCCGTGGCTGGCAATTACGGGCGCCGTCACACCCTTTATCGGATTGTTCGGAACCGTCTGGGGAATCATCGACGCCTTCCACGGATTGGGCACAGCTGGTGGGGCAACTTTGCGCGCGGTCGCTCCGGGAATCTCCGAAGCTCTGGTCACCACCGCCGCCGGCCTGGCTGCGGCCATCCCAGCCGTGATCGCCTACAACCTGATCATCGGCTCCATTCGCGAAATGGCCTCGCGCAACGACGACTTTGCGTTGGAGATGCTCAATCTGGTCGAGCACCAGCAAGCGCCCCATGTCACCGAGGTACGCCGCTGATGGCCTTCACCTCCGCCAACGGACGCACCCAGACCGCGCTCGCCGACATCAACGTCACGCCCCTGGTGGATGTTGTCCTCGTGCTGCTGATTATTTTCATGGTGACCGCACCGGTACTGCAGTCCGGGATCGAAGTCAACGTGCCCCACACCCGCACGGTCAAAGAGATCACCGAAGAACGGCTGGTGATCAGCATCGACAAATCGCAAAGAGTTTTTCTCGGCAATGATCCTATCAACATCAACCAGATCGGAGCGCGGCTAAAGCAGAAAATTCGCGACCCGCAACACCAGTCAATCTTTTTGCGCTCCGACGAAGATGTCCCGTTTGGCGCCTTCGCCACCGTGATGGACGCCATCAAGCAAGCAGGCATCAGCAACGTGAGCATTGTTACACAGCCGATGGATACCCATGGCGGCCATCACTGATACTGATATCGGTATGTACAACATCGACATCTATTCCGAACACGGTCAGTTGCGCCGGCCTCTGGCCTGGTCGTTCGGTCTGCATCTGGCATTTGCGGCGTTCGTCGTGCTCTACGCAACGTTTATTCCCGGGTTCGGCCGCAACGCCTGGGGCAGCGGAGGCACTGGGGACGCCATGGGAGCAACACTCGTGAGCGCGGTTCCTTTGCCCGCTAATCCTACCGAGACAACGAACGTGCTGGCAACGGAATCAAAGGGTCTGTCCAAGTCGCAGCCCACGGTTCAGGAGAAAGAACCGGAAGCGATTCCGATTCCCGATAAGAACACGAAGACGAAAATAAAACCCGCACCGGTCAAGACCGCGACACAGCGCAAGGCGGAACCAGAACCCCCTGAGTCGAATCAAATTCCGTATGGCGAGGGAGGCCCGGTCAGCAAGGCCTACAGCATGAGCGCGGGCGGTGCCACGGGCGCATTTGAATTTCCGGGAAGTGGCGGTGATTTTGGCACACGCTATGCTTGGTACGTACGGGTAATTCAGCAGAAGGTTCAAGACAACTGGCTGAAGTATGAAGTGGATCCGCGTATCACCGAAGCACACCGAGTCTACTTGATTTTTGACGTTATGCGCGATGGACATCCCACCAATGTGCAAGTGGAACAATCGAGCGGTGTACCTTCGCTCGACCAATCGGCGGTTCGCGCCCTCCAACGCATTGATACTTTTGGGCCCCTGCCATCGGACTATTCAGGGAATAAGATTTCAGTCGAGTGGTGGTTCGATTACAGCAAGAAATAGAGGCGTTAATGAAGCGCTGTTTGTACTGTTTTCTTCCGTTCATTTTGTTGGCTTCAAGCGCAGCCCAGGACTGGGTCCGCGGCGGCACCGGGCTCGGCGTCGAGCGCGTGCGCCTGGCCGCGTCCGACTTCAAGCCCTCGACCACCGACGCCAAGAACGCAGACCTGCTCAAGACCTTCAACGACGTGCTGTGGAACGATCTCGAAAACGCCGGAATCTTCGATCTCGTTTCCAAGAGTTTCTACCCGCTGCAGGAGCCGGGGCAACCCTCCGAGGTCAACTTCCCCGCATGGAATTCCCCGCCGCCCAACACTTCCATGCTCGCGTTTGGCAATCTGGGCGCGGCCGCCGGCAAAGTAACCGTGCAGGGATGGCTCTACGACGTGAAGAATCAGGCGTCGCCACAAGTCCTCGGCAAGCAGTACACCGATAATGCAACCAGCGACGCGGTGCGCGTGATCGCGCATAGGTTTGCCGACGAAATCATCTTCCGCCTGGGCGGAGGCATAGCGGGCATCGCCGAAACCAAGATCTACTTTGTGAGCGAGCGCAGCGGCCACAAAGAAGTGTGGATGATGGACTACGATGGCGCCAATCAACAACAGGTCACGCACCTGGGAAGCATTTCGCTGTCGCCGCGCATCTCGCCCGACGGTTCGCGCCTGGCGTTCAGTTCGATCAACAAGGGCGGCTGGGAAATCATGATGTACTCATTCGACCTCAACCGCATGATCAGCTTCCCACGCCTCGGAGGCATGAATTTTTCTCCGTCATGGTCTCCAGATGGCAAGATCGCCTTCTCGTCTTCGCGCAACGGCTACCCCAACATCTTCGTCGTCGACGCTTCCGGAGGAAACTCGCGGCGCTTAACTAATGATCAGGGACCCGACATTGCTCCCACCTGGAATCGCAAGACCGGCTCGCAGATCGCTTTCGTCAGCGGACGTACCGGCCTGCCGCAGATCTACACCATGGAAGCCGACGGCACCAACCTGCAACGCGCCACCGATCAGGGCTATGCGGTTTCTCCCAACTGGTCGCCGAACGGACAGTTTCTGACCTTCTCCTGGATGCGCAAGTACGGGCCGGGAGAGCCGGGTTCCAACGACATTTATTTGATGGACGTCGCCAGCAAGCAGTGGGTGCAACTCACGCACGACGCCGGGCGCAATGATTTTCCCTGCTGGTCCCCAGACGGGCGGCACATTGTATTTCAGTCCCACCGCTCGGGCAGCGACCAGATCTGGACCATGCTGGCGGACGGCACAAATGTGAAGCAGCTGACCTTTAAGGGCGCCAACACGCAGCCCAACTGGAGTTGGAAGTAGATTGGTTTTGAAAACGTGGTTTTGAAGAGCTTGGCCTTGAAAAGAAGTACGGGTTTGCGGCTGGCCCAGAGTGCGCCCTGCCGTGACTCTGCAAATTGCACGCCACCATGCGGCGCACAAACAGGAGGAATCAGGTGAAGCACGCAATGAGAATGAGCATGAGCACGACAATCACGATGACGAAATGGGGCACCCTCGTATTTGCACTCGGCACGATCATGTTTCTGGGCGCATGCGCGAAGAAGGTCGCTCCGCCGCCGCCCCCGCCCCCACCCGCAGCAACCCCTCCCACAGCTTCGCTGTCGGCCAACCCGAACACTATCAACCAAGGCCAATCGACGACGCTGACTTGGCAGACTACCAACGCAACCGATGTCAGCATCGACGGCATCGGCCCGGTGGACCCGAGCGGTTCGCGTCAAGTTACTCCGGCCGACTCGACCACTTACCATCTGATGGCAAAAGGCGCCGGTGGAACCCAGGATGCCACCGCTCGCGTAACCGTGAACGCTGCGCCCGCGCCGCCGCCTTCAACGGCTTCTAACGCAACGGAAGAAGAACTCTTCTCGCAGAATGTGAAGGACATCTACTTCGACTACGACAAGTACGACATACGCGCGGCCGACCAAGGCTCGCTGCAGGGCGATGCCCAATTCCTGCAGCAGCATCCCAACATCCACATCACAATCGAGGGACACTGCGACGAGCGCGGCTCGACCGAATATAACTTGGCTCTAGGCACCAATCGCGCCGACGCAGTGAAGAATGCGCTCATCCAGGCCGGAGTGGGAGGCGATCGTATCAAGACCTTCAGCTACGGCAAGGAAAAGCCGTTCTGCACCGAGTCGAATGAAAGTTGCTGGCAGCAAAACCGCCGTGGCCACTTCGTGTACGAAAAATAATCAGCTGAGGGCGGCTGCGGCCGCCCTTGATTTCCCAGGTTCTATCCGCTGGACTCTCAGCGGCTTTTGACATCCAATGGGGTAACTATGAAATCGAATCGCATTCCGCTCGTTCTCGCGCTATTTCTCGCCATCTATATTGCTCCCGCCTACGGCGCCAATAAGGACCTCATCGAACTGCAAACGCAGGTCACCCAATTGCAGCAGCAGATGACCGCGATGAAGCAATCCTTTGACGAGCGCATGGGCGTGATGAAGAATCTGCTCGATCACAATGCCGACGTGGCCAACAAAGTGAGCGCCGCGATCGGCGAGCTGCAAGCTTCCATCAACAAGCAGCAGCAGGATCGCGCTGGACAAGTCGATCAGATCTCCGGGCAGATTCAGGCGCTGAACGACACCATGGACGAACTCAAGGTTCGCCTCGCCAAGCTGAGCAAGCAATTCGAGGACATGCAGGCGGCGCAGCAGTCTCTGGCCGCGCAGCAGGCACAAGCGCAACAGCAACAGCAGGCGATGGCTTCGGCTCCTCCGCCCGACGTGCTCTACAACAACGCCCTGCGCGACTACAACGGCGGCAACAACGACCTGTCCACGCAGGAGTTCAACGACTACATCAAGTTCTATCCCAACACCGACCTGGCCGGAAACGCGTATTTCTATCTGGCCGAAATTCAGTTCAAGGCCGGCGACTACCAAAAAGCGGTCGCCAGCTATGATCTAGTGCTGCAGAATTTTCCCAGCGGAAACAAGGCTGCCGCCGCGCAGCTCAAGAAAGGGTTCGCGCTCCTCGAACTAGGAAAAGCAGATGAGGGCACACAGGAATTGAAGCACGTCATCCAGCGCTATCCGCGCACCAATGAAGCTATGCAAGCCCGCGAGAGATTGCGGAAACTGGCACCGGCGCCGAAAGCCCGCTAGCGCGTAGCGTTTGGCACCGTCACTCCACCTTCAAGCTTCGGAATACCGAAGTGCCCGCCGAGACGGAAGAGGTCGAGAGGACTAATAGACCCGGACACCACGACAAAGTCGACCTCACTCGACTTGGTCAGAAGCAGCGCGACATTGCTAACCGCGTTATTCTCCATGCGGACCCACAGATCGGTCACACCCGGGCCTCCATCCTTCTCATGGTTGTTCATCACCTGCTTCCAGCCTGCCGCGCGGTACTCGTCTTTCACTGAGTTCACAGCCTGCGCATCATACGTCCAGGCTCCCGGAAAATGGTAGCTGTGCACCGAGACCCCACTCACGCCCGCGATCACACGCCGCAGGTCCTCATTGTCGCGGTCAAGCTTCGACGCCATGACCAGCATGGAGTGGTCCAGCGTGAACTCGGTTTTCGACGATGCGTGTTGTCGCAAAGCGTCAATCCCGTGAGGAACTGACTCATTCTGCGGTTGCGCCGCAGTCAATCTGGCTGCCGAAATGGCGATCAATACCACAAAAACAACAGGGGACAACTTCATAGTGCGCCTCAATCGTTAGGAGAAATGGTCAGACGAAATCCCGCCCCAACCCGCGAGCCGGAACCCCTAGGCCAATATGAACCCGCCGCATGAAAATTAGTTGTACGGCCCTCGCGCGATCAAGCCCTCAAACGACTTCAAACAATGTCCGCCGCCGCCGCGCGTTCCGCCACCACGCCGCTGGGCCGCAGCGTGACCCAGTCGGTCTGCACCCGATCCCATCCCTGAATCAGGAAACCGTACGATTCAAATAGCTGCCTGATTTGCGGCCGCTGCCAACCCGCAATCTCTTCCAGAATCGGCACCAGCGTTGCCAGCGCGTTGTCGCTCAGCACCGTGCGCTTAGCGATCTGCGCTACGCCCTTCGATTCCGATACGGCGATAGTGAAGCCATCGCGCCGGTTAACGTGCAGCATCACGTGAATGTCGGAACTGCCATCGCCCACGTAGACAATATGGTCTGCCGGAATCCCGAGCTGTTCTTCGAGTTGATCCAGCCGCGTGACTTTTCCATAACCTGCGGTCGCCCGCACCAGGCTTTCGATCTCGCCCGAGGCTTTGTACTTGAACTCGGTGCCAAAAATGTGGTCCTCAGGCACGATCCCTTTCAGCGCCGATTGGATCACCTCGACTGGCGCCGCCGAAAGCACGTAAAAATCAAAATGGAATCCGTCGATCCGCCGGTCGAGTATCTCGTAAATCTGTTTGATGTTTTCCTTGAGGCGAATGCGCTTGCCCACCTCAACCAGGTCGTCCCGCCGGACGCGCGTACGGAACTGTGGATCGTGCAAGAGGAGATAAGAAAGTTCCGCGCCCTGCTGAACCAGGTTCAGCTTGGCCATACCTTTAGCCTTGCGCTCGAATTCCTCAACAGAAATGCCAAGCAGCTCGCTCAGGACGTAACCCGTATCGTTGAAGGTCAACGTCTGATCGAAGTCACTGGCAAACAAGTAGTGTTTCCTAAAATTGCTAACCATGTCCTATGTTAGATCCAAGATCAGGTCAATCGACTATTAAATTTACGTATCGTAGCTACTACACCAACTTGCACGCGCAAGAAAGGACAAGACATTGCCCGCCGCCAGCTTTCAGCGTAACCTACCCTGTAATCATTGATTTATTAACGGATACATCGAAAGGCCTGCCATGCCAAACAGTGTCAGCGACCATCTCAAGAATGATGCCGACCGCGGGAAAGGTTCCAAGGAACCGGACGAACGCAGCCAGTCCGGCAACAACTCCATGAAAGACCAGCTCGGCCATCGCAACCCCGACCCCATGCAGGACGGCGCCGATAGCGATTTCCCCGAGCCCGGCCACAGCCCCGAGCACTCCTTCGAGGGAGAATTGAAAAAAACGAAAACTGGATAGTGGAGAGCCGGGCGTCCCCGCCCGGCTGATCCTTTTAGCTTCGTCTACTGAACTCTGAGTCGTTACCACCTCCTCGCACATCTATTTGTTTGCGCTATTTCCATCAACATTTCCATCAACCTGAATTCATGAAGGAAGAACGAGGAAAGAACTATGTCAAAAATGAAAGCTGTCCAGGTCAGCAAGCCCGGCGGCAATTTCGAACTCGTCGAACGAAACATTCCCGAGCCCGGCCGAAACCAAGTCCGCGTTAAAGTCGAAGCCTGCGGCATCTGCCACAGCGACGCGCTCGTAAAGGAAGGCTATTGGCCCGGCATCCAGTATCCACGCGTCCCCGGGCACGAAATCGCCGGCCGCCTCGATGCTGTCGGCGCTGACGTCACCAACTGGAAGCCCGGCCAGCGCGTCGGCGTCGGATGGCACGGAGGCCATGATTTCACCTGCAATGCCTGCCGCCGCGGCGATTTCATCAACTGCCAGAACGAAAAGATTACCGGCATCAGTTACGACGGCGGCTACCAGGAATACATGCTCGCGCCCGCCGAGGCGGTCGCCGCCATCCCAGAAGAACTCCCAGCCGCCGAAGCTGCGCCGCTGCTTTGTGCCGGGATCACCGTCTTCAATGCGCTGCGCAATTCAGGAGCACGCGCCGGCGATCTGGTAGCCGTTCAAGGCATCGGCGGACTTGGCCATCTCGGAATCCAGTATGCGCGGCAGATGGGCTTCCGCACTTTCGCCATAGGACGAGGCAAAGACAAAGAAGCCCTCGCGCGAAAACTCGGAGCCGCTCACTACGTGGACACTGTCGCGGGCGATCCGTCCGCAGAGTTGCAGAAGTTCGGAGGCGCCCGCGTAATCCTGGCTACCGCACCCGATTCTAAATCCATCTCCGCACTCGCGAACGGGCTCTCCAAAAACGGCACGCTCGTCGTGGTGGGCGCCGGCTCCGACCCCATCACCGTCACGCCGATTCAATTGATCGTGGGCAGCAAGGCCATCCAGGGATGGGCCTCCGGAATCGCCACCGATTCCGAAGACACCATGCAATTCAGTACGCTCACCGGAGTCCGTCCCATGATCGAAAAATATCCGCTGGAAAAAGCTGCTGAAGCCTACGAACAAATGACCAGCGGCCGCGCGCGCTTTCGCGTGGTGCTGACCATGGGCGGCGGTTAACAATAAGCACGTAAACAATTTGAGCCAGCCCCAAACCGGACTGGCTCATTCCTTGCAATTTGTAACAGCAGCCTACTGCAGCTCTTCCATGCACTTCGCCAGCGCTTCCCGGCTCGGCCGCGTCAGCGATTCCGGCAAAGTCGCCAGCGGCTGATCGGTAACGTTGAGCATGTCAATAAAGGTCGGCGCTTTGGCATTGATGTAAAACACGCCAGTCAGCACTTCGCCTTTTTCATGCGATTCCATGAGCCGACTCACCGCCTGAATCTTATCCGTCGGATCGTACTCCTGCTCCAGTTTCCGCAGCCGCAGGCTCGACCCGTCGTGCATGGTGACTTCAAAGGTCGTCCCCGGATCGTAGTCCACGTTGATTTCCTCAAACGCCGGCACAAAGCTGACTTCGTGCAGTGGCTCTTCATGCGCCTGCATGTATTTGTAAGACTTGGTCGAGCCCTCATGGTCGTTAAACGTCACGCACGGCGAAACCACATCCAGCATTACCGTTCCCTTATGGGCGATCGCCGCCTTCAGCATGGTGTGAAGCTGTCGCTTGTCGCCGGAAAAAGAGCGGCCCACGAACGTAGCTCCCAACTGAATCGCCATGGCGCAGGTGTCGACTGGCGGCAGGTCGTTCACCACGCCGCTTTTCAGCGTTGAACCCAGATCCGCCGTCGCGGAGAACTGGCCTTTCGTCAGCCCGTAACAACCGTTGTCCTCAATAACGTAAATGATCGGCAGGTTGCGCCGCATCAGGTGGACAAACTGCCCCACACCGATCGAAACCGTGTCGCCGTCGCCGGTGACGCCAAGCGCCAGCAAGTCTTTGTTCGCCAGGATTGCTCCTGTCGCCACCGAAGGCATGCGCCCATGCACAGAGTTGAAGCTGTGCGACCGGTTCATAAAGTAAGCCGGACTCTTCGACGAGCATCCGATGCCGCTGAACTTGGCCACGCGCTCGGGCTGGACGCCCATCTCATACATCGCGTCAATGATGCGTTCGGAAATCGCGTTATGCCCGCACCCGGCACAGAGCGTCGTCTTCCCGCCCCGATAGTCAACCACCTGCAGCCCGATGCGATTAGTCTTTGGAGTAGGAGCGGGAGTAGGAGTTGTAGCCGGCGTATTAGTGGGTGTGTTCCCCATGTTACTTACCCTCCATCATCATGAGCTCATCAGTTACAGACCGCGCATCGATCGGCAATCCGTGGATGTGACAGATCGACCGCAAACGCGGCGTCAATTCCGGCTTGATGTCAAGCTTCAGCAGAGTGGCCATCTGTCCGTCGCGGTTTTGCTCTACGACATACACGCGGTCGTGCCGTTCAATGAAGTCGTGTACCTCGCGCGTAAACGGATACGACAGCACCCGCAGATAGTCCGTTTCTACCTTGTGTTCCTTGGACAACTGATCACGCGCCTCGATGATCGCCCAGTGCGACGTGCCATAAGCAACGATGCCGATCTTCGCCTTGCCGCCGCCCGCCAGTTCCGGCCGTGGAACAAACGACCGCGCCGTCTCGAACTTCTTGTTGATCCGTTCCATGTTGCGTTCAAAATCGTCGGGACGCTCGCTGTACTGTCCCCTTTCATTGTGGCCGCTGCCGCGCGCAAAATACGCCGCCGCGGGATGATCCGTCCCCGGCAGCGTGCGATAACCGACGCCATCGCCATCCACATCCTTGTAGCGGGCAAACCCACCCGCCTTCTCCAGGTCCGCCTTGCTCAAAACTTTTCCACGATTAATGGGCTTTTCGGGATAAGGGAACGGATCCGACATCCAGTTGTTCATCCCCAAGTCGAGGTCTGACATGACGAAGACCGGAGTCTGAAAGCGCTCCGCCAAATCAAAAGCATCCTGCGCCATCGTGAAGCACTCGCTGACCGAGTCCGGAAACAGCATGATGTGCTTGGTGTCGCCGTGGCTGAGGAACGCAGTAGACAGCACGTCACCCTGCGAAGTGCGAGTAGGCAAGCCCGTCGATGGCCCGACCCGCTGAATGTCCCAGATCACCGCCGGAATCTCCACGTAATACGCCAGGCCCGTAAACTCCGCCATCAGCGAAATCCCCGGACCGGCGGTCGCAGTCATCGAGCGCGCACCGGCCCACGCCGCCCCGATCACCATCCCCACCGCCGCTAGTTCGTCTTCCGCTTGCACGATGGCAAAGGTCGCCTTGCCATCCGGCCCGATGCGATATTCCTTCATGTAGTCAATCATCGTCTCGACCAGCGATGACGACGGCGTGATCGGATACCAAGTCACCACCGTACAACCCGCAAACATGCATCCCATGGCCGCAGCCGAATTGCCGTCGACGATGATCTTGCCTTTCGTCTTGTCCATGCGCTGGATGTAGTACGGATCGCGCTTCTTCAGATTAGCGGCAGCATAATCGTGCCCCGCCTTGGCAGCCGCCAGGTTCAAGGTCGCCGCTTTCACCTTGGTCGCAAACTGCTTGCGAATCGCCTTCTCGACTTCCGCATAGTCAATTTCAAGTAATTGCGCCGCCACTCCCACATAGATCATGTTCTTGATCAGCTTGCGCAGCTTGGCATCCGCACCCACCGTCGCCGCCAGCTTGTCGTAAGGCACCGCGTAATAAATTAAATCGTCGCGGACCTTATCAAGCGCCAGCGGCTCGTCATAGAGCACGGCCGCGCCCGCAGTCAGCGTCTTCACGTCGTCTTGCGCCGTTTCCGCATTCATCGCGATAAGCATGTCGATTTCTTTTTTGCGCGCGATGTAACCCTCTTTACTGGCGCGAATCGTGAACCAGGTCGGCAGGCCCGCAATGTTCGAAGGAAACAGGTTCTTCCCCGAAATCGGCACGCCCATCTGGAAAATGCTGCGCAACAAGACCGTGTTGGAACTCTGGGACCCAGATCCATTCACCGTCGCAACTTGAATACTCATGTCATTAACGACACGCTTATGCCCCAGTTGACCAAATGATTCCTGGGGCACGACATCGGTAGTGGCCATCCTGTGCCTTTCTTGTCTGAACCGTATAAAGTTGTGACCGGGCAAACCCCGCAGCCCGGAGGTCTAGCGGCGTGAACAGCGAAAGCGCTTCAATAATTATACGCGTCCGAAAGCAGCGGGCAGAGGCGGACGGACCACAGAATGCACCCCGACTCTTCAGGCTGGCCCGTCCAAGCTTCGCTTGGACAGGGCGTTTTGCCTCTTTCGTCCGCAGCCGCCATTCCGCTTCGGCGATAATAGAACGATGACGGGTCCATCTAAACGCGATGCCACCGGCACACAAGCCTGCAACGTGGCCCTCGTTGGTTTCGGCACGGTCGGGAGTTCCGTGGCGAAAATTCTTTGCGAGCGCTCCAACGCTCACCTGCGCCTGACGCACATTCTCAATCGCAACGTGGCGCGAAAAAAAGTGGACTGGCTTCCCTCCTCGGTGCAATGGACGGAGAACATCGACGACGTTCTATCTTCCAACGCGGATATCGTGGTCGAGGTAATGGGCGGCCTTCAGCCCACCGAAGACTGGATCCGGCGCACGCTCCAGTCGGGCAAGTCCGTGGTCACCGCCAACAAGCAGTTGATCGCGCATTGCGGACCGGAATTGATCAGCCTCGCCCGCCAGATGAATCAGCAAATCGAATTTGGCGCGTCGGTAGCGGGCGGCGTGCCGGTGATATCCGGATTGCATGAAGGATTGGCAGGCGATGAACTGTTCAAGATCCGCGGCATTCTCAACGGCACCTGCAACTACATTCTCAGCCAGATCGAGACGAACGGCATTCCCTTCGCCACCGCGCTGCGCGAGGCGCAGAAGCTTGGCTTCGCCGAGGCCGATCCCACCGAAGACATCGAGGGCCTGGACGCGCGCGCCAAGCTCGCCATCCTGGCGCGAGTCGGACTGCACTGCCACGTCAGACCCGAGAGCATCATGGCGCGCTCTATTTCAGCCATCGACTCGATTGATTTTGAATATGCGAACCAGCTTCACTGCACCATTCGCCAGATTTCTTGGGCCGAGTTCAACGCACAGTCGAAAACCGAGTTGAAGGCGGCGCTGAAAGAAGAGTCGAAAGGTGACACCTTGTTTGCCGCCGTCCAACCGGCGCTGGTCGAACTCTCATCGCCGCTTGCGCGCGTGGAAGGCAGCCAAAACCTGGTGGTGGCGACTGGAAGGTATGGTGGCGAGACCGTCTTTGGAGGCCACGGCGCAGGCGGAAATCCAACCGCCGTCGCGGTCGTGTCCGACATTCTCGCCATCGCCCGCTCCAAGCAATCCGCAATAACAATAACGATGAAAGATGCGGGACAGCCCATCGAGAAAACGCCCACCGTCACCGCCGATTTCACCGCCAAGCACTATCTGCGCTTCTTGGTGAAGGACCGGCCGGGCATCATCGCCAGCTTCGCCACGATTCTTTCGCAGTGCGGCATCAACATCGATTCTGTGCTGCAGAAACCCGGCTGTCCGAAATCGCACTTGCCGTTTTTGATCACGCTGGAGGAATGCAAAGCGTCACTCGTGGAACAGGCTTTACAGCAAATCAATTCGCTGGATTTCCTGGTGCAGCCCTGTTTGCATCTGCCGATTCTGTAAGAGAAAACCGAAACTACGCTTCCACTTGGAAGAACTGTGCCATATTGCGGAATTTCTTGTAGCGGGTTTCAAGCAAATCGCCGACCGGCACTTGCTTTATCGCGGAAAGGTGCTGCTGCAGCGCCGCGTCCAAAAACTCCGCTGCCCGCGCATGGTCGGTGTGCGCGCCTCCGGGAGGCTCCGGAATGATGCCATCAATGCATCCTAGTTCGTTCAAATCTTTCGCCGTGATCCTCATAGCTTCCGCCGCCAGATCTTTCTTGCTGGCATCGCGCCACATGATCGACGCGCAGCCCTCCGGCGAAATCACCGAGTACACGGAATTCTCCATCATCAACACGCGGTCGGCCACGGCAATCGCCAGCGCCCCGCCGCTGCCGCCGACGCCGATCACGGTCGCGATGATCGGCACTTCAAGCCTCGCCATCTCCAGCAGGTTGCGGGCGATGGCTTCTCCCTGGCCACGCTCTTCGGCGTGCAGTCCGGGATAAGCGCCGTCGGTATCCACAAACGTGAAGATCGGCCGTTTGAATTTCTCCGCGATTTTCATCACCCGCAGCGCCTTCCGATAGCCTTCCGGGTGCGGCATGCCAAAGTTTCGATATACGCGCTGTTTCGCGTCGCGCGCTTTCTGCTGGCCAATTACGATGATTTCCTCGCCGTGAAAGCGTGCCATCCCGCACACAATCGCCGGATCGTCGCGGAAGCCGCGGTCGCCGTGGATCTCACTCCAGTCGGTGAAAATACGCTCGACATAATCCAGCGTGTAGGGGCGCTGCGGATGGCGCGCCAGCTCCGTGCGCTCCCACGCATTCAGGTGCGAAGAAATTTCGCGGCGAAGGTCGTTCACGCGTTCGTGCAATTGCTGAATCTGGCGGAGCGTTTCCGCATTCTGCCCCTCTAGCGCCTGCAGTCGCGTGATCTGCCCTTCGATTTTTTGCAGTTCCTGTTGCGCCTTCAATCCAGAATCCATCTTGATGACGTTCCCATTCTTTCGCGTATGATGCGCTTCCACAATTGAGAGCATAAAATCCGCGCTGGCAATGGCGGCATTTTCCTCGCCATTTTTCCCGCCAGTGTTCGCCCTGGGATCTGACGTCTCCGCCCGCTTTATTTTCGCTCGTCTCATCTGCCGCACCTGTTACCTTGCGGGGATCAACTGATGACGCGCACGCTGCCGCGCCCGCACAGCTCTTCCACACGGCCCAAGAAATTGCGGTCCGGCATCACATTATAGCCTTCGGCTTCCATCACCACCATGAAATCCCCTTCCCGCTCCACGTCGAACAACACCTTCGCCTCGCCCTTGCTCTCGCGGCAGAGCGCATGCAGCGCATCAACCGTGTTGTCGGTTGCGGTCGCGAGAGGAATCCGAATACGGAGCGCCTCGGGCAACGGCACGCGCGCTTCGTCGAGCGGAATGATGTCGGTGGCTGTGAGCTTTGGATTAGCGCCTTCTTCGATGCGCACGCCTGCGCGAATCAGCACCGGAACCTCGAGCCGCACTTTATCCGCGAGTTTCTTGTATGCCTCCGGAAAGACCAGCAGTTCCACCTTCCCCAACATATCTTCGAGCGCCGCTTGCGCCCACAGCTCACCACTTCTTTTTGACTTTGCCACCCGCAGCCCCGAAATCAAACCTGCCGTCGTGATATTTTCATCCTTGGGCGTGGATTTCTTCATGGCCGCAATATCTTCCGTGGAAAGCGCTTTCAGGTCGGCGAGCTTCTCTTTGTACTTTTCCATCGGATGCCCTGTAATAAAAAATCCGAGGATTTCTTTTTCCGCCGCCAGCCGCGTATGTTCATCCCAGTCGGGCACGTTAGGCAGCGCGTCGTTCGCCTGCTGCGCGGTTTCATCCGCAAACACTCCAAACAGCCCGTGCTGTCCTGACTCCGCGTCCCGCTGCATCTTCTGGGCCTGTTCGATTGCCGCGTCGAGTGCCTGCATGAGTTGCGCCCGGCGCCCGAAACAATCCATCGCGCCACTCTTGATCAGCGACTCCAGCACGCGCTTGTTCAACAGCCGCAGGTCCACTTCTTCGCAGAATTCATAGAGCGACTTACAATTCCGGCCGAGTTTCTTCCGCGCCAAAACAATGGACTCGATCGCATTGCTGCCAACGTTCTTCACCGCGGCCAGCCCAAACCGGATCGCCTGCCCGTGCGGTGTAAAGTTTGCGTCGCTGACGTTGATGTCCGGCGGCTCGACCGCGATTCCCATTTCGCGGCATTCATTGATGTACTTCACCACGCTATCCGTGTCGCCCGTGATCGAGGTCAGCAACGCTGCCATGAAGTCAACCGGATGATGCGTCTTCAGATACGCAGTGTGATAAGCCAGCAGCGCGTAGGCCGCCGAATGCGACTTATTGAAACCGTATCCGGCAAACTGCGCCATCAAATCGAAAATCTTTTCGATCTTCTTCGGCGGAAACCCGCGCTGCGTCGCTCCCCGCACAAAGCGATCGCGCTGTGCCGCCATTTCCTCGGGCTTTTTCTTTCCCATCGCACGGCGCAAAAGATCGGCTTCTCCCAGGGAGTACCCCGCGAGTGTGTTGGCCGCTTGCATTACCTGTTCCTGATAGACGAACACGCCGAGCGTTTCCTGCAGGATCTCCTTGAGCTCGGGCAACTCATATTCGATTTTGCGGCGCCCCTGTTTGCGCTCGATGAAATCGTCGATCATGGCCATCGGCCCGGGGCGGTACAGGGCATTCAGCGCCGTCAGGTGTTCAATCGAATTCGGCTGATAACGCCGCAGAACATCGCGCATGCCGTGCGATTCAAACTGAAATACGCCGGACGTCAATCCCTTGTGGAAGACTTTTTCGTACGTCTCATGGTCTTCTAGCGGAATGTCGTCCAGCTTCAGATTCGTCCCTTTCTGCGCGATCAGTTTCAACGTGTCGTCGAGAATGGTGAGCGTGGTCAGCCCAAGAAAATCCATCTTCAGCAGACCCATCTTTTCGATGGCCACCATGTCGAAGGCGGTGACGATTTCGTCGTTCTTGGTTTTGTGCAGCGGCACCAATTCAATCAGCGGCCGCGGCGAAATAACCACGCCCGCCGCGTGTACGCCGGAATTTCGCACCAGACCTTCGAGCTTCCGCGCCGTGTCGAGCAATTGCCGCACCTGCGGATCTTTTTGATACGCTTCCTGCAACGCCACCGACTCCTTGAGCGCGTCGTCGAGCTTAATATTCAGCGTGGTCGGCACCATCTTGGCGATACGGTCCACGTCACTGTACGGCATGTCCATCGCACGGCCGACATCCTTGATCGCGGCCTTGGCCGCCATCGTGCCGAACGTAATGATCTGTGCAACATTTTCACGCCCGTATTTATGGGTGACGTATTCGATTACCTCGCCGCGCCGGTTCATGCAGAAATCGATATCGATATCCGGCATGGAAATACGTTCCGGGTTCAGGAAGCGTTCGAACAGAAGTTCATGCTGCAACGGATCGATGTCAGTAATTCCCAGCGAATACGCAACCACCGCTCCCGCCGCCGATCCGCGCCCTGGGCCCACAGGGATGCCGCGTTCACGGGCGTAGCGAATGAAATCCCAAACGATGAGGAAATAGCCGGAGAATTTCATCTGCTGAATGATGGCTAGCTCGCGCGCCAATCGCTGTTCGTACTCTGCGAGAGAGTGCTTGAGCCGGCCGCTTGCCGCCGCGGCGCGTAGGTTCTCCATGCGCCGTGCGAATCCTTGACGCGTGATGTGCTCGAAATAACTATCGAGAGTAAATCCGTCGGGAACGTCAAAATGCGGAAACGGGCTGGGAACTTTCTCCAATCGCAGGTTGCATCTCTCGGCAATATCGAGCGTCCGCGCAACAACCTCGGGCGCGTCCTTGAACACGCGCAGCATCTCCTCGCTGTTCTTGACATAGAACTGCGTGCCCTCGAACTTCATCCGGTTGGTTTCCTGGATGGACTTCCCCGTCTGAATGCACAACATCACATCCTGGGCATGCGCGTCGTCTTCGCAAAGATAGTGGCTGTCGTTGGTCGCGACCATGGGCAGGCCAAGATCTTTCTCCAACTGAAACAAGCCGGAACGGATGCGGTGCTCCATCTCAAGGCCCTGGTCCTGAATCTCGAGAAAGAAATTCTCTTTGCCGAAGAGGTCGCGGTAGAATCCCGCTGCCGACCGCGCCGCGTCGTAATTCCCTTCCATCAGCCGCTCGGCCACTTCGCCCTTCAGGCATCCCGAAAGCCCGATCAACCCCTTTGCATGCTCCGCCAGAAATTTCTTGCTCACGCGAGGCTTGTAGTAGAAGCCGTGCAGAGATGCCTCCGACGTAATCCTCACCAGGTTGCGGTAGCCCTCTTCGTTTTCGGCGAGCACCAGCAAGTGGTTATAAGTGTCCCCTTCGGGCGGAGTGCGCGCGATGTTGTGGTCGTCTTTCTTGCAGATGTAGAGTTCGCATCCCACGATCGGTTTGACGCCAACCTTGTGCGCGGCATTTACAAAATGCACCGCGCCAAAAATATTGCCGTGGTCGGTCATGGCCACCGCTGGCATGCCCAGCGAATGAACCCGATCAACAAGTTTCTCGACGTCGCAGGCGCCGTCGAGCAGAGAGTAATCGCTATGCAAATGCAGGTGGACGAATTGGTTTTGAGTCATGAAGCTCTTGGTGATTGGCTTTAGCTTTCAGCAGATCGGATTCATTTTACTGGCTGGAAAAAATCGCGCAATGCCTGAAAGTGGTGCACGATAACCGCGCGATCTGTCTAACGCACGATCATGATCTGGAGTGACGGCTCCGGCACCTGAAAATCCACGCCGCGATCGTCATTCATCTTGACCGTAGCGGGAATATCGAGGTTGACGAGCGGAATCTTCTTCGCGGCTTGCGCATTGAGCACCCAGACCGCTCCACCGGAAATCGCGTAATTCCGCACTTCTTCAACATGCTGGTCGCGGAAAACCAGCGCCGTTTCGGGCTCCGCATCCGGCTGCGGCCGGTTGCGCGCTGCCACGTCCGCTTGCAGCCGATCGACTTTTCCGCTTAGCGCCTGAACATCGCGCTGCAATCCGCTGTCCCCAGGGTATGGTGCGGGGTAGGAAGCATCGGCATAGGCATCCTGATCTCCTTGGCTGTCATAGGCGAGAGGATCATCGTACCAGCCGTAAAAGCCGTAGGGATAATATCCGTAATACGGGTAATAACCCCGTCGTCCGTAGAAACCGCGATGATTGTAGTAGGAGTTGCCAGTCCGAATACGAACCCCGGAGCCGCGACTAAAACTCCCGCCGTGAAACGCGCCAGATGAAGAGGAATGTATGGCAGACCCGCCACGCGAGGCGAAACGGGCGCCGCCGCCACCACTACTACGACCGCCCCGTTGCGCCCACACGGGCAGGGCCATCAGAATAAAACTCAACGCCGCTATGGACAACCAGCGCCGCATATCCACATTATAGCCCAGTTTCGACTTATTTTCTGGAGGAGAAAATGCGCGCGTCAGGCGCGAAACAAAGCCCCATCCGAAGGTGACCGTGCCTCAAAGCTGGCTATCTGCCCTTTTTCTTCTTCTTGGGTGTGGCTTTAGCCCTTGCTTTCGCCGCTGGTTTCGCACGCTTGGCAGCTTTGCTCGGCTTTTTGGCGGCAGGAGCCTTAGCTGGCTTGCTCACTTTGGCCGCTACCACAGGCTTCGGGGGCTTTGCCGGAGCCACGGCCTTCGCCGGCACCGCCGTCTTCGCTGCTGAGGCAGATTTCTCTTTCACCCGAGCGGCAACCGGAGCGGCGACGGGGGCGACCGCAGCCGCCGGAACTGCCGCGGCTTTGCCTTTGCCCTTACCCGGCTTGCCGGTCGCTGCAACAGGAACCGCAGCAGCAGCGGCCGCAGCCTTGGCTCCTCGACCTCGCTTTGTTGGCGGCGGTGGTGGTGGTGGCGGCGGTGGCGGAGCCAGCGGCTTGAGAAACTTCAGCGTTTCCGTCCGCGAGCGCAGCTTGCCATCCAACAAAAGCAGGAACACATCGTTCGCAATCTTCGGATACTCCGCCATCTGCGGCGTGATGTGGAGTTCCGTCATCTCCGGCAACGGAATCTTCTGCTGCACCTGTCGCCACTTGGTAAAGAAATTCTTGATCTTCTGCGCCACCGCCTGCTGCCGCGCCGTAATCGCCAGAAACAGAATCATCTCCGGACGGGCCGACGACAGCAGTTGCCACGTCCGCGACGGCGTGGCCGCTTCCTTACCGGTCAAGCGCTTGGCGAGGCTGTGGGCATTCGCATCCAGATCCTTCCAGGCCTCGACCAGATCCTTGCGCGGAATCGCCCGGCGCAAATCCGAAATATCCTTGTCGCCCAGCCGTTCGGTCAGGAAATGCAGCACCGCCGGCGCAACCTCCGGGGTATAGCCCAGCTCGTTCATTTGCTGCCGCGTCTTCATCAGCGCGCCTAATCCGGCCGTGTCCACTTTGGCCGTGCTCCAGCGCGGATTCAGTACCTTCAGCCATCCCTCTTTTTCGTAGGCTTTCAGGACGCCGAGCGCATCGTCTTCGTAAGCCAACTGTTCAATCTCGTATCCGATGCTCGAACTGCGGATGTATTCGATGTAGTTGTTTTCTTTGCCCGATTCGTAACGCGCCTGCGTCCGCTCCTCAAGCGGCCAGTGGAAGCGCGTACTAAAGCGCGTGGCGCGGATCATCCGCGACGGATCCTCGAGAAATGCGTAGTTATGCAACACGCGGATCACTTTGGCTTCAATGTCGGCAACGCCATTGAACGGATCCATCAGCAGCCCGCGCGATCCTTCGTTCAGCGAAAGGGCCATCGCGTTTACCGTGAAATCGCGGCGGCGAAGATCTTCAATAATCGTAGCCGGAGCTATCTGCGGAGGCTTGCCTTGCTTGTCGTAGCGCTCCGACCGTGCCATGGCAATCTCGGCGCGAACGCCACCCGGCAGGGTCAGCAACAACGCCCGCGTCTCGCTGTCGGCGTCGCTGATTATCGCTCCCGCCTTCTCCAAATCTTTCTGCAGTTTGAGCGCGTTGCCCTGAACGGTGAAATCCAGATCGCGAATGGAAAAGCCGGTAATGATGTCGCGGATCGCGCCGCCCGTGAGATACAAGTTCATCCCCGCCGACTTGGCGACATCTAGGACGAGGGCAACTGCCTTCTGTTGGTCCGGCGAGAGCCGGGTTTCCAGCGTGTATATGTAATCGGCCATGCCTTCCTAGTCGCCGGCGGCGGCCCTTCGGTGGGCTCGACCGTGGCGTTTTTCACAGCTTTTCCACAGAAGAGCCGCCCACCCTTGGCGAGCTGCCCGACTGCGGAATCTAACTCACTCTAGACATTAGACTTATACCGTAAGTTCACATTTCAGTAAACTAGAGAAAATAACACAAGGTTTACCGTTTGGCTACTGTGAAGGCACAAACTGTCCGAATTCATCGGGAAAGTGCGAGAATCCCATCTGGGAGCTTCCACCGACCCACCGCGAATTAAGCTGTCACGAGCGGGTTTTGAAAGATCCCTAGCCCCATGCCCTCAACCCACAAGAAAGTAATCGTGCGGAAACACGACCGCGACTCAATCAGCGGTTACGTCGCTCCCGCCAATTTTGTGGTGGAGGGCAAACTTGAACTGCTCAACACATCCGGCAACGTGGTCGCCATCGACCTGCGAGAAATCAAGGCCGTTTATTTTGTCCGCGAATTCTCCGACACTGACCTGATGCTCCGCAAGACCTTCACCACCCGCCCTCGGACCGAAGGCCTGTGGGTGCGCCTGAAATTCAAAGACAACGAAGTAATTGAAGGCATCCTGCCGAACGACCTAACCCAAAATCCTGCCGAAGGATTCCTGATGAACCCTCCCGACCTGCGCTCGAACACGCAGCGTGTATTCGTACCAAGAGAAGCGCTGACGTCAGTAACGGTCCTGGCAGTAATAGGTTCAGCAAACCGCCGCCGCCGAGGCGGCCAACCCGACACAAGGCAGGTCACGCTGTTCGAGCAGTAGCCCTGCGTAGGGACGGACGCATTCGTCCGTTTAAGCCGAGCACAGCTCGGCCCTCACCGTGAAGTAAGAAGCGCCGCACCGCCCGCACCCATTCCGCTACAATTCCCCGAGACACCCCCATGAAACTAGCCGACATCGCAGAAGCCCTCAACGCCCGGATCGACAACGCATCCCCCGACACCGAAATCACCGGAGTAGCCGGCATAGAACAAGCCGCCCAAGGCCAGCTAACTTTCGTGTCCAATCCCAAGTACAACGCCGCCGCGAAGACCACCAAAGCCTCGGCGGTAATCGTCGCCGAAGATTTCCCCGCCATCTCCACCGGAATGCTGCGCAGCAAGAACCCGTATCTAGCCTGGGCCAAAGCCATCGAACTTTTCTACCATCCGCCGCGTTATTCCCCCGGAGTCCATCCCACCGCTGTAGTTCATCCGAAGGCCAAGCTAGGCAAAAACGCGCACATCGGCCCCTACGTCGTGATCGACGAAGACGTCGTCATCGGAGACAACGCCGTTCTCTTAGCCCACGTCGTCATCTATCGCGGAGTAACCATAGGCAACAATTTTTTCGCCCACGCCCACGCCGTAGTCCGAGAATTCTGCCAGCTAGGAGACAACGTCCTGCTCCAGAATGGAGTAGTAGTAGGCTGCGACGGCTTCGGCTTCGCGAAAGAAGACGACGCCCGCTGGCACAAAATCGTCCAGTCCGGCAACGTAGTCGTCGAGAGCGATGCCGAACTCCAAGCCAACACCTGCATCGACCGCGCCAGCATAGGCGAGACCCGCATCGGACGCGGCGCAAAGCTAGACAACCTCGTCCACGTAGGCCACAGCTGCACCATCGGACACGACACCCTGCTCTGCGCCCAGGTAGGTCTGGCCGGCACCACCGACGTAGGCAACAACGTGATCCTGGCCGGACAAGTAGGCGTCAGCGGCCACGTAAAAATCGGCGACGGAGCCATAGCCATAGCGCAAAGCGGCATCCCCCACGACGTTCCCGCCGGAGCCATGGTAAGCGGCGCTCCCGCCATCGATCACAAATTGTGGTTGAAGTGCTGCGCCGCCTACGCCAAGCTGCCGGAGATTGCCAAGGCAGTACGGAAGTTGTCGGAACGTTGATTGTTAGGCGAACATTTTGCAAAAATGTTTCACGTGAAACACTTTGTAGCTTCCATATTGTACGTACATATATATACATATATTCCCCGGCTGACGTTCTCTTGTTCTTCGCCCAAAAATAAATTTCTGGCGGCTGCTTGCGGAGATGCTCCTTTTGGGGGAGTTTTTCCTGGTCTTATGTTTCTGGGGGTACCCCCTTCCTACCCGGTATATTGGAATCAGGACTTTAGGGAGAATTCCCTTTCAAAGTCTTGAAAGGAAGTGGCTTAGAGGTAAAGTCTTTATTCTTCTTTCACTTAGGGACGTTCCGCTGGCGGTTCGGGCTCCGGGATGGGCGCTTTTACTTCCTCCCGGTGTTGGACCCCCATTTCGTCCCGATCAAAAAGTCAAGCTTGACAAGAGCGAGGCCAGGAGAGGGGCCGGGTGCCCCACACTTCGCGTACTTTGCGATGTGTGGGTTTGTGCGCCACCGGAATATTTCGAGGTCACTTACTATTCTCCGCGTACCGATACTCTCACCGGTCTTACCCAAAGCGGCGAGTGACTCGGCGCCCGCAGCACCCACACATTCGCAAACAACGCGAATGTGTGGGGCACCCGGCCGGTCGTCTGGAAATGGGTCCAGGCGTCTAGAGCGTCCTGCTGGAATTGTTCGCGTTTCTTCTTACGTTCCACATGTCTCCCTTGTTAGTGTTCGGGCGACTACTCCCGCAACTCCGCCGGAAGCCCGCTATTGATCGCCGCGCGCACCTTGGCCATCAGGCAATTGCGTTCTCCGAAATCGGAGGGTTCGATGGGATCGTGAAATTCAACTGTCACCGTCCCTGGCTGGATGGCAAAGCGCGCTTTCGGCATGACTTCTTCCGTGCCTGAAATCGTGATGGGCACAACCGGCACATTGCATTCCTGCGCGAGATAGAACGGACCTTTTTTGAAGGGCAGCAGCTTGCCGTCGAACGAGCGCTTCCCCTCCACGTAGATGGTCATGTTCAGTCCCTGCGCGATGGCTTTGACCGCGTCGCGCACCGCCGAGATGCCGGCATCGCGATTTCCCCGGTCGACGGGAACGAGCGAACCGATCAGCATGATCTGACGCAGGATTGGAACCTTGAATAATCCTATCTTCACCATCACCGAAGTGCGGCGCGGGATCAGCGGCAGGGTGATGGGCGGATCGAGATTGGAGATGTGATTCGACATGAAGATGTAAGTCCGCGCTGGATCGATTTTTTCGAGGCCCAGCGTTCGAACCTTTACTCCCGCGATGCGCACGCCGGCGAAGGCCGACCACATGCAGGTGTTATACAAAAAGTTGATGTCTTTGGTCAGATAGGTCCACGGGAATCCTACGAGCGCGGCGAAAGGCAGCGCAGCGGCCCAGAACAGCAGCATGAGAATGGTGCGAAACACTTACTTGTTCACCCCTGCTCGTTCACCCCTGCTCGTTCACCCCGACTCTTTCACTCCGAGTGCCTTCAGTCCGAGCGCGCGCAATCGTTGAGGCAGCTTCTCATAGATGCCGCCGAATCCGCCATTGGAGAGAATGGCGACCACGTCTGGCTCGCGCAGTTCTGGCGCGATCGCGTTCACGATGGCATCGGCATCGGCGAGGATGCGAGCTTGCTTTCCGCGCTTCTTGATCTCGTCGATCACGCGATTCAGGTCGAGACGTTCAGCTTCGGGAATCGCCTCTGACTTGAAGATAGCGGCAACGATGACCTGATCGGCTTGCGCGAGGCTGCGGGCCAGCGCATCCTGCAGCACATTGCGGCGCATGGTGTTCGAACGCGGCTCCAGCACCACCCACAACCGCGATTGCGGATACCGCGCCCGCAATGCGCGAATCGTTTGCTCGATGGCCGTGGGATGATGCGCGAAGTCGTCGATGATCGTTATTCCATTAACCTCGGCTTTCACTTCGAGCCGCCGCTTCACGCTGCGAAAGGTTTGGAGAGCCTTGGCGATCGCATCTTTCTGAATGCCGTAATTCGCTGCGAGGGCCGCCGCGGCCGTCGCATTCCAGACGTTGTATTCTCCGCCGAGTGGGAAGTCGAAATTCGCCCATGGTCTTCCGTCGCGCAAGACCGACCAGGAAGTTTGTTGCTCGCTCAGCCTCAGATTTTCGATTCTCCAATTCGCGCGCTTGGAGGCGCCGTAACGTTCAACCGGGCAGAATGCTTTCTGCAGGCACCGATTGATGCTGTCGCCTGGGCTCTCGCCCGCGTCGAAGCCGACAATCCGTCCACGCCGCGGAACCAGGTTTACCAGCCGCTTGAAAGCCGTTTCTACCGCGTCGAGATCCTTGTAGATGTCGGCGTGATCGAATTCGACTGAGGTGAGAATCACGGAGTCTGGAAAGTAGTGCAAGAACTTTGGACCCTTATCGAAGAACGCGGTGTCGTACTCGTCGCCTTCCAGAATAAAGTGCTTACCTTCGCCGAGGCCAAAACTGCGGCCAAAATTTTCCGCTATGCCTCCTATGAGGAACGAAGGCTGCAGGCCAGCGGCCTCGAAGATCCACGCCAGCATCGACGTGGTCGTCGTTTTGCCGTGCGTTCCGGCAACTACAAGAACGTCTTTCCCGACCAGAAACTCATCATGCAGAATTTGCGGAAGTGAACAGAATGGAATGCGCTCGTCGAGGAGCCGCTCCAGTTCAACATTGCCGCGAGAAAGCGCGTTGCCCACGACCACCAGATCGGGACGAGGATCGGATTGAGAACCGAGATTCGCCTCGGCAAACGGCTGTGCGACGGGGATGCCCAACGATTCGAGAAACGTCGACATCGGCGGATATGCCGAAGCGTCCGAACCGGTGATGCGAAAACCGCGCTCTTGCAGCATGCCAGCGAGCGAAGCCATCGCCGTCCCGCAAATGCCGATCAAGTGGATGTGTTTGGGTTTCGTCATCGAGGTTTGGTCGTCAAAGTTTGGTCGTCAAGGTTTGGTCGTCAAGGTTTGGTCATCAAAGTTTACTCATACGGTCGTCGCGGGCTCCAAGATTCTCAGCCTTACCTCACCACCCACTTCGAGCCTAGCCTTTACTCCGATGGGCAGCGTGATGTTCGCGCGCGAGACATGTCCCGAACGCAAGCCGAACGCCACCGGAATTCCCAGCTCGCCAACCACTCGCAGCACAACCTCCTCCAGGGTGTAATCCTGAGCTGGGCCTTGCCGGCAATCCATCATTTCACCGAAGACAATGCCCCGCACGTCTTGCAGTTTGCCCGCCAGTTTTAACTGCATTAGCATTCGGTCAATCTGGTAGGGCTTGGCCGCGAGGTCTTCCAGGAAAAGAATCGTTCCGGCGGTTGAGATGTCATAGGGCGTACCCAGCGCGGCAACGAGGATGGAGAGACATCCGCCATAGAGGACTCCTTCCGCTTCTCCCGTCACCAGCGGCTTTGCGCCTGAAGCTTCGCCAATTTCCCATTCTGCCGCGCCGCTGACAGCATCCCGCCATGAAGCAAGGTCCACGCCATCGGCAACCGCGAAGTCCTTGGCCACCATCGGACCATGAAAGGTCACGAAGTTGGCCGCGCCGGTAAATGAAATCAGCAGCGAGGTCAGGTCGCTATAGCCGACAAAGATCTTTGCATGTGCCGCGATCTTTTTCAGGTCAAGCGTCTGAAGCAAATAGTTCGATCCATATCCTCCTCGGGCGCAGACAATCGCGCGGATATCGTCGCGCACGAACATGTCTTCCAGTTCCCGCGCCCGGCGCTCCACCGAACCGGCAAAATACAGATCGCGTTCCAGGATCGAGTCGAAATAAAAGGGCTCGTAGCCAGCGCGGCGGAGTCCGTCGCAGCCCGCTTCCAGCATTTCGCTTTTCACGTTCGAGGCAGGCGCAACGATTCCTACCTTGTCGCCTGGACGGAGAGCACGCGGCTTGGTTCGCGAACTTGGGGAAGCGGTAACCATCTGGATTCGATCTTAAACGAAGAATTCTCCGCGGCAGATGAGAGTCGCCGGGCCTTGCAGATAAACTTGATTCTCCCAGCGCACGGTCTGAGCGCCGCCCGGCGCTATCACCGTCACCGGCGACGCCACCCGCCGGGTCGCGATTGCAGCTACCGCCGCCGCGCACGATCCTGTACCCGAAGACTCGGTCTCTCCCACGCCGCGTTCAAACAGCCGGATCTCGATTTCGTTGGCGCCTCGCACCACCACATATTCGACATTCGTGCCTCGTGGAAACTGCGGCTGCGTCCCGATCAGCGCCGCTTGCCGTTGCCATCCATCCTGGAAGTTTTCCACGAAGATTACGAAGTGCGGATTCCCCATCGAAACTTTCGTCCCCACCGCCCGCACCCACATCGTCTCAATCGAAAACTCGCCGCCGACCTCTGGCTGGCCCATATCGGTTTCGAACTCAAACGTGGAACCTTGCCGGCCGTCTGGCCGATCGTTTTTCAGACTAATGAGCCGACAGGTCTTCAGTCCGGCGCCGGTGCGAACCACAACTTCCGTCTCGCCCGTTCGTGAACAAATCTCCGCCGCCACGCAGCGCGTGCCGTTGCCGGAGATTTCCGCCTCCGAACCATCGGCGTTGATCAAGCGCGCCTTCACGTCAGCTTCCGCATCGGGAAACAGCCATTCCACGCCGTCGGCGCCCACTCCGCGATGGCGGTCGCACAACCGGCGGGTGATCGCGCTCAGATCTCCGGAAGCATGCGCGCCTTCCACAATGAGAAAATCGTTGCCGCACGCCGACGCCTTGGTGAACGGAATTTCCGTGTTTTGCTGGGGCGGTGCGGTCATTCGTGTCCCGTAATCTAGAGTTGATGGAATGAGCTCATAGCAGCGCCGCGGCTTCGACCACCCCAGCATGCGAAAAGCACTCGGTCTGCGATCTGTGGACCCCGGAGCGGATTCTATCACCGCCATCTGCGCATTATGCACTGCTCGACGGGAAGGGTTGTCCTAAACTTGCGTTGAAGCCACAAAACCTCCCAAAAGCATATCCTTCAGGGGTCAAGAATACTGCCTTGGCTCTGTGGAGGTATGCGCGATGGAGCAGTCCAGCATCACTAAAGACGTTGCGATCTTGGTCATTGGCATCGCTTTTGGAGCGATCCCGTGGCTGTTGGACAAAATGGGGATAGAAATGCCAAAGGGTGTTTATCTGGGTCTATTGATCCTTTCCGTGCTTTTCATCGGAGGGGCTTTGATTAACCTTGAATGGATTGACAAGTTGCCTTGGCCGGGGAACAGGCGCATGTCTGTGGGAACGGGCATAGTCATCAATTTGATGCTTCTAGCTGTTCTGTGGGTATCGGTTACCGGAAGAGAGAAGCTGGATCATCCTAAATCTTCCGCAAATCTAGAAGCCGTCTATGGGCGTCAATTTAGCAATGAAAAAGTAGTGCTGGATGGGCGCAACTATATCGATTGTAAATTTGATAATGTCACTTTTCGCTGGGATGGACGACCTTGGGCGATGATGAATGGCGCGATTACGGGGAAGAAACGCCTTGAAACTTTTGACGGCAAAATTGTAGACACAGTCGACGTATTAAAGGCGTTACAGTTCTTGAATCCCGACTTCGCGTCGGACTGGCACCATTTGCCGCCAGAGCCGCACTAAGTTAGGTGTGGTAGGACAATTGCAACCGCTTGCTGTTTGCTTCAACGCAAGTTTAGGACACTGCTCGACGGGAAGGGTTAACGCGATTGATTCGGGGCGGTCCGGGGCACGTAGATACGCGCGTGCGGCTGACCGGTCGCGTGAATTTCCATCAGCTCCTTGAGATTGGTCCGACTCGCGCCTTGGTCCACGGCATCGCCATCGAAAGCAATTACAAAATCCACGTAGCGTGGCGGATCGGCTAGCGCGCGCTCCCAGAGGCCTTCGGGATCGGATGGCCGCTTCCACGGCCGGTGATCTTCGCTATTCACCACCTGGCGCAGTGGGATGCCCGCCTGCTCCATGACACCGACATGTTCCCCGAGGTCCATCAGAAATCGCGAGTTCCGTGGCAAAACAGCCACCACGCCCTGCACCGCGGAATTCAACGGACTTCGGATCTTCCACTGCTTCCGGGCTTCCTGCAAGCAGAGCGGACTGGCCTTCCAAACCGACGCATAGCTGCCCACCAGCAGTGCAAACATTACCGCTGATAGTTTCCAAACATGCCGCCCGCCAGCGCCAATGAGAAAGACAGAAGCGGTCAGCACCCCAGCCGAAGCGGCCAACATCGGCAACAACTGCAGTCCGTAGCGCTGGTTGAAGGTAGCAAACGGCCACCACGTGTAGACATGTACCGGCACCGAGCCGTATGCAATCGAGAGGGCGTAGAACGGCAGCGGAACCCACAACAGCAGCAGGGGCGCTAGCTGCACCCGTAGTTTCCGTGCGGCGATTGCTACGACTAGAAAGGCAGCTGCCAGCCAGAACCGGCCCCAGTTCCCATGCGCCATATTCAACTGTGCCGATTTCAAGAAATAGATGGCGGCGACCCCGGCATTGTGGAGCGCCGGATTCGGCGCAGCCACGCGCTGCTCAATTGCCCGCGCCGAATATGGACCGTTGGCGAACGCCAACGCGTTGCCGTACACCGCCCAGTTGTAAGCCAACCACAAGGCCGGAGCCAGCGCAATGCCCAGCAGGAATTTGACCGCAAGCCGGCGTAAGTCGCGATCGTCTACTCCGCGAGTCCGCCATCGGCGCAACGCGATGATGACGACCGACGCTCCCATCACGCCGGCGAGAAACCATCCGTCGTAGCGGGTGAGCTCGGCGCCTGCAAGGCAGCAGGCGCAGCGCAGCAGCGGTGTGCGCGCCACCTGCTTCCCATTTTTTCGCAGACCGTTTTCCTGCACATTCTGAATAAATTCCGCGAAGTACACCACAGCCCAAATGAACAGCGCCAGATAGACTGACTCCGTCATGGCCGTTGCCTGCATGTAGATCAGGTTTGGATTGGCTCCATAAGCGAAAGCCGCGGTCCAGGCTCCCACGGCAGCCGCGTGCTTCGTGCCCGGTTTCGCGCGAAGAGCGGCGGCCAGCATGCCATGCACGAGGCGAAATATGCCCACGACTCCGAGCACATAGGCGATCATCGAAGGAATCGAACCGCCCGTTCCGTTCTGCCACATCGTGTTAGAGAAAATGAACGGGATCAGCAGCAGATGAGGCAGTGGCAGCCAGACTGTCCCCAATTGCAGCAGGCCGGGAGTCTGCGAATCGAATACGCGCCGCGCAATATTGATGTGCGCAACCGCGTCGCCGTAGAGCAGAAGGTCGCTGTGTCGAAAGTAGTAGAAAAATGAGAACAAAGACACAAGGGCAGGTATCCCCGCTAAGCGGGCTGTGCTGCGGTCGGGAACGGCGGCGGTGTTTGCGTTCACCCTGGGATGCTCACTTTGCGTTCGCCGTGATGTTTATTCCAAGTGCGTCAGTTCGCGGAAGATCTGGAAGCGCGCGTCAATCTCACCGCGAGTGAGATTCTGCAGCCGCTCCGTCCCGAAGCGTTCCACGGCGAACGATCCCATCACGCCTCCGTAAAACAGGGCGCGCTTGAGCACTTCGCGATTGATCTCGCCCTGCGATGCGATGTATCCCATGAATCCGCCGGCAAAGGAATCGCCGGCTCCGGTCGGGTCCTTTACTTCTTCAATCGGCAACGCGGGCGCGCGAAAGGGATGCTTTCCAATGCCGAAGGCTCCTTCGCGGAAAAAGATGGTCGATCCATATTCGCCGTGTTTCACCACCAGGGCGCTCGGCCCCATGGCAATGACTTTTCTCGCCGCGCGCGGCAGATTTTTCTCCCCGGCCAGCATTTTGGTCTCGGTGTCGTTGATCAGGAGAACGTTCACTAGTTTCAAGGTCTCCGCCAATTCTCTGGGCGTGCCCTGGATCCAAAAGTTCATGGTGTCGCCACCGGTCAGGCGCACGCCGTCCATCTCCAAGCGCACGGCCGCTTGCAGCGCCGGGTGGATATTCGCAAGGAATAGGAATTGGGTGTCCGAATATTCTTTGGGAATGCGCGGCTGAAACTTTTCGAATACATTCAGTTCTGTAAAGTCGGTCTTGGCCTCGTTCAGGTTGTCGAGATACTGTCCTCCCCAGCGAAAGGTTTTGCCCTGAGTTCGCTCGATGCCGCGCGTGTCCACCCCGCGCTTTTTCAGGACGGCTTCGTGTTCGGGCGCAAAGTCTTCGCCCACCACCGCCACCATGCGCACCTCGGTGAAGTAACTTGCGGCCAGCGCGAAGTAAGTCGCAGCCCCTCCGAGAATGTCGTTCACTCGGCCGGAGGGCGTGGCGATCGTGTCAAAGGCAACCGAACCTACTACGAGAATGCTCATGAGGCTCCGTAAGTCAGTCGTTCGTCGATGGTCGATCGTCGATGGCGTTCATGCGCGAAACTACGGGAGATTCCTATTAATTCTCGCTAGCGACTAACGACTTAACGACCAACGACTACTTCAAATACTTTCCCAAGATCAACTGCAGCTTCTGTTTTGTCGCCGGTGGAACCTTGGCCGGGTCAGTCAGAATGGCGTGCGCCAGAGACTGTCCGCACTTGCAGGAACGCGTCTTCGGCATAGCTGCTACCGTGGCCTTCACGACTTTCGCGGCGTTCTCCGCGTTTTTTACCAGCACGGAAACAATCTGCTCGACGGTCACCGAATCATGATGCGGATGCCAACAGTCGTAATCCGTTACCATGGCGACCGTGACGTAGCAGATCTCGGCTTCGCGCGCGAGTTTGGCTTCTTGCAGGTTGGTCATGCCGATCACATCCGCTCCCCAGCTGCGATACACGTTCGACTCGGCCTTGGTAGAAAACTGCGGACCTTCCATGCAGATGTAAGTGCCGCCCAGCTTCGCGGATACACCTGCAGCCGCACATGCGCCACGGACCACCTTGGCCATTTCGCCGCACACCGGATCGCCAAATCCAACGTGCGCCACAATGCCGTCGCCGAAGAAGGTGTCCACGCGGTGGCGGGTGCGATCGAAAAACTGGGTCGGGATCACGAAATCGAGCGGCTTGTGCTCCTCTTTCAGAGACCCCACGGCCGAGACCGAAACGATGCGCTCCACTCCCAACTGCTTGAATCCGTAAATGTTGGCGCGAAAATTCAATTCGCTCGGCAGAAGTTTGTGCCCGCGGGCATGGCGCGCCAGAAATGCCACCTTGCGCCCGTCAAGCGTTCCCAGGATGTAAGCATCCGATGGATCTCCAAAGGGCGTCTGCTGTCGCACCTCGCGCGCGTCGCTGAAACCCGGCATGTGATACAAACCGCTGCCGCCGATGATGCCAATCTCTGCCTGCTGCAATTGCGCTCCTGATTGGGGTGGGAATGACGAACGACCAATGACTGCGGACCTGCTGATTATACAAGACGAAAATTCATGGTTTGATGGGCGCGGCTTTGTCCAGCGGTTTTTCCGGCGGCCAGAAGTCTGCCTCCACCCGCTTCGTCGTATCGTCATCCAGACTTTCGCTGATCAGTATCTCATCGCCGCGGACATCAATCATTACGACTCCTTCTTCTGTCAGCCAGGCATGCCGTCCACGCAATGTTCGCCAGGAATCCGCCGGGGGCGCATCTTCCGCGACTTTGCCATCCGTTCCCAGGCCTTGCCGCTTCCGATAGCGCTGAGCCAACGATTTCGCATACACGGCCGCGAACTCTGCTGCCTTCGCCGGACTCGACCAGCGGGAAATGTACAGCACACCGATCGGCGCCGATTTGTCTGCCGATTTGTCGCCTTTGGGCTTCCCGGCAAAGTAATAGCCGCCCCGCCACTCCGGATAGATAGCCGCAGCTTCGTCCCGGCCCGCATACTGCTCTACCAAGACATCAACGTCAAACTCTCCCATCGCGCCGATATCGAAGGGCTCGTAGGCTTTGAAGTCTTTCTCCATGTCGATTATCTTTATCGGCTCTAGTTTCTCGTGCGCAAGATAAGTCTGAGGCTCCATGATTTCGCGCGTCGTCTTCGGAGGATTCTGGAATGCACCCGCATACGCCATTTCTTTCCCGCCGGCCTTTAGGAGCGCGGCGGTAAAGTCGAGTCCGTAGCGATAGGGGAAGGTCAACTCCTCTTTCAAAAAGATTGGAGCATCTTGAAACTTTGGAGAGTCCGGCGTGCCCACCAGCATGCCCTGCTTGAGCGCTTCGACTATCTGTGGTGAGTTCAGCATCGACTTTCCTGCCGGCGCCAGCGAATAGTCGAGCAGTACGACCATCGCCTGGCCCTCGACCACCGCCTGCCGCGCGGAGGTTTCCTCATCAGTTTCGATATCGGCAGGGCTTGGGTCATCTTTTTTGTTATCAGTATGTTCCTCCGATCCCTTCATCCATTTCTCGATGCCAAAGGACTGGTCCTGGAGGGCGTGGGTCAGTTCGTGCGCCAGCACCGGTTTCTGCTGCTCGACGTCCAACCAGTTCAGCAAGTTCACGGTTTTCGTTTTGACGTCGTAGTATCCCGCCACCTGCTCGCGCAGCATCGCCACCAGAAAGCTGGAAAGGTCGAAGTCCCGCGGGATTAGCCCGAACTTCTTCAGCACCGCCGACGATCTCTCCAGCCGCTTCGCGTCCTTGTCGTCCTTCATGCTCTTCTCGAGGTAGGATTGCACCTCATCGCGCTTGGCCAGCCTGCGCTTCACCTTGTGCTTGATGGGCAAGTCCGTGTCCTGGCTGGCAAACTGCAGGATCTCGTCTACCGAGCGAAATAGCTCTTTCGCCTCTTTGGGGGAGACGGTGGCTTCTGGTGCGGCTTTGGCGGACTCACCCGCGGACCCTTGGGACGGGGCGGTCTGCGGCTGATCGCTGCTCTGATCGTTACTCCGATCCTTAGCCTGATCTTGAGTCTGATCTTGGACCTGGAGGCTGAGATTATCGACAGTCTTGTTGTTTGCTGGAGCTTGCGGTTGGTTCTGCGACCAAACTCCGCAAACCAGCAATGTGAATAGCAGAACGATTATGGCGGACTTCCACAACTTCATATTCCCTCTGTCCTGAAAGCTTTTGTCTTGAAAAGTTCTCAGCGGCCGGCGACTCTCTGCGCCACCCACTCGCCTGCTTCACGCGTCCCCAGCGTTCCGCCGATGTCGGCCGTCGTTTTTTTCTGCCGCACTGCTTCAAGCACGGCGGCTTCGATCTTCTGCGCCTCGCTGGACATCCCCAGATGCGCGAGCATCATGGCCGCCGTCAGAATCGCGCCGAAGGGATTGGCAACATTTTTCCCCGCGATCGGCGGCGCTGAACCATGCACGGGCTCGAACATCCCGATATGACCCAGTGAAGTCTTCCCCGGATGCAGATTGCCACTCGCGGCCATCCCCAAACCGCCCTGCAGTCCGGCGGCGAGATCGGTGATGATGTCGCCAAACATGTTGTTGGTGACGATGACATCGAATCCACGAGGATCGCGCACCATCTGCATGCAGAGCGCGTCCACGTACATGTGTTGCGTCTCAATCCGCGGATACTCCGCCGCAACTTCTTTGAACACACGCTGCCACAAGCTGCCCGCGTGCGTCATGGCATTCGACTTGTCGCACATCAGCACTCGGCGGCGTGGAGAACCATCGAGTTTCCGGTTGCTTGCGCAGTATTCAAACGCATAGCGAATGATGCGCTCGACTCCCTTACGCGTGTTGATGTCTTCCTGGATCGCAACTTCATCCGGCGTTCCCTGTTTGAACACGCCTCCGAGGTTGCCGTAAACGCCCTCGGTGTTTTCGCGGATCACTACGAAATCGAGATCTTTTGGTTCGATGTCTTTGAGGGGGCACAGCGACGCATCCATCAAGCGCACTGGCCGTACATTGGCGTACAGGTCCATCTTGCTGCGCATGCCCAGCAGGATTTCCCTTGCATGAATGTTGGAGGGCACGCGCGGATCGCCAAAGGCGCCGACCAGGATGGCGTCGAAATCCCGGGCCAGCGTAGCGAAGCCGTCGGCAGGAACCGTAACCTTGTCGGTGAGATAACGATCGGCTCCCCAGTCGAACGATGCCAATTCGACGGCGGCCCCGGCAGCCTGCATGACATTTACGGCCTGCGGAATGACTTCTTTTCCAATTCCATCGCCGGGAATCACGGCGATACGCCTTTTTACACTCACGCTCGCAACGTTAGCACATGCTTGGAGCATTATTAAACCCGCGGCTTCAAGTAATCGCCGGTAAGGTCTCGCTAGGACGAGCGATGGCGCCCGTGTCTCCACTACGACCGTTCGTTATAATCAAGGATTGAACCTATGACTTCGACGGCACTTCCTGGGACGAATCCGAGCGAGCACAGCGGCGCGACCACTGCGCCCGACTTCGGCGATCCCCGCGCCGAGTTTCACGCCTTGCTGTCAGGCTGCGGACTCTATGACCTGAGTGGGCGCTCCAAGATCGCTGTCACCGGCGGCGACCGCGTCCGCTGGATGAACGGTATGGTCTCGAACAACGTTCGCGATCTTGCTCAAGGCCACGGTGTCTATGCCTTCATGCTGAACGCGCAGGGACGCATTCAGGCGGACCTTTACGTCTTTCAGCGCGGGGACTCTCTGCTGGTGGATACGGAAGGCGGGCAACGAGAGAAAGTCCTGCAGCTGTTCGACCACTACATCATCGCCGACGATGTTGAAGTCGCCGATATCAGCGACAACCTCACCGCGCTCGGCCTGACTGGGCCCGAATCGCGCCATGTTCTCGAACGCGCCGGTATCTCAGTTCCCGATCTCGCGCCGTTGGAGTTTTGCTCGCCGAAATGCGATTGTGCGTGTGGCTGCTTGCAATGCACGCTGGTGAGAGGCGATGATTCCGCCGGCACATCGTATGAAATCTGGTTGGCGCCAGACAAACAGAAGTCCACGTGGGAAGCCCTGGTTGCAGCAGGCGCCACCGCCGTGGGTGCCGGCGCGCTGGAGCTTCGGCGAATCAATTTTGGAATCCCGCGGTATGGCGTCGACATCCGCGAGCGTGATCTCCCGCAGGAAACCGGGCAGACACGCGCGCTGAATTTCACTAAAGGCTGTTATCTCGGCCAGGAGATTGTGGAGCGCATTCGCTCGCGCGGCGCAGTGCACCGGCAGTTCGCCGCATTCGCGTTGGAGGGCAAGTTGCCTGACCCAGGCGTGAAGATTCTGGCCGGAGAGAATAAAGATGAAAAAGAAGTCGGCGAAATTACCAGCAGCGCCATCTTGCCTCTGCCCAGCGGAGATCGCGCAGTCGCATTGGGTTATCTACGACGCGAGGCTACAGGCAAGGATTTGCGGGCGGGAACGGCTAAGCTGAAACCGACATCGCTCCCGATCGGCTGAACTTTTGCGCTGAACTCTTACTCTGAACTTAACGAAGAATTTCGGGAAACGGTAAACCCTATGGCTCAAAAAAGAAAAGAAGAAAGCGAATTCAAAGTAAGCGACCGGCGCTTGTTCACTTCCGATGGAGAACTTCGCGATTCCGCGGAAGAGCAGACACCCGAGCCCGTCGCAGCGACGCCTTTGGCTACAGCGGCGTCGGCGTCGGCCGCTTCGGCGGCGCCGAGTTCGACCATCCCAGAAGCCGCGCCCATTGCAGCGGCGCCCACGCGCGAATCGGAAATACCAGAACCGCCCACTGCCTCCGAGCAGCAGGCACAGCACGACGCTTACAAACAATCGTCGCGCGATTTGGACACACGAGTCGAACTGAGCGGACATTCGGCGAAAGAACTCGAAATGAATTTTGAGCGCTTCATGGCTTCGCTCTACATGACCGCCATGATGCAGCTCGGCCTGATGCACGAACAGGGCGGCCAGCCTGGAGTCGATTTGATCGGCGCGCGGCAGACTATCGACACGCTGGGCATGATCTCCGAGAAAACCAAGGGCAATCTCACTCCGAAGGAGCAGGGATTCCTGCAGAACTGCCTCTATGAACTGCGCATGGCCTACGTGGAAGTAACTAACGCGCTCGCGCATCCTCCGCAGGCGCCCGGCACAACTACGGGTACAAACGGCTGATGCATGCGACTCTGACGGTGTTAGGCAGCGGCACATCGATGGGCGTTCCGACTATCGGCTGCGACTGCGCCGTCTGCCACTCACCCGACCCTCGCGACCGCCGCACCCGTCCCTCGGTAATGATCAGCTACCGTGATCCTCACGACAATGCCCGGCATGTCATGATCGACAGCACGCCGGATTTTCGTGAACAGGCGCTGCGCGAAAACATTACTCAGCTTGATGCCGTGCTCTACACCCACACGCACGCCGACCACATCCTCGGAATCGACGACCTGCGGCCCCTGACTTATCGCCACAAGCCGGGCAAGCTGCCGCTCTATGCCACGCCGCGAGCCTGCGATTTCCTGCGCAACATGTTCCGCTATATTTTTGAAGCCGAGTATAAGTTTGGCGGACTGCCCCTGGTTGAACTGCATCCAATCAAGGGCCCCGTCGAACTGTTCGGCGCACGCTTTGAGCCGTTGACGGTGATCCACGGAGAAACGCCGATTCTTGGTTTCCGTTTCGGATCGGCTGCTTATCTGACCGATCACAGCGAGGTCCCAGCCGAAACGCGGGAGAAGTTGCGCGGCCTCGACATACTTTTTCTGGACGCCCTGCGTTATAAGCCTCATCCCACGCACTCGACAGTCGAGCAGTCGTTGGAGATCGTGGAAGAGGTGCAACCGAAGCGCACGTTTTTTACTCACATTTGCCACGACCTGCCGCACGAGGCAACCAATGCCGCGTTGCCGCCTGGAGTGCAGTTGGCGTTCGACGGGATGAAATTGGAATTTGAAATTTAGAGGATGAAGATCAAACCGCGGAGATCGCAGAGTCTGCAAAGAATTTCGAAAGAATAGGTTCTTCGCTGATTTCTCTGCGCTCTCAGCGATCTTCGCGGTTAATGGCTTTGATGAACGTATTTCACAAACTCGACGATATTCCCCGCGACTTCGGTCCCGCGCTCGTTAGCGTCGGCAATTTTGACGGGGTGCACCGCGCTCACCGCTCTGTTCTGGACGAGATCGTGCGGCGAGCGAAAGCTGGGAAGACGCAGTCGGTGGTTGTCACCTTTGAGCCTCACCCTGCCCGCATCCTGCGTCCCGATCACAACCTGAAACTGCTGACTCCGCTTCCGGAGAAACTGCGCCTGCTTGAAGCGACCGGCGTTGACGCGGTTCTACTGCTTCCTTTCTCGCGCGACCTTTCGCTGATGACGCCGCACCAGTTTGCTCATGAAATTCTGAAGAAGCGCCTGCATGCCCGCGAAGTTCACGAAGGCTACAACTTCCACTTCGGGCATAAGGCGGCGGGAAATATTCACATGCTGCGCGATCTGGGACGGGAGATGGGATTTGAGGTTCATGATTATGCCGAGATGCGCCTGCGCGGAGAGCGGGTTTCGAGCAGCCACATCCGCAAGTTGCTTTCTGAAGGCCGTGTCAGCCGGGCGCGGCACTTGCTGGGGCGTCCGTTCGGCATTCTCTCCACCGCCGGCCGCGGACGCGGATATGGCGCGAAATATACCGTCCCCACAATCAATCTGGCGCACTATGAAGAGCTTGTGCCCAGGGATGGCGTGTACATCACTCGCACGCGAATCGGCAGTGGTAATAAAAACGAGTGTTTCGATTCGGTCACCAACGTCGGAAACCGGCCCACGTTCGGTGCCGATTCTTTTGCTATTGAAACTCATCTGCTGAATTTTCATCCGATCGAACTTTCGGCGGAAACGGAAGTCGAAATTCACTTTCTCGATCGTCTGCGCGATGAGATCAAGTTTCCATCGGTTGAAGTACTGAAAGAGCAGATTGGGCGCGACGTGGCCAAGGCGAAGCGCTACTTCCGGCTCTTGCAATAGATTTTCCCGATTCTGCCCGGCTACCCGCTGATACAATCGCTCCCCGCATGGCCATCGGCCCCATCCAACTCCTGAAGCAAGCGAGCCCCGGTCAGCGCCGCACGTTACTCGCGGCCGCTCTCGGCTGGATGCTCGACGCTTTTGACGCCATGCTTTATGCGCTCGTCCTTACGTACGTGATGCGCGATCTTGGAATGTCGAAGGCGACTTCTGGCTTTCTGCAGACGCTTACCTTGCTGGCCTCCGGGATTGGCGGCTTATTTTTCGGATTTCTCGCCGACCGCATCGGACGCAAGCGCGCCTTGATGCTTAGCATCCTGACTTACTCGATCTGCTCGTTTGCTTCCGGCCTTTCGACCACCGTGCTCATGCTGGCAGCGTTTCGCTTCATCCTCGGACTCGGCATGGGAGGCGAGTGGAATACCGGCGCGACTCTGGTCGCCGAAACCTGGCCCGATGAACTGCGGGCCAAGGCGATTGCATTGGTGCAGAGCTCCTGGGCAATCGGCTATGCTCTGGCGGCGCTGGTTGCGGGCCTCGTGCTGCGTTACGCCAACTGGCGGATGGTGTTCTTCGTCGGAATTCTTCCCGCCTTGGTTACGCTCTGGATACGGAGGAGCGTGCCCGAGTCGCAAATGTGGGAAGAGCATCACCGGCAGGCGGAAGAAGAGACTCGCTCCCTTGTGTCCCCCGTGCCCCCTGGGGTTCAAGATTTTGACTTTGCTGCGATTTTTCGCGCCCCCTATCGGAAGAGCACGATCGCCCTTCTTCTGCTCAACTTTTTCGGGTTGTTTGCTTGGTGGGGACTATTCATTTGGATTCCTCCCTATCTTTCGCTTTCGACTGCACAAGGGGGACGCGGCTTTGGCGTCATGCGCACTGCTACGCTGCTCATCGTGCTCAACCTACTTGGCATGTTTCCGGGATACATCAGCTTCGGATGGGTTGCCGACCACTTGGGTCGCCGCAAATCTTTCGCACTTTATCTTTTTGCCGCCGCCGTTCTTGTGCCTTTTTACGCGATGGCGCGTTCGCCGGTAGCGTTGCTGGTACTCGGGACGATTGTCGCTTTCTTTGGGACGGGATTTTTCTCCGGCTCGGGGCTCATCGGTAGCGAGATCTTTCCGACTCGTTTGCGAGCGCGCGCTTTGGGCTTTACTTACAATGGCGCGCGCGCTATGAGTTGTGTCTCGCCCTGGATCATCGGATGGGTCGGACAGACTAAGGGACTGAGCTCTGCTTTCTATCTTTGCGGGGCAGCCTTTTTTCTGGCGAGTGTGATGGCCACGCAGTTGCCGGAGACGAAGGGGAAGAGGCTGGAGTAGATAGTGGAGAGCCGGGCGAGACGCCCATTCCTCCACCGACTCATTCGATCGGCTCGACCACTAATTCCTCGCCCCGAGCAGGCCGTTCTGGCAACTGGATTAGTACAATCGCTACCAGCACTAAAATGATCCCGACCGTCTGCATCGGGCGCACTAACTCCCCCAGCACGAGCGCTGCGATCACGATACTGAACACCGGCTCCAGGCAACTGGCAACGATGGCGCGGGTCGGTTCCAGATGTTGCAGGCCGGCAAAATAGCAGGAAAATGGCCCGAGTACGGATACCAGCGAAAACACCAGCATGAATTCCCATTGCTGGCGGCCATAGTGGGCGGCAACAATTTTCCATGGAGGATTCACGAAGATCCAGAATGTTGAAGTCGCTACCAGCACCCACAGCAGGACTTTCCAGCGGTCGTAGCGCGCCAGCACTTTGTGGCCGCCGACGTTATAAAACGCGAAGGAAAATGCGGCCAGAAGTGCTGCCATGACTCCTACCGCATCCATGCGGAAAGCGCCGGAGCCGACGAAGCCTACCGCCAATACGCAGCCCATCACGGCCAATCCCACCGCCGCGATTCTGCGCATTGATGGGCGCTGCGCTCCGCGTACCGCCGTGTAGAGGAGCACCCAGACCGGGGCTGTGTATTGCAAAATGATGGCCGTGGCCACGTTCGTTCGCTGGATCGCAACGTAGTAGAAATAGTTCGATACCGCGACTCCCAAGATTCCAAGCAGAAAGAACTGCACCAGATCGCGCCCGGGAATGCGCAGCGCCGACGCTCCTCTCCGCGCCAATAGCACCGGCAACAGCACCGCCAGGGACAAAGTTGCACGGCTCTGTGACAGGATCAGCGGATCGATCTTTGCGAGTGACGAGCTCAACGACGCCCCGCCCGGCAGCAGGTGCCCGGTGAAGGCCGCGCGACCGAGCGTCGCCGAAACTCCCCAAAAAAACGCCGCGCTCCCGATGTAAAAGTAACCCCGCAGCGGATGAGGCCGAGTCGTCACGCAACGTGCTCAATGGTGTAGGTGATTTTTGCCGTCTTCTCCAGCATGGCGGAGACGGAGCAGTATTTATCTTTAGAAAGCCGCACCGCGTCTTCCATGGCTTTCTGCGACACTTGACCTCTAACCAGATAGGTCAAGTGAATCGACGTATAGACGGCGGGGTAGCCGTCAGCTCGCTCGGCTGCGGCCCGCACTTCGAGCGCGGTGAATGGCTCGCGTTTCTTGCGGAGAATTCCCACGACGTCTGACGCCGTGCAGCCACACAAACTGAGCAACACTAACTCCATCGGGCTGTTGGCAGTCTTCTCGGTTGCGGCGTCCATCACGATCGAATGGCGTGAAGTTGCCGATCCCACGAATCGGTCGTTATCCGTCCAGTTGACTGAAGCTTCAATCATGGTGGCCTCTCTGTACCAACTCTCATGGCGGGCGTCCGCCCATCCGACTGTCGGGTGGCCGGGCGGGCCCCCCGGCGCTCCATTATCAACGCTATCGCCGGTTATCCGTCACCGGTTCGGGATGAATCAGGACGCGAAACAGTTCCGGCGCGTCGTGTTTGAAGCGGATCTCGAGCGAGGTTTGCACGTCGTGCACTCGCGAAAGCGGCATATCGTCCGGCAGGGTGCAGTGGCAGGAAACATAGAGCCGCGCGCGCACCTTCTTAAACTGGAATTCGTGCACGTCCATCACTTCGGGAAACTCCTTCACAATTTCCTTGAGCCGCTGTTCCAGTTCCGGCTCGCGAACGACCTCCTCGCCTGTTTCAATCGTCGCCGGCTCACTTTCGATATGGGTGAGAATGGTTGCAATCTCAGGAATCTCGCCCCGCATCTCCGTTTCCAGGCGAGTGACTTCGTCGTGCGCCTGCTTCATGCTGAGTTGCTCGTCGAGTTCAAGATGCTGCTCTACATGCAACTGCCCATTCAAATCCTGCACGCTGACGTCGTGCACATTGAAGTTGTGGCGGGTGGCCACGGCACGGATGCGGTCAAAAATATTTTCCGTGCGCCGGGCTCGGGGAACCGAGTGCACCATCACGTCGGCATCGGGCAAAACCTCGCGCACCCGCGACGTTACCGCATCGGACACCTGCTCGGAGCGCTGAAAAGTAAAATTGCGTTCCAGGGCCACTGAAACATCCGCGAAAAAGCGGTTCCCGGCTTTGCGGAAGCGGACCCGGTCTACCTCCAGCACGCCATCGACGGTGCTGATCCGGTCGAGGATCTGGCTGCGCACACCGGCCGGCGCGGCGTCAAGCAGCGCATCCACTGTTCTCCGCGCCAGCCGCCAACTCACATAGACCACCACGCCGGCGACGAAGAGCGCGGAAATTGGATCGGCCTGGCGCAGCCATCCGACTTTGTAGCTACGTCCCAACCAAACCAAGGCGAGGCCGACAATCACCACCCCGCTCGACCAGATGTCCGTGGAAAAATGCAGCGCGTCCGCTTCCAGCGCCTGACTGTCGTACTTCGTCGCAATGCGTCCGAGCGCCCGGGAGCGCCAGGCGTCGACCGCGATCGATAGGAACATGACCAGGAATGCAGCCACGCTCGGCTCAATTTCCACGCTGTGAAAGAACAGCCGTCTTATCGCTTCGTAAACGATCCAGGCGCAGGTCAGGAGCAACAGACCAGTTTCGATGAAGGCCGAAAAATTTTCGAACTTGCCGTGTCCGTACTGGTGGTCGGCATCCGCCGGCTTGTCGGAAACTCGCACCGAAAGAAACGTCACCAGGGCTGCGATCAAATCCAATCCGGAGTGTGCCGCCTCCGACAAAATTCCCAGCGAGCCGGTCGCGATCCCCACAACAATTTTCAGGCTGGTGATCACCAGCGCCGCCAGCACTGAGTTTCCAGCAACGGCTCGTTTTTCCCGGCGCATGGACCCGGAACTGAAGGTGGCCCGTATTTCTGGCATTAACGCCATTATCGCTTTGGATTCGCCCGCCGCCAACCCCTTCAACTTACTGACGCCCCACTTGCCCGGTCTCCGGCGGGACATGCTAGGATGAATTCATCGCAATTTCTCCCTGGAGGATATTGATTCATGCGTTGCCAGTACCTCGTGTGTCTCCTGCTCGCCGGCTTGGCCTACGGACAAGCTGCGCAACCGGCTACACCTCCCGCCGCCGGAGCCAAGGCGGAACAGAGCGCCTCCGCCGCGCCCGATAAGGCCCCCGAAATAAAGGTTGGCCCCGATGATACAGTGATCACACTGAAGGATTTCTGCGCCGATGCCTCCCATCAGGGCGAGGCTTGCAAAACCGTGATCACCCGCGCGGAATTTGAGAAGGTCACTGAAGCGATACAGCCGGGAATGCCGCCAGCTCTTCGTCGCCAAATGGCGACCAACTATACGCGCATGTTGCGGCTGTCCGCTGCAGCGGAAAAACGCGGCCTCGACAAAGGGCCGTCGTTCGACGAAAAGATGGCCCTGGCACGCATGCAAATTCTTGCTCGGGCATTGAGCGACGCGCTGCAGGCAGATGCCGGCAAGGTTAGCGACGGCGATATCGAGGACTATTACAAGAAGAACGAAGCTACCTACGAGCAAGCCACCTTTGCGCGGATTTTTGTTCCCCGGGCAAAGCAAATCGTAAATCCAGCCGCAGCTCCCAAGGCCGGCGAGAAGACGAGCGCGCCAACCACTGCACCGCCGCCGCCAACCGACGATCAAAAGAAAGCCGCCGAAGAAGCAATGAAACAAGTCGCCGCCGACATTCACGCCCGCGCGGTTGCGGGTGAAGATCCCGACAAACTGCAAAAAGAAGCCTTTGTCGCCGCGGGGCTCCCCAACAATGCCACGAACACAAAGATGGAGAAGGTGCGCCGCAGCACGTTGCCTGCAAATCATAAGGCGATCATGGATTTGAAGCCCGGCGAAGTATCCGAAGTGATCTCCGATCCCAACAGCGCCTACTACATCTACAAGATGGTCAGCAAGGAGACCTTGACTCTGGAGAGCGTGAAGACGGAGATTCACAACCTGCTTGCGAGCCAGCGCTATCGCGATAGCATGCAAGGTTTTCAAGGCAATGCTGAGCTGAACGATGCCTACTTCGGCCCCACCCGAAATCCTATGATGCCTCCGCTTCCCAAAGGATCAAGGCCCCCCGCCCAGCCGGCCGAGGACCCAGACTAAGAGGACCCAGACTAAGAAGATCTGGAATCAATGGATACGGCAAAACCAACCATCCTGGTCACCGGCGTTTCGGGGAACCTTGGCCAGCGGCTTCTGCCGCAGCTTGCGGATTACTACAAGGTGGTGGGCATCGACGTCACGCCGCCGACTCAATCCACGGTTGACCGCTTCGTGGCGCTTGATCTGGGAGCGGAGGAATCCACCCGCGAGTTGCTTCTGCTGCTGCGCGAACTGCAGCCTGCGTCCGTCGTACACTTGGCGTTTATCATCGATCCCCAGCGTTCAGGGGTTCTGGATGTCGACCGGATGTGGCGGATCAACGTGGCTGGCACCGCCCGCGTGATGGAGGCCATCGCCGAAGCCAACCGGAATCCGGAAACTACCATCCGGCAGTTCATTTTTCCCAGCAGCGTGTCGGCGTATGGCTCCGACCTGCCCGCGCCCGTCGCGGAAGACTCGCCCCTCGATGCTCACACGCTGCCTTACGCGATCCACAAGAAAGAGAGTGACCTCGTCGTGCAGCAGCGCGCGCCTTCCCTGCGCGGGTGCAGCGTGTTCATCCTGCGTCCCCACATCTTTGCGGGAGCTACCGTCGAAAATTATCTGATGGGCGCATTCCGGGGAACACCTAACGGAAAAGGGTCGCGCGCCGCCCACATGCGCCAATCGGCAAAACGCTTACCCTGCATGCTGCCCTTCGGCCAGAAGTATCTGGACCACAAGCTCCAATTCGTCCACGTCGACGACATGGCCAGGCTAATCGCGTGGATACTGCGGCGGGAGCCGGAAGCGCAGCGGCTGACTATCCTGAATGTTGCCGGGCGCGGCGATCCTCTGACCTTTGCGCAGTGTATCGAACTAGCACACGCTAAATTGCTGCGCGTTCCCGGACAGTGGAGCATGCGTCAAGTTCTACAGTTCTTGTGGAGCTGGAACATTTCTTCGATTCCACCGGACGCCGTCCCTTACATGACCGGCCAGTACATCATGAACACTGACCGGCTAAAGAAATTTCTCGGCAGCGACTACGAGCGAGTGATTGAGAAAACGAATCTTGAGGCGTTCGAGGATTCGTTCCAGCGGAACTAAGAATCCTCGGGTGGCCCATCCTTTCGCGCTTTTTGCGAAAAGGCCTGTTCTGAGCGGAGTCGAAGAGGTGGGATTCCTGATTGCGCGCGCTTGGGATTCTGACTTAAATTTTTGCCCCCATGGGCGGGTGGCTCGGGCCATCGCAATCTTTTCGGGCGTCGGCTATCTATTGATGGTAGAATGGTAGACTATTATGGTAGAATATGTACCATATGAGCCTGAACATTAAGAACACAGACGCCCACAAGCTCGCCCACCAGCTGGCCCGGCTTACCGGAGAGAGCTTGACCGAAGCGGTCACCGAAGCGGTCCGCGAACGCCTGAAAAGGGTGCAGAACAAAGACAAACATGCCGCCAAGCTCTCCGACCGACTGCTCGACATCGGCCGGGACTGCGCCACGCATCTGAAGGAACCGTATCGTTCGGCCGATCATGGCGACCTTCTCTATGACGAGAAAGGACTGCCAAAATGATTCTCGACACTTCGGCCCTGATCGCCATTCTCCGCTTTGAAGCGGAGGCGCCCGAGTTCGCCAAAATCATTGAGCACGCTGCGCAGCCTCGTATTTCGGCCGTGAGCTATGTGGAAGCCGGAGCGGTCATTGATGGCAGCAAAGATCCGATTGCCAGCCGCCGTTTTGATGAATTGATCGAGGTAGCGCAAATCGCGATTGAGCCGGTCACCGAAGCGCAGGCTCGCATAGCCCGTCACGCCTACCGCGACTTCGGGAAAACCAGCGGCCATCCCGCCAGACTGAATTTTGGAGATTGCTTCTCCTATGCGCTGGCGAAATCCAAGGGAGAGCCGCTTTTGTTTAAAGGGCAAGACTTCTCGCGCACGGATGTGAAGTCGGCGCGGGCGTGAGGTGGCTGCGGGACAAGTGAGGGAACGTTTCTCTCGAACTTAATCAGATCGGGCGAAAAAACGGCGTACGTCACGCCTATCCGCAAATTTCATTCCCAGATTTTATTTTCGAAAAGGAGTAACAATGCAAAAGCGCAAACTTGGAAAAACCAATCTTGAAGTGTCGGCCATCGGCCTCGGCTGCATGGGAATGAGCTTCGGTTATGGTCCGGCTGCGGACAAAAAGGAGATGATCTCTCTGATCCGGTCTGCCGTCGAACGTGGCGTAACGTTCTTCGACACCGCCGAAGTTTACGGTCCTTTCACCAACGAAGAACTCGTGGGCGAAGCGCTGGCTCCACTTCGTGATCAGGTGGTGATCGCCACCAAATTCGGGTTCAAACCTGATCCCAATGGTGGACCGCGTTGGAGCGGCCTGGACAGTCGTCCGGAACACATCAAGCAGGTCGCCGAGGCCTCGCTCAAGCGCCTCAAAGCCGATGTAATCGACTTGTTCTATCAGCACCGCGTCGATCCAAATGTGCCAATCGAAGACGTTGCTGGTGCCGTAAGGGACCTGATTCAGCAAGGCAAGGTCAAGCACTTCGGCCTGTCCGAAGCAGGAGTGGAAACTATCCGTCGCGCACACAAAGTTCAGCCCGTCGCGGCACTCCAGAGCGAATACTCACTTTGGTGGAGAGAACCTGAGGCCGAAGTCATACCGGCACTCGAAGAACTCGGCATCGGGTTCGTTCCATTCAGCCCGTTGGGCAAGGGCTTCCTCACCGGCAAGATCAGCGAAGACACGCAGTTCGACAAGACTGACTTCCGCAACATTGTTCCTCGCTTTACGCCGGAGAACCGTAAAACGAATCAGGCGTTGGTTGATCTCATTGGCAAGTTCGCGCAACAGAAAAAGGCGACGCCTGCTCAGATCGCGCTCGCCTGGCTGCTTGCACAAAAACCGTGGATCGTTCCAATCCCGGGTACGACGAAGCTTCATCGACTCGAAGAGAACATCGGAGCCGCTGCCGTCGAACTTACGCGCGAAGATCTCCGGCAGCTGGAAACCGCAGCCTCAAAGATCTCAGTGCAAGGTGCTCGTTACCCCGAAGAACTGCAGAAGTTGGTGGGCCGCTGAGGCGGCTGGTGGCCCATCCTTTCGCGCTTTTTGCGAAAGGGTGGGATTCCTGATCGCGTCGCGCTTGGGATTCTGACTTGGATTTTACCTCCATGGCCAGACCGCAGAGCTGAGCTTTCCCTCCGATTCGGCACCTGCTCGACGCACACTATTTGCTTGCGTAGTGGTCAGCCCCGAGAAAATGCAGCGAGACGTACGGCTCGTCGCCGACCACCCAACTATCGTGACCCGGAGGTCCGGGTGGAATGTAAAAGAGCGTGCCGGCGCGGAGTTCATGAATGGTGCCCGTGCCGTCTTCCATCGCCGCCGTGGCACAGCCGGAGAGCACCAGCCCCACATGCTCGACGTTGCAGCGCGACGCGCCCACGCCGGGCCCGACGTGAACGGACCACTTCCATCCCGGCTCATAAGTGGCGCGGCCGATGGTCATGCCCCCGATGCGAACGAGTTCGAATCTCCCTTTTTCGAATACTCGTATCTCGTCCGGCTCTTCAAAGCGCTTCAGAACTGTTTCAAGCATCGCCATACTCCCTCGTGAGTATTTCCCGGCGTTCTCGGCTTCTAGCCGGTTAAGCGCTCTCTTTCACTCCCCGGTACAAACCCGCAATCCCGAACGTGTATGGAGTCCAGGTGGTCTCGCGGAATCCTGCCTGACGCATGCGCCCGATCATTTCATCGGGCGAAGGAAAGCGCTCGACGGATGCCGGCAAATACGCGTACGGACCTCTCACTCCTGAGATCACCGTCCCAACTGCAGGCAGAACTTTCTTGAAATAGACGCGGTAGCACTGCCCGAGTAAGCCGCCCGGCTCTCCGAAATCAAGGATGCCGCATTCTCCGCCGGGAGCGAGCACGCGCGCAATTTCGCGCAAGCCCGCATCGTAGTCAGCTAGGTTTCGAAAACCGAAGGCCGAGGTCACCAGATTGAAATATCCATCGGGGAACGGCAGCCGCAGCGCGTCCGCTTCGATCCAGCGGAGCGTCGATCCGCTTCCCTTCTCCGTCTTCGCCGCTGCGCGCTGCAACATGGCGTGAGAAAAATCCGCACCCAGAATCTGAGGGGTTGCCGAACCAGCGCGCCGGCGCAAAGCGAACGCCATATCTCCGGTGCCGCAACAAAGATCCAGCACGCGCGCCTCGGGACGCTTCAAAATCGCGTCGAACCTGCGCGCCGTGCGCCACCACCACAAGCGGTCAATGTTGAACGAGAGAACATGATTCAGCAGATCGTAGCGCGGCGCAATCGAGGTAAACATCTCCCGGATCGCCCGCGCAGACGACTCGCGGTCGCGTGCACCGGCGGGAGTAGCGCCTACGATGCGCTGATTTATCTCTTGATCCATATGATCGTTGCCGGTACTAATTTCGCGCCAGCTTCCGAATCTCGTCGACCGCGGCGCGGACGATCGCTTCCGGAACGTCGCTCGTGATCTCAACCTTGCCGATCTCCCGCGGAAGAATAAAGTGCACCACGCCGTGACGCGTCTTTTTGTCGGAACGCAAGCGCCTCAGGATGTTCGTGGTCTTCAACTCCATGCGCGGCAGCCGGCCAAAGCCAAGAATCGAGTTCGAAATGCGCCCCGCCGTCACACTATCCAGCTTGCCCGTTGACAGCGCGATGTGGGTCGCCGCGATCATGCCCCACGCCACGGCTTCTCCATGGAGCAACTGTGTGTAGCGAGTCTCGGCTTCGAGCGCGTGTCCGATCGTGTGCCCGAGGTTGAGCACTTGCCGCAAACCACCTTCGCGCTCGTCGGCACTCACCACCGATGCCTTCAAGCGCACCGAATCGGCAATCACTTTCTCAATCACGACCTGGTCGCGATCCAGAATTTCCCGGCAGCGCTCTTCGAACAGCTTGAACAGTCCTGGATCTCCGATGATGCCGCATTTCAGCGATTCGTACAGGCCGGCGTGATACTCGCGCGAGGGCAACGTCTCCAGAACAGTCGGATCGACCAGTACGGCGCGCGGCTGATGAAAGGTCCCCAGGAGATTCTTTCCGGAGACTAGGTTGACGCCTGTCTTTCCACCAATCGCGGCATCCACCTGTGCCAGCACAGTGGTCGGAACCTGGATAACATCCACTCCTCGCATGTAGATCGAGGCCAGGAACCCGGTCACGTCTCCAACTACGCCACCGCCAAGCGCAATCAGGGTTGCCCCGCGATCTGCGCCCTGTTTTACGAGCTTCTCGGCTAACTTCTCCAGTGTCGCAAGGCGTTTCGAGCGCTCGCCATCGGGCATTTCGAGAAGTGTTGCTTCGATTCCAGAGGCCACGAGCGATTTCAGCAGGACCTTTGCCCAGCGCCGCCGCACTGCCGGGACGGTGACCACGAACGCTCGCCTGTTTTCAAGAATCTTGCCGAGACATTCTCCGGCACGCGCAAGCAACCCGCTTCCGATGAGCACTTCATAGGAGCGCGACGGCGTCGTGACTGGAACGCTGATCATCGACATTCATCATAGCGTATGCGAACTCCGCGTTCCCTGTGTCCCCTGTGGTTGAAGGTCTCGACCTTGGGCCGTTGGTAGCGAGTTACCCGGTTGATTTCTCATGCGGATTCAAGAGCGACGCGAGAATCGAAGCTCCCAAAACAGCAAGCACAATAGCCAGCGCCCATTCCGTTGGAATATGCACGTAGTGCGACCCCAGCATTTTGAGTCCGATCAAAATCAGCACTACCGACAGTCCGTAATGAAGGTAGTGAAACAGGTCCATCATTCCCGACAGCGCAAAGTACATCGAGCGCAGGCCGAGAATGGCAAACACATTCGACGTGTAGACAATGAAAGCGTTCAGCGTGATGGCGAGTACCGCCGGGATCGAATCGACGGCAAGAAGAATGTCGCTGGTCTCAACCACCAACAGCGCCACCAGCAGCGGCGTCGCGTACAGTCCCTCCCTACGTGTAAAGAACTGTCCACCCACATATTCTCTCGTCACCGGGAAAATCCGGTGAAACAAGCGCAGCACAAAGTTCTTTTCGGGGTGGATTTTCGATTCACCCTGCCGCAACAGCTTAAGTCCCGAATAGACGAGCAAGGCGCCGAATGCATAGGTGATCCAACTGAAGCGGTGGATCAGGCCCACGCCCGTTAGGATGAATACACCCCGCATGAGCAACGCTCCGAGAATTCCCCAGAACAGAACTTTGTGCTGGTGCTCGTCGGGCACTTTGAAATAGCGGAAGATGACCAGAAATATGAACAGGTTGTCGGCGCTGAGCGACAGTTCAATTACATAGCCGGTTACGAACTGGAGCGCCTGGGCCCGCCCGTGCCAGAACAACTCCAACACCGCAAACGCGGCCGCCAGCGCAATCCAGACGCCCGACCAGGCCAGCGCCTGGCGAAAACTGACGCGCTGGGACGGGCGATTTAGTACGCCCAGGTCGAGCGTCAGCATCGCCAGCACGAACAGGTTGAAGAGAATCCAGAAGACGAGCACAGGGCATCTTACGACGGCGGGTGTCTGGTGTCAGGTCTCTGTCAGGAAAGCCTCAGTTGTCGGTGACCACGCACAGCCAACTATGCATCTGTCGCTTTTCCACGATGGCAACCGCGTTAGCGCAAGCGCAGAATCTCGACGGTGATGTTATCCGGCCCGCCACGTTCGCGAGCTAATCCGATCAGCTCGCGGCCCGCTTGTTCCGCGCTTCTGTCTTCGACAAGGGCGAGAATTTCGGCGTCGTGCACTTGTCCCCACAACCCGTCGCTGCAGATCACGAGCACGTCGTCCGGGCGCAGCGGCTCCGGCTGTCCCGGCGAGTCCATGATGAGGTCGGGGTTGGTGCCTAAAGCTGCGGTCAAGATGTTTCGTTGCGGATGATGTTCCGCTTGTTCCGCGCTGATCATTCCCGCTTCCACCAGCCGTCCGACATAGGAGTGGTCGCGCGTTACCCGGGTGATCTGGCCGTCGCGGATCAGGTAAAGCCGGGTGTCGCCAACATGCACGTAATAGAGCGCGTCATGTTGTGCGCGCCCGTCCGCAACCCTGACGATCGCCGCCGCTGTGCAGGTCGTTCCCATACCCCGCAGTTCCGGATGCGCAAAGCTGTATTGCCGGATCTGCTCGTGGGCCGCCTGCAAAGCCTCGACCAGCGCTTGCTGCGGGTCGTCGCCGCCAAAGTCGCGATAGACAGCCACGAGCGTTTCCACTGCCAGGCGGCTGGCTTCCTGGCCGCCTTCGTATCCGCCCATGCCGTCCGCCACCACCGCCAACCGCCCCTTGCGCAGAAACTCCTGGTCGTCGTCCGGCTCCCAATAGCCAAAGGAATCTTCGTTGTTCTGGCGCAGGCAACCGATATCGGATTGGCTCGATACTTCAATTCCAGCGCGAACCTTCATCCGGGCACGACTTCACTTACAGGAATGACAAGCATAGGCGATGATTGCTTTCCTAGGCACAGGCAAGCCTCGGATTATATAGGGTTAGAGCAGGACGCTCAACGGTGGAAGGGGTCGGTAGTGGGCCAGTTTCCTTTTTAAACTGACCCGCTACCAAGGGGTCAGCTTCGGAAGATCTGAGCAGCTCTAAACGGAGACGGGGACGGTAGCTATGCCGCCGTCCCCGCGGATCGAGAATCAAAATGCCGGATTACGGAGTCCCCGGTGGCGGACCACATTCTCCGGTCGGATTGGTGCCATCGAAGTCGATGCCGGCCTGAGAAGCGACCGCAACAAATACAGGCGGCGAGGTCATCCCCTGAGTGGTAGCCGTGACCGAATACGAACCGCTCAGTCCCCAAGCTGGGGAGGTCGCGGGAGGCACCGCGCTATTTTGCCAGGTGCAGATGAAGGGCGACACGGCGGTGAGCAGGCCCGTCGGGCTCAACTGGACAGTTTGCGGCGGAGTGGGGAGAGGATCGTTGAATTGATCAACGCTATTCGGGGTGATCGAGATCTGATACTGAATCCCCTGACCGCTCAGAAGCTGATTCTTCCCGTTACTGTAGTTCCCCCACGTATACAACTGTTGCGTCGCGCCCTCGCCATCCAGGTCGACCGTGCCCGGCGGGGTCTCGGACGTGTTCGAGGACGAAAGCTGGATGGACTGCAACTCGCGAGTAGTTCCGCAGCCTAGCATGCTGAATACCAGCAATGCGCAAGCCAACGCGGCAAAGAGAGTTTGACGATTCACTGCCGAGTACCTCCAAAAGAAAATCTTCCGCATCGTCGCAGCATCCGTCACACCAGACAAGGTAACCAAAGTCACTTCACTTTGCGGACGTAAGCCATGTCCGGGAGCGTACCCACGGCCCAAGCCAAATGCGCAGAAGGGCACCAGCGGAAGGCTTAAGTCATCTAAAATCGCTTCATGCCCGATCCAGTCTCAGATCCAACGTCCGATCAAACGCCCGATCCAGCGCCTCCACCGCCCCCATCCCCGCCGGCGCCGATTACCGAGTTTCACATCGGCGAAGAATTCGGAACCGCCAAGCGTAATCTCCCCCCTGCTGGCGTTGTCCTGATCTGCATCGCCGCTGTCGCGGTGGTGGTGGGAATCTTCGCTTTCAAGGAGCGGCCGAAACCGCAGGGTGCGGGTTCCATCGATTTTGTCGCGGCGGCCGAGGTGCCGGGACAGAACATGATCCTGGCCGCCATCACCTTGACCCTGCGCAATACGACCGACAAGCCGCTGTGGATTCACACACTCACTGCGCAGCTCACCACCGCCGATAACACAACCTTCGACGATGACGCCGCCTCAGCCGTCGACCTCGACCGCTACTTCCAGGCATTCCCGGCGTTGAAAGAAAGTTCCGAGCCGCCGCTTTCGCCCGAAACCAAGCTGTCGGCTGGAACCGAGAAGAGAGGAACCATCATTGTCGGTTTTAAGGTTACGAAGGAAGCATTCGATCAGCGCAAATCCCTGATCGTCACGATTCAACCCTATGACCAGGTGTTGCCCATCGTTTTGAAATGATGCACGAATGATGCACGATGGAGCGACTGGCGTCTTGGCCATCCAGTGCGGCCGGGCGTGGGCGCCCGGCTCTCCAGCCGCAGGCACTGGACCTACTCTCACTCGTTCTCGAGTCGTTTACGCGCTTGCGCTAACGCAGCCTTCTCGGTGCCGCTTATTTTCGGATACTTCAAGTTCATCCCATTCAATGCATCCACCACGGCGTGCGAGACTACCAGTCGCGTAAACCACTTGTTATCCGCCGGCACGACGTACCAGGGAGCGTGCTCACTCGCCGTGTGTTGAATCATATCCTCGTAGGCATCCTGATACGCATCCCAGAATTCGCGTTCCTTTACATCGGCCGAAGAAAACTTCCAGTTCTTCTCCGGATTGTCGAGCCGTTCCATGAACCGGTTCTTCTGTTCTTTCTTTGAAAGATGCAAAAAGAACTTCACCACCGCGACACCGTTCCGGGTAACGTAGCGCTCGAAGTTATTGATATCTTCAAAACGCTCCTGCCAGATATGTTTGGTGACCAACGCCTTCGGCAGTTTCTGGTTTTCCAGAATCTGCGGATGGACGCGCACCACCAGCACCTCCTCGTAATATGACCGGTTAAAAATGCCAATGTGGCCTCTCTCAGGCATTGCTTTCATCGTCCGCCAGAGATAACCGTGGTGCAATTCTTCCGCTGACGGGGCTTTGAACGACCACACGTCCACGCCCTGGGGATTTACGCCCGACATGACATGTTTGATGGTTCCGTCTTTGCCGGCTGCGTCCATGGCCTGAAAAATCAGCAACAGGCCCCAACGGTCCTGCGCCGCGAGAACGTCCTGCAGGCTGCTCAATTCTTTGACGCCGTCCGCCAACAGTTCCTTGGCCTGCGGTTTCAGTTCTGACTCCAGCCCATGCGTATCCGCTGGGTCGTAATCCTTGAGGCCGAAATGTTTCCCGTTTTCGATGCGGTAGCGCTTGAGCAGTTTGTCGATGTTCATGCTGCCAGTTTATTCCACTTCCCAAAAGCCGACTTCCCAGTACAAATCTCGTGAGGGCGGGACCGGACTGCTTCCGGATTGCCGACTATTCGTCCAGAACCGCCGGGGCACGATCAGAACTCCAACCGCGCCTGAAAGGCGATCATGCGTGGACTGCTATCGCCACCCAAACCGACTCCCAGCAAGCCGGTCGGCGGAGAAGTTGTGGACGTGAGCGCTCCAAAACCACTCTGCGTGGAAAGATTTCCTGGAATGCCGGCCTGCACCATGCTGGGCAGCGCGAAATTCGGATGGTTGAAGACATTAAAGAACTGACCCTCAAACCGCAGCTTCACATGCTCGGTTAAGGAAAACCATTTTGTCAGGTAGAAGTCGCTCCAGAGGAAATCGGGACCGCGCAGGGCATTGCGTCCGAGATTTCCGAACTGGCAATTCTGCGGGCTGTCGCCGCCATTGCATTGCCCTGTGCTCGGATCGACCGCCGATACAAATGCGGCCGGATTGAGCCACTGAATTGTGCCGAGTGCGGTAGCGGGAAGATTGCAATGGCGGCAATAGGGGTTCACTCCCGGCACAAGACTGGCAAACTCCGGCCCACTGCCCTGCACAATCCCCTCTTCCTGCATGGTGATTGGATTGATCGCTGAGTAGGGCGCGCTCAGCACCGAGAACGGAACTCCGCTGTGCCAAAACGCTGTTCCAGAAATCTGCCACCCGTTCAACGCGTAGCCCAGAGAATGATTTCGCACTCGAACCGGCAACTGATACACATACTGCCCGTTGAGATTGTGCCGGATATCGTAATCGCAAGGACCGTAGTCGCGGGCCAGTTCTCCCGGCAGAGGCGAAAGAATCCCTCCGGCGGAAAACGAAAGGAATCCGCCGTTCGAGACCGTATCCATGCAACGGCTCCAGGTGTAGTTGACCTGTCCTTGCAAGCCATGGCCGAGCCGCTTCATCGCGGTCAGTTGAAGGCCGTTGTAGAGGCTGTTCGCGCCGGTGGAGAACTGCGTCACCGCGCCGAATCGTTGGTCGGTTGGCTGCATATAGGGAAACGGCGCAAAACAACCCTGGCACACGGTCTGGTAGCCGTTGACTTGGGTTGAGTACGGCTGGTTCACAGCGCGCGTGCCCACGTATTGCGCTTTCAGGCTGGCCGTCGTTCCAATTTGATGTTCCATGCCCAGGCTCCACTCCATGAAGTACGGCGCGTGAAGTTTGCCATCTGGAATGGCCGTGATCGCAACCGGTGGAAGCGAGGGCTGGCCCTGGGGAAATCCCGAAGTAAAAGTCTGATTCGCGGCAACGAGTGCGCCGACTGCGCTGCTGGGGGCTCCCGGCGCGACGGCTGTGCCGCCCACGCTGCCAAGCACTCCTCCCTGGAACGCCTTATCGTAGGGAGGATTCGTGCCGATCAGGTCGGCCACCGTGCCCGGCAAGATGTCGCTGAAAATCCCAAAGCCGGTGCGGAGCACGGATTTCGGCTCGAACTGCCACGCAATCGCCATTCTCGGCTGTAGAATGGCCACCGGCGTGGACGAGAACAGCTTGCCGAGATGAGTTTGAATAACGGTGTTCAGCGGTTGATCGTTATGCACGGTGGAACTGAAAGAGCCGCGAAGGCGGGCGACTTGATCGTGCGGATTCAGCGGATTGGAGTTGAAGGTGTCGCGCAGACCGAACGTCCAGGTCAGTTTGCGAGTTACTTTCCAAGTGTCTTGCGCGTAGACATCAAGATTGAGAAAGTTGAAGGGCTCATTTGCGTTCGAAGGGAAAGTCTCCGACGCGGTATTCGCCACTCCATCAATGAATTGCTGCAAGTTCGCGTAGGTCACGGTGGGAACCGTTCCTTCTCCGAAGTCGTAGTCGTTCAAGCGGAAGACACGGGTATTGGTTCCAAATCGCAGTTCGTGAGCGCCATGGCTCCAGGCTAGATTGTCGTTGATGAAAAAGCGGGATGCCCGCCTGCCTTGTATCCAGGTATTGTCCAGCCCTCCCATGGGCGTGAAGGCATTCGCGCCGCTGCCCTGCAAGACGATCGGGAACGCCGAAAGCGTTTTCTGAAGGTCGGTTGGCCCAAACAGGCTCTCGTACCAGGAGAACGCAGGATTGAAGTAGTTCACCAGGTTCTGCGAGAAGACGCGCGTGTATCCCGCGGCAAGCGAGTAGAGGGGCTGCGGTGAAAGCGCGTCGAACACCGAGTTGATTGGGTCCGTCCACGCGGCTTGCAGGCCGGTGTCCGCCTGAAAACGGAACCAAGTCGTGTCTTTCTCGTTGATGTTGTAGTCGATTCGGGCCGTCTGCACCTGCTCGTGGTCGTCGCTGGAGTGCGAAATGCTCTGCCGGTTGGCGCAACCGTTTCCATTCGGTGGATTGCCCGATGCCGCAGTGCCGTCCGAGTTGAAAGGACACCAGAGCACCTGGGTGGCTGTGCCGCTGGTATTTCCGTAGAGGGAAAACATGTGTTGATAGAACAAACAATTCTCATTCGTCCCGCTGGACCCGCAGCCGACTGGTTGACCCATGGAAAGCTGGTTCAAGACGTATTGTTGGAATGCCGCACTGGGAACGATCGTCGGCGTGACGATGGGTAGTGCGATCCGCACCCATTCGCTGTCGAAAAAGAAAAACAGCTTGTTGCTCGCAATCGGCCCTCCCACGCTGCCCCCAAAGTGATTCACGGTTGCCCTCGGCTTGTGGTTGCCCGGCGTCGCATTGGTGAAGTAGTCCGCCGCATTCAGCAGCGAACCATTCCACAGTTCATATAGATTCCCGTGAAACTGGTTCGTGCCAGACTTGGTAACGTAGTCGATTTGGGACGCTCCATACCGTCCCTGATCCACGGAATAAGAAAGGGTGTTGACGGTGACTTCTGAAATCGAATTCAGTCCCAGGACGAGGTTGGTGGAAAGGCCGCTGTTTAGATTGGTGAGCGGGTCGTTCGTTTCCAGTCCGTCCACGATGTAGCCATTGGAGAGGGCGGGCAGTCCGTTGAATTCCACGTTGCCATATCCGTTGCTGCCGCCGACAAAATCGTTACTGCTACCCGCCGTATTGATCAGGGCCCCAGGCGCAAACTGCAAAGGGTAGGTTAGGTCACCGCCCGGATTCGGCAGGTCCTCCAGCACCGGCGCATTCAGAGTGGTGGATGTGTTTGCGTTTTCCAGGTTGATGAGTGGAGCCTCGCTGCTCACCTCAACCACCTCATTGGATTGCGCCACCTTAAGCGTGAAGTCCACGGTTTGCTTCTGGCCCAGCCCCGAAATGACGTTATCGTTTTGGCGCGGCTCGAAGCCTCGCGCTTCCACTCTGACGGAGTAGGTACCCGGCTTTAACTGTGGAAAGTTGAACCGGCCTGCGTCATCGGTCTTGGCACTACGCTTCAGACCGGTCTCGTGATTTGTGATCGTCACGGTAGCGCTCGCCACAACCGCGCTTGATGCGTCTCTAACTTCGCCAATGATCGCGCTGGTGGTTTCGCCTTGTGCCAGCGCTTTCACCGGGAGAAAGCACACCACGGTCAATACGAAAAGAGCAACGTGAAACGCCCGCGCCATGAATGCCCCCACTCATTTGCCCCAAGACTGGCAATGTCTTTCTGCTTTGATCTATTAACCGACGATTATCGTAGGTAGTTAACCACAGTTAATACAAACAAGCAAGGACGAGAGGGTCAGGGGCAGCCTCGGCGATTGTGTCCGAGTGACGAGCAAACGGAAGTTGAATGGAGCAAAGCCGACTTCTCGTTACTAATCTAGCGACACTAAGTTGTCAGTTCTTCGGCCTTCAAATCGTCGATCGTTTTTGAGAGAGAGTGATTCGAGGATGGTGGAGCATTTGGGGAGATAATCTAACCATAGGAAAACCCAACGCTTATCGGAGGAAACCAATTGCCTATTTCTCTGTTCTCGGCATCCTTGTCAAGCCCCCATTTCGACGATTTTCCGCGTAAGTTGATGAACTGCCTACGAAAATAAAATCGGAAAAATTGGCGGGGCAGCAGGTCGGAACTGATATAACTCGATGATTTCAAACAACCGGAGATGAAAAAAGTTTTGGCTATCAAGAAATTAAACAGACGCCCCAAAACTTCGTTTTACACCGCTAGCGTTGCTGCTCATAGGCGGAGTTGTTCGGGGTAGGTTCCTCGTACTCGCGGCCATACTTGTTCTTGTGCGCCATGCGCTGCCCGTTCGCTTCCGGGACTCGAATGACTCCCAAGGACGAAGCATTCTCCGCGATGGTGATCTCCCGCGTAAGCGGCTGCGCATTTTCCGGACCCATGCCCTCGCTCCAAACGTGCAATAGGTAACGCCCATAGGGAACGCTCGCCAGGCTAAGTTGCCCGTCGCTGCTTGACACCGCATAAAGTGGCGTCGCTATCGTAATAACAACCGCGCTCATTTCCGGATGAATATTGCAGAAAATGTAGCTGATTCCTGGCCGGTCGAATCGCACCATCCGCGATGTACCCGCCTCGTAGAGGCCGAGATCAAACCGCTTTCCTTCAAAAAGCGAAAAGACATTATGGAAAAAAGGATCGCGATTGGGAAACTCGACCATCGACCCCGCCGGAACCACCAGGATGTGCGGCTCGAAACTCTTGTTCTTCTGCACCAGCCGCGGGTTTTGTGCCGGACTTGCCGGCGAGCTAGCCGAGGAATTTGGCGCCGCCGTAGTTCCTTCGCCTCCCGCTCCCGTCGTTGCTATTGGCGTCAGCCAAACCACAGTCGCGGGAATCTTCCCATGCCGCGTCTTGCCGGCACCTCTCGCACCGATGACCTCGACACGGCCGCGCACCACCGTTGTCGTGGCAGGCGTCGTTGCCTGCGCGCGCGATCCGGCTGCGCCGGCCCACAACATCGCGACAAAGATCAGGACCATTCGGTGGCTCATGGTTGATGACTTATCCTAATTTTTTAACCACGGTTTCTTACCGTGCCGCTTCCATCCATCGGCTCAAAAAAGAACTCCCATCATCAGGTTGAGATGCCCGGCGCTGTTCCCGCCGTTAGTAATCGAATACGTCGTCAGATGCCGATACTCAGCGGAAAATAACAAGTCCGATCGTGGACGGTAAATCATGTTCACAAAGCTCCCCTGATTTCTCGCCAGAGTCGGATCCCCATAGGACTGCGTATAGGGGAAGAAATATTCCAGGTCGCGGGCATACGGATTGTCCATGCCAAACGCCGCATTGAACTCCCATTTATTCGCTGGCCGGTATTTTAATTGCGTCCAGCCGCCAACCGAATTCAACGCTTGCACCTGCGTGCTGGGCAATGTCGGATCGCCACTGAACAACACACTTTGTCCGAATGCGCCGTAGAGTCCGCCAACGGCCCTTCCGCGATAAAACTTTCCGCTCAACGAAAACTGATGACTGAGCGGCAAGTCAATGTCCGTCATCCCCGCCCAGCCATCCACGGTTCGGCTGAAACCATAATTCTGCCGGCTGTAGTACCCTCCCACACCCACCCGCAACGGTTGTCCAAAAACATTCCGCGTCCACGCGACCCGTGTGCCATACGCTGGTTGACGCGATTCTTCCCCAGGCCCCGCCTGCCGGTAATAACCTGTGCCCGGCACCGCGTTTGGTCCGGTGCCCGGCACTTCCCCGCTCAGGGGGTCGAGAATTCCGCCCTGAAATATCAAACTCGACTCTTCCCCCAAATCAACTTTGTGCTCCACCCGTATCTGCGGCACCCAGCTCCACAAGTTCCCTGCGTTGGTGAGCGCTGGAATCGCCAGCGAAGCAAACGATGTCGGCGAGTTCGGGGAGAAGAAAATCGTATCTTGCCCGACCACCACTGACGTGTTTGCCCAATCCATTCGCATCGTGGCGGTCCGCAAACGCACGAGTCCAGAGTTGACCCCGTTCGGAACCGACGGGAATCCGCCCGCCAGATCGAGTTGCAGGTCTGCCCTTGTCTTCGCACCCGCCACGGTCGGCCCGAATGCCTCGAACCCGATCTCCGATTGCCGCAGCGTGGCGCCGAAGCTTCCTTCCGTGCCGTACGCTGGTCTGGCATAAGCGAGCGTGGGAAGATCAATGCTATCCACCGTCCCTTGATTGCTTACCAAGTTCATCAAAACAATGCCCGACAGCCGCAACCGGTACTTCGATGCGCTTTCCACCTTCGTCTGATACTGATCGTCCACTTTTCCACTCAGCAGTTGATACTCCTCTTCCAGGCTGGCCGCATGCTCGCCCTTTTTCTGATCTTCTTTCTGATCTTGTTTCTCATCTTGCGGCCCGCCGCTCTGTAAACCTCCGGTCGCTTCGGAGTTGATCATCGTGGACTTCGCAACTGCATCCGTTAACACTGCATTTCGCGGTGCCGTTCCTGCGCGCACCTCCTCGAGCTCGCGGCGCAGTTCCGCCGTTTCCGCGCGAGCTTGCTGCCAGTCGGAGCGCATCCCGGAAACCGCCGCCTGCAACTCGCGAACCTGCTCGCGTAGCTCGCGGACCGAGTCATTCACGGAGTCACCCGTTGGCTCCCTCCGGGCCTCAGGATGGGCCACCGGCGAAGGCTTCTCTGCCCGATTCGTAACCTCCTGCGCGACACCGGCTGAGGTCCACGCCATCACACCCACCAGCATCCCGCATCGCAACCATTCGATGCAGCGCGTTTTGCTCGTACTCATTTCGCCTCCTGCCATTCTCCGCAATTCATTTCGCTAGATTGTGCACTTCAAGTTTGCATTCCGGATCGGCATGCAAGGAGTGCGCGACAGAGACCATGCCGCTTACGTAGCATGCCGGACTGCCAAAGCATTTTCCGCCGAGGGATTGAGCGGAATATTCACGCGGAAGGTCGTTCCCGACGCCGAAGTCGCCTCCACCACGACGTCGCCGCCATGGTCCTGCAGAATCTTCTGCACCACGGTCAATCCCATCCCGGTGCCATTTTCCTTGCCATGGCTCACAAAGGGCTCGAACAACCGGTCGCGCACTGCCTCCGCGATTCCGGGTCCGTTATCCTCGATGCGAATTTCCAGACTTTCCCCCTTGCGTCTCAGCTCGATATCGATTTTTCCGGATTCCGCCGGCACCACCTCGCACGCATTCAGCAACAAGTTCAGCAAGGCGCGCTCCAGCTTCTTGAAGTCGAACCAGCCCTCCGACGACCCTTCCCCCGAAATCCGGATCCGTATGCGCTGGAATTCCGGATGCGCCTTCACCCCTTGCACCGCTCGTTCCACTGCCGACCGAACGTCGCCGTAGGTAGGACGCAGCGACTCTCGTGTGCGCGAGAATTCCAGCAACGACTCGATCAATTCCGTCATCTGGTTGACTGCAATCCGTATCTCGGCGTAAAGATCTTCGCGCTGCCCCGGCGTCAGGTTGCTTTCACAAAGAAATTCCGCATTCGCCACGACCGCCGCCAGCGAATGACGCAAATCGTGCGAGATCGAGCTCGCCATCCGCCCAATCGTCGCCAGCCGTTCTGCGTCCAGCAACTCCCTGTGTGTTTTTTGCAGATTCTTCCTCATCCGGTCGAACGTTCCGGTGACCTCGGCAACTTCGTCTCCGCCGTGCGCATGCAGGGGGTACGCATAATCCCCCTGCTCCAGCGCGCGCACCCCGGCCACCAGATTCTCCAGCGGACGCGTGAAGGTATGCGAGATCAGGAAAACCAGCAGGCTCCCCGCCAGCACCGCAATCAGCCCTAGCGCCAGCAGCAACTCGTTCAGGCTGCTCAAAAACGCGGTTGCCTGATCGAACGATTTCAATACCCACAGACTCAATGCCGGCGTGCCGGGCGTAGGCAAATCCACCGACGTGGCCAAAAAACGCTCTCCGCCCAGCCGGATCTCATCCCCTTGGGGTGGGCCTCCAACAGCCGTTCTTGGCGGTACTCGCAGCAACTCTGATTCCTGGGCAGGCTTCAGAGTGCTGCGCACAATCGAGTCTCCGTAGCGGAACGCAACTTCGCTTGCGGCCACGCGGCTCAGGTTGCGGGCAACGCGGTCGTCGATTTCATAACCGAGAAGCAGATATCCCAGAACCTGGCGGCCACTCGCCGGGCCAAAGTAAATATCCTGGAGGAAGACTTCGTAGAGATGTCCTTCGACGTACCACCAGTGCCGCGTCTCTTCGCGCGTCACCACGGTCGGGAAGAAATCCTGCCCCGCACGGACCGTGATCTCCGGCGGCGTCGCCTGCAGCGCCATCACCTTGCCGGAGGAATCGGCCAGCAGCAGCAAGTCGCTGCCCGCATGTTGCCACAGATCTCTGGATGCGTCCTGGATGGTGGCCGGGTCGTGCGTGGTCATCAGTGCCCGCACAGTGGGCAGATCGGCGAGCAGCGCCGCCGAGCGCTCGAGCGTCACTTCCCGCTGCTCCTGAAAATTGTGGAAGGCGGAAACGGAATTCTCGAGGTCGCGCTGGATTCCGAGGCGCACTTCCTGCTGCACGGTGCGCCGAACCACCAGCAGCGTCGTGAACGTTAATGCCGCGGATACCGCCACCATGGAAAGCAGGAACTTGGTCCGCAACCGAATTCCGCCCATGGTCAAACCTCAATCTCCCCTGCTGAATCCAAGCTTGCTCGTGGAGAGCCGGGCGTCCTGCCTGGCCTCGTCATCGATGACGGGCGAGAACGCCCGTCGCTCCATCGTACGTCTACGATGTTGGGACTTGCTTACGGCACAAACTTGTAGCCGGAACTGTGCACCGTCCGGAAATGCAAGGGATTCGCCGGATCCTTCTCCAGTTTCTGCCGCAGCCGCAGAATGTGATTATCCACCGTCCGCGTGCTCGGATAATTCCGGTATCCCCAAACGTGGTTCAGCAACTCCTCGCGCGACAGCACGCGCTCCGCGTTCTGGATCATGAACTTCAACACCTTAAACTCTTGCGAAGTCAATTGCACCAGTTCCCCTTCTCGCCACAATTCCATCTTTGTGAAATCAACTTTCACGTCGCCAAACTTAAAAGTCTCGGTCAACGGCGTCCGCGTCGAGCGCCGCATCGCCGTACGCACTCGCGCCAGAAGTTCCCGCGGACTGAACGGCTTCGTCACGTAGTCATGCGCGCCCAACTCTAGCAGGAGCACCTTGTCCATCACTTCCGTCCGCGCGCTGAGAATGATGATCGGCAACGAAGGCGCTGCCTGACTGATTTCCCGGCACACGTCCTGCCCTGGCGTCCCCGGCAAGCTCAAGTCAAGCACCAGTACGGAAGGCGCCGCCGCTCGAAACATCTCCAGACCCGCCGCCCCGTTCCCCGCAAGATCCACCGCAAAGCCTTCGGCCTCAAACAATCGCTTGAGCGCTTTTTGCACGGCGCGGTCATCCTCGATCACCAAGATCCTCTCCGAACTGGCCGGAACCGTTTCCATCGTCATCGTGGCCGCCGCTGCTCCCAAAGATATGCTCCTGTTCACAATCGTCCCCCACCCGTAACCGGCATGAATCATACCCCTAAACTGTAGCCTGATCTCAGGTTAATGACGCATTTCGGGCTAGAAAGTGACATGAATTTGACAATTTGTTGACAAATGCGAGGAGCAAGAGAGGCGGCTTACATGACGGATCGTTAGATAAGCTATGCAATTGGTTCGAATGGGAGTGACACCATGATCAAAACACCGTTCTTAGTACTTTTTTTCATAATCTCTCTGCTTACATCGTCAGTGGTTGCACAGAATGAGCAACTGAATCTCCGTCACGGAATCCGGCCCATCCGCGTACCCGCTGCGTTGGTCCATGCTAGACTCCAGTGTTGCGGCCAGCATCGAACCGACCAATGAGCTTTCCCCAACCGACTCTCCGACTGGCGGTAAGGTCCATAGTTGCCTTGGCCATGGTCGCCGCACTCGTCGCCTGCGGCGATCCCAAGTACCAGCCTCCTGCGATTGTGGTGACTTTTGACCCTAATTTTCCGCCTCCAACGTCGATCAACGCCGGCGCCTATTGGGATCAGGGCTTAGCGGCCGATGTGGCCAACGACACCAAGAACGCCGGCGTGATGTTCTCGTGCGCGCCCGCCGGGAACTGCGGAACTTTCAACCCACCGTCGGCAGCCTCCACTGATCCGACCTGTTACCAGGCTCCTGGTACGGCTCCCACCGGTGGTACCGTGACCGTAACCGCAACCTCGGTAACCGATCCCACGAAGTCCATCACGTCGGCCCCAATCACGATAACAAGTGGTCCCCCTGGGCAGTCATGCGAGCCGTGACCGTGCCAGCCGGCATTTGACTTCCCGTCGCTTCCCAACCAGAATAGAAGTAGTTCTTTCAAGGCCAATCCCACCAGTGGGGGCGTCACGGCTTCGACGGAGATGCTTGCGGCCAAGAGGCATGCCGGGGTGCACACACCCGTAATCGCGTGCAAAATGATAATTGCCAATCAACAGATGGCATACGCA
>JBEKQC010000003.1:0-158052 GCA_049520095.1 Terriglobales bacterium
CAGGGCGCCCCACAACCCTCTGGCGACCTGTATGCTGCCATCTATGTGTTCGATGACAGCCAGGAACTGACTGAGTGCTGCGCCTGCCTGGTCTCCCCAGACGGCCTGCTCTCGGAATCCGTAGATAAAGAGCTCACGGCCACCCCCCTCACCGGCGTGAAAAAGTCGCGTGGCGTTATTAAGATCATTTCGTCTTCATCGAGTGATCCGACCGCTCCAGTGCCGGCGCCCGGGCTCCGCGGCTGGGCAACGCACATCCAGGCAACCTCGAACCAGCCTGAGAAGTCGCCTTGGTTCGTGACCGAAACCAGGTTGGCAGACTCGAACCTTGGGACGGCCGAAGCGGCTTTACTGCCGCAGCTGTGCTACTTTGCTGACGTTCTGCTCAGCGGTACAGGTTGCGGTTGCACACCGGAAGATTACGACTTTTAATCTTCCGACTTGATGGGCGGTAAGGCCGTAGGACGGCTGGCGTAGCTTCCTTGGAAGCTTCTTCCGCCGGGCCCACCTCCAGACATCCCGGACGCCGGGGTTTACCACCGGCGTCCGGGTTTTTTTGGGATTTGTCTCATGTTCTAATTGCCTCTAAACGCATCTCATGTTTTAATGCCTAATGAGATCTTCTCCTCCCCCAAAACAGGTTCTTAATTCCTAAAGAGGGGAAATTCCACAATGTCAACCAAGAACACTCTGATTGCGCTTGGATTGGGGATGGCTCTATGCGCCTTTTCCATTCCCGGGTTTGGCCAGACTGACTCCGGCGTAGTAGCCGAGATCGCCGGCCGCAAGGTGACGGCAGATGAATTGGAGCAAAAGGAAGCAGGCAAACTGCTTCAGGCCCAATACAAATACTACCTTGCCGAGCGCGATGCCCTCGAGCAATACATCGACGATCAGCTATTGGAGATGCAGGCGAAGAAGGAAGGCGTGACCCTTGATGAGTTATTCAAGCGTCATGTTGCCATTCACGTCCCAGAACCGACCGAGGATCAGCTCCGCTTCTACTACGAGGGCGTACAAACCGACGAATCTTACGAGTCGGCGCGAGCCAACATCATCGATACGGTACACCAGTTGCGTACGAAAAAAGCACGGGACGCGTATATCGCTGAACTTCGAGCGGAATACAGCGTTGTCGTTGAGCTGAACCAGCCCAGTGCTCGCGTCGAGGTGGGAAATGCTCCCCGGCTTGGTCCGGAAGGCGCTCCAGTCCAGATCATCGAATTCGCGGACTATGAGTGCCCCTACTGCCAAAAAGTGAACGATGATCTGGCCCGGGTGCGGGAACAATTCCCCAATCAGGTGTCAATGGTTTACAAGGACTTTCCCCTCCCCATGCATCCGCTGGCTGCAAGAGCCGCCGAAGCGGCGCGCTGTGCGGGCGCACAGGGTAAATTCTGGGAGTATCACGATTCCTTGTTTCAGACCAAGCGACTTCAAAAGTCGGACTTGAAACAGCAGGCGGCCGCGCTGAAACTCGACACCGCCCGTTTCGATCAATGCCTCGAGTCCGGCGAACAAGTTGCTCCCGTGAAAAAGGACGCCCAGGAAGCCCAGCGGCTCGGATTACAGGGTACACCGAGCTTCTTCATCAATGGCCATTTCATGACCGGTTCCATCGGATTTGGGAAATTGCGGGAAACGGTGATGCAAGAACTGGGTGCCGCGAGCAACGCCAAGAAACAGAGCGCTGCGCTCGTGCCGTCGAAAAATAACGATGCAGAGAAGCAGTGACGATCAGGCCTCAGAGGAGAAGCGCAGGCTTGTCCATGCGGCTCCTCTGAGTATTCCAGACGTCTCTTTTTCGAATTTGCTCGAGTTAATCCTTGTTAGGCTGTGCACTAGCAACCGATGCACCGGTCTTGAAGGCGGCCATGCTCATGCAGAAACTACCCCCAGCCTTTCCCCCGGTTAGCGTCGGTTGATGGGTTCCTGCTGGTGCGTTTAGCACGTAAACGTACGAATTGTTATACGTCCATGCCGCGGGAGTTACGCCGGTTGGAAGAGGTGGGGCTGCAAAATAGCGGGCAATAATAAAATCCTTGGCTGTCGTCGTGATACTAGGGCCGACCCCAAGACCTCCGGTGGTTATAGTCCCGTCGCTCACGTGTGCGCCGTTCCCATCCAACACCGAGGACATCGCCATGTTTGAAACTTCAAGAAAACCATTCAGACTGGCTCTAACGTGACCCGATAAATGGAATTGGAGCTCGGTTACGCCTGGCTTGCAATTCTCACAGTACCAAATATCAAGAGACTTCCCCTCGCAGGACGAACTTGTACCGGGGACTTGTTTATACGTGTTACCTCCATCGGGTGCATTGTCGGTAACACTCACCACCTTGACATCAGGGGAGAGCTCCAGCGGCATGGCGATGAGGACACTCCCCTTGAGCGTCGGCTCCGGAAGATCCATGTCTGATTTCATGCCCGCCCCGGCGCTAACCGCTGTAAAATGATGAATTATGGTTTGAGCCGATAACTCAACTCCGCCCCATAATAACAACAGTAATATTAGAAATTTTCCCTTCATAGCTCTGCCGCCTTCCATAAGTGATAGATTTTCCGCTCCCCCATTGATTCAGGCTGCAAGTGGCCATGAACAAGTGGCCACGAAAAAGAGGGCCGGGAGCCTGAAGCGTCACTAATAACGCAAGCTTCGCCGTCTTCAAGCCGCCGCTGGTACGAGGCATCCCGCTATTTATTTTCTGTTTTTTCCACTTGAAGCTTAATCTGGGAACGGTCGGCCGCCATGATGAATGGGCCGCCGGTTGGCGCTTGTACGATCTTGCCAGTCACGCACACTTGCTTGCCCTGGTAGGCTGCAATGGCCTCTTCGGGTCCCTTGGGCTGCTCTCCAAACGCTATGAAGTAAAACACCGGATTCGGTTCAGGCTGATCGAGATCGAAGAATACCGGCTTTCCGTGGCCTGCCAGTCCATACTTGGTGGTCTTGGTGTCTACGACCTTTCCACACACGGTTGCTTTCTCGCCGATGTGGTTCTTTGCATCAGCGGGGGCTACGCGCGGGGGCGGCGCATCCTGGGCGCTCTGAGCAAAAACAAGAGGCGAGAGGATCGCCATGCAGATCATCACGATAAGGGTTTTGACAGTCGTCATATTTTCAGTTCCGTGGTTCGAAATTGAGCCCACAAGCCCGTAGGATTTGGAGATCGATCCGCACTCTAGGGCAATCGTCCTAAAAACATCTAAGCCCATATCCTGTAAAGCGTCAATGTCACTTTTGGTTAGCAGAAGGGGAGCGGCCACAAGTAGCTTATCCAAGAAGCCTAACCCGTTTGGCTAACTACTTCGATCTGCACGGAAGTTCTGTGGATGTCCGCCAGCGAAACGCCCGGAATTGATTTGCAGCGAGCGCTTGTTTCGGGTGTAAAATGGTGCGCTGGTCAGGCATCGCTGTTTCCCCCGCTGCGACCATCTAGCCGACTCCCCCGAACTGGCTACAGGAGGTCTTTGTGCGCCTTGTTCGCGTTCTCGTGTGGATCGTCACAGCCTATCTGGTCTCTGGTGCCTTTGCATTGGCGCAGACAAATGGACAGCAATCTTCTTTGTCGACTTCGACAGCAACTGTACCTCGGCTGATCCAGATCAAGGGATCTGTTCGTAATGAGACCGGCAAGCCGCTGAGCGGCAATCTTGGAATCACGTTCACGCTGTACAAAGACGCCAATGATCAGGTTGCGGTCTGGCAGGAAAGCCAGGACGTGCAACTGGATTCGGCCGGGCGCTACAGCGTGCTCCTGGGAGCGACGAATGACGCAGGTCTTCCGTTGGAAATTTTCTCCGCCGGCGAGGCGCGTTGGTTGGGCATCCGCCCCGACGGACAAGTGGAGCAGCCGCGAGTTCTTTTGTTGGCCGTGGCCTATGCGCTGAAGGCGGCAGATACGGAAATGTTAGGCGGTAAACCGGCTTCGGCTTATGTTCTGGCAGGCTCGCAGAGTAGCTCACAGATACTAACCCAGAGTTCGGGCGCGATCCTCTTGAACCCGATACCGCAGGCGTCCTGCTCAGCCGTCACCAGCGATGGAACCGCGACCGTCAATCAAGTCGCCAAGTTCACCAGCGCCTGCAACATTGAAAATTCGGCGATCTACGAGTCGGGAGGCAACGTAGGGATCGGCAATACCAGCCCTGCCGGTGTGCTGGACGTATCGGGAACGGCCTTCATTCGAGGTTCACTCGGCCTTCTGGAAGGCGCTGTCTTTTCTCCGGTCGGTACCGCCACGCCCTCGACAGGATACGCCTCCGGCCCACTGGATCTCGAGGCTTCCGCGTACGACACAGCCATATCAGGGCCGGCGACTTACCTCTTTCGCTGGCAGACTGATCCGGAGGGAAATGACACTTCGAGCCCGAGTGCAACGCTCAACTTGCTGTATGGTGTCCCCGGACTCCTCAACCCGACCGGGATCACCGTTAACAATAATGGGATTCTCACTTTTGCCACCGGGCAGACCTTTCCCGGCACCGGCAAGGGGACGGTCACCAGCGTCGGTACGGGTGCGGGTCTGACGGGTGGACCGATCACCAGCAGCGGCACCATCAGTATTCCCGCTGCGGGAGTCACCAACAGTATGCTTGCCAACAATTCCGTAACGGTGACGGCGGGATCGGGATTGTCGGGCGGCGGCACGGTGGCGTTAGGCGGCACGATCACGCTGACCAATTCGGCCCCTAGCTTGGGCGGAACAGTAACCAGCGTTGGGAGCGGAACCGGGCTGACCGGAGGTCCGATCACGACCAGCGGAACGCTGAGTCTGAATACGACTTACACCGACGGACGTTACTTGCAGCTTACGGGAGGCACCCTGACTGGAGGACTGAGCGGAACGACGGCCACCTTCACCGGTGCACTGTCAGCAGCGGCCAGCGCATTTACCGGCACGGTGACAGCGGCGGGAGCACTGATGCCTTCGTTGGGCACGGCAACGGCCAGCAAGGGCTTCAACTCGAACCCGCTAGATTGGCAGGCCTCATCGTTCAGCAGCAGTACCTCGAAGGCGGTCACTCAGGATTTCCGCTGGCAGGCGGAGTCGGCGGGGAACGATACCTCAAGTCCTTCCGGCACATTGAACCTGCTGTTTGGGTCGAATGGTAGCTCGCCCACCGAGACGGGGCTTTCCATTGCCAGCAACGGACTAATAACGTTTGCCTCCGGACAGACCTTTCCTGGCGGCGGCGGTGGCAGCGGCACGGTCACCAGCGTCACGGCGGGCAGCGGTCTCACGGCAAGCCCGAATCCGATCACCACCAGCGGTACGATCAGTATTCCCGCCGCGGGCGTAACCAACAGCATGCTGGTAAACCCTTCCCTTACGGTTCAGGCTGGAGCAGGATTGTCTGGAGGTGGAACCGTGGCGTTGGGCGGCTCGGTCACGCTTGCCGCTAATTTGTCGGGCACGACGGATGGAATCGCCTACTTCTCGAGTCCCACGAATTTGCTCTCGACTCCAGCCCCTACCAACGGGCAAATTCTGATCGGGTCGACGGGCAACGCTCCGGTGCTCGGCACACTCACTGCGGGCCAGAACGTCACCATCACGAACGCCCCCGGATCGGTCACAATTTCCGCGACGGGAGGCGGCGGCTCCCCGACCTTGCCATTCTTTGCAACCGGCGGCGAGCGTACCGGAGCCAATCAAAGTGCCGGAAAGAATACTACCCAGCTTTGGGGATTCCTCTTGCCCTACAACGTTACCACTACCGAAATAATCTACGACGTAACAACCGCGGACAATACGTCGAATGATTATGACATCGGCATCTACAACAACTCCGGGGGTCTGGTGGTAGACATCGGGCCGACTCCAGGGACCACTTTCGCACCGGCCAAGAATTTCCACACATTGGCGTGGACTCAAGGTTCCACCAGTCTTCCGGCAGGGCGATACTATCTTGCCTTTACTACGAATTGCTCGGGCACCTGTGCCGCAGTCGCAAGTACCACTGCTTTCGTGAGCTTCGCCATCGCCGTCTCGGGTGGAACATCAGCGGGCGGAGCCTTGCCGTCCACGATGGCGCCACCGGCAGACAAGTGGGGCACAGGAGATCAGCCCACGATCGTGATCCAGTGATCCTGATCCAATGATCTCGCACGCGGAGAGCGGAGCGTTGCAGTGGAAAAGTGATGTGCTCGTTACCTACCTCGACAGCGCGGATTTAGCCTTTCGATAGTTTTTGGCTTTGTAGTTTCCAGTGCGTTAAGTATGATCACAGCGGCGTCTGGGATCGGCCCCACCCGACCGGCCATACTTCCGGCGTGCTAAGGAACCCTTGAACCGTCCCCCGCAAAGCCCGTTTGATAGTGTCGAGAATGCTCACCAATACGTGCGCCTATTGGTCGAGGCCATCGCCGAAGCCAAGACCGAGATCGCAGCTGACCTTGATGCAACCAAACTTGATGCAACCGAACTTGATGCAGCCGCGCCCCCGCAGCCGGAACGCCGGGTAGAAGCTCTACGATTGGTGCAGTTCAAGTTAGACAAGCTGGAGCAGCATCTGCAAAGCAGCAGCCGGCTCCTCAACGACCTGCGCACCCTGCGGCGGCTTCTATTCGATGAACGTCCCGAGCCCGCACCGGCTGGGCAGGATCCTGACGCATAAATTCCAAGCGTATTCGAGCGGGTGCGTTTCCGGATCACGCTCTCAATTTTTCGGCGAACTTTTTTTCCAACTTCGCCAGCTTCGGCGAGATCACAAACATGCAATAAGGCTGGCGCGAATTTTCGTTGTAGTAGTTCTGATGGTAGTTCTCCGCCACGTGGAATTCCTCGGCCGGCTCGACGGCGGTCACAATCGGCTCAGGAAACACTTTCGCCGCCGTCATCTCCGCAATCACATCCTCCGCAATCCGCTGCTGCTCTTCATCGCTGTAGAAGATGACGGAGCGATACTGCTCGCCGGCATCGTTTCCCTGCCGATTGAGCGTGGTCGGATCATGCACTGCAAAAAATACGTCCAGCAGTTCGCGATAGTTGATTTTGTCAGGATCAAAAGTGACGCGCACAACTTCCACATGCCCCGTATCGCCGTCGCACACCTGACGATAGGTGGCCTGATCGGCGCGTCCGCCCATGTAACCGGACTCGACATGAGTAACGCCAGTGAGACGCTGAAAAACAGCTTCGATACACCAGAAGCATCCGCCGCCAAAAACTGCCGTTTGCTCTTTGGCCATGGGTCCGTTTTTCTCCGTGCCTCCGTGTCTCCGTGGTAGGTGTTGCACTTGCTTACACAGACACAGTGAAAGACGTTTCCGTGCGAGTAACCGGCCGGTAAAGCGTATCGCGTTCGATCGGTTCGCGTCCAGCTTCTTTGATCAAGCGCACCAGATCATGCCGCCTCAGCCCCTGCGGAGTGGTCGCTCCCGCATCGTGATAAATCTTTTCCTCGACCACCGTCCCATCAATATCGTCGGCTCCAAAGCGCAGCGATATCTGCGCGATCTTAGGAGTCATCATCTGCCAGTAAGACTTGATGTGAGGAAAGTTATCCAGCACCAGCCGGCTGACTGCAATCTGCTTGATGTCAAGCATGCCGGTGGTAGTAAAAAGATGCTGCAGCGGCGTGTTCGCCGGATGAAACGCCAGCGGAATAAAAGTCTGGAAGCCGCCCGTCTCATCCTGCAAGGCGCGCAACTTGAGCAGGTGATCGACGCGGTCTTCGTCGTTTTCGATATGCCCGTAGAGCATGGTGGCGTTCGATTTAAGCCCAATCTGGTGGGCAAGCCGCGCGGTATCGAGCCATTGATCGCCATCAATTTTGTGATCGCAGATAATATGTCGCACGCGATCAGAAAAAATTTCAGCGCCGCCGCCCGGCAAAGAATCGACCCCAGCCTCTTTCATTTTTTCCAGCGTCTCGCGAATCGTCAGCTTCGCCCGCTTCGCCAGGTAAGCAACTTCCACCATAGTGAAAGCCTTCATGTGCACTTGCGGGAAGCGCTCTTTCAATCCGGAAACCAAGTCAAGAAAATACTGAAACGGCAAATCCGGATGCAGCCCGCCGACAATATGAAACTCGGTGATCGCCTCGGTGTAGCCGGAAGCGGCCGTCTGGAAGGCTTCTTCTAGCGCCATGGTGTAAGCGCCAGGAGCGTCTTTCTTGCGCCCAAAAGCGCACAAGCGACACGCGGCCACGCAAACATTCGTAGGATTGATATGCCGGTTGACGTTGAAGTAAGCCTTGTCCCCATGCATCCGCTCCCGAACCCAGTTGGCCAGCCAACCCACGGCCAGGATGTCGCCAGTCCCATAAAGGACAAGCGCATCGCCCTCGTTCAGGCGCTCACCGGAGAGGACCTTATCCTTGATAGGAAGCAGTCGCGGGTCGTCGGTCTGGAATGGGTGCAAAACAGGCATCGCCATTGATGATACCGCAGGAAATGATCTATCAGGCTGCGAAAAAACTATAATTCATGCAGGTTTTTGGGAAGGACACGACTTCAGTCGTGCCGTGAATCGTTGAAAACGCGCGCGCTTTAGCGCCGGAAGTGAGCCTTTCGCCGGTGCCCCAGGTTCGCGCCCGTTCCAGGCAGCCATGTCATATCTCCCTGTCCAACACTTCGTCCGGCTACTTCCGCTCGAACACCATCACATTCGGCTTGTCGCTGCCGGCAACGTGCACCGTGATCGTCAAGGTCTTCAGATCGGCTGAGAGCCCAATCTCCTCGGTATCCGTCACCTTCCCGTCGGCCTTGTCGGTCATCAGCAGATTGCGCTCGTCCACCCGCTGGACCGAGGAAGCGCCTCGGCCCGCGGCCGGCCCCTCGTTGGGATAGTCCTTGCCGTCGAACCTCACGTTCTTCGTCTTATATTCCAAGGGTGTGATGAAGGAGAGGCCGTCGCCCTGGAACTCCTTCACCTGCATCAGAAAAGGCGAGTTCATCGTCTCCTTTATGCTCTGCCAGTCTGCCGCGAAGCCCGATCCTCCACCAGTGCGCTGGTAGACGTAATCCATGCTGATCGTCGAACCGTCGGGCGCGAACTCGCGGAAATAGTCCGTGAGCGTACTGCCGTCCTTCGAGAGCTTCCACGTCGCCTTGATCAACAACCCACCGTCTTTCTTCTTGCGCTCAACGATCCAGGTGTCCGGCGCTTCCGCCTTCACCGACAGAAGGGTCCCGCCGTAGCCGCCCGGTTGGTCGCTCCCATCCACCACGATCGTCTCGGCACCCCCGCCAAAATCGAACGCGTACTTGTTGCCGCCCTTGCTCTCAACCTTCATCTCGTCGGGCATTCTGCTCTTCGATGGGTCGAGCTTCCACTCGCCGATGAAGGCGCTATCCGCCGCCCATGCCATGCCCGTCGCCAGGCAAACCGCCGGCAGGATTCTGACAATTCGCTTGAACACACACACCTCCTTCGCTCTCCTCCGAGGCACGCCGATGGCCATCTTGTGCACCGCGCCGGCCCAATCCGGCTTATCGGGGCATTCCGTCGTTCCGTCATTCGATTGTGTTTTCGACGGGTGACTCGGAAGAAGGTTAGCTGAACGGGGGGGTTAGAAAACCCAACTCACTAAAACTCAACCGTGCCTCAGCAACAGATCTCCCGCCACAAAGAAAAAGAACACCACCGAAATCACGCCATTCATAGTGAAGAACGCCGCATTCAGCTTGCTCAAGTCATCGTAGCGAACCAGCGAGTGTTCGTAGAACAACAGCGCAGCCACAGCAATCACTCCCGCGACTGCCAGCTCGCCCAATCCGAAAGCAACGATCAGCGCAACCAGCAGCCCAAGCATCACGATGTGAAACAAACGGGCAATAACAAGCGCATTCCGAATTCCGAAATAGCGCGGCAGCGAGTGCAAATCATGACTGCGGTCGTAGTCATGATCCTGACAAGCGTAGATCACGTCGAATCCGCCAACCCAGAACGTCACCGCCGCCGTAAGCAGCAGAATCCGCAGATCGAGTGACCCGCGAATCGCAATCCAAGCCGCAGCCGGAGCAATGCCAAGCCCGAATCCAAGAAACAGATGCGACCAGCGCGTGAATCGCTTGCTGTAGGAATACAGAAGGATCACCGCCAGCGCCACCGGCGAAAGCATCAGCGTCAAGCGGTTCAACTGGGAAGCGGCGAGAACAAAAATTCCGCACGAGACCAGAACGAACGCACTAACAAACGACGGCGTCAACTGTCCGACCGGGAGCGCGCGAGTTGCAGTGCGAGGATTAGCGGCGTCAATCGAGGCGTCGGCCAGCCGATTGAAGGCCATGGCGGCAGAGCGCGCCGAGACCATGGCGACGACGATCCAAGCCAGTTGCCGCCACGCCGGCAAACCTCCCGCAGCCAGCATGGCTCCGCAGAGCGCAAACGGGAGCGCGAAAATCGAGTGCTCCCACTTGATCATCTCCAGCGTGATCTTGAGGTTTCGGAGGAAGCCCACGGGGACAATTGTAAAGCAGTGGATGGGGTCACTGTACCAGCGGCACAAACCGGCAGCCTTCGAGAATCTTTACCTTGGGCTCACCGCTTATTTTGCAGATCAATTGCAATTCCTGGCTGAAGGACGGGCCGACCGGAACCATCATGCGTCCGCCATCGCGCAGCTGCGCGAACAGAGTTGGCGGCATTTCGGGGGTTGCGGCGGAAACAAGGATGGCGTCGAAAGGCGCGTATTCGGGCCAACCCTGGCTGCCATCGCCGACCTTGGTCTTCACGTTGCGACATCCCAACCGATGCAAGGCAATTTCCGCCGCGGCCGCCAGGGGCGCGTGGCGCTCCACCGAATACACCTCGGCGCAGAGCAGCGAAAGCAATGCCGTGACGTAGCCGGATCCGGTGCCGACTTCGAGGACGCGGTCAGCGGCTTGAAGCGCGAGGTGCTCGAGCATCGCGGCCACGATGTAAGGCTGCGAAATAGTCTGCCCTTCGCCGATGGGCAGCGGATGATCTCCGTACGCATCCTGCCGGAGAGTCTCCGGGACAAACTCGTGCCGCGGGACTCTGCGCATGGCGTCGAGCACGCGAAGGTCGTGGATTCCGCGCTCGGCAAGTTGCGAGCGGACCATTTCTTCGCGCTGTTGCTCCGGAGAATCGCGTTTAAAGGGGAAGCCCATGGCTTCTGTCTACGTGATTTCAGTACGGACCGATGATTCCGCCGATGCTGCGCGCTATTGGCGTCTCGGACCGCGCTTTCTTTTCTTGCGCCTCGATCATGTCGAGATACTTGTAGGCTGAGCCCGTATTGAAGAGCACGACCTTGTCTTCGGCACGGAAGAAGTCGCTGGCGCGCAGCTTACGATAGGCAACGAGTGATGCGGCTCCTTCGGGCGCGGCGAATACGCCTTCGACGCTGGCCCAGTGCCGCATCGCCGCAAGGATTTCCTCGTCGGTGGCTGCGACCGCCGTGCCCTGGCTTTTCTTGAGGATATCGAGAATCAGGTAATCGCCATAGGCTTTAGGCACGCGCAATCCGGCGGCAAAGGTCGCGGCGCCAGCCCACATTTCGCTGATCCACATTCCAGAAGCACTCTTCCCTGCTTCCCATGCCCTAACAATCGGCGCGCAGCCAGCCGCCTGCACGGTGATCATTTTCGGACGCTCGGAACCGATCCAGCCGAGTTCCTCCATCTCATCAAAGGCCTTCCACATTCCAATCATGCCAACGCCGCCGCCCGTCGGATAGATGATGCCATGCGGAAGCTTCCAGCCGAGCTGTTCAGCAACCTCGTAGCCCATCGTCTTTTTGCCTTCTACGCGGAACGGCTCTTTGAGAGTCGAGACATCGAACCAGCCTTCGTTGTCTTTCCGTTCGGCAACCATGCGGCCACAGTCGCTGATCAGGCCGTCGACCAGGGTGACGTGCGCGCCGTAGTAATCGCATTCCATGCGGTTCGCCATGGGAACATCTTTCGGCATAAAGATGTGGGCTTCGATGCCCGCCGCTGCCGCGTATGCTGCCAGCGCGCCACCAGCGTTTCCGGCGGAAGGAGCGGTCAACTTCTTCAGACCATAGTGTCTTGCCATCGTGACCGCGGCGGACATACCGCGCGCTTTGAACGATCCGGTTGGATTCAGGCCTTCGTCTTTGATGTAGACATTCGCAAACTCGCGGCTGGGAAGCATGGGCGTGAATCCCTCGCCAAGCGTGACGGGGTTTTCACCTGCACAAAGTTCGGGGAGAACTTCAGCGTAGCGCCACATGCTGGCCACGCGTCCTGATAAATCTTCGGGACGCAACTTCCCCTTCAGGCTGGCGAGATCGTAGCGGACGAAAAGCACGCCGCCGTCTTTGGGGCAAATATTCTGCGGACGGTCGGCGGGGAGATGCTCTCCACAGCGAGTGCATTCGAGGTAGGAAACGCGCATCGAGGGAAGGATAACACTGGAGCAATTAGGATCATCGCGAACAGCGATTGTTTCACCTAAATAGCGGTAACAGGAGTGTGGTTCCAGCTTGGACGGACAGATTCACGAAAATGCCCAAAACGAAGATCGTGATCGCAAACTGCCTATATGAGACGACGTCAGAGACGGGTGCCACTCTCCTATATTCGCGGAGATTGAAATACCATGACATCGCGATGGCAATCGCCATCGTAAAAAGGCACCCCGATCGGAGATCGCTGAGGTCGTTGATTCGGCGGGTGAACACTATGACGAGATTGATCATGCCAAGCGCACTAAGCAGAGTTATCGCCCGAAACATATACGGATCGTAAACGCGCATCTCGATCCCCCTACCCAAAGAATTGTATGCCAAAACAACCATGTCTTTCCATGTAATCGTTCTCCCGGTCAAACAATATAGCTTCCGTTACTTCGGAAGCCTTTTCAACATCTCATTCGCCCGCCGAAACCAAGGCCGCTCCCGCCGCCGCAGGTAGCCTGGCATAGTCGGCTTCTTATCGAGCACCTTCTGCGCCCATTCGCGGGCCTCGACGTTGCGTCCCTCGGAGGCCAGCAACTCCGCAAAATTCAAATAAGTCTCTGACAACGTAGAAGTAACCGTTACCTGCCGGAAGAGCGCCTCGGCTTTTTCTTTTTGTCCAGTCTGCACGTAGGCGTGGGCGAGCAATCCAGCCGCGCGCTGAAAATCGTAATCGGGGTCGTTCGCGACCACGCGTTCCAGGTCGGGCAATGCGGCTGCGGCATCGCCTAGCAGGATGGCGCAAACTCCGCGCCGGTAAAAGGGGTCGGGCGTATCGGCGCGGGCGGCAATGGCTTTGTCGAACGCCACTCGCGCTGACTGGAGATTGCCGTCGTCCATGTAAAGGTCGCCGAGTTCTTCGTAGTTTCCGGCCGACGGATTATCGCGAATCGCAGCTTCCAGTTCACCAATCCGCTTGCGCCGCGGAAACACTTTGAAGGACTGTCCCAGCAGTCCAATGTCGGGAAGCGCCTCGACGAAAAGATAGATAATCGCGCCCAGCGGACCGAGAAACAGGATGATGAAAATCCAGTAGTTATCCGGACGCCGACGGATGAAATGGACGATCGCCAATCCCTGGAGGAGGATGCCGATTAGGCCCCAACGGTATAAGAGGTAACCTAGAAGTCCCATGAGTCTTTGGCCCCAAGTCGGCCTAGCGTGAGATTACACATTTGTGAAAGATGGAGAAAGTGACCGCGGGGTGGCCGGGAGACGTAATGTCAATCGACAAAGATCAGGTAAAGAATGACGAACAGCAGATTCTGGCGTTGCACGAAGCCGGAGACAAGGCATTGATGAGTGCCGATCTCGACGTGCTGGCGCGGATCTTTGCCGACGACTACGTGCAGTACAACGAAGCAGGCAAGGCTTTCACAAAGCAGGACGTGCTGAACAATTTTCGGACGGGAGCGATCCGTTATCCATCGATTGTTTCCACAGGGCGCAAGATCCATATCTTCGGCGAAACGGCGGTTGTACACGGCTCGGAATCCGACGAAGTCGAGGTCAACGGAAAGCGGTCCGCGGTTCGTTACGTTTACCTGGACGTGCTGCGGAAACGCGACGGGCAGTGGAAGTTGGTGGCGTCGCAGCTGGCGCGGCCGCTGGAATAAGAACACGCTAGTTTTCGTCGGGCCGCAACCGGTTCTGCCAGTGCGACCAGAGGAAACAGGCGATGCCGCTTAACAGCAAGATTCCGATGACGGCGTCGAACTTGTGGAAGTACTTGCCGAGCGAGCGCCAGTTCTCGCCTAGTTTCATACCGAAGTAGGCCAGCATGAAGCACCAGGGCCACGATCCGAGAAAGGTGTAGATGTGAAATTTGCCACGTGGCATGCGGGCGATTCCGGCGGGCAGCGCAATAAATGTACGTATCACTGGCAGCAAGCGCGCAATGAAGACGGCTATGTCTCCCCAGCGCAGAAAGAAGCGGTCGGCCCAGTCCAGCTCACGATGGCCCATCAGGATCCAGCGCCCGTAACGCACCACCAGCGGGCGCCCGCCGTAGCAGCCGATTTCATAGGCTACCAGCGAGCCCAGATTGCATCCGATCGCGCCCGCGGTTGCCGCCCAGAGCAGTTTCATCGTGCCGGTGTAGACGAGGTAGCCGGCGAAAGGCATGATCAGTTCGGAGGGCAGCGGAATGCAAGCCGACTCAATCGCCATGAGCAGCACGATACCGGCATAGCCAGTCGCCGCGACGAGGGAATTAATGAAGACGAAAAGTACGGTGAGGATTTTCTCGGTCATGCGATCGGCGGTGAGGGCTTAAGAACAGCAGGTCCTTCCCCTTCGGCGCGCTCAGGGTCAGGATGACAAGCGGATAGTGGGGTGACACGCAAGAAGAGGAAGCACATCAACACGCGTTAGAATGCCCCTTCCTGGGTGAAGCTGAAGCCGGGCAGAGTTACGCCATCCGCCGATTTGGCGACCTTCACCTTCACAATGGGCGCGTCGGGCGCGGTGATGTCGGCGGGCCGCAGCACCGCGTATTGCGTAAACACTTCGCTGTAAACCTTGGTGACAAGGTGATCCTGGCCGGTTGTATCCTGGCGCCAGACTTGTCCGAGTTTGATGCTCTTCACGGCCACAAGTTTTCCTTGATTCTCAGAGTACTCACGCAACTCCAGCCCGTCAATTGCTGCGCAGTTACCTTTGTCGGACATGCTGCTGCCGGCCTGCAGCTTTGTTACCATGAACCACTACTCAGGAGGAAGCCGATGGCCCGCGGAAATATGCCACGTCAACCGAGTCGCAGCGGACGACAGGAAGGTGCGCGTCGGGTGAAGGGTGCGCAAGCAAAGGGCGTAGCAGCGAAGAACAAGCTTGCGCTTCGTCTGTCCGCCGGTCGAGCGGCGGGCGTTGACGGGAAGGCGGCCGGCAAGGCGCCGAAGGCTGTGGCTTTGAAAAAGAAATCCGCTTCGGGATACGATCCCTTGGCACCTGAGCGGGTGCGTCAGATCGTCGCGGGCCTTGACCAACTTTATCCCGCAGTGACTTGCGCTCTCACCCACCGCAGCGCGTGGGAATTGCTGGTGGCTACGATTCTTTCCGCGCAGTGTACGGATGTAAGGGTGAACATGGTCACGCCCGTGCTGTTTGAGAAGTATCCGACCGTCCGGGATTTTGCCGCTCTCGAGCCGGAACAGTTGGAGCCGGACATCCGCTCGACCGGCTTTTTCCGCAACAAGTCGAAGTCGGTGGTGGGTGCGGCTCGGAAGATCGTCGCGGATTTTGGTGGGAACGTGCCGCAAACGATGGAGGAATTACTGAGCCTGCCGGGAGTGGCTCGCAAAACGGCGAACGTCGTGCTTGGAACGTGGTTTAAAAAAAATGAAGGGGTCGTCGTCGATACCCACGTGACGCGAATTTCACGGCGTCTGGAGCTGACGAAGCAGGAAGACGCTCGAAAGATCGAAGAAGACTTGATGCGAATTATTCCTCGCGAACGCTGGACGGATTTTTCTCACGAAGTGATCTGGCACGGGCGGAAACTCTGCGTGGCGCGCAGTCCGAAGTGTGCCGATTGCGCGCTGGAAAAGCTGTGTCACACCGCGGACAAGACCTGGTCCACAGTGGAGATTCATGCGGGGGCGCAGGGCTAGCCGGTGTAGGACAGTTCGACAACCGTGCAATCGTCGTTGAGTGGGGTGCCTCCGCAGAAATCGGCGACTGCCGTGAAGACATCTTCCATCGAAGAGCTCTTCCCTGCCACCTGTTCGAGGCGTTCGCTGTCGAACATGTCTCCGCGAGCGTTCTCGGCTTCGGTGACGCCGTCAGTCACCAGGATCAGCCGATCCCCCGGCCTCATCTGGCAACGGTCGCTCGAATATGTCGCATCCGCCAGCAGGCCTACGGGCAGATTGCCGTGGGATGGGCGAAGCACCTCCTTGCCGCAGATCCACACGGGTGGAACATGTCCGCAGTTGACGTATTCGAGATCGCCGTCATTGCGCAGGCGCGTAATGATCATGGTCGCGTATTTTTCACCAATGTGCTTGTAGGTAAAGAAGCGATTCACGGCTGCGACGATTTCCGTCAGCGGCATGCCCGAAATAAGTTGCGAGTAGACCATGCCCTGAAGAATGGAGGCGAGCAGAGCGGCCGAGACTCCCTTGCCGCTGACGTCGGCTAGCACCACGGCCAAGCCCTCGGGCGTGTTCACGGCCTCGAAGAAATCGCCGCCGATTTCCTTACAGGACATATTGCGTCCGTTCACCCGCGCGAACGGAACTTCGGGAAGCGTCACAGCCAACAACCGCTGCTGAATGGAGGCTGCGATGGATAGTTCCTGCTGGTAACGGCGTCCAGCTTCTTCGGCCTGCACCAGGCGCGCGTTCTCGATCAACTGGGCAGCTTCAGTCGCGATTGCCCGCAGAATGTCGTGGCTGACGCTGGTGATATCGCGCGAGGCAAAACGCGAATCGACGTAGAGCGCTCCCATTACTTCTCCACCGGCTGGCTGATCGGCACGTGTGGTTTGCACGAGCGGCTTGCGCAGCGGCATACAGATCACGGTTCGCAGGTCGAAGGCAACGATGCTGAGCCGCTCTTTCACATCCAGCATCTGACTAGTGTCGGTGACCAGGTATTCAGAATTCGAGGTCAAGGCACCGTCAAGCACCGAGCGTGAAATCGTCTTGTCATCAAGCAGCGGCTCGCCCTTCGAGTTGCGTCCGGCGGCGAGCGTCAGGGTGCCGTCGATGTCGCGCATGAAGATGTACCCGCGTTCAGCGCGTGTCAGTTTCAGAGTGGCATCGAGCAGCGTAACCAGGATCTCATCGAGTACGCCTATCGTGTTCAGCTTGCGCGCGGCTTCCATGAACAGCGTCAGTTTTTCGAGGTCGCTGGCTTCCGGGGCAATCTGGATGCCGGAGATCTGGCTGAGGAACTCACGCGCCGTGTTCGAGGTGGTGTGAAGCGGGTGGAAAATCAAGTAGGCAATATCGCGGGCGCCAAATTCCAGACGGTCGTTGCGCTGCAGCTTGTGGCGTTCCACCTTCTCGCCATTGACGAAGGTGCCGTGTTTGCTGCCCAGGTCGACGACAAAAAACTCACCGTTTTCTGAAACGATCGAAGCATGCTCGCGGGAGACGCGCGGGTCGGCAATCACCAGGTCGCGATCCACCTTGCGGCCCACGGTATAAGGGGTGTGATTCAGCGAGAGGGTCTGCTGATCGCTCCCCTGCACGAAGATCGCGATGGGAAAGATGCTGGAAATGCCCGAATGCGACGAAGCCGACATGTACCCTGAACTCTCCTCCGGCCGTCATGCCAGTAAAGGACGGCAATAGAATACGCCAGCAAAAGATGCCGGCACCTGACACGAGCCCCACAGCATTCTACGACGAGCCCGGCCCTGCCGGAGCAGTAAAAGTCCTTTGACGATAATTGACCCGCATCAGAGCAGCCACTCCCACCGGAGTCTGGAGCCCAGTCGGTTCGGCACGGGAATTAGGAGTGTTCCCCCGCAACCACGAGAGAAGTGTCCCCATTTAGAGTGCCTGCAACAGCTCGACAATAAGTAAGGCTTAGGGATCCTCACCTGCACGGCGATTCCTCAGCGATCGCGGTTTGGCCGCCTCCCGCGATGAATTCGTCGCGCTCTGGCACGCGCCGCAACATCAACAGGAAAAGTCCCAGCAAAGGGATTGCTGCCAGATAGGCATCACCGTTAAACTTCGCGCACAACGGCGCTATCAGAAGCAGGCTAGCGACGGCCTCATTCCAGACTAATCCTGAGCACAGCGCCCCGGCTATGACAATGATGAGGATACTCGCATCATGAACGATGAAATGATAGCTCACCAATGAGGCGGCGGCGATCGCCAGCGGCAGCGACGGACGCTGCCTTGCCGCTGCCAGGAGAACAACAACCGAGCAAGTTGCAATTAGAAATTGGACATAACCGTGAGGTATTTTGCCGTCAAATATGGCGGACAACAGCCCCCGCAGGTTGATCATATCTAAGGGTTGAGTACCGTAACGAAATATGTCCACGTCGGAGGTTAACCGGACGCTCATCGAGAGCAACATGTGCGCGTATTCTTTCGCTCCGCCGATGCCCACCAGCCACAGGGAGACGAGGGCAGCCGCAGCGGTGGAGACCGAAAAACCCGCAAAAAAACGCCAGCGCCGCCATACCAGGAACAGCAGCGCAATTGGAATCACAATCTGGAATTTGAATATGCCGATACCAACCAGGAGCCCAGCCACGAACTCTTTCTCATGGTCAAGCGCCCAAAGCGCGGCCGCCAGAAGCGTGAGCATGATAATGGAATCCTGCCCTTTCTCCATTGCGCGCGGGATGGGGAAAAAGGCCAGAAGCAGAAAAGCGGGAACCCATTTTCGTTGATCGGGCAGTATCTTGAGCCGGCGCCTCAGCAACCTCACACAGAGGATCAAGAGCACGCCATTGAAGGCCATGAACACCCAGTACGCGACCCTATAAGTAAGCAGCGATAGGGGCGCAAACAACAATTCCTCGAATGCGAGATGGTTAATTGGCAGCATAAAGTGCCGCCGAGATGGGAATAACAGCTCTTCGAAACGCTGCTGTGTATCGTAGTCGTACAGCTCGGCGGCGTGGCCCGTACGGACCATGTACCCACCCGTATAAAGTTGGCGGAAATCGTCAAGACCCCTCAGAGCAAGAGGCACAAATACGATCGCCAGCAGCATTTGGTAGGCAACAAGGAGCGGAAGAAGCCGGAGGATCAGAACATTCGGCCTGATTTTCACTTCGCGTCCCCCGAACCGGATGGCCCCAAAAGTCACTCCATTCCTTTCCCGTCCAGGGGCTCACGACGGATGACGATGGCCAAGCACGCGGCCGGGTGGCCATCATAACTAGCAAAGACGCTCGCACCTGACGCGGCCCCAAGCATTCTACGACGCGCCCGGCCCGGCTGGAGCAGTAAAAGTCCTCTGATAATACTGGACCAGCATCAGCGCAGCCACGCCCACGGGGATTTGGAGCGTTGTCCAGAAAGGGATTGCCCAGCCGCGCTCGGCAGTTTCCTGCGGCAAAACGAAGGAAAGAGCCGCCAGCACTGTGCTCGACAACCATGGCCAGAAGACCAGGCTCGCGGTGATCGCGAAGAGGACGCGAGTGGCAAAAGCTCCCTGCCAAATCGTCCGTCGCTCCTTAACCAGCAGCAGCAAGGCTGGGATCAAAAGCACCTGATTGTAGGGTGCAGAGGTGGGTACCAGAAGGGTCGTGGTGGCGAGCACCAGGCTCAGCGTGAACGCAAAAGAGCCGGCGTTCGCCGCTTGCCGGCGTTCCCTCCAGCAAGCGCCCATCATGGCTGAGAACGCCAAAAGTTCTAGAATCCAACTCCATGGGGCGCCAATCAAGCTGTCCATCACCGACATCGCGCCGGTGTAGGTCTGATATTCGCGAACCGCGTGCAAGAAGCGTGGAATCCAGTGTGGCAGGTACCACTCCGAGGCGGCCAGTAAGATAGCCATCGTGGCCAGAAAGGAAATTGCCAACCGGCAGCGACGCCGCCAATCCGCGACGGTCCAGATCGCGAGCCAAAACAGCAGAAGGACCACGATCTGCGGCTTAACGGTCGCCACAGCCAGTAGGGCCCCGGCGGCGACCGCGTGATCCGCTATGAGCAGCATGACCGCGATTGCCACCAGTCCGACGACTAGAAGGGTCATCTGTCGGAGCTTCAGCCCTTGCATCACTGCGGGGCTGCCCAGCGTCAGCGCGAGTAAGGCGATTTGGACCCACAGCGGCGCAGACCACCGCAGAAATCGGAGCCAGAGCAGGGTGCTGGCGGAGGTGAGAATAACCAGTATCCAAAAGAAGCCTTCTTGGACGATCGCGAAAGGCAATCGAATCGTCGGGGCGAGGCAGAAAACTACATAGACAGGATAGGCAAACCCCTGCCGATCGCGCGGGTCATTGGGACGAGAGGGGTCGAGTAGACGACCATAGTAGCCTGATTGAATTTCGCGGGTGACTTCCGCGCTGTAGGGATCGCGTCCGTTGAGGAGTAGTTCCCTCGTACCGATCCAGCGAGGATAAAGATCGGAAAGATTGCCACGCGGCTGGTCGTGGGCTGTGGCATAGCGGATCTGGTGGGCTATCAGCACACGTTGCACATACAACCATCCGCCCACGGATACGAGCACCGCCGCCAACACCAACCAAATCTGCGCCCTGAAAAAGGTGGAGCGGTTGATGATCAGGCTCGCACCTCGTCCGGCACGGGAGTCAGAACCAGCCTCAGATAAAGCCACAGGAGAATTAGCGAGAACCAGAAAAAACGGCCAACCACGAGCCACAGGAACATATAAAGGGGGCTCAGGAACAAGAGGAAGACCAGCAGAATTGTCCGCGCGTCGATTGCTTTCCGTTCCGAATTGACCATTCGGGAAAGCAAGAAAAATGACATCGGCAGCAGCAAGCTGAGATCGTACACGAGCGCATGAAAGCTGATCAGGATTGTCGTGACCACCGCCAGACTGGACGAGTAAATGATGGAGTCAGGCCCCTTAAGGATCCGGCGCAGCGCCACTAAGAACACTACCAGCGACACCGCTAGGACGATGCGGGCGGTCCACGGGCCGGAAGAACTGAATCCAGGCAAATCCGCCACCAGCCCCCGGATGTTCGGTACTGCCTCTGGGCCAAAAGCGCGGGCACCCGTTCCTTCCAGGTGGAGAACAAACCGAACGTAGTCGAGAGCGCCGCGCCACCCCATGATCACCGCGGAGACGCCAGCCAGAAGGAGAGCGACAGGCACGAAGCCGACGAGCGCACGCCAGCGTCGAATCGCGAGGAGAACAATCAAAGGCACGACCAGGTGAGGCCGGAATAGACCAGCAGCCAAAAGCGCACCGGCCACTGCGTCATTCCCCCTATCGAGACAGATAACCGCCAGCACAAAGAGGAGCAGCAGGAGAATGACGTCTTGCCCTTGAATGATGCCGATTGCCACCGGGAAGAACGCGGTGGCAGCCAGTCCCCAGACGAGGAGAGGAACGCCTGCGAGCTGGTGAAAGTGCATGCTCAGAAGGGTTACGCTCACAGCCAGCATGATCAAGTTGAGCGCCGACCAAAGAAGGTAGGCCGGCCAATACGTCAACAGCGTGAAAGGGACAAACAGAAGTGCTTCAAACGGCGGGTGGTTGAAGGGCAGCGGTCCGTGCCGGATTGGAACATGCGCAAACGTGAGTTGCAGTTGATATTGGGTTGCCAGATCGTAAAGAGCAGAAGCCTGCCCATTTCGGATGAGGCGTGCGCCGGTGTAGAAGATGGTGAAATCCTGAAATCCATTGCGCAGCGATGGCAGCAATCGGAACAGCAGGGTAACGTTGCAAAACGTCATTGCCAGCAGAAGGCCCGCGACGAGAAACTTCCGATGTTGAACCCACGAACTCATGAGGCGATTTTATGGACAACTGATTCTATAATCCCGTGCCATGACGGCGTTCGGAATTCCCCGCTATCGAGGACGCGCGGTTTTCGCCGGAATCCTTCTGTTTGGCCTACTGGCGATGACGGCGCGCAACGCGATCGATCCCGACCTCTGGTGGCACCTGCGCACGGGGCAGATGATCGTGGAAACCGGCCACGTGCCCCATGCCGATCCTTTCTCCTTCACTCGCGCTGGACACGCCTGGGTATCGCATGAGTGGTTATCGGAGGTGGTGTTCTACGAACTCTGGAAACACGGTGGCGCCACTGCACTTATCGTGTTCTCCGCGATCATTACCACCGCCGGCTTTATGCTGCTCTATCTGCGCTGTCTTGCCGGTGGAGGAAAACAGCACTGGGCGGCCGCAGCGACGGTCTTCGGCGCTCTGGCTGCCGCTCCCTCATGGGGCGTGCGGCCGCAGATGTTCACCTTCACGCTGGCCAGCCTGCTTCTATGGCTGGTCGAAAGCGGCGAGGATCGGCCGAGGCGACTGCTTTGGATACCGCTGCTGTTTCTACTCTGGCTGAATCTGCACGCTGGATTTGCGCTCGGCCCCGCGTTGTTGTTCGCCTATGGTGTCGGCCTGATCGCGGAGACTGCCGTCGGCGACACGTCTTGGCAGCAGGCGCGCCCCATCGTTCTGCGCGTGCTGCTGCTTTTGCTGGCCTGTCTGGCCCTTGTGCCTTTTAACCCCAGCGGAGCACAGCTCTATCGTTATCCGTTCGATACTTTACGCTCGTCCGGGATGCGTTCGTTCATTGTGGAGTGGTTCTCGCCGGATTTTCATGAATGGCTCTATCGCCCGTTCTTGCTGGTATGGTTGCTGGTTTTGACGGCGCTCGCCAGTTCCCGCTCGCGGCCCAAGGGACGTGCGATCGCACCTCTGCTCCTTACTTCCTTCGCCGCTCTTGACGCCGTCCGCCACATACCAATTTTCGTTTTGGTGGCGATACCGGTCATCGCCGCCGCTCTGCCGGCCGCCTCGGCGTCCTCAGCGGTCCCACAACGGCGCCCTCAAGCGTCGCGGTTGCGACCACTTTTCAACACGGCAGTTGTCATTCTGATTATGGTGTTTGCGTTGGCGCGGTGGACCAGTCTCGCCCGAAAGCAGACCGCCCGCGAGGCGGAGCAGTTTCCCGAGAAGGCCATCGCGTTCTTGCGGTCCGGCGACTATCCACGGAAGGTTTTCGCGTACTACGACTGGGGAGGCTATGCCATCTGGAAGCTTTATCCGGAATACCGCGTGTTTGTGGACGGGCGCGCGGACCTCTATGGGAGCGATCTGCTGCACCAGTTTCAGACCGCGGTGCAGCTCCGGACGGGCTGGCGAGGCGTACTTGACGGGTGGAGGGTGGAAGCGGTACTTGTACCCCCTTCCTGCGCGATAGCGCAGGCCCTGCTTCTCGATTCCGAGTGGCATGTTGCATTTAGCGACCCCAAGGCAATCATCCTGCTCCGGAGGCATCCGAGTATCGAAAGTGTCTATATTCCGCAAAAACCATTCGTTAGGGAAAGCGGAATGTGAAAAAATGTTTCCCAGAGGCGTCCCGAATCTGCGAAACTAGGCGCATAGGGAGTAGTTCTAACGGTCGTCTCGAATCGGGAGTTTTCAGCGTAAAGCTGAAGGAGTCTAGAATGAATGATTTGGCTAAGCTCTTGTGGCGCAATGACGAAGGGCAAGACATCGCAGAATACGCGGTGATGCTGGCTGTAATTCTGGTGATCGTGATTGGCACCGTCCGTTTGATCGGCGGCAACGCAAATAACGTGTTCAGCCAGGTCGCCAGCTCAGTGACCCAGTAGGCCACTGCGGCCCGGGAAAGCAGCTCGTTGTCGCGGAGTTGGCGACCGCCGCGGCCGCGAATAAGTCCGGGTTTGTCTCGAAGGGAGAGGAATGAACCGAAGCCGCTTGTTGATGATCGGGGGCTTGGCGCTCGCGGTCGGCCTGCTCGTCAGCTTTACCGTTTATAACCGGCTGCGGAACTCTCCGGGCACAAACAATGACGCGCGCGGAGTGCCGGTCGTGGTGGCTGCCGACGATATTCAGGTGGGGGCCAGGGTGGAAGCGCACGATGTCCGAGTGATATCTCTCCCGCAAACAGCGATCCCTCCGGGGGCCTTCTCCGTAACATCGTCGGTTCTGGGCCGCGGCGCAATTCTGCCGGTGAGCAAAGGCGAATTTATTCTTCCCAGCAAGCTGGCGGCGGTCAACGCCGGAGCGGGCCTGCCCTCGATGATCCCGCAGGGAATGCGCGCCGTTTCCGTGCGGGTCAACGACGTGGTTTCGGTGGCCGGCTTCGTGCAACCGGGCACGCACGTGGATGTGCTGGCTACTGGCAGTGAGGGCAACGAACGTCAGACCACCACCGTGCTCGAAAACGTCCTGGTCCTGGCGGTGGGCAAGAGTCTGGACCGGAATGCTTCGGCAGATGCGCAGACTGCCCCGGTGATTACGCTCGCGGTTTCTCCGGATGACGCGCAGAAGCTGGCATTGGTTTCGCAGGAGGGGCGAATTCAGCTTTCGTTGCGCAATCCGGTGGACACAAAAAAGGGAGGCATCGGCGCGACGCGGACGAGTGCGGTGTACCCGGGTGAGAAGCCCGTGGCAGCAGCCGAGACTAAACCCAAAGTTCACAAGGTGGCAGCGAAAGGTCCGGCGCCTGCACCAGCGCCCTATCAGGTAGAGATGATCCGTGGCAACAAGCGAGAAGAAAACAAGTTTGAGCCCCCAATACCGCAGTAATTCGCGTACGCTTATTACCTCGATGGATTTACCCGTGCATCCTCGCAGAGGTCTGAATTCATGAAATCGCTTATGCTCGTCGCAGCCCTAGCTCTTGCGACAACGATGTTCGCGCGCACCACGGCTTTCGACGGCAATCCAACAGAAGCGCGGGCAACGCCTCCGGCGTCTTCGCAGAACCAGAATTCTCAGAACCAGAGCAATGCGCCTGCCGCGCAATCTTCGCCCGCGCAGTCTTCGCCTACGACCACGTCTGCAACCAGTCAGAGCGAGACCACGGGCGCCGCTCCGCTGCGTGTGATGGTCGGTAAATCTCTGCTGATTAACACCACCGAAAGACTGAAGCGCGTCTCGGTAACCGACCCCACCGTGGCCGATGCGCTGGTCGTTACACCAACGCAAGTTCTGGTCAATGGACTCGCTCCGGGCGAGGTCTCATTGCTGATCTGGGACGAACTGGAACGCAATCGCAGCTTCGATCTTCGGGTGGATGTCGATATCACCGCGGCTTCGGAAGAAATGCATCGCCTTTTCCCGGAAGAGCAGATCAACGTGACGCCTTCGCGTTCCGCGATTGTTCTCTCCGGTCACGTCACCACCGAAGACGTTGCCAAGCATGCGGGCGCGCTCGCCTCGGCATACTCCAAGAACGTGGTCAACGTGCTGACGTTCGGCCCAGTCGGGGCGGAAGAAGTGCTTTTGGAAGTCAAGTTTGCCGAAGTGGATCGATCGGCTCTGACCCAAATGGGCATCAATATGCTTTCGACCGGCTCTGGCAACACCGTCGGCGCCGTGACTACCGGCCAGTTCGGCGGAGTCACCGGCCTCGGTACCATCAGCGATCAGGGAACGGGTACCCCGTTTTCCACTACAGCGACAGTATCGAACCTGCTCAACCTGTTCTTCTTTAACCCTCAGGTTCATCTGGGTGCAGTGATCGAGGCCCTTAAGACGCAAAATCTCTTGCAGATTCTGGCCGAGCCCAACCTGGTCGCGGTCAATGGCAAGGAAGCCAGCTTCCTGGCCGGAGGAGAATTTCCCTTTCCAGTCGCGCAACAAAACGCCAGCGGAATCGCAACCGTCACGATTCAGTTTCGCGAATTTGGCGTGCGACTGAAGTTCACCCCCGTGATTCAGCCGAACGGCAACATCCACCTGCGCGTCGCTCCCGAGGTGAGCACGCTGGATTTCGCTGACGCCGTCACGGTTTCGGGAACCACTATACCCGCCATCAGCACGCGCAAGGCGGATACTGAATTCGAACTGCAAGATGGCCAGAGCTTCGTCATCGCCGGCCTGATGGATAACCGGGTGACAAATACTGCGAACAAGATTCCGTGGCTGGGCGATATTCCGATCATCGGTAATTTCTTTAAGAGCAAAAGCGACCAGAAGAGCAACTCGGAATTGATGGTTCTGTGCACGGTGCACCGAGTTGCGCCCAGCGTCCAGGCGCCGAAGGGTCCGATGAACCCGGAGCCGTATCTGGACCCGGCCAAGTTCGATAATAAGAAGGCCGCTGGCAGCGGCAAGTAGACAACGCACGCGGAACCGAAGTTGGCAACTCTAGAGAGGGCAGTGGGGAACGAGTCATGCCGGAATTGTCAGTCGCCGTATTCGCCACGGACAATGACCAGCGCGCGGTGCTTCAGGTTCTAGTGGATGGCACCAGCGTGGCCCGCACCGTGTGCAGCAACCCGACCATGCCTCTGGCCGCCAACGACCCGGTCATCCGCAGGACTCGGGTCTTTGCTCCCGACGTGGTTCTGGTGGATATCGCACTCGATGGCGCCACGGCGGCGTTACGCGCGATAGAGTTGCTGCACCAGGAACTTCCCGATGCCGCCGTGTTCGCCGTTGGCTCCATGACTCAACCTCAGTTGATTGTAAGTGCCATGCGAGCCGGTGTCCGCGAATACATCGACCGCCCCACCACCACCACCGATTTGCTGGAAGCCTTCGTGCGCCTGACGGCGACTCGCCGCAAGCCCGGGCGCGAAAGCTCACGGGGAAAGGTGTTCACCATCGTAAATGCGAAGGGCGGTAACGGCGCCACCACCGTCGCCGTCAATCTGGCTCTGGCCCTGCAGTCGATTCACCACAGCTCGGCGCTGGTGGACCTTGCGCCTCTGGGCCATTGTGCCCTGCACCTCAATCTGAAGCCAACATTCACGGTCTCCGACGCCATTACGAACCTGCACCGCCTCGACTCGTCCCTGCTCGACAGCTTCATGGCTCGTCACGATCGCGGCTTGCAGGTGCTGGCCGGGCCTGTGACTCCGACATCCATCGAGCCTTCGGCTTCCGACTTCGCCCGCCTGCTTGACACCATGGTCGGCCTGTTTCACTACATCGTCGTCGACGTTTCGTCCCGGCTGGACAGTGCCACTCGTCTAGTCAGCAATCTGTCCGAGAAAATTCTGCTCGTCGCCCACGCCGATGTCGCTTCCCTGTGGAGTGCCGGAAGAGTGGCCCAGTATCTGGGCGAAAGCGGCTCACGCGACCGCTTTGCTTTGGTGCTGAACCGCTATCGCAAGGTGGTTGGCTTCAATGAAGCGGAGACCGAGGCCGCCATCGGAGCGCCGGTGCTCTGGCGGATTCCCAATCAATACTTCGCAGTTTCGACGGCGATTGATCGCGGTGTCCCCTTGGTGCAGCAGGGGAACACCGAATTTGCCCGCTCGATTTCAGGACTGGCGGAGTATTTGACCAAGGACGATTTGGAAGTGAAGCGCACGGCCTGGTCGCTGTTTAAAACAGTGTAGTTATTGAGTCATTGAATCGTTGCGGTATTGATTCCATGACTCACTGATTCAATGATTCAATAAAATTATGGCCAATCTGCAAGCCTTCGAACGCGTCCCTTACCAGCAGGTTAAGGCGGACCTGCACCGCAAGATACTGGATCGTCTCGACCTGGAAAAACTTGGCCGCTCGACCGGAGATTCGGCGCGCGAAGAAGTTCTCATCCTGATCCGCAGTTCGGTGAACAGCGAGGCCGTTCCTCTCAGTTTCGCCGAACGCGAGCAGTTATCCCGCGAGATCCTCGACGAGATCTTCGGCCTGGGCCCGCTCGAGCCGCTGCTCAAGGATCCCACTATCTCCGACATCCTGGTCAACCGCTTCGACCGCGTGTACGTCGAACGTAGCGGCAAACTCGAAATCACGGGCTTGTCGTTCAAGGACAACCAGCACCTGATGCAGATTATCGACCGCATCGTGTCCCGCATCGGGCGGCGCGTCGATGAATCTTCGCCCATGGTCGATGCCCGCCTGCAGGATGGCTCCCGCGTCAACGCCATCATTCCTCCCCTGGCGCTCGACGGCGCCTGCCTCTCCATCCGCCGCTTTGGCCGGGACCCGATCACCGCGCGCAACATGCTCGACAACATGACCATGACCGACTCGATGCTGGAACTACTGTCGGCAATGGTCAAGGGCCGTCTGAATCTGATCATTTCCGGAGGAACGGGCGCCGGCAAAACGACGGTTCTCAATGTCCTTTCCGGATACATCCCCAATTCGGAGCGCATCGTAACCATCGAAGACGCGGCCGAATTGCAGCTCAAGCAGGAACACGTGGTCCGTCTCGAGACCCGCCCTCCCAACATCGAAGGTAAAGGCTCGGTGCGCATGCGCCAGCTCGTTATCAACAGCCTCCGCATGCGTCCCGACCGCATCGTGGTAGGCGAGGTGCGCGGTGAGGAAGCCTTCGACATGTTGCAGGCCATGAACACCGGTCATGAGGGTTCGCTCACCACGGTTCACGCCAACTCGCCGCGCGACGCCCTGGCGCGTATCGAAAATATGGTTTCCATGGCCAACCTGAATATTCCCGAGCGCGCGATTCGCCAGCAGATCGCTAACGCTGTCCATGCCGTGGTCCAGGTCGCGCGTCTCTCCGATGGTTCGCGCAAGGTGATCACCATCTCCGAGGTCACTGGAATGGACGGAGAGATGATCATGCTGCAGGACATTTTCGTTTTTGAACGCAGCGGCATTGACCAGAGCGGAAAGGTGCGCGGCGCCTTCCATTCCACGGGCCTTCCGCCGCATTTCGCCGAGCGCCTCGCCACTGCCGGTTGCCGCCTGAGTCCCGCGCTCTTCGAGTCCCGGATGGAGGTCTAGCGCATGCAGTTCGTGATCGCCCTGCTGGTGTTTGTAGTGGTCACAATGGGGGTCTTTGTGACCATGTCTTTACTGGATCAGCGCAAGGCCCAGGCGCGCGTTCTACGCGAACGCCTCACCGCGGTTCAGAAGCCAACCGAAGCAGCCGCGCCCGACGTGGCGCTGCTGCGCGACGAAGTGCTCAGCCGGATACCCGCCTTCGACACCCTGCTGCGCCGCTCGGAGCGAGTCTCAGTTCTACAGAAAATGCTGGCGCAGGGAAACGTAGATGTCCGCGCCGGAAATTTCCTGATGCTCTGCATCGTGTCAACCCTGGTATTGGCCGCTGTCGCTTTCATCGCCGGCGGCACGGTGCTGTTCGCCTGGGCCGGCGCCGTACTCGGCTTTTTCGTTCCCTACGCCTACGCTTCGCATATGCGGACCAAGCGTTTTGCAAAATTTGAGGAGAAGTTTCCCGAGGCCATCGATACGCTCGCCCGCGCGGTTCGCGCCGGCCACGCATTTACCACCGCGCTCGAAATGATTGCCAACGAAGTCTCTGAGCCCGTTGCCGGTGAATTCCGCCAGCTCTATGAAGAACAGAAGTTCGGGCTCCCGGTGCGCGACGCCCTGCTCAACCTGGCCGAGCGCGTGCCTCTGGTCGACGTCAAGTTCTTCGTAACCGCGGTGATGCTGCAGCGCGAAACCGGCGGCAATCTGGCCGAGATTCTTGACAACCTTTCCTATGTAATCCGCGAACGCTTCAAAATCTTGCGTCAGGTCCGCGTGCACACCGCCCAGGGACGCCTCACCATGATGCTGCTCATGGCTCTGCCCCCCACGGTGGTGGCCGTAATGCTTGTGCTTAACCGGGGCTTCATCCAGCCGCTTTTCACCGACCCGTTGGGACACGCGTTGATCGTTGGCGGCATCACATTGCAGACGATGGGCTATTTTGTCATTCGCAGAATTATCAGGATACAGGTCTGATTTATGGCGCTGGCACTCGCGATTTTCGTCTTTCTCACCATCGCCGTGATTGTCTTCGCCTTTGGAGCGGCTGCGGTTGTTCCCTCCTCGGTGCTCGGGTCCCGTCTGCGCGAAATCGGTTGGCAGCGCCCTAAAGCCCAGCCCAAGCCTGCCATCCGCGAACGCATGCAGCAGGCCCTCGATCCCCTAAGCCGTGCCTTGCCGACCTCGGCCTCGGAGGTTTCGAAAACTCGACTGTGGCTGATTCAGGCGGGATATCGCAACGCCCAGCACATTACCATCTTTCGCGGGTTGCGCGTCCTGTTTGCCGCGCTTGGCTTCCTGTCGGTGTTTGTCTTTACCGGATTTGGTTCGCCTCTGCTGCTCCTGGGCGTGACTGCGTTTGGCTTCTTTATCCCGCGCTTCCTTCTGAAAAAGAAGCTGGAGGAGCGGCAGCGCAAGCTTCGCCTCGGCCTTCCCGATGCCCTGGATTTGACCGTGATCTGTGTGGAAGCGGGCTTATCGCTCGATCAGGCCATGATGCGAGTTGGCGAGGATCTGCGCACCGCGCACCCGGAACTGAGCGGTGAATTCCATCTCTTCGATCTGGAAGCTCGCGCCGGCAAACCTCGCGTCGAAGCGCTGCGTAATCTGGCCGAGCGCACCGGGGTCGACGATATTCGCGCCCTGGTAGCAACCCTGATTCAGACCGACCGCTTCGGGACCAGCGTCGCCCAAGCCTTGCGCGTGCATTCCGATTCCCTGCGCACCGAGCGCCGCCAGCGTGCCGAAGAACAGGCGGCCAAGACTACCGTCAAAATGATCATTCCCCTCGTCCTGTTTGTGATGCCCTCCCTGATTTTCGTCACCGTCGGGCCGGCTGTAATTCAGCTGATGCATATCTTCATGCCGGTTGCCGGGGGAAAACGGTAAGCGGATTTGTAATTGGCAATTTGTAATTTGTACCTTAAGAGCGGGACCGGCGGTCTCCCGGTTTCAAATTACGAATTACAAATCACCAATTACAAATTCCCCAGGAGTTGTCATGTCCCCGCGGGGGCCCAAGGGATACGCTTTCAACCGTACACGCACCACCTATCTCGCGACCGATCTCCTGATCGCGCGCACCCACTGGTCCCGCTTTCGCGGCCTCATGGCGACCGACTCATCCCGTTTCTCACGCGGCCAGGGATTGTGGATCAACCCTTCCCACGGCATCCACACCTTCGCCATGCGTTTTCCAATCGACGCCGTTTACCTCGACCGCGAGCGGATTGTCATCCACGTTGAAGAGGAGCTCAAGCCCTGGCGCATGGCCGCGGTTCGCGTCCAAGCCGCGTCCGTACTTGAGCTTCCGACGGGCACCATCCGCGAGTCCCTGACCGTGCTCGGCGACCAGGTGGATATTTCGTTCGAAGAACGTCCGATTCACACCGAGGCGGCTTGAAGCAACGGGCATCCGACTATGAGAACCGGTCTTATCCCAATAAATCCGAGTCATAGGAGAAGCCAATCTATGAACATCTTCCGATCTGCCCTTATGGCCGTCCCCATCCTGCTTTGCGTCACACCCAACCAGTCACAGGCGCGCTTGATGGCTGTGCTCAGCTATCAAGAAATGCTCGAGAAATCCGATCTCGTGGTGATTGCCACCCCAAAAAGCAAAACAACCGACACGAAAGAACAGGCGTTCCTCCCAAATATCGTCGACCAAGATAAAGACGGCAAGCAAAGTAAGATCAAATCTGTCGGAGTAGAAACCGTTTTCTCCGTATCTGCCGTCCTCAAGGGGAATAAAATGACCAAGCAATTCACGCTACACCATTATCGCGAGGCGCAGATTCGCGCAGTCGAAATGAATGGGCCATTTTTGGTTTTTTTCGACCCCTCAGACACATCGCAGCGTAGCTCTTATCTGCTTTTTCTCGTCCGCGAACCGGATGGTCGCTTCGCGCCAACCGGCGGCCAGACTGATCCCGGCTATAAAGCAATCAACCGGATTCCGCTTGACTGAGATGGGCGGGCCACCACAAAAGCGCCCTTGACTCACCTGTTAAAATAGATTCATAGCAAACAAGAATTTGCCTCAGCACCACCCGCTCCTTGACAACTAATCCGAGCTGCAAGCGCTCATTGTTTCAGCGGCCCACCTCTTCGACCCGCTTATCGGGCGTCTTGCGAATAACTCCATCTCTTTGAATACTTTGAAAGCAAGCTAATAACCCGCGAGAAAAGACCCCTGCTAAGTGCCTGATTTCCCGTGGCGGGTACCAGTGACGACGCGCAGAACGGGTCGGAAGCCAAGCTAACTCCTTATTCCGGAATACTTTACGTATAAGTCGTTATTCCCCAAAGACCTGGCAGGAATTTTTCTCTAAGTCAATGATTCCAACAGACCGGGGGGAGGGGGGGTAGGGAGTACCAACTAGTAAACACCTCGCCTCGACGTTCGACGTTCGAAGCGACCGCTAAACTCCGCTCAAGTGCCAAAGAAAAAAAGACACAAAAAACACTGAAGTCAGGCGAAAGAATTCTTCTGGCACACTACACTAGTAGCAATCCCCCAGAACGTAGTCCGAAATAAATAATGGTCGAAGTTGCCACCATTCCCGAAACGGTCACACAATGGCCCGAGCCGCCTCGCCTGCTGGTCGAATGGTCGTCACCATGGGAAGAGTTCAAGTCCGCTTTGCGCCCCGCGCTCACCCGCTCTCCGCGGGCTTTAGCCGGAGAAGCGCCCGTGGGCATGTTCCCCTATCGCGGCATGCTCGTCTGCTGGCTGCTTGAGTGCCTTTTGCTGATCGCAGTGATCGTGATCCCCGAACGCTTTATCAGTCTTGAGATTCCCATGCCTCCAACTCATCCGCAGGAGGACGTTATCTATTACTCTGGCGACGAACTGCCGCAGACGCAAGATCGCGGCGGCGCACAGTCGGGCAAGTCCGGACGCGCCGGCGGAAGGCAAGCCCACCACCGCACGCAGACTATCCGCGTAGCGCGCGGCGACCAGCCCCGCGAAACCGTGGTGGACGCTCCCAAACTCAACCTGCCTCATTCCGATTCTGCAGTTGCCAATCTGCTCGCCTTCAAACCGAATCCCGGACCGCCGCCCGCCGAAGGGCTGCGTTCTTCTCTCACCGCGCCCGTCCTGCCTGCGCTGAGCCCGGTGCCGCCTGCGCCCGACGTGAATTCACCGGCTAGCCGCACCACGAACAATCTTGCCACCAGCGTCATCCCTCCCGCGCCGGAAGTTTCTCATTCCAGCAAACGCAATTCAAAAGCGTTGAACGCTGAGATCGTCCCACCGACGCCGAATGTCTCGCGCGACAAGATGCGCACCGCCAATCCACTCGCGCCGGACGTCATCGCACCGGCTCCACGCGAGGCGCAGCGCGACTTGGCCAGTTCCCGAATCCCGCTGACGCAAACCGTCGACGTGGTTGCGCCACCGGTTTCTGCGCCCCCGCGCGACATGTCATCCGCGTCCAGGCTTTCGCTACCAGCCCCCGCCATCGTAGCGCCTCCGCCATCGCAGGTCAGCCGCGATCTCAATAGTTGGGGAGGCTCCGCAACCGGCGACTTGCGCACGAATCCAGTGCCCCCGCCACCGACTGCGTCCGGCGGAGGATCACTCGCAAGAAATGGCGTTGGCGCCCTTACCGCCCAGGTCGTGCCACCTCCGGCCAGCATCGGCGGTCAAGGTTCCCAAGGAAACGGCGGAGGCCGCGCAGGCCATGCCGCAGGTTCCCTTCTGGGCTCCGCCGACGTCATACCGCCTCCGCCCGGTTTAGGCGGGGGCAAGGCCCTCTCTGGCAACGGACGCGGCAACAAGGGAACCGGCGCCGGCGGCCCGCTCGACTTGGGCTCCGCTGTAGCTCCGCCGAGTAACCCCGGAGGAAACGCTGCCGGCAACGGGATCATCGTCTCCAGCCAACCGGGAACGCAAGCTGGACTACCGAACTCGGCCGGCGGTGGCGCCATCGCCATGTCGCCCAGCGGCACGGCAAAAAGTGGCCTCGGCGGCAGCGGCGGGGGATCGGGCATTGGCAAAGGCAATGGCCCCGGCAGCGGGTTGCATGGAGAAGGGTCAGGCGCGGGGAAGGAAGGCACGGGGCGCGGCTCCGATCCCAACGCACACGGAGGGATTTCGCAATATCCTGGAACGGGCGGCGCGGGAAACGGCACCACCGGCACACCTGCTATGCCCGGCGTATCCGTAGAGGGCGGCACAACCACTGTCAACCTGCCGAGTTTCGGAACACCCGGCGGCGATGCACCAGCTACCGGCCCGGGGCATTCCTCGATGAATGACCACAAAAGATCGGGAGTTACGGTGATCGCGACTTCGCGCTCGGGTGGTGTGTTGCCCTACTACGGTCTGTTGAAGGGCGACAATTATTCCATCTACATCGAAACCTCGCTTGGACCGGCTGTGATGCAATACTCCGACCCGTCTTCCGCCACGCATCCTTCCCGTGAAGCGTTGAGCGAACCCGAGCCTCTCCGCAAAGACCTTCCCGATGGCCTGCGCCCAACGCGCGTCGTGTTCACCTGCATCCTTGACCGAACGGGCGTTCTGAAGGACCTGAGAGTACTGGACCCGGGTGCGGCCGAGACCACATCGAAAATCATGGCGGCGCTGCCCAAGTGGAAATTCCGTCCCGCATTTCGCGGGGATGAGCCAGTGGAAGTGACTGCGATTATCGGGTTTGGAATTGATACTCGGTAGATTGTGTTCGCCTGTCTGAGAATTAGTAGCCTTTGCGCTTATCCACCGCTGACAGTAGCGGTTTGCCGCTCAGATAGCGACGCAAGTTCTCGGAGAACAACGCGTAATGCCGTTCCCATAACTTGTCGGTCAGCGCAGCCGTATGCGGAGTGATCAGCAGATTGGGAACGTCCCACAGCGGAGAATCGGCGGCCAGCGGCTCTTTCGGAAATACATCGAGCGCAGCGCCCCCAATCCTCTTTTCACGCAGCGCCGCGGCGAGCGCGGGTTCATCCACGAGCTGCCCGCGACCGACGTTGATCAGGCAGGCATCTCGTTTCATGAACGCCAGGCGTTCGGCATTCGCGATTGCCTTCGTGCTGGCAGTCACCGGCGCGGCCAGCACGATGTAATCCGCTTGCCGAAAGACTTCGTCGATTTGAACCGCCCCGAATACGGCATCTGCGCCCTCACTTCCCTTCTCCGGATGCTCGCGCACAGCGATCACCCGCATGCCCAGAGCCTTCGCGCTTTTCACCACCGGACGTCCGATGCTGCCGAGGCCGATCATGCCGAGGGTTGCGCCCGCAACTTCCCGTACGCGCGGCAGTTCGTCCCACAGGAGCTGCTGCCCCCAAACATGCTTCTCCTGCAGGCGCACTGAGCCCGGAATTTTCTTAGCCAGCGCAAAGATGAGTGCGATTACGTGCTCGGCCACCACGGGCCCGTGCACTTCGCGCGCGTTGGTGAGAATGATGTCGTTGTTGACGAGTTCGGGAAAAATCAGCTGATGAACGGCCGCCGCCGGCGAGTGAATCCAGCGCAGGCTCTTCGCCGCCGTAATCTGTTCGGGACGGACCGACCAAGCGATGACGATCTCAGCATTGACGATTTCTTCATCCACGCGCTTGTAGTCGGGCAGGTTGACAACGTTGACTTGCGGAAATTCCTGCTGCAATCGCTTCGGGAACCAAGCCGGCGCGTTCCATTGATCAAACGGATGGTGAACGAAAATGAGGAGCTTGCGGATCGGGTCATCGAATGATCGGGTCATCGGGTGATCGAAGAATCTTCTCGGCGTCCTCCGCGTCTTGGCGGTTCAAGCTTTCAGCGGTATCCGCAAATCCGAACCCGTCATCTCTTTCGGTTCGGTAATTCCCAGAATGCCGAGCATGGTCGGTGAAATATCCCTTAGTGAACCGTTTGGCTTGAGCGTGTACTGCTTCGCATCCTCCGCCATCACGATAAACGGCACCGGATTCGTCGTATGCGCCGTATGCGGACCTCCGGTTACTGGGTCGATCATCATTTCAGCATTGCCGTGGTCGGCGGTAATCAGCATCGCTCCGCCCTTGGCGCGCACAGCTTTCTCAATCTCGCCCAGGCAGGCGTCAACCGTCTCGACCGCCCTGATAGTAGGCTCGAGTTTGCCCGAATGTCCGACCATATCGGCATTGGCAAAGTTGACGATGATCACGTCGAAGGTGCCGTCGTTTGTGGCTTTGACAACCGCTTCGGCAACGCCGGCGGCGCTCATCTCCGGCTTCAGATCGTAGGTGGCGACTCTCGGCGATTGCACCATGACACGATCTTCGCCCGGGAAAGGCTGCTCCACTCCGCCATTAAAAAAGTACGTGACATGCGCATACTTCTCTGTCTCCGCCACGCGCAGGTTGCGCATGTTTTGACCGCCCATGACGTTCGCCAAAATATTTGCCATCGACTCCGGTGGAATCACGATTGGCAGGTCGAAGTTCTTGTCATACCGTGTCATGCAAACGTACTTCAGGTTCTTCGGGACGCGGTCGCGCGGGATGGTTGCGTCAAGATCAGCCGCCCCCGGCAAATCGCTCCCACCCTTCTCGTTCAGTCCGCTATTGCGGCACAGGGCACGAGTGATCTCACGCACGCGATCGGCGCGGAAGTTAAAGCAGATGCACGAATCGTCATCGCTGATCTTAGCCAGGCCGTTCTTTGCCAACGCCTCGCCGCGCTTGTCGGTGCAGACGAACGGCACCACGAACTCGTCGGTCACGCCTTTGTTATAGGACTCTTTCATACCCTGCACGGCGTCGGCGTGTGTACCGCCGTCGGCTTTGCCTTCGACCATCGCACTGTAGGCCTTGGCGATGCGTTCCCAGCGGCGGTCACGATCCATGGCATAGTAGCGGCCATTGACGGTGGCGATCTTGCCGGAGTTGTATTCGCGCATCTTCTGTTGGAGTTGTTCGAGATAGCCAGCACCGTTGGTGGGCAGCGTGTCGCGGCCATCCATGAAGGCGTGCACAAAGACGCGCTCGACTCCCTGCTGCTTGGCCATCTTCAGGAGCGCGTAAAGATGTTCCTGGCGCGAGTGCACACCGCCATCCGACACTAGCCCGAAGAGGTGAAGTTTGCGGCCGTTGGTCCGGGCGTTCTTCATCGCTTCGACGAGCGCGGGATGCGAGAAAAACTCTCCGTTCTGGATCATCAGGTCGATGCGCGTGATGTCCATGTGCACGATGCGCCCGGCGCCAATGTTCAGGTGGCCGACTTCGCTGTTTCCCATCTGCCCTTCCGGCAGTCCGACAAACGGGCCGCTGGTGTGGATCAGAGTATTGGGATAGTCGCGCAGCAACCGGTCATAGATCGGCTTGCGTGCAAGAGCGATGGCGTTGGCCTTGGTTTCGGCGCGATATCCCCAGCCGTCGAGAATGATAAGGACAAGAGGTTTAGGACGGGACATAAATCAGCTCTTAGCTCCTGGCTTCTGGCTTTCGCAGGTCGACTGCATCGCTTCCAACGGCCACACATCTTATACTATTGCAGAAACTATCCCAGAGGATGAACATGCATATCAATGAACTCTTGCTGCCCGAATTCGACGAAGAAATCAAGAAGACGCGTACGATGCTGGAACGCGTTCCCGAAGACAAGAAAGACTTCGCGCCGCATCCCAGATCCATGCCGCTGAACAAGCTTGCGCCCCACGTGGCGCAGTTGGCTGGCTTCGGTCTTACGATCCTTACCACTCCTGAACTTGATTTCGCGAAAAACAGCTTCAAGCCTCTGCCCTTTGAATCCGCGGCGCAACTGGTCGCAGCTTTCGATGAAGGCGCTGCCAAAGTTCGCCTCGCGCTCAAGAGCACTCCGGATGAAGCCTGGACACAGAACTGGAAGCTAAGTTTTCAGGGCAAGCCGATCTTCGACGGGACGCGCTTTCTGGCCTACCGGCAAATGTTCCTGAACCACATAGTCCATCACCGCGCGCAGCTTGGCGTGTATCTGCGCTTGAATGAAAAGGCGGTTCCTGCGACCTACGGGCCTTCGGCGGATGACACGATGGGATTCTAGTTTTTGGCTCTTGGCTGTCAGCGTTTCAGCGCACTTCGCGTTGCATTCACCTTTTGTAGTTCAGCGCCTTCACCCCCAAGAACCGCGCCGCCCCGCCCAACTCCTCTTCAATCCGCAGCAGCTGGTTGTACTTGGAAATTCTGTCGGTGCGCGAAGCCGAGCCCGTCTTGATCTGCCCCACGCCGGTCGCCACCGCAAAGTCCGCGATAAACGTGTCTTCCGTTTCGCCGGAACGATGCGAGATCACTGACGTGTATCCGTTGCGGCGCGCTAGGTCGATCGCATCGAGCGTCTCGCTGACCGTGCCAATCTGGTTGAGTTTGATCAGGATCGAGTTGGCAATTCCCTTCTCGATGCCCTCGGCGAAGATCTGAATATTGGTGACGAAAATGTCATCGCCCACCAGCTGAATCTTGTCGCCCAGTTCCTTGGTCAGCAGCGCCCAACCGTCCCAGTCGTTCTCCGATAGGCCATCTTCGAGCGACACTATGGGGTAGTCATTCACCCATTTTGCGTAGTAGCGAATCATGTCTTCGGAACTCTTGGCCGACTTGTCGGATTTCTTGAAGACGTATTTTCCATCCTGGTAAAACTCGCTGGCGGCCGGATCGAGCGCAATCGCAATCTCCTCACCCGACTTGTAGCCCGCCTGCTGAATCGCCTCCAGCACGACTTCAATGGCCTCCACGTTCGACTTCACCGACGGAGCAAAGCCGCCTTCGTCGCCAACAGCCGTGTTGTAGCCGCGCTTTTTCAGCACGCCCTTCAGCGTATGAAAGACTTCCACCCCCCAGCGCAGCGCCTCAGAAAACGACGGCGCTGCCACCGGCATCACCATGAACTCCTGGAAGTCGACGTTGTTGTCGGCGTGCGCGCCACCGTTGAGAATGTTCATCATCGGCACCGGTAACACGTTCGCCGCTGCGCCGCCTAAGTACCGATAGAGCGGCAATTCACAAGCGTTCGCGGATGCCCGCGCCGCCGCCATTGAAACCGCTAAAATCGCGTTCGCGCCTAACCGCCCCTTGTTGGGCGTGCCATCAAGGTCGATCAGTCTGGCGTCGAGCGTGCGCTGGTCGGCTGCGTCCACCCCGCTGAGAGCTTCCGCAATCTCGCCATTGACGTTCGCAACCGCCTGCAGCACGCCCTTGCCGAGGTACTGGGTCTTGTCGCCGTCGCGCAACTCAACCGCCTCATGCTCGCCGGTGGACGCGCCGCTGGGCACAATGGCCCGCGCATTGGCGCCGCCATCAAGAAAAACTTCAGCTTCAACGGTCGGATTGCCACGCGAGTCAAGCACCTGGCGTCCGCGGATATCGGCAATACTGGTAAGAGGCATAAGTGCGTCCTTTATTCGTCTGATGGATTTAGAAACATGGTGCCTAATTGTAGAGACGCGGCTCGCCGCGTCTGGCTGTGTTCCCCTAACTGAGAAGCTGAATTATATCGGACGTGGAAGGACGCGGTCTGTGCGCTGGGACAGCCACATTGAACTGACCACCGCGCAATCCCCCGTACCCTATCCGTTATTGTTCCTGATTTCCACCTCGCTTAAAGTCGAACTCAACATGAAGGACCGCACGGAAACTCTGGAGATTGGTTCTCGCGCTCCGGATTTTTCTCTGGGAGCGGCCAACCGCGAGGGCACATTCACTCTCGGCGGGCTGCTCGCGCAGGGCACGCTGATTCTCGAGTTTCTACGCGGTACATGGTGACCGAACTGCGTAAAGCGCATGACTCAGTTCGAGTCGAGAAGAGGGGAAATTGAAGTGACCGGAGCGCAGTTGGCATTCATTGCCGCCGAGAAGCGGGACGGTGTATGGAAGCCGGGAAGTTTCCTGGAGAAACATCCCATCGCCAGCGTCTTTCTGCTCGATGAGGATCGGTCTGTGACCAAAGCATACGGGCTTTATCACGCGCTCGGCACCGATGCAATCAAGATCGCGCACCCGGCTACCCTCGTCATTGCTCGGCACGTCATTGATCGGGGCGACAGTGATCGGGGCGACAGTGATCGCAACGAAAATGATCGCAGCGGCGTTGTGCGCTATATCTATCGCGGCGATAACCAGCTCGACCGCGCGCCGCTGGATGAAGTTCTTGGAGCTTTGCAAGAAAAACACAACTGAATTCTGGAGGTAAGAGATCACATGAAAAAAACACTTTCACTGACATTGCTCATCCTGATCGCAACTTTCACCTGCGCACAAACCGCCCTGCCCACCGGCACCGCCGTCAAGATGAAACTCGAAACCACGCTTGCAACGTTCAGTTCGAAAGCCGGAGATCCGTTTTCGGCAAGAGTCACTGAACCGGTCGTGATGGACGGGAAAACCGTGATTCCGATCGGTACAACCATCGAGGGCCGCGTCACGAAGGCGAACGAACCGCGGCGTATTGCCGGCATGCCCACCATCGCCATCTTCCCCGAAAACCTCGTCCTCCCGAATGGCGACAGGTTCATGCTCAACGCCTCGCTGGTGGACACCAACGCGCACCACGGCACCGACGTCAACAATGAAGGGCAATTCAAAGGCACTGGCCATGACGGCAAGGATCTCACCGAAATCGGCATGGGCACCGGTGGCGGAATGCTCGTCGGCGGGCTGGCGGGTGGCGGCAAGGGCTTTCTCATTGGCGGAACCGTCGGCGCAACGGTGACAGTCGCGCACTGGCTTGGCAAACACCGTTCCGCGATGCTTCCCGCGGGAACGGAGTTGGTGATGGAATTGAACCGTCCGATGACGATGACTGTGGCCAGCGGCGGGCAGTAGGGCTTAAGAGGATAATGATGAGTGGATTGTTCGGGCAAGAGCGCAAGCCGTTTTTCCCGTACCATCCACTATCCACTCACGCGGAAGATTGACGACTTGCAACGGCAGGGGTTTCTCGCTGCGCACGGACTGCAATGGCGCGGAGCCACATACGGCGAAGCAGAGCGCTTCCGGGATATATCGCGGTCCAGTAGGCTGCGAATCGCAATCGTGCGCTCGCGCTGGTGGCAAAGATCCGCGTCTCAGTACTCAGCACATGTTCGGCGGCACTTTCGCGCTCGATCAAGAAATTCATCGCAGCCAATGCGAATCCGGGCGCTCGGAGAGACTTGAATTCCTGAGGTGTTGGCCTTTGTCTCAACCTCCATCGGCGTGGCGCAATGACGACTATACCTACAACAATTTCACGATTCGGCTGATTGGCAAGCAGCACGAACGATGTCTTGGTCGCGACGTCCAGGATCGGCTGGTTGGCAGGCGGATTCAGAATGCTTGCCGGTCCGCGACGGCCAAGCCGCCGAATCCAGGTCAGTCCGCGAAAGAGAAAAATGTCGTCGGCGGTCACTGATTTGATTGCATCGAAAATCTCTTCCGCCTGCGCGCGTATGCTTGTGGAGTGATACTCACGGAACTGGTACACGGGAACAAACTGATCGAGTTGTGTTCGGGGAACCATGTTGGCGCTTTGCTTTTCGACTGAGCCTAGAAGGAACACGAGAATTAGACAAGCCGCCTTCCGATCGATGGATAGGTAGAACTCGCCTTCACCCGCCCACTGCCAGCAGATCCTCTTCCGCCAGCAACTCCAGTTCGATCCAGCCTTCCACCGGCAAGGCGTCAACCGGCAAATGGTTCTGCCACACGCTGAAGCGCAGCCGTAGCCGGGTGGTCAGCAGATCCGAACTCTTTGGTCCTCGCACCTTAGCAATCTCCAGTGGAGCCGCAAGCAGCCAGGTGAGAGGCAAGCGAAACTCAAAATTCCGGACGAGTGCCACCCGCGCATCTTGCTCGCCCGAATCCGTCGAATCTGCCACCGGCTTGTCTTTCCCCTGCGTCACTTTCCACGACTGAATGCGGCCTTCGTCCACGGCCGCACCCAACCGCAGTTCACGCCGGGGCTTGGCGGCATGGTTGGCCCACGACTCCAGATTCACTACCACTTCGAATGCGTCCTGTGGCACTTTACCGGTGAAATCCAGCCGGCCGTAAACATACTGCTCGTCGATGCCGGCAAACACTTCATCCATCAGAAACTGCTTGCCGTGCATGGAGCCCGAACGCTGATCAGACGTGTAACGCGCCGCCCCCATCCATTCGAAGTAACGCACCATGTCGCCTGTGACCCTTGGATGGACATAGGCTGTCTGCGGCGTAAACGAAGGCCTCACCGCTTCTCCGGCTATCGGCTGCGCCAGATAATCAGGCGGGGTTCCACCCAGCGCTTGATAAATATTCGACAGGTGTTTGCGGTAGAGCTCGTCGAAGTCGCGATCGTTCGCGGTATGGTGTTCCGGTCCGTACCACCAGTTCCAGTCGCTGCCCTCGGCGATCAGGATCTCTTCAAATGCGAGCTTGCGTTGTTGCTCGGTTGCTCCCGGTGCCGCTTGCGCATAGAAATTGCGCGCGTGGTAGAGGTAATCCCAAGCCTTGTTGTCTTCGGGCGCTCCAATCCAAACATTGAAGTTTGCATTGATCCACGACCCCGGCACGATCGACTTGAGATGACCGGCGCCCTTGTGGCGCGCAATCGCCTCGCTCACGGTCACCGCTTCAATCCCCGGATCCTTCTGCAAAGCGTCGTAGAATCTCCGCAAGAATTCTCGCCCCGAATGCGGGTAGTATTCCCAGGCATTCTCGCCATCCAGAATGATTGGAACCACCGCGTCTTGCCCGTTCGCAGTCACCGGCTGCGCCGATTCCTTGATTTTGTGGATGAGATTATTGGCAGCGTCTTGCGGCGGCATTCCCGAATATACGAACCCGATCAGGTCGGAAAGCGTGTGGTCGCGGAAGAGCAGATTCATCCGCGTATCGGAATTGGCATTTTCGTAGCGATAAATCGTGTAGAGCCGGTGCGCCAGGTCGGAATTCAGATGACCGTAACCGTCGCGTGAGAAATTTATCCCCAGACTCCGCCCCAGGACGCCTTCGTCGGTTGCCATCCACTGCACTCCAAGCTGGTGTGCAATCGTCAAAGCCTCTTCGGAAACGCTGCCCTCCGACGGCCACACCCCTCGCGGCCGCACGCCAAATACTTTTTCGTGCAGGTCGAGCCCACGCTGCAATTGCTCGCGAGCATCCTCGGGATGGCAATAGCGGTTCTGCGGCAAAGGCAGGCCCGGGGAGGAAACCGCGCCCATCTGCGTGTCGCACACCAGCGGCAGAATGGGATGATAAAAAGGCGAAGTCGAAATTTCGATCAGGCCTTTGTTTGCCGCCTCCGCATGCACTGGCAGGACCCGGCTGAGCAGTTCGCGCTCCCGCGCGATCACAAACCGTTGGTCTTCGAGCGTATAGTTTCGGCCTTTGCGGATCAGATCCGCAACGTCCTTCTCCACCAGAAAATACTCGTCGAACCATCCGATCTGCGAGAGCACCTGCAAGTCAGTGAAGTCCTGAACCTGAAAATGTCTATCCGCGCGCTCGGGTGAATCCCCCGCCCCGCGAAATTTCTCCCACAGCTCGCGGTAGCGCGGATAGCGCCCGATGACATTCACCGGATGCGCCTGAAAGAAATATTGCAGTGCAAACCGCCGCTCCTGTTCCGTCAGATCCTTCGCAGGCTTGCTCGCAACCTGCAGAAAAGGGTCTTGGGCGTCTCCCGAAACATAATCCTGAATCTGCGTAATCAGCGACGGCACCAGATTGAACGTCTGATGCACCTGCGGGAACTCGTCCAGCAGCTTCACCATCCCGTAGTAGTCTTTCAAAGCATGGAGGCGCGTCCAGGGAAGGCGATACTGCCCCGTCACCAGGTCTTTGTAGAACGGTTGGTGCTGGTGCCACAGAACGACAACGCGCAGTTGAGCCATGGCTTTTGGTTCCACATACCTACATCGGCAGATTTTCAGTTTAATTCATTGGGCAATTTTTGCCGCGCGGAATCGCCCAGAACAAGCGCGATAATGTGAGAGCGGTACACACCATGAATTCGCAAGTCAAAGTCATCTTCTTCGATGTGGGTAACACGCTGCTATTTCCCAATCGCGAACGCATTCACGCGCCTCTCGCCGAACGCGGCATCGTGCCCGATCCCGAGCACCTGCGCGATCTGGAATGCCGAACCAAGAATCGGTTCGACGAGCTGATGACTGAAAACGGCAGCACCGACCATAGCTTTTGGTGGATGTTCTACTCGCAGTTGCTCTCGGAGATCGGACTTAATGACGACGCAGTCCTGGATCAACTCGTCGCGGGCATCCGAAAATCCGGCAATTGGGACACGATTCGTCCCGGCACCGCCGAACAACTGCACGAGATCGGCGAGCGCTACCGTGTTGCTGTCATTTCCAATGCGGATGGCAAGATCGAAGACGTACTGCAAAGGTGCGGCATCGCCCGCTGCTTCCGCACCATCACCGACTCCGGACTTGTCGGATACGAGAAGCCGCACCCGGAAATCTTCCGCCAGGCCCTGAACAGCATGAATGCCAAGGCTGAAGAGAGCCTCTATGTCGGCGACGTCTATTCCGTGGACTACATCGGCGCCACCGGCGCAAGTATGCAAGCGCTGTTGATGGACGTGCCAGGCGCATACCGCGACAAAGGAGTGCCGCGAGTGGAGTCGCTTGCAGAGTTGCAGATCGTCCTGCGCGGAAGTTGATATTTCCGTAGAGACGGGCAAGCCCACTCTCTACACCTCGATCACCTGATGATCATGGCAATCTGGATGGATGGCCTGATAGAGATTCACGAGCAGTTCCGGCCCATAGCGCGCCACAAAGCTCACGCCCGCGACTTCGCGCTCCTGCAGCGCCTTATGCGGAAATAGGGCGTTGCTCAACGCATCCGCGTGCCGCGTGATGACCTCATTTCGCAGCAGTTCGGCTCGTGACGCACTCCGATGCAGCCGGTTGATCTGATACCACATCCTGGTCCGGGCACGGTCTGTCGCCTCGATGAGGGTGGAATCCAGCTTGCCGATGGACTCGCGGACCGCTGTCATCGACTGCTCAATACGCGCGTAGGCTTCCGAAAAGTGGGCCTGCAAATCCGATGGCAACGAGCGAGCTGCAATGGCTTCTCGAACCCTTTCCGGGCCGAGAAACATATCGGGCAGGCCCAATTGGTAGCGCGCCAGAATACGCTCGGGCTTGGCTTCGAGCAACGTCGCCGAAAACCTGGGCAGAATCGGTGTGACTCGCCCCAACAGTTTCTCGTAGACCACGGCGACCTGGGCAAAGTATGCGACTTCCGCCGCTCCGCCGGTATAAACAAGCGTGGGCAGCAGGTAGTCCTGCACTACAGGACGTAACAGAACATTCGGATTGAACGACTCCGGAGCCCGTTCAATGCGGTCAAGCAACTCCTGGGGCGAGATCCGCTCCTCACCCACCGCGAAGCCGCCACCGCTGGCGCTGGCGCCATTATTCCTGCGCCGCACCACCGTGCGCGCGCCATTCTTGACCTCAAAAAGGAGCGTGGTGGCCGAAGTCACTTTGACCTGCTGATGATATCCCGCCGCTTCGAGCGCCTTGCCTCGCGCCAGCAATGCCTCATCGAGTTCGGGGGCCCGTTCGATCGCGTTGCGGAACAAGGGTTTTGCGAGATCGTGGAACTCCTTGTCGGCGGGATCGAGCAGTACGACGCCCCAATCCGCAAACAACCGCGCAAACAGCAGGGCAAACGCGCTGCCCAAACTTTCGCCCGGACGATACGCCTCACGCAGCCACGCCGTAACGTTGGAACTGGAACTGGAATTGGAATCTCCCAGCAGCCCAGCGGCGCGCTCGACCACCGTTTCAACTTCCGGCCCGAACTTGACGGTGCCCACGGGCGCATCGGCCACCGCGTTACCTTCAAACGCGTGGCTTTCCACCGTGAATGGTTCCGGAAGGCCGTGCTCGGATAGCAGCGCTACCTGGTTGACCTCGGCCAAATCGTGATCCTCGGTCGCCAGCCAGAAGATTGGAACGCAGTCCACTCCGGCCACCGTCGCCTGATCCGCGAGCTTGACCGCAGTCAGAGCCTTGAAGATTGAAAACAGCGGACCGCCAAAGAGGCCGACTTGCTGTCCCGTAACCGCCGCCAGCGCTCCTCGCCGGAACCGCTCAATATTGGCCAGCGTCCTCGGAGAGGCACTCCACGCGCGATTTTGGCGCTCGAGAATTTCGCTTACTTTGGAGCGGCGCGCGGCGTCGTAAGTGACGCGCTGCGATTCGTCCTTCACCCACTCGGAAAAAATCGGAGAGCGTGGATACATCCCGCGGACGGAGGGAGTGTAGGAAAGATAATCGAGGAAGAGACGTGTGGTGTGCGGAATCTGCTGGAATGGCAGACACTGCGACTTCATCGGCAGCTCTCCGGATGTCGCGCGATACATTCGCCGATAGTTGCGATCCGCATATGTTTCCGTTCTTTCGGAATTACCCGCACGGGAATTCTCGCGCACCCAACGTAGCACGCCCGGGCGGCCAGCGCGAAACTCAACTACATCAGATGATGCGGAAGCGGTCTGGTTGCAGAGAGTGCGAAGGAATTCAGGCTGGGGCGATGCGGAGGGCCGAAATGATGCGACCCGGGTTGCTGGTGAAAGGGGATTTATCGACAGTTAACCTGGCCGGAAACACAATTCTCGCGGTTTTTCGCTATTACTGCTTCGGCTGCAACACTGGCAGTGCAGGGCGATAGTCCAATAACTGCCTGAGTGTTTCCGATGTCTTGAGATCGCGTTCCGAACGTTCCTTCGTGCAGCGTTCCGCTGCCATTCTGTTCGGCAACAACTTGAGCGCCCATTCGGGCGCTGTAGAGCAAGAACTGGCGCTAGCATAAGGCGCTCCGAAACCGACGTACTCCAATGATTCGAAGCGACCATCTCCGTCCGTGTCGAAATAACGGAGGGTAGTGAACCCACAACCGAGAACTCCTCCCGGCACCAATCTGGTTCTATGTTTCCTCTCGGGCTGTTGTGAAACTGCCTTTTGAACTCGTTGCCACATCGGGGGTTCAGCACGGCGTAAGCTTACAGAAACCACGTCGTATGCGTAGGTTCGACCCAGAATCCGAAATTGCAAGATGTCCGTTACGAGTTGCACATAACCGGGAACAAACTTAAGCGAATGTCCATCTGCCGAAATTTGAAAGCCCTGTAGATCCAACTCAACGTCTTCTGTCGGCTTGTAGTGAATGACCTGATTTCCCGTCTCATCGAAGTCCGTTCCAACGACGCTAGCACCTGTTAACCCGGGAATCGTCCAACCATCCTCATAGATGAAGACTTTTGGAACCTGTAAAGTGCCGTCGAGTCTTGGGAGACCACACCCTGCAACGGGAGGCATCTGCGCAAACGCGAACGTGCCGACAAAAAAGATCACTCCGAGCACGGAAATCGAGGTGGCCCTCATGCCCCTTATTGGAAGCCGTCGTGCGTGATTTTTCAAGATTACTGTTGTGAACTGACACTCGCAACAAGGAGCGAATCCGCTATGACGTTGTCGCCCAACCTCTAGCGTCTCTCAAACACCACCGCCACCTTATCTTCGTAAGCCACCCGCCAATCCTGCGGAAGTTCGCGGAGCAGGTTCGCTAGGGTGGAGTCGGTGGGCAAGAGCGCCGTACGAATCTGCCACTCTTTCAGCACGTTCTGCCATCCCGGTTCGGCCTGCATCAGGATCAGGTACTCGCGAACCCGGTCCGAACCATAGAGATCGTGACGGTCATCCACTACAACTTTCCGCTCCGGATATATCCTGTAAATGAGATAGCCTCCCCAGGAGTCGGTCGAGAAAACCGGCTCCCTAATCGGTTGCCTCCCCTGAGGCTCCTCCTGTAGGAAAGTCACCGCCGCGACCGGCATCTTCTGCGGATCAAAGTGTGCATCAATCAGCTGTCTCGAGCCTAGCCGGCCTCCTTGAAGGCAAATCGCCAATGCAAGGGCCACCGATACAACCGGCCACAGATGGCCTCGAAACTGCATTTCCTGAGTGCCCATCCGATCGGAGAAGTTTGAAATTCGGGCCGTGCTCTTGCGCACAAATTGCCAGGCACCCGGCTTATCCGCCAGCGAAGTGAAGTTTTCCCACAGGATCGGTCCGACTATCAGCGCCAGCAGCATCGACGAAACCGGCAGATTGCGCGACGAATAGAATCCCGCATACGCCGAGAGCAGCACCACCAGCAGGTGGCTGAGCCGCAGCTTTTTACCACTGCCCCAAAACGCGATCAGCGTGAGCATCAGGATGACGGCGAAACAGCGCTGCGCCCAGCCGTGAAAATCCGGCGAGCGGAACTCGTCGATCCGGTTCATCAGGTAGCGATCGCTCAGATAGCGATAGATGTGCGCGTGCAGTCGCCAGCCAAATGGATTCACGAGCGTCGCCAGTGCCGAGGCCACCCATGCCCAAGCCATGGCGCGAGCTTGATGAGCAGCCTGAATCGCGGCGAACGCATCCTTCGCGCGAACACTCTCTACGAAGGCAGCAACCGTGTAGATCCCGAGGAGCGCCATGCCGAAAAGCCATCCGCCATGCAGGTTCACCCAAAGCAACATCGAGGCGGGAAAGAACCAGGGAACCCAGCGCGGCAGGCTTCCGTGCTCACATCGTTCCCCCTTATCCCAATGAGCCCAACGTTCCAGTACAACAAACCACAACACAGACAGGAGCCAGCTCACAATGTGCGGGCGCGCGTACAGATGAATCGCGGAAGCGGCCTCCGCCAGCAGCATCAGTACAATCGCCAGCAGCAGGCCGGTTCCGCGCCGCAGCAGTTGCGAAAGCAGCAGCACAAAAGTCGCAGCTATGAGCAGGGCGCACAGCCAAACCACTCCGTTCAGCCCGCAGGCCTGATGGAGAATCCCGAGCAGCAGGTCGTACAACCACTCCCACGCAAACCAGGGCTGACCTTGCATGGTGGAAGAAAACGGATCGGTGCGGGGAAGGGAGCGGGTCGCGAGAATCTGTTCGCCGGTTCGGATGTGCCATCCGATGTCCGCATCCGCCAGCGGCCGATTCGACAAAGGACCCGCCAACAGCGACCAGAAAAGAAAGATGAAAATGATGTCGCGGACGGAAGGCTGAAGGCAACGCAGGGCTGTCGAACTGGGCTCGGCCGTGGTCATCGAAGTTCGCAGAACGGGCGGTGAAGAAGCAGTGTATAAGGTTTCAAAGTTTCAAGGCTTCATAGTTTCAAGGAACCAGCAAAGCCCGGCGCCGCGAACCCTGACGTATCTTTGAAACCTTGCTCTGGTCGGCAGCAAAAGTTTTCGACGGAACGGTCATTCTATGAATCTCTATAGTAGAGCCCATGAGCCCAACGCCAACGAGCGAAGGTCTGAGACCGAAAGTGGTGATCGTGGGGGCTGGTTTCGCGGGCCTGACCGCCGCCCGACGGATCGCACGGCTGCCCGTTCGGGTTACCGTCGTAGACCGGAAAAATCATCATACATTCCAACCTCTGCTCTACCAGGTCGCTACCGCCGGCCTGTCTCCGGGTGAAATAGCGGCTCCCATCCGCTGGATCCTGAGAACCCATTCCAATGTTGAAGTGTTGCTTGAAGAAGTGGTTGATTTCAAGCTGGAACAAAAGCAAGTCATCACGAAGGAGCAGGCGATCGATTACGACTTCCTGGTCATCGCCTCCGGGGCGACCCATGCCTATTTTGGCCACGAAGAATGGGAGCCGCTGGCACCCGGTCTGAAGACAATTGAAGACGCGCTCGAAATCCGCCGCCGCGTTCTGCTGGCCTTCGAACTGGCCGAGCGGCAGAAGAACGAGCGCCAGACCGCCGACGACAAATCTCCGCTCCAGTTTGTGGTCATCGGAGGCGGCCCCACCGGCGTCGAACTAGCGGGAACGCTGGCCGAAATCGCACACCATGCTCTGAACCATGAGTTTCGCAATATCGATCCGAAGCAAACCCGCATACTGCTCATCGAAGGCGGACCTCGCGTGTTGGCGGCCTATTCCGAGGAACTTTCCCGTAAAGCTGAAGCTCAACTGCGACACCTGGGCGTCGAGGTTCGCACCTCCCATATGGTCACCCGCATTGAGCCCGGCGCGGTTTGGGTCGGCGACGAAAGGATTGCATCCCCAGTGGTCTTATGGGCGGCGGGCGTGGCTGCTTCGCCACTGGGCCGAAGGTTGGGAGTGCCCGTCGATCGCGCCGGCCGCGTAGTCGTTCAACCTGACCTCAGCATTCCCGGACATCCGGAGGTATTCGTAATTGGCGACCTCGCTGCGCTCAAAGACGAAGCGGGCAAGTTGCTGCCCGGAGTCGCTCAGGTCGCCATCCAGCAAGGCAACTGGGTTGCGGACACCATCGGCCGCGACCTTGAAAATCAGCCGCGACGCAATTTTAGTTATCAGGACAAAGGCAGCCTGGCCACGATCGGCCGTGCCGCGGCTGTGGCCCAGTTCGGCAAGTTCGAGCTGTCCGGCTATTTCGCCTGGCTGGCGTGGCTGTTCATCCACATTCTTTTTCTTATCGGGTTCCGCAATCGCCTGCTGGTGATGATCCAGTGGGCATGGTCGTATCTCACTTACGAGCGCGGCGCCCGCCTCATTACAGGCAGCGATGAGCTGCCGGGCTGGATCCAGCCTCAGCCGCCCGAGCCTCGGCCCAAGTCACAACCCCAACCCGAAGCCGACGGAACCACTGAGCCATCGGTTCCCGTCGACCGGTCGCACTCGTGATGCGCCGTCTCCGGTGCCGATATAATCAACTTGTGGTGAAACGCGCTGCTGTTTTCGTCTTTGTGGTTTCGCTGCTCTTCTGCTTGTCGCTGCGCGCCCAGGACATTCTTACCTCTAACGGAACTGTGGTCGGCCAAATCGCGATCGGTCGCACCGTAGTCGTGATTCCCTTCGAGAATGCGTCTCCGACCCCAGGTCTGGAATGGATCGGCGAGTCCTTTCCCGAAGCCTTCCATCAGCAGCTCAATTCTCCCGTGCTATACGTAGCCAGCCGAAAAGAGCGCCTGCGGGCCTACGACCGGCAAGGCATTCCGGCTGGCGTTCACGCTTCGCGCGCCACCCTCTACCGGCTCGCCGAACAGATGGATGTGGACTACGCCGTACTCGGCTCCTACAGTTATGACGGAGCGCGTCTGACTGCCATCGCCCAGTTGCTCGACATGCGGGGTCAGAAACTCTTGCCCTCCGTCACGGAGTCGGCGCCACTGACCGATCTCGGCGCCCTACAATCGGCGCTGGCCTGGGATCTGCTTCGCCTGATTCGCGCCGACTTCTCCGTGCCCAAAGAAAAGTACATCGCGAGTGTTGCTCCCGTCCGCCTGGACGCGCTGGAAAATTACGTACGGGGCATGCTGGCCACTACGGCTGAAGAAAAAGTGCAGCACTATCGCGAAGCGGTTCGCCTGAATCCGGATTACGCTCAAGCCTGGCTGGAACTGGGTAAGACCTACTACGACGAGCACACGTACGAACCGGCGATCGCCGCGCTCTCCCAAATCCCGCATTCTTCGGAAGTCGCCCGCGAGGCAAATTTCTATCTCGGTCTCGCCGCCTACGCTCATGGAGACTTCGCGAAATCCGAAGGCGCCTTTGAGTTCGTCGCCGCACGTCTGCCTCTGGCCGAGGTATATAACAACCTCGGCGTGGTTGCCGCCCGCCGCAGCCACAGCTCAAAGACGACCGCCGACTATTTCCAGCGTGCGATTCAGAACGATCCGAGCGATGCCGACTATCACTTCAACATGGGAGTGACTCTGGCCGCGGATGGCGATCGCGCCGGCGCGGCGCGTGAACTGCGCACGGCGCTCGATCATCGTCCGAGCGACGCCGAGGCGAAAATGCTGCTCGACTCCCTTACGTCTTCTGCCGGCAGTATCGTTCCCAGCAGTGCGACTTCGAAGATTCCACTCGAACGAATCAAGCGCGACTACGACGAAGACGCTTTCCGCCAGATGACGATGCAGATGGGGAGTTGGGCTGAGGAACGCTTTGCCCGCTCCGATCCCCGAGCCCACGCGCGCTTTCACGTCGAACTTGGCAAAGAACTCCTGGCCCACGGTTTCACCACCGAAGCCGACGCCGAATTCCGTCACGCCGCTGCGGTTGATCCCGCAAGCACCGCGCCGCTTACAGCTCTTGCCGAAGATTACGACGCTCGCGGCGACGCTCACGAGGCCCGCGCCCAAGCCGAGGCAGCTCTCCGCATTCGCGAATCTGCCGAGGCTTACTTGATTCTTGCGCGCCTCGATTTGCGAGAAAATAGAATTGAAGCAGCAGCCCAGAACATTAATCGGGCACTGCAACTCGAACCCGGCAATTCCGCCGGTCAGGACTTGAAGCGCACCTTAGCAGCCAAGCTCGCGGAGAAAGCGCAGCCGCTGTCACCGCCATGAGCCTCATAGAAATGAAGCCATTCAAACCAGTTCTCAGTTCTCGGTTCTCAGTTCTCAGTGGCAAACTCGCATTGCCTTTTCTGTTCGCCGTTCTTGCCTCTGTATTTTCTGCTATGCCGTGCTCCGCCGACGTCTTAAGGATCGCGGTAGACGATGCCATCCAACCCGTCACCGCCGAATACATTGGCCGTGCACTCGACGTAGCAGCCGCGAATCATGACGAAGCTGTCCTGATCGAAATGAACACGCCCGGCGGACTGGTCGATTCGACGCGCGAAATCATCGAGAAAATCGTGGCCTCGCCAGTCCCGGTCATCATCTACGTGACACCCAGCGGCAGCCGCGCCGCATCTGCCGGCTTCTTCATCCTCGAATCCGCGGACGTCGCGGCCATGGCGCCGGGAACCAATACCGGAGCCGCGCATCCCGTCATCCTGGGCGGCGAAAAAATGGACGACGTGATGAAAATGAAAATGGAGAATGACGCCGCTGCCTTGATGCGCTCCGTCGTCGCCAAGCGCGGCCGCAACGTCGAGTTGGCGGAGAGTGCAGTGCGCGAGTCGAAGTCGTTTACCGATCAGGAAGCACTCGACAAGAAATTGATCGAGTACATCGCCCCGAACGAACAGGAACTCTTTCATCAATTGAGCGGGAAGAGCTTCAAGCGTTTCAACGGAACGACCGTGACGCTCAGCCTGGACAACCAACCGGTGCGCGACTATCGCATGACCCTCAAGCAGCGCATTCTCTCCTACATCATGGACCCGAACGTAGCGTTCATCCTGCTGGCCATCGGCGCATTGGCGCTGTATGCGGAATTCAACCACCCCGGCGCGGTCATTCCTGGAACCGTGGGCGTGGTCTTCATCCTTCTGGCGGCATTTGCGTTGAACCTGCTGCCGGTGCGCTTCGCGGCAATCGCCATGATCATCGGAGCTTTTGCGCTCTTCGCCGCCGAGGCCAAGTTCGCGAGCCACGGCGTGCTCACCACTGGCGGGATTGTCCTGTTGACGATGGGCGGCCTGTTTCTGGTCGACGCGCCCATTCCGGAAATGCGCGTCCGGCTCGTGACCGCGCTTGCGGTCAGCATCCCGCTCGGACTCATCACGGCCTTCCTGATGAGCATCGCCGTGCGCGCCCGCCGCAACAAGATTGTCACCGGCAAACAAGGATTGATCGGCGAAATCGGCATCGCCCAATCCATGCTGGCGCCAGCCGGAAAAGTGTTCGTCCACGGCGAGCTTTGGGACGCCGTCTCCACAGTCCCCGTTCCCGCCGGAGAGCAGATTGTCGTGCGCCAAGTTGATGGGCTCACGCTGCGCGTCGATCCCGTGGGGGCGACGAGGCCGGTGATGGCTTAGCCCTCCGCATGGTAGTGTTAATCCCCGCAGGGGAGAAAACCAAACCATGTGCTTTTCAGCCACGGCGAACTTTGTAGGCAGCGGAGTTCTGGGTGCCGTCGGCGTCGTCACCTTGGCGAAGGTGAAACACAGGCGCGAACTGCTTTTCGCAGCGCTGCCCACGCTTTTCGCCATTCATCAGTTCATCGAGGGATTCGTCTGGCTGGGATTGGATGGGATTCTCTCGCCTGCGGTGGCGCACGACATGGGCGCGGCGTTCATGCTCTATGCGCAGGGGCTCCTCCCTTTTCTGCTGCCGCTCAGCGTAGTGCTGTTCGAGCCTACCGCGAAGAGCCGCAGACGCATGCTGCCGTTCCTCGTGCTCGGCGGAGGAACGACGCTCTATATTTTGTGGGCACTGACGGCATACCCATTGGAGCTGTACGTCAGGGGAAACAGTATCGTGTACATCAATCAGGCGACAAACAACGAAGCGGTAGCGGTGCTGTATGTGATTGCAACTTGTGGCTCGCTGTTTTTCTCGAAGATCAAGATGATGGTGGTCTTCGGCGCGGCGAACCTGGCGATACTGCTGGTGGTAATGGAAGTCAAGCGGTACGCGTTCACCTCGCTGTGGTGTGCTTACGCGGCGATCGCCAGTGCGATTATCCTCGCCTACTTCTGGAAAAGCATCGAAGAGCGGCCGTTCGAGTACGCGTAGCTTGGGTGAAGGGCGAGTCTCGTGACCCGGGGGCCGGGCTCTGACTACGTGGCTGCTTCGCTTCGCGAAGCGGCTACTCCGCTCAGGATGACATTTTATGCAGAGCACCCGCATCTTCCCCAGCAACCGCGCAGTCAGGCCGTCACTGCCGATAAGCGCTCGCTTGCGCTACAATCCGCTCATACTCTGAGTTACGAGTTGCGTGGAGGCCTATATGCCCGATCTCGGGTTTCCGGTGATCACCGTTGCCGTCGTCATCGTCATCATCTACCTGCTAAGTTCCATCAAGATCCTGGCCGAATATGAGCGCGGCGTCATCTTCCGGCTTGGACGCCTGCTGGGTACGGCCAAGGGGCCGGGCATTATTCTGGTGTTCGCCCCGATCGACCGCATGGTACGGATTTCGCTGCGGCAGGAAGCGATCGAGGTTCCGCCGCAGGACGTCATCACCCGCGACAACGTCACGTTGAAGGTCAACGCGGTCATTTTTTTGCGCGTGATCGATCCGAACAAGGCAGTGGTGGAAGTCTCCAATTACGCCTACCAGACTTCGCAGTTTGCGCAGACTACTTTGCGCTCGGTGCTGGGCGAACAGGAACTCGACGAATTGCTCGCTCACCGCGACAAGATTAATCTGCGGCTGCAGAGCATCCTCGATACCCACACCTCGCCTTGGGGCGTGAAGGTGACCAACGTGGAAGTCAAACAAGTGGATATGCCCGAGTCGATGTTGCGCGCCATGGCCAAGCAGGCTGAGGCGGAGCGCGAAAAGCGCTCGAAGATCATCCACGCCGAAGGCGAGTTCTCGGCCGCCCAGCGCCTGGTGGATGCCGCGCATTTGTTGTCCACCGAACCGGCCAGCATTCAGTTGCGCTATTTGCAGACGCTGACTGAAATCGGGGTCGAGAAAAATACCACGGTTGTGTTCCCCGTGCCCATCGATTTCTTCTCCGGTATGCAGAAGTGGCTGGCCAGCGTACCCGCGCCACCCGCGCCGGTAGGAAGGTAGCAGGTCAAAGCAGGTTCTCATGCCCACGGCGCAGCAGGATAAGGAGATCACGCTTGGCACCGGCCGCATGTTGGGCCTTTTCTTCACGTTTGTACTGATCTGCGCTGTTTTCTTCGCGATCGGCTTTTCGCTGGGCAGGAAAACCTCCATGGCGGTCGCGGGCGGTTTGCTGAACCCCACTGGAGCGCCGTTGACGATCGTTCGGCCCTCGGCGGCAAAAAACGATGCCCACGACGCTCCGCAGCCCGCGCCGCAGTCGGCCGATTTTAGCTTTTACAAAGCCGTAGGTGAGAAGAACGCGAACGCCGCGCTCACGCCGCCGGATTCCAAGACGCAGCCGGTAGCCTCAACCGCAGCGACTTCAACCACAGCAACGCCGGCCACCGCGAGCGCAACCGCGGAAGCGCCCAAGGACGCCACAGACGCCGGCGGCGCTGCGCCCACGACCCCCGGTTACTATGTACAGGTCGCCGCAGTCAGCCGGCAGGAGGACGCCCAGGCGCTGGTCGAGGCACTGAAGAAAAAGCAGTATCCGGCTTTTGTTGCCAACAATCCTTCGACCGACAAGTTCTATCACGTTCAGGTGGGACCCTATGCCGAGTGGAAAGACGCCGAAGCCATGCGCACCCGCCTTATCGGCGATGGCTACAATCCGATTGTGAAGAAATGAGCTGCGAGCTTCGAGCGGGCCGTTGGCCCGCAGTCGTAGCTTGTGGCTTGCAGCTTACTTTCTGTTACCCTTCCACATCATGTCCGACGCGGCGCCCAATCTTGATCGCTTTCTGCATGCCATCGCCGACCCCACTCGGCGCCGGATTCTGGTGGTACTCAAAGAGAAAGGCGGATGCTCGCTTGGTAAGGAAACCGGGCTCTGTGCCGCCGATATCGAGCAGCGCGTGAAGCTGGCGCAGCCTACCGTTTCGCATCACATGCGAATTCTCGAAAAAGCGGGCCTGGTGGAGGCCAAGCGAGAGGGACACTGGCGTTGGTACCGGCGCAACGAAAAACTGATTGCGGAAATGACGCGTGGGTTGAAGGGACAAGTCTAGGAGCCATCTCCTAATGAACCGCAAGAAGTAAACTGTCCGGGCCCTCAGGGGCTAAAGCCCGCTGTCTTTATTGGCTCTGGGCGGCACGGCTGAAGCCGTGCCCTACCCAACCCGATCTGTACGATGGGTTCTAGACTCGGCGGCTAGGTTCCCGCGCCCGCCACGTAGGCTTTTTCTTCGTTCTTGTCATTCGGCTGCGTGGCAGAGTTGCCGTTCCTGTGGGTCAGGCCGCGGACCTGTGAGATCAGATCCGCCATTTCAAAGGGCTTGGACAGCGAGGGCACGCTCTTCTCCTGAAGGAAGCTTCTAGTCTGCTCGTCGGCCACGGTGGAAAACGTCAGCAGCAGCCCTTTCTCCAGACCGGGGTAGTTTTGCGCGATCCACTCGTACATTTCCGGTGCGCTGCAGCCTCCCGGCATACGGCCATTCATTACGATCACGTCGAAAGAGCCTTGGCGGAGCTGCTCCTGTGTGTCGGCCATACTCATGGAAGTTGTGACATCGGCTCCCGCACCGACGAGCACGTCGCGTTCAAATTCCAGCACCGCTTCTTCGTCTTCGACCAGCAGCACGCGCCCTTTCAACACGGACTCCCGGCGCCTGGGCACCACTGCCTCCGGCAGCGTGGGTTTCTCGCTGGCCAGCAAATGAACTGCAATCGTCGCTCCGCCCTCTTCACGGTTGCGGGCCACGATTTCCCCGCCATGTTCCTTTACGATCCCATAGCAGATGCTCAATCCGAGGCCGGTTCCCTTGCCCACCGACTTGGTGGTATAGAAGGGATCGAAAATCCGGCCGGGGTCCTTGATTCCCGGACCGCTATCGTCGAACTCCACGCACACGTAGGCATCTTTCTTAAAGACGCGCACTTTCAAAACACCGCCACGGGTGCCCTCGCCGTTGCTCTCGCTGCTGCCCTCGCCGTTACCCTCTACCATGGCATCGAGCGCATTGTTGACAATGTTGAGGAAAACCTGCTCTAACTGATGCGGATCGGCCACCACCGAGGGCAGTTCCGCCGCAATCTCGCGTTCCAGCAAGACGTTGTGAACCTTCAAATCGTATTCGCGGAGGGCAAGCGACTCTTCCAGCACCTTACGCAAGTCCACTTCCTGTTTCTCCGGCTTGCGTTGGCGCGCAAAAGAGAGCAGATTTTGGACTATCCGGTGGGTTCGCTGGGCCTGCTTGAACAGCTTGGCCACATAATCGGCGGAACGGTCATCAAGGCCAGCACCTTCCAAGAGTTGCGCGTAACCGAGGATGGCGGTCAGCGGGTTGTTCAATTCGTGCGCTACCCCTGAAATCAATTGGCCGACGGCTGACATCTTTTCGCTCTGCAGCAGTTGCTCCTGAGTCTGCCGTAAGTCTTCGTAGGCGCGGCAGGTTTCCTCGTAGAGCTGGACCTTCTCGATGGTGGTCGCCAGTTGGCGACTGATGGCAACCAGCAGATTCTCGTCGTTGCTCGAATAGTGCCGGTCTTGTTTGCTGGCAATACCCATGATGCCGATAGGCTTGTCCTTGCTCCAAAGCACGACCCAGATCCAGTAGGGCAAGCCGTCTGCGCATACAAACTCCACCACCGCCGGTGGCAGGTGCGGCATAAAATCCTGCGTCACCACTTCGGCACGGGAGCGCATCACCAGATCGCCCAGCCCCTCCGGAAAAACGACTTCCGCCATGTGGACACGCGCCTCACTCCGCGGGCCCCCGCCCGCGCGGCGCCGGTAGGTGCCCTCGGGCTCGACAGCCAGATAGACCGAGCCGGTCTCGGCCCCAAACAGCGAGATCACCTGGCGCAGGGTCAGGTTCAGAATTTCATCGAGATCGAACGACTGGGTCGCGATGACGGCCATCGCGTTGAGTGCGTTCAACTCGCGGTTGCGACGCCGCATCTCGTCTTCCGAGCGTTTCTTCTCCGTAATGTCGAGAACGAAGCCCTGATAGCGCTCAAGGTTTCCGTTCGAATCGCGCGTCGCAAAACAGCTCTGCGCCACCACCAGCAGCGTGCCATCCTTGCGCCGCATCGTGGTTTCAAAGTTGCGAACGTAGTTGTGCGCCTCGATTTCCTTGCGAAACGCCGCGCGCTCGTCGGGAACCGCGTGCAGCACACTCCCCATGTCGAGGGCCATCAACTCGTCCCGGCTGCCGTACCCGAGCATAGTGACAAAAGCATCGTTGCAGTCGAGCAAATCGCCATCCAGCGTCGCCACAAACACGCCTTCCTGCACCTGCTCAAACAACATGCGGTATTTTTCTTCCGCTATTTGACGAGCGGTCGTATCGTGCACCACATGGATGGTGCCCTTCTGCTGGCTTCCTTGCTCCACATACGACGAAGTTGAAACTATCGACTGCCCGCCGAAACACGGATCCATTGCTTCCGTCAGCCCCGAACCGCGTTCGCAATACGGGCATCCCCTCCAGGCACGCTCTTGCGGTAGAACCTTTTCGCACCGATTGCCCAAGACATCGGCCGGCGCCTTTTCTAGCCGCTGCAGCAGGGCCTGATTGGTTTTGAGGATGCGGAAGTCTGTGTCGTGCGCCAGAATCAGGTCCTGGATGGAATCGAAGGTATTGGTCCACTGCCGCTGCGAGCGCAGCACCTGCTCCAGCAACCGCAGGCTCTCAGCCGCAATTCCCAGCGCCTGCGCCGCCGTTTCCAAGAACTCCAGTTCTTCACGGGTATGGTGGCGGCGTGAACAGCCGAGCGACAGCATCCCGATGGTTGACTTCTTACCCTGCACCGGGAGCAGTACCACGTGATGAATGGCAAGCTTCGCCAGTTGTTCCCGCTCCCGCTCCGAGAGCTCCGAGAGTTTCATCACTACCGCCCGATTTTCCTGGAAGGTGCGGGCCTGGATTTCATTGGTTCCGACTTGCCCGACGGCTCGCAGACATTCCGGCGACAGGCCGGCGTGCAGCGTCGCTACCAAACGATCACCTTCGGTCGACTGGAACCACGCTGCCTTCGCCCCCACTACGACTTTCAGTTTTTCCAGCGCCGTCTGCATTATCGGAGCACGATTCTGGGAGCGCGCAATCGTAACCGTTAGATCGTTGAGCACCGCCAGGCGCCGTGCGCGAAGCCGCGAATCGTCCAGCGCCAACAGCAGGATGCTCGAACCGAACAGCACTTCGGCCAACAGGTAACCTACACTCGGAATGTGACTGGCAAACGAAGGCCAGTTCAAATTCAAGGTCAGCAGCCCGGCGCCGAACAGGAAAACCCCGAGCCCAATGCGCCCGATCCGGCGCCGTAGCAGTTCGAGGGCTGCTCCGACCGCCATCAGCCGGCAGGCTAGATCCAACCCGAGATCGAGCGTCCTTGCATTTAGAAAATGCTGTGAATCCGGAAAATACAGCGGTCGCATGGCGGCGCAGACCATCAGAACCCACGAGACGGCCAGCAGCGCTGTCAGCGCTCGCCGCGCCTGCACCGACATCAGCGCCGCCGCCGCAAACAAGCCCACCGCCAGCACAAAGTCAGCCTGTGCGAATGCTGCCATCGACTTCGAGGTGGCGTGGAACTCGCTAGCGCCTGTTGCCCAAAGAAATGCCCCGTAGGCGAGCCAACCCGCTCCCCAAGTCAGCAGATATCGTTCCCGAAAGAGCCGGAAGAAAAGCAGACTGACCGCCACCACGATCAGGGCGGCCGTTTCCCGCCCCGTCAACCAAGGGACGGTCAGCGCACCAACCGAACTCCCGAATGGGCCGGCAGGATTCATAGATAAAAGCACTAAAGACACGCGCAGGAACACCTAAGCTTTTAAGTATCACGCTCAAGCGGGAGGGCCGCACGGATTTCCGTCTCCACTTGGTTACTTTCGGAATGTGAAGTCGTGTCCTAGAATGAGCGATACATACTCACTCAGCCCCATGCCTAATGATCGCATTCTCGTCGTGGACGACGAGGAAACAATCCGCGAGATTGTGTCGTCGATGCTGGGCGGAGCGCATTTTCAGACGCGCCAGGCAGCCAGCGGCGTCGAAGCCCTTTCGATTCTGGAATCGGGTGACGAATTCGATCTCGTGCTCTCCGACCTGATGATGGCCGAGATGGATGGGATTGCCCTTTTGGAACGCGCCAAGGAACGTTACCCTGACATGCCGATCGTGATGGTAACCGCGGTCCACGACATTCAGGTCGCGCTGCAGGCTCTGCGCAACGGAGCATACGATTACCTGCTCAAGCCCTTCGAGCGAGAGCAACTGCTGGCCACGGTCCGCCGTGCGCTGGAGAATCGCCGCTTGAAGCGCGAAAACGATGCCTATCGCAGCAACCTGGAGGCCCTGGTTGCCGCCCGCACCCAGCAATGGAAAACGGCGCTTTCCAACCTGGAGAAGTCTTATGACATCACTCTCGAAGCTCTGGGCGATGCGCTCGACCTCAAGGACGCCGAAACCGAAGGCCACTCCAGGCGCGTGACCGCCTACACTATCGCGATTGCGCGCAAGATGGGACTGGCGAAAGAAGAGATCGACGTGATTGCGCGCGGAGCCTTCCTGCATGACATCGGCAAGATGGCCATTCCCGACGACATCCTGCGCAAGCCCGGCAAGCTCACAGAGCAGGAAATGGACATCATGAAAGAACACTGCTACCGCGGATACAAGATCATCTCACGAATCCCATTCTTGGCCGAGGCAGCCGAAATCGTTTACTCTCACCAGGAGCGCTACGACGGACTGGGCTATCCTCGTGGGCTGAAGGGCGATGAGATCCCGCTGGGTGCCCGAATTTTTGCGATTGCCGATACGCTGGACGCCATGCGATCCGACCGCCCCTACCGTGCTGCCCAATCCATTGAGGCCGCCCGGAAGGAAATCGCGGCCTGGTCCGGCCGCCAATTCGATCCCCAGATCGTCAAGGTCTTTCTGGAAATGCCCGACAATATCTGGGAAGACCTGCGGGACGACATCAATGCGGCAAACGCGTCTTTTCCGAAGGTGTGACCGTGACAAGGTGCAACCATGACACCGCTGGCTGCACCCACAATGCTGAGCGGCCAGTCTTGACCAACCAATCCTGACCAGCATTTTCTCTCCGAGCGCCGGGCATCGTTTTGTTGTCATCACCTCATCCAACCGACCAGTGAAGTTGATCCAAATGGCCCCATTACGGCTGTGTTTTGCCGTTCTGGGTAAAAGAACCGGCGCCCGCCAGAATGTGCCTGTTTCGCATCTGGCGGGCAAGCCCGGGGGTTTTGCTGCCTTTTCCTCGCAATTCCTCTCCTTTCACTTTTTCGATTGCAACCCGGGGAGGTCGTCGCGTTCTACTAACAACAGAGGTGTATAACCGAGCTTTAGCTTCGGTTGCCTATGCCGGCTTTCCAGGATGCATATTTCGAGATCGATCAAGATTAGAATCACCAAGATCAAATTCATTAAGACCGCAGGAGAAATGGATGAAAACCTTCATGGTCGTGGTTGGCGCCGTTCTCGTTCTGAGCGCTCTCTCGGCTGCGCAGAGTCCCACGCTGAACCCCGTACCCAACACTATTTTCGTGGGCGCCGATGGCAAATTTGAGACCGCGCCAGATACCGCGCTCATTCAGTTCAACATCTCGGCTCAGGCCGACAGCGCCAAGGACGCCTACGACCAGGCCGCCAAACAAGCCGAAGCGACGCGCCAGGTTCTACGCGCGAACGGCATCGAACCCAAGTCCGCGGAAATCGGCTTCTTCTCGGTGAATCCGCAATACGACTGGAAAAACTCGACTCACAAGATCATCGGCTACCAGGTCAGGGCCGGCGTCAGCTTGAAGCTCAAGGATTTTTCCAAGATCGGCCCGGTGACGCAGCAACTCGCCGACGCCAGCGTCGGTGAAAGCCAGTCGCTCAGCTACACGCTCGACTCGACCGACGAGGCTAAGAGCAAAGCCGTCGCCGATGCCTATCGGCGCGCGCGCGCTTCCGCGCAGTCCCTGGCCAATGCCAGCGGACGCACGCTCGGCGAGCTCTCCTATGCCACCGTCGATACCTTGGAGAATATTCGCTTGGCCGTGCCCATTCCGCGCCATGCCATGCCCATGGCGATGGCAGCGCAAACCCCGGCGCCGACCGAGGAGTTTTCGCCCCAGAATGTGACGGTGACGGCGCACGTGAATGCGATGTTTGTATTGAAGTAGTAGTGTGGCGCGGACACTGTTATCGCGAACAACGGAACCGAAGAGAAAGCAGGAAAAAAGGTTACTCAGGCCCAAATCAATCCGTCTCTACTGCCGACACTAATCGTTGCGCACACTAGTCGTTGGGAACACTAGTCGTTGCGGACATTAGTCGTTGCGGACAATGACCTCACGGCGTGAGGAAATACGGCTCGCATCCACCTGAACTTCCCGCTGAATCTCCATCTGGATCGAAGTCCCCGGCTCCAGCCTCACGTCCGCGCCCCGCGAGAGCATTCCCACCGCCAGCCCAGCGACTCCCCCAATTCCAGCTCCGATGCCGGCGCCTTTCCCTCCGTTGGTGATTCCACCGATCACGGCTCCGGTGGTTGCCCCGCCGACGGCTTCCCTGGCTTTTTTCGCGGCGTCGCTATCCTCACGAATCGTCCCTTCCGAATCCTTCATCGAGGTCTTCTCGGCCCCGGGCGTGTTCTCCACCGAGCCGCCCAGCAGCACGGTATAGCCGTTGGGATAAATCATCGAAGTGAAGTGGATGAGCACCTCGGCGTGTCCCTTTACGTGCCCACCGCGCTGCACGCGCTCGATCCTTCCCTGGATGTATGTCCCCGCTGGAATCACGACCCGCTCGTTGACTACAAACGGAAAGGCAGTCTCCGCATATACCGGGTCTCCGTCCCTGGCCGTCTTCGTCGAAATTGCCTGCTTCAGCGATAGTGGAACACTGGTTCCGGCGGGAATGGTCAGCATCGGCTTCGCCGACTCCGCCGCGGGGGAAGCCGGAACCGGGGTGAGGGTGGACTGTGCGGCCGCGATCCCGGCCAAGAGCAAAAACCAACAAGAAGCAGCACGGATTCTCATCGAAGACCGACCTCTTCAAGACCAATTTAGCAACACGCTTGCAATCTCAGATGCGCCTGCGGGATTGGCAGTTAGCCGAGAACCCATTATCTTCAGTTTAGTAAACACGTTTAGTAAACACGGCTAGTAAACACGGCTAGCAAACCTAACCCTTATTTTTCCGCGACTGGTTCTTGAGCACATTGCCCATGAACTGCGACTGCAGTTTCTCGGCACAGCCCTCGCCGCAAACCTGCATCGCGCCTTCCTGCACTGCCAGTTTTTCGTCCCATGGCGCCAGATGCATCACCGGCACGCCGAAATCGCCAAACGAGCTCCACATCACCCACCAGCGATCGCTCGCGCCTTTCAGCACCCCGCAATTCGGACCGGCGCAGCGATAAAACGAACTCGGAATGACGCGCAGATTTTCGGTCATGGACAACCTGCTTACCTCGCGTCATTGTAGCTGACGAGTACGCGCGGGGCCATGAGTTACAGAAGACGGCGGCGGACGGCGTAGTGGTACTTGCGTTGGAAGGGTCAGGCCCCTTACTTGTACAACAAATACTTTTCTCGCAACCGTACAAATTCATCGAGCCGCTCTTGCCAGTCCTCGGCAATCCGTCTTGGATCTTCTCCGGCACCGATCGCGTCGAATACCTCTTGATTCACCAGCAGATCGGCTATACGCTCCAGCTTGAAGTCGTTTGGATAAAGTTTATGGAGCGCCGACGCGAGTTCGATCCCCAATTCTGGCGAGTCCAGCGTATTTCGATCCAGGATAATCAGGTTCACGCCTTCACATCGTTCCCCGGCAAAGTTACTTGACGACGGAGTGAAAGTTACAGGCACGAACCGCATGCTCTGAATACTGCGCGCGTTCAAGTAGGTTGCCAACTCCCTGCTCTTGATCCAGGGTGCGCCCACGACTTCGAAGGGCGTATCTGTGCCTCGCCCGACTGAGACATTGGTCCCTTCAATCATCGCCACTCCCGGATAAAGGGTGGCCGCAGTCAGACTCCGCAAGTTGGGCGAGGTGTTCACCCACTGGAGGCCTGTCGAATCGAACCAGTCTCCCGGCTGCCAGCCTTCCATTGCCACCACATCGAGGCGGGCCCCAATGTGCCGCTCGGCGTTCACCATTTTCGCCAGCTCACCCAGCGTCATCCCGTGCCGCACGGGCTCGGGAAAATAGTTCGTAAACTTTTCCTGACCCTGATCGGAAAGCGGACCCTGCACGAACGACCCGGTAATCGGATTCGGGCGATCCAGAATGAGCACTTCTATTCCAGCCTTGGCGGCTGCCTCCAGGAAATATCCCACCGTAGCTTCGTAGGTGTAAAAGCGCGCGCCCGCATCTGCGAGATCGATCACCACCGCGTCCAGCCGCTTCAGCACGTCCATGGGCGGACGCCGAGCGGCTTCGCTCCCTCCGTACACGCTGTAGACTTCGATTCCGGTCGCTGCATCCTTCGTATTCTTGACGTCGGTCGTGTCGAGCGTTCCAGTCACACCATGCTCCGGACTGAAAATCGCATCCAGCGAAATCCCCGGCACGTTCGCCAGCACGTCAATCGTCCGGCGCCCTTCCGAATCGACGCCGGTCTGATTCGTCAGCAATCCGATACTGCGCGGAGCCCCGCCTCTCGCCGGATGCAGCGCCGCAAACTTCGTGTCTTCTAGTACGTCAATTCCCGTCTTCACGGTTCCGTTCCGCACCGCCAGCTTGCGCGCCGCGCTCTGCATTTCGTTGTAGCCGGTGATGGTGGCCACCCGCATCTTCTCCGCTTCGGCCGGATCGAGCGCCAGCGTCGCTGCCACCGCGGTCGCGACCTTGGTTCGAAGCGCAACCGCGCTTCCGTTCCCCTTCTCCTTGGGTGGCACCGTGTTCAGGTGAACAGTGTTCAGGTGAACAATGTTCATGTGCACGGCATTCGTCAGCAGCACGATATAAGTCTTCGTCGCCGGATCAATCCACAGCGAAGTCCCCGTGAACCCCGTATGTCCGTAACCGCCGACCGGCAGCAATTCTCCGCGATTGGTGGAAAAGGGAGAATCAATGTCCCACCCGAACCCGCGCACCGCCGTTCCATTCACTGGCTGCTGCGGCGCAGTCATTTTTGCAATCGTCGCCGGAGTCAGGACGCCTCGGCCCCCATCGAGCAAAGCCTGCGCAAAAAGCGCTAAGTCGTCGGCGGTAGAAAACAATCCCGCATCGCCCGCCACTCCACCCATTCGTCGAGCCGTGGGATCATGCACCACTCCGCGCAGCAGGTGATGATTCTCATCCTCTTCGGTCGGGGCGATCCGCGACTCCCACGACCGCGGAGGCAGGAACCGCGTCTCCTTCATGCCCAGCGGTCCAAAAATGTGATTGGCTGCATACTCATCGAGCGACTCGCCCGAGAGCCGCTCCACCAGCGCTCCCAGCACAACGAAGTCGATGTCGCTATAAACAAGCGACGCGCCCGGAGGCCGCTCGGGCGTGACTTCAAACGCCATGCGATACCCCGCGTCCTTGCCCTCCCACCGCTTCCCAAGTTCTAGATCTTCCGGCAACCCCGAGTAGTGCACGAGTAACTGCCGAATCGTAATATCCTGCTTGCCGTTTTGCGCAAACTCTTGAAGGTACTTTGCTACCGGATCGCTCATGCGAAACTTTCCCTGCTCCCAAAGCTGCATGATCGCCGTCGTAGTGGCAACGACCTTGGTTAGCGACGCGCAGTCAAACACCGTATCGAGCGTCATCGCCTCCCGCCGAGGTTCGAGCGCCCGGCTGCCGTAAGCCTTGCGATACGCCACGCGCCCGTCATGGCCGACGATGAGGACTGCTCCTGGAATCTGCCGTTGGGCGATGGCGTCGTTGATGATGGGGTCGATAACGGCGAGGCGCGAATCAAGCGCAGTCTGAGAGAACGCGGCAACCGATAGAACGAAGGCGAGGAAGAGCAGAATTTTCGGTGAGGGTTTCACGTCTGCTGTGACTCTACATGACCTCGGAGATACGGCTCAAGGCTGAAGGTTACAAATGATGCTCTTGAAGTAACTCCCTGTTTGCCTCTACTCGCCGCCTTTGCTATAACCCCATCAGTTCACAAAATATCTTGAACCTGACGCTGCCCCATCGAGAGTCCGGCTTTTCCTTCCTGGTGCGCAATTTCGTCGCCCAGGAAGATCGTTTTCGCAGGGCCTTTGGCATCCTGGAAAAGGCTATCGTTGCGCGCGCCTTTCCTGCATGCTCGCTCGCCGTGACGTTCCGCGGAGAGCTCGTCGCCCACAAAGCCCTGGGCCGCTTCACATACGATCCGGCTTCGCCTGAGGTCAGCACTACGAGCATCTTCGATCTCGCTTCGCTTACTAAAGTTGTCGCCACGACCACCATGTCCATGATCCTTTATGAACGCGGCCTTCTCGATCTCGAAGCGCCGGTCACCGCCATCGTTCCCGAATTCGCCAGCGATCACGCTGGCGATGACCCGCGCCGCCGCGAAATCACGCTGCGCATGCTGCTCGCGCACTGCTCTGGCCTGCCCGCCTACGAGAAGCTTTTCCTGCGCGCTCAGGCACGAGAAGGTCTTCTGCAGGCCGCTTTCAGCACTCCACTTGCCGCTGCCCCCCGCACCCGTGCCGAATACAGCGATGTCGGCTTCATCACTCTCGGCGTCGTCCTCGAACGCCTGGCCGACGAATCCCTCGACGCATTCTGCCAACGCGAAATCTTCGGCCCGCTCGGCATGACCCACACTACCTTCAATCCCACTCCCGCCTTTAAGCACTCCATCCCGCCAACCGCCGACGATCGCACCTTCCGCCACCGCATTATTCAAGGCGAGGTGCAGGACGAGAACGCAAGCGTCCTCGGCGGCATTGCTCCACACGCCGGACTGTTCTCGACCGCCGAAGATCTGGCCATTTTCGCGCACGCCATGCTCAATGGCGGATACCCCATCCTCCGCTCCACCACCGTGGAACTCTTTTCGCGTCGAGAATCGGCCCCCGAAGGCACGTCCCGGGCGCTTGGCTGGGACACGCCGTCAGCGTCTTCGCAATCCGGAAAGTATTTCTCGTCGCGTTCCTTCGGACATCTGGGTTACACCGGCACATCCCTGTGGATCGACCCCGACCGCCAACTTTCGATAACCTTGCTCACCAACCGCACCTGGCCTGATTGCACCAATCAGGCAATCAAACAGGTGCGCCCAGCGTTTCACGACGCCGTGGTTGAGGCCTTGGGGAAGAACGCTTGAAACGCAAAGCTTCGAAGGGCAACACGGCGAATCGTAAATTGACGGGCGTAGCACTCCGCTTCCTGGGCACGGAGAGAACGAACTCTGCCTCCGTCGATCTCGATTGTAAGTCCGCGCTCGAAATTGCCCGCATCATCAATGCTGAAGACGCCACGGTCGCCGCTGCCGTGAAGCGCGCTCTGCGGCCCATCGCACGGGCGATCGATCTCATTGCTGCGGCGCTCTCTCAAGGCGGCCGCCTTATCTACGTTGGCACCGGCACCAGCGGACGCATCGCCGCCTTGGATGCCGTCGAGTGTCCGCCCACTTTTGATGTTGACCCGCGCATGGTCCAATTCATCATCGCGGGCGGCCCCAAAGCGCTGAGCACAGCCTTGGAAGCCGACGAAGACTCTCGCGAACTGGGGCGCAAGGCCATCGCGAAGAAGAAGCCAACCAAGAAAGATGTCGTCGTAGGCATCGCTGCCAGCGGACGCACTCCTTTCACCATCGCCGCTATCCGGTATGCGCGCGCGCGCGGCGCGAAAACCGTTGCCGTCGTCTGCAACCCGAAATCCCCGCTCGGCGGGGCCGCGCATGTGGCGATCGTTGCAGAGGTCGGCGCGGAAGTTCTTGCTGGTTCTACCCGCATGAAGGCCGGCACCGCGCAGAAGATGATTTTGAACATGCTCACAACTGGAGCGATGACCCGTCTCGGCTATGTCTACGGCAACCTAATGGTCAACCTCCACACGAAGAACGAGAAGCTGGCCGAACGCGGAGTGGGCATCCTGGAAAAAGCCGCCGGACTCAACCATGCCGCAGCGCGCAAGTTCCTCGTCGCTGCGGGAGGCCGCGTCCCGGTAGCGCTGGTGATGGCCAAAGTGGGCATCAGCCGCGCTGCCGCTGCCGCTACGCTGAAGAAGTCGGCCGGCCGGGTCCGCCAAGCCATTGCTATCGCGACGACCAAGTAGGGAAGCGGCTGTTACAAACGGATCTCCTGGACACAATTCCAAGTCCCACGTTTAGGATTCCCGGCTAAAATATTCGCAGCACTCCGTCTGCAATAGCTTCAGCGCGGGGTATCTCGGGAACTCATAACGACATGGACAAGCTCGTAATCCGCGGCGGCAATCCCCTGCTGGGGACGGTCAGAATTAGTGGTGCGAAGAACGCTGCACTGCCTTGCATGGCGGCAGCCCTGCTCACCGACGAACCGGTGATTCTCGAAAACATCCCCCAAGTGCGCGACATCGAGACGACGCGCAAGCTGCTTGCCGCCATGGGCGCCGAAGTCGAACTGGGCTACGGACGCGCCCATCATCGGACGACGATTTGCGCGCGCACGCTCGCCGCTCCCGAAGCGTCTTATGAACTGGTGAAGACCATGCGCGCCTCCACGCTCGTCCTGGGACCGCTAGTCGCCCGCTGTGGCCGCGCTCGAGTCTCGTTGCCCGGCGGATGCGCCATCGGCGCGCGCCCCATCGACCTGCACATCAAGGGCCTGGAACGTCTGGGCGCCAAAATCACGCAGGAGCACGGCTATGTTGAGGCCGTCACTGATCCGCTCAAGGGCGATCGCCTCCGTGGCGCCGAAGTTGTTTTCGACAAAATTACCGTCACCGGCACCGAAGACGTGCTTATGGCCGCCACGCTTGCCGATGGCGATACGGTCATGGAGAACTGCGCCCGTGAACCTGAGGTTGCGGACCTGGCCGCGCTGCTCAACGCTATGGGGGCCAAGATTCACGGCGCCGGCACGTCTACGATCCGCGTGAAGGGGGTCGCCAAGCTCCACGGCGCGAAGCATCGCATCATCCCCGACCGCATCGAAGCCGGAACCTTCATCATCGCCGGAGCTCTCACCGGCGGGGACATCAACGTTACTGGATGCGAGCCCGCGCACCTCGCCGCCATCCTGCAGAAGCTCGCAGAAACCGGCGTGAAGACCGCGGTGAAAGCCGACTCGGTCCGCGTCATGGGCGATCACCCGCTGCAATCCGCGGATATGAACACGGAAGAATATCCCGGCTTCCCTACCGACATGCAGGCGCAATACATGGCGCTCACCACGCAAGCGGCGGGCACGTCGATCATCGCGGAGAATATTTTCGAGAACCGCTTCATGCACGCGCAGGAACTGGTCCGCATGGGCGCGAACATCAAGATCGAAGGCCGCCGTGCCATCGTCCGCGGCGGAACTCCCCTCAGCGCCGCCGCCGTGCTCGCGTCCGACCTGCGCGCCTCGGCCTCGCTCGTGCTCGCCGCCCTGGTCGCCGACGGCGAGACCATCATCGACCGCGTTTATCACCTGGATCGAGGTTACGAGAACATCGAAGAAAAACTGAAGGCCGTGGGCGCCGAAATACGTCGCGTCGGCAACATCTTCCCCAAGCGCGCCGCCGCCCCCAGCCAATCGTGATGGTCACGCACCCTCTCCAAGACTATCCATCGTCGGAAGCGTGTGATGGGTTACGAGTGTAGGCATTCAAAACTTCCATCGAAATCGAAGCGCCGCGTTGCAACTCCGTTGAACCGGATGTTTTCTTAGTATTTCCTACCTCCAAAATACCTGGAAGATCCCGAAGCGCGTGTTATGCGGAAATCTCTTCATTACTTCGGCCTCTACGTCGGGCCGCATCGCCGCTCCAGGGAAAAATGGCGCGTCGTTGAGGACCACCAGGTGCAGGTCTTCAGACTGCACCGCCTTCAGAATCTCCTCTGGCGATGCGCCGGTATCGTCACGTGTTACGTTCTTCAGCCCGGAAAGAAAGAACAACTCCGGACAATCGTTGCCGGCAAACATCAATCCGTTCGGACTGTGCTCTCGCAGGAAGCGGGCTAAGGCATCGAAAAATACCGCTTCTTCGATCTTTAGGCCGCCCGCTCGTGGCGTCTGCATCGTCTGCATGGGACCGACTATCCAGGTGATTTCGTAGATGTAGCGTGGAACGAGGCTGACCACGCCAAACGCCAGATAAAGCCCCACCACCGAGGCCAGCGCATATGTCCCGCGCTGCGTTTTGCCCGTGGACACGATCGCCACCAGCGCCAGCAGCGTCAGGGGCACCGAATAACTCAGGTAGATCGCAGCCGCAAATGGAAATTGCACCAGGCTGCAGGTTCCCGCCAACGCGATCAGCAGCACAACTTGCTGCCGCTGAAGCTTAGTCTGCGCGCCTGGCTTCCTCCGCATCCACACCAGCACGGCCCCGAGCAGTACCGCAATCGGCGTTAACACCGTCACCGAATGCCAGACGGCAAGAACGATATCGAACGACTGCGCAGCCCGCACCACAATCACCACCGCCGCTACACCGAGAGCCGCTCCAATGATTTTTCCCTGAAACTTCTCCCAATACATCGCCGCTGCCAGAACCCCCACCAGCGGAAGCGCCCACATAATGTTTTCAAATCCTACCGGGCGAAGCACTCCCAGGCCGACCGACCGGGAAATTGCGCTCGAACTTACGCCCGACAAGAACCTCCACACCACGCCCGACCGCGCGTATGGCGCTAGGAAAATAGCTATCGGGCATACCACGCCACACAGAAATGGAATCACCGCGCGAAACATCGTTCTGAATCGTTGCTCCGTTCCCGCCCGCACCCTCGCTTCTCCCCACAGGATGAGCGCCACCACCACCACCGACGGCAGCACGAAGTGGTATAACTCCGCCGGTCCCAGCCGCGCGCGCAGCACCATGAGCAGCACGGCCAGAAATAGCAGCATTGCACCTGCGCTGAACACGCGGTATGGCCAGCTCTTCGACCGCTCCCCCTCCGAGCTTTTATCGGAACTTTTCTCCGATCTTTCCTCCGAAATCCGCCCTTCCGAGTTTTCGCTCTGTTCAAGAAAGGCAAGAAATAGCAGCACGCCGGCAATGTAGTACGCTCCGATCACCTTGATCAGGATGGACACTCCGCCGCATACACCCGCCAAGAACAGCCATCGCCGCGTCCGTACCTCCAGGTAGCGCAGCATTGCCGCTGCCCCAAACGTCGCGAAGAACAGGTTGTACCAGGAAGGCATGGCAGCTGGATAATTGGGGTAGCTCCACGCTACTGCCAGCAACGCGATCGCTCCCGCTGGAATCGCCGAAGTAAAGCGCTGCGCAACATAGTAGACGGCCGGTAGCCACGCCAGGAAAAACAGAAACACACAGATGCGCAGCGACATCAGATTCACGCCGAACGCACGAAACGCCAGCGCATGGATAAGGCTCAGACCGCCGGTGTAGATCTCCCCAAAATCGCGATGCGGAAGTTGTCCCTGCAGCACTCGCAGCGCGCTCTGGCTCAGAGTCCCGTCGTCCGCCGGAACCCAACCGCTGCCGATGTGGGCGCCAACATACAGTGCAGCGATGACCAACACCGCAACCAGCACCAGCAAGTGAACTACCCACCCCTGGGCGGCCGCAAACGCTGCCACTTCGCTCGAGCTGGCCTGCAGCGCCTCCGTACCATGTTCGCGGACCCTCATTTCCACGCTCGGGATTTCTACGTTCAGGGCGGGGTCAATCTGAATCTCTGACTTCGTGGAAGCGTTCTCCATTGCCTTCTTCACTTTGCCTCCAGCGCCGTCAGATGCAGCTTCGCTTCTTTGCTGTCCCGGTTCAGTTGTAACGCCCGCCGATATTCGGCCCGCGCCGCAGACACCTTGCCGCCTTCTTCGAGCGACACGGCGAGCCAATAGTGATAGTCCCAAACCTTCGGGTCCATGGCGACCGCCTGCAGCAGGTAGGGTTGCGCCTCCTCGTTCCGTCCATCTCTTAGAAGTGCGCGCCCCAGAAAATGTTTCGGAGCTGCATCTTCCGGCACTAACTGCACGGCGCGCGACAGTAACTGTTCTGCGTCCTTGTACTGGTCGTCCATCAGGTGAATATTGCCGCAGTTATAGAGCGCCGAATAAAGATTTGGTTCCTTCGACAGGATTTCCGAGCAAAGCACGAGAGCGCGCTCATAGTCGCCCATTTGTCCGTACAACCCGGCGAGTCCCGCCATCCCCACTTCCGACTTGGCGTAATCCGGATCCACTCGGTCCAGCCAAACGCGGCCTTCCTCGAATCGACCGGCGTGGATGTATGCTTCCGCCAGCGCCAGCGGGCCATAGCCATATTCCGGATGGTCCCTCACCACCGACTGCGCCAGTGCAATTGCACGATCGTGCGCTCCCATCTGGCTGTACTCCTTCGCCAGCCCCGCCGCTGCATACGGATTCCCCGGATACAGAGATTGCCCGCGCACCAGCAGCAGCAGATCGTTTCCCCAGTACACCTGCTGCGAGATTGATGCGCACACATAACCACTGCACAGCACGGCTACTGCACAGCACTGCACGGTCTGCACGCTCAATGCCTTAATGGATGGCATCCGCCGCAGACCGACCGCTGCCAGAATCGCAAATCCGATCGACGGCAAATACATGTAACGGTCGCGCACGAAATCGCCGTTGCCAAAGTTCCGCAAATACAGCGCTGGCGCCAGCCCGATCAGAAGCCACAACCCTGCAAACGCAACGGTGGAATTCCCTTCGCGCCGATTCCAATACCACAAACCAATCAGCGCCGCACCCAGTACCGCCGCCGGAGCGATCACATGACTGAGGTTGACACTCGTAACATAAGGCGTGTAATAGAGCGCCGTGATGCCCACCGGCAGCAGCAACTGCCGCAGATAAATGGACAGAACGAGCGGCAAGGTCCGAAGCATGTCCATCACCCCGTGACTGGGGTCAAATTCCCCAGTTACGTGCGGCAGTGCGTGCTTACGCAACAGTGCATAAGCTAGCGTGACCAAGGCGTATGGAGCCGCCTCTTTTACGGCCCCAAGAACCCTGTGCCCTGGCGATGCTTTTTCTTTCGCCGGGTGCAGCCACGCGTAGATTCCGACTAACGCCGAAAACACTACCGCCATTTCTTTCGTCAGCAGTGCGCATGCCAGCAGCATCAACGACGCGATCCACCAGGCGGCTCTGTTCTTACCTTCGCGATCACGTCCGCTAAGAAACGCCGCAAAAGCCAGCGCCGCAAACATCGTGACCATCGTGTCCGAAGCGGCGGAAACCCACGCCACCGGTTCAATGTGAATCGGATGTAGCGCGAAAATCAGCGCTGTCAGCGCCGCCGCCCAGTATTCCAACCCCAACCGCCGCGCCAAATAAAACACTGCTGCCACCGCGCCGACATGCAACAGAACCGCTCCCAGGTGCCATCCCCACGGCCGCAATCCGAACAACGTGTAATTCAGCATCGACCAAGCGACGAACAGCGGCCGGTAATACACCTGGTGCCGCGCTACGTGATACCACAGGTCACTCCCGAACGCCCGCGGCAGATTGCTCCATGTCCGGATGATCGGACTATTCACAATCTGCGGATGGTCATCCCATACAAAATCAAAAGACAGCGAGCCGCTATAAAGCACGAACGTTATCAACCCGAGCACGGGGAGTAGAACGCCTGGCCGTCGCAGATACTTGGCCAGTAATTCCAAGGCGCTAGGTTCCGGATGACGTTGGGACTCGTCCATGTGTTTCGCGTACAGAATCGATCACTCCGCTCCCGATCAGAGCTCATACTAACCGGCCCTCCTGCTGCGCGCATGTTACTCAGGTTACCTAGGTGTGCCGCTTATTCCCGTAGTTTGCCCTCCCTTTTATGCGACGATAATCCCATGGGGTCTGTCACGGGAGTCGGGACCGTCAAGGCGCTGCGCCCGGTTTTGTGCGTCGATCTCGATGGCACCTTGATCCGAGGCGACGTCCTTTGGGAATGCGTACTTGTCCTCCTCAAGACCCGCCCTCTTACACTCCTGCTGCTTCCCTTCTGGCTGCTTTCGGGGCGGGCTGCCCTCAAACGCCAGCTCGCCGCCAAAGTCCAAATCGACCCCGCGCGCCTTCCTTATCGGCACCAAGTTCTCGATCTTCTCCGGCAGGAAAAAGCCGCCGGCAGCCGCATCGCGCTGGTCACGGCAGCCGACCGCGAGCTGGCTGAGTCGATTGCGCGATATGTCGGCTTGTTCGACGAAGTCCACGCCAGCGACGGCCAGGTGAATCTCAAGGGAGCGCACAAAGCTGAGTTTTTATCCCAGCACTTCGCCGAGACCGGCTTTGAATATATGGGCGACTCTGCCGCCGATGTAGAAGTTTGGCGCAACGCCCGGGCAGCATATGTGGTCGGGACGGAAGCTCGCGCCGGGCAAGCCGCCGCCGTAACTGCGCTCAAAGGCGCCATCCTGGAACCGCGCTTGTTCCGCACTTCCTTCCGCACATCGTTCCACTCATGGATCAGCGCGCTCCGCGGCCATCATTGGGCGAAAAATCTGTTGCTCTTCTTGCCACTGGCTCTGTCCCACAACCGGGCGCTCGAGCCCCTTATCCGAACTTCCATTGGCTTCGCGCTCTACGGCTTTTGCGCTTCCGGACTCTACATTCTCAACGACCTTCTCGATCTCCATTCCGATCGTGAGCATCCCTGGAAAAAAGAGCGCCCGTTCGCTGCCGGGGACATTTCCATCCCCGAAGGGCTGTTCGCCTCGTTCGTATTGCTCTCCGCCGCGCTCGGCATGGGGTTCCTGCTCGACGTGCAATTTGGTCTAGTCTTACTCGCATACGCGGCCCTTACCATGTTGTATTCGCTCTATCTCAAAAAGATTGCCCTGCTCGACGTCTTCGTTCTTTCCAGCTTCTACAGTTTTCGCATCCTTGCCGGGGCGCTGATTTCCGCCACGCCTCTCTCGCAATGGTTCCTGGCGTTTTCAATGTTCTTCTTTCTTAGCCTCGCGATGGCGAAGCGTTACTCGGAGTTACTCCACGCCAGCGACTTAGTCAGGACGGGTAACTCGGGACGCGGATATCGCACCGGCGACCGCGAGCTTCTGCTCTCGCTCGGCGTCGGCAGCAGCTTTTCCGCGGTCGTCATCTTCAGCCTCTATGTTCACAGTCAGGACGTGCGTTTGCTCTACTCCTCGCCGGAGTTTCTCTTTCTGCTTTGCCCCATCGTTCTCTATTGGCTCAGCCGAACCTGGCTGATGGCGCATCGCGGAGAGTTAAAGGAAGACCCAGTCACGCTCGCCATTCGAGACCCAGTCAGTTACGGAGTGGCCCTGGCTTCGTTGGCGGTCATCGCGGCGAGCATGACAAACATAAACTGGTAGGGTGATGAAATACGGAGGCAATCAGCCTCCGGCATTATCGAACTGTCTTTGGGATACTTAGTATGCCCGGTCAATCAGCCGCGACCTTACGCAAGCAACCTGCAGCCTCGCCGCCCATCACGAGAGTTCTCTCGTGGGGCCGTTATCCGAAGACTGCACACCATTACGTGCACAAGCCGGCATGGAACGATCAGGTGCCGGAAATTCTCAAGACTGCCGCGCCCGGCTCCCTGCTCCCTTACGGCCTCGGCCGCAGCTATGGCGATTCGTGTCTCAACGCCGGCCGCGAACTGATCGACTGCGGCCGCCTCAACCGCATCCTCGGTTTCGACGAATCCACCGGAATGCTGCGCTGCGAAAGCGGAGTCAGCCTTTCCGACATCATCGACGTGTTTCTTTCTAAAGGCTGGTTTCTTCCCGTCACGCCTGGCACTCGCTTCGTTACCGTCGGCGGGGCCATCGCTAACGACGTCCACGGCAAGAACCATCACTGCGCTGGAACCTTCGGCGCACACGTTCGCCAAGTCGCTCTGCATCGCTCAAACGATGGCCTCGTGATCTGTAATTCCGAGACAAATTCAGACATGTTACGCGCGACTATCGGTGGCCTCGGCCTGACCGGCGTAATCGCCTGGGCGGACATCCAACTCAAACGCGTGGCTGGGCCCTGGATCGACGCCGAGTCCATCCCGTTTCATTCTCTGAACACTTTCCTCGACCTTAGCCGCGAAAGCAACGACCGCTTCGAATACACGGTGGCATGGCTCGATTGTTTCGCCGGAAAGAACCCTCGCGGCATCTTCTTTCGCGGCAACCATGCCGCCGATCGGGGCAAGGAATTCCATCCCGGTCGTGGTTTCACACTGCCCTTCGCGCTGCCGGCTTGGATGCTCAACCGTTATTCTGTAAGAGCTTTCAACACCGCCTACTATCGGATTCACGCGGGCAAGAAAGGCGCAGCCCTTGTGCCCTACGACTCGTTTTTCTACCCGCTCGATTCCATTCGGCAGTGGAACTTGCTTTACGGTAGACATGGGTTTCTGCAATATCAGTGCGTAATCCCGGAGACGAACGCCGAAGCCTTCGAGGAGTTATTCGATCGCATCGCGCGGTCCGGCATGGGTTCTTTCTTGGGTGTTCTGAAGCAATTTGGTTCTGCGCCGCCGGCCGGCCTGCTCTCATTCCCGCGCCCCGGACTCACCATCGCGCTCGACTTTGCCATGCGAGGCGAGCGTACGCTCAAACTGATGCAGTCACTCGATGAAGTTGTCCGACAAAGTAGTGGAGCGCTCTATCCCGCGAAAGACGCCCGCATGAGCCCTTCCCTGTTTGAAGCTTCGATTCCGCGCTGGCGCAGCTTTGTTCCCTACATCGACCCCAAGATGTCGTCCTCATTTTGGCGACGTGTGACGGAGGCTGGATGACCAACCCTACACCTGCAACCGCCATGAGGAAAGTTGTCATTCTCGGAGCCACTTCCGGCATTGCGCTGGAGGTCGAGCGGCAATTGGCTCGTCAGGGCTGCGAATTACTCCTCGTAGCTCGCTCACCGCAGCGTCTGAGTGAATTAGAGGGCGACTTAGCAGTTCGAGGCGCGCAACAAATCTTCACTTACGCTGCCGACTTAGCTTATGTGCAACAGCATGCTGCAGTCTTTGATTTTGCCCGCCGCACATTACCCGACTTTGACACCGTACTACTCGCTTACGGCGCCATGCACGACCAGAAGGATTCGGAAACGTCGGTTGACGTTCTCCTGGAAGAATTGCAAGTCAATTTCGTCAGTGCCACCGCAATCTTGACTCTGTTCGCCGCCGATTTGGAACGCCGGCGCACCGGATGCCTGGCTGCCATCACCTCCGTCGCCGGAGATCGGGGACGCCGCTCCAACTATGTCTACGGTTCGGCAAAGGGCGCGCTTTCCCTTTTCCTACAGGGACTCCGCAGCCGCCTGTATCCCGCTGGCGTGCGTGTCATCACCATTAAGCCCGGACCTGTGCAGACTCGCATGACCGATCATCTGCCCAACGCCGCACGCTTTGCCGATCCCGAGCAGGTTAGCCGCGACATCGTGCGTGCCCTCGAACGCCGCTCTCCCGATGTCCTCTACACACCAAAAGTCTGGCGCTACGTTATGATGGCTGTCCAACAGATACCGGAAACCATTTTCAAGCGTCTATCCTTCTGACAATTTGCCAAATAGAGAAAGGGCCGCATCGCTGCGGCCCTCGCATTTACTGAGAACTGATCCTACCTTCTTCCGCGTCCGCCACCGCCGCCGGAATGGCCACCACCGTGACCTCCCTGGCCGCCGCCGGGACCACGTCCGCGTCCCCGCCGCCGACGATTACGATCGCGATCACCTCCGCCGCTGGGACGGCCTTCACGCGCACCTTCCGGACGCGCGGCGCCCGCTTCTACCGATGCAACGACTCCGTCTACGCGGTTGAAGTTTGGCTCATCGTCCGCATCGAACTCCGCGCCGCCTTCGATCACTGCCGTAGGTGTGCCCTGCGGCACTGCGGGCGCCGGAACTGACGGCGACAGATCCGCTACCGCGTCGGCTTCCGGTGGCGGAGTTCCGCCCCCCATTTTGGCGCGCTGCTCTTTCAGGATCGCCTTGCGGGACAGTTTGATCCGATTGCCTTCGACGGCCAGAACTTTCACCAGCACCTGGTCGCCTTCTTTCAGTTCATCGCGAACATCTTTGATTCTGTGTTCGGCGACTTCGCTGATGTGCAGCAGGCCATCCAATCCCGGCAGAATCTCGACGAACGCCCCGAAGTCCGCCAGACGGCTGACCCTTCCGAGATAAGTCTTGCCTACCTCGGCCGAGGCCGTCAGATCGCGGATAATCTGCAAAGCCTTATTCGCCGAAACTTCATCGTTCGACGCCACGTTGACCTTGCCAGAATCCTCCACGTCGATCTTCACGCCTGTTTGCTCAATGATGCTGCGGATCATCTTGCCACCGGGCCCAATCACGTCGCGAATCTTGTCCACCGGAATCTGCAGGGTGTAGATGCGAGGCGCGTATGCCGACACCTTCACTCGCGGTTCGGTCAGAATCTCGTCCATCTTTCCTAGAATGAACAACCGGCCGCGCTGCGCCTGAGCCAGTGCCTCGCGCATGATCTGCGAAGTGATGCCCGCAACTTTAATATCCATTTGCAGCGCGGTGATACCGTCTTTGGTTCCAGCAACCTTGAAATCCATGTCGCCGTAATGATCCTCCGCGCCCGCGATGTCGGTCAGGATGGCGTAGTGCTCACCTTCTTTCACCAATCCCATCGCTACTCCAGCTACCGGAGCCTTCAACGGAACGCCTGCATCCATCAGCGAAAGGGAAGCGCCGCAAATTGTGGCCATTGACGACGATCCGTTCGATTCCAGAATGTCGGAGACGACACGCATCGCGTAAGGCCAGTTGTCTTCGGTTGGAAGCACCGCCGAAACAGCGCGCTCAGCGAGTGCACCGTGGCCGATCTCGCGGCGTCCGGCGCCGCGCATGAAGCCGACTTCTCCCACGGAGAACGGCGGAAAGTTGTAGTGCAACATGAAGCGCTTCTTGGCTTCGCCTTCAAAACCTTCGAGACGCTGCATGTCGTCGCTGGTGCCGAGCGTGGTGGTGACTAATGCCTGGGTTTCACCGCGGGTGAATATTGCGCTGCCGTGCGCGCGTGGCAGAACACCGGCCTCGATCCAGATCTCGCGGATCTGGTCGAAGGCACGTCCATCGGGACGGCGCTTGTGATCGATCACCTGGTTGCGGAAAATGCGTTCCCGCAGGATCTCGTAGTACTTCTTGAGCTTTTCCTTGCCGGCTTCGTCGTCCTCGGGCAGAGCGGCCAGCAGTTCCTTCTCCAGCACCCGTACTAATTCGTAGCTCTGGGCTTTCGGATGTTTTGCAGTATCAAGCGCATCACTCAGTCGAGTACCAACTTTCGATTCCAGAGTCTTGAAGTATGCCTCGTCGAATTCTGGCGGCGTCACCTGGCGTTTCGGCTTGCCTACCTTGGCGCGCAGCTCGTTGATGGCGGCACAGATCTTCTTGATTTCGGTGTGCGCGAATTCGATCGCGTCCACCACCGTCTCTTCTTTCACTTCTTTCGCGCCCGACTCGATCATGACAATGGCATCGGCGGTGCCTACGACCATGATGTTGAGCAGTCCGTCGCGCATTTCAGTGTAGGTGGGATTGGCGATGAAGCGGCCTTCCACCAAGCCGACGCGCACCGCGCCGATCGGGCCGAGAAACGGAATATCCGAGACGGTCAATGCAGCGGACGCGGCGTTGATGCCGCAGACGTCGGGATCATTCTCCGTATCGGCGGAGAGAACCAAGGCTATGATCTGGGTCTCGCACTTGAACCCGTCTGCAAACATGGGACGGACCGGCCGGTCAATCTGGCGGCAGGTGAGGGTCTCGCGCTCACTCATGCGCCCTTCGCGTTTGATGAAACCGCCGGGGATGCGTCCGCCGGCGTAGGTGTATTCTCGGTAGTCGACCGTGAGCGGAAAGAAGTCGATGCCCTCGCGGGGGTCGGGATTGGCGGTCGCAGTGGCGATGACGACGTTTTCGCCGAAGCGCACAACGGCTGCGCCGCCCGCCTGCTTGGCAAGTTTTCCGGATTCGAAGGAGAGGGATTTTCCGCCTGCGATCTCGACGGAAACTTTTGTGGCTTCAGGCTTCATAGGTCATCCTTTTATAGGGCGGAAGTAGGGCAGAAGGGCATGCGCCAGGGTACGGAGTCCGCAATGGACGGGCGTATGCCAGGGGCCGCGGTTGGGAACGCACTTTGCTGAGGCTCTCGAACTCTGGAACCGGCTCCACGCGGAACCGGTCGCGCGCTTACTTGCGGATGCCGAGCTTGGAAATAACGGTTTTGTACCGTTCCGAGTCGTACTTCTTCAGATAGTCGAGCAGACCACGACGCCGGCTCACCATCATGAGAAGTCCGCGGCGCGAGCCGTGGTCTTTCTGGTGCGTTTTGAAGTGTTCCGTCAACTGACCAATGCGCTCGCTCAGCAGAGCGATTTGAACTTCGGGACTGCCGGTATCGGTAGCGTGCGTGCGATACGTGTCAACGACGGATTGCTTTTGCTCTCTGGCTAACACTAACCTGTTGCACTCCTGTCTCTTCTCGTTTTCGTAACGTGTTCGATGGTAACACGTTGCTGCCGAAGCTGGCAAACCAGGCGCAGCACCGCTCACGTAGGGACAGCCGCCCTCGGCTGTTGAGCGGGGCGAAGCGTCACAGCAGCGCGACCGAAGTTCTCAGAAGGCACCTTTCCCGGGCCATTTTCACCCCGTCCTTGTAGGCGCACGCGATAGAACTGCCGAGATGCAGCGGGATCGCTGTGCGTCAGGGCCCGGTTCGAGGTTATAGTATGATTAAGGCTTGGAACAAAAGAGGAATGCGTCAATCTTCTGGTTGATTCCGGAAGTTTACTCCAAGGACCAAAAATCTGGGCCAACCCTACAGACACTATACGTAGCCGGCCATCATCATAAAAATAGAAATTCCGGGGGTATTACGTATGCCGAGAGGCCGATCGACTTTTAGCAAGCGTCAGAAAGAACAAGCGCGCCAACAGAAACAACGCGACAAGAACGAGCGCAAAACTCAGCGGAAAGAGGAAAAACCAGGAAGCGGAGTGGTGGACGAACAGGACGAATTGCGGGAGATGCGCGAGCTCGCCGAAGCCCAAGCCGCACTGTTCCGCATTGGAGTTGAAGACGAACCAGATTCTGTCGAGCTACTCACACCGCACGGCAAGCCAGTCGAGCATTAGGTCGGGGATTCGCCGGAGCGCAAGGCTCCGGCGAACTCGGTCCTACTTCCTTCTACAAAAAAATTCCCGAACAGATTTCTAAACGAAAACCTCACCTGGCAAGGCGGTCAGCGTCCGCGATGCCAGAGTGTTTTGAACAAACCGCTTCGGCTGGTCGTTGGACGAGGCGGATGCATCCACCTGCTTGCGTTCGATGCGCAGCTTCAAGGTGCGCTCAATATCGCGAAGGGCGAGATTCTCCGCGGCTGTGAATAGTGTGGAAGCCCGGCCCTGAGAGCCGGCTCGTCCGGTGCGCCCGACGCGGTGAATGAAATCCTCCGCCATCTTAGGCAGGTCGTAGTTGATCACGTGCGCGACATCATCGCAATGCAGGCCGCGCGATGCGATATCGGTCGCGACCAGCACTCGGAAGCGTCCTTCTTGAAATCCGCTCAAGGCGCCGTTGCGTTGTGACTGCGTGCGATCGCCGTGAATCATGGCGGCCAAGAAGCCATCGCGCTCGAGTTCCTGGGCCAGCCGGTGGGCGCCGCGTTTGGTGCGCGTGAAGATCAGGGTTTGTCCCTTCTCCTCATACAGCAACTGCCGCAGCACATCCAGTTTCTCGGACGGACGCACCTCATAGGCTTCGAGTTGCACGCTTTCCGCAGGCTTCAGAACCGAGCCCAGCGCTATGCGCACCGGCTCCCGGGTATAGTCGTTCACCAGCGCGGCCACCGATTGTTCCATAGTGGCGGAATAACACAGCGTCTGGCGGCGCTGCGGCAGGATTTGCACGATGCGCCGAATCGCTGGAAGGAAACCCATATCCAGCATGCGGTCGGCTTCGTCGAGCACCAGTATCTTCACGTGACGCAAGTCCGCAAACTTGCGGGTGATGAAATCCTGCAAGCGTCCGGGAGTTGCGATTACGAACTCGCACCCGGAGCGGAGGCTTTGGATCTGGGCCTTCTCGGAGACGCCGCCGATCACCAGCGCCGCCTTCGGCATGTTCTTGTCGCGCAACTGTTCGTACTGCTCGTGAACCTGCATGGCCAGTTCACGGGTGGGCAACAGGACTAGAGCTCTGACCTGTTTGGTTGACTGAGGCTTCGACGATTCAGCGCGCAGCATTTCGATAATCGGAATCAGGAACGCCAGCGTCTTGCCGGTGCCGGTCTGGGCGGTGCCAATCACGTCCTTGCCTTCGAGGGCAGGAGCAATGGCGCGCGCCTGGATGGGTGTGAGGGTAATGAATTGAGCTGCCGCCAACTTCTGCTGCAACGCAGCAGAGAGGGGCAGTTCGGTAAATGTTGTCATTCGATTGTTTTCTTTCTGGAGGGGCTTAATGTCAATTTCTCAGACTCGTGTTTTTAAACTAGGTGTCGAGAGTTCGCATGCCGCTCGCAATGAAATTGGCGCTGGAACCAAACGGCGGGCAGGAAATGCGGAAGTGGTGCGGATCCATCAGGATCCCCGCTTAACGAGCAAACCGTAGCAAAAGCGTTAACAGCAGTATAGCAGAAGAAACCGCGGCGTGCGGTTACGTCGGTCATAGTACCAACCAGCGTCGTTCAGCCAGGAATCGGTTCAATGGCCGGCAGATTTCGTTCCCTGTTTTTCGGGCCGCACCTCATATTCCGGACGGGGCACTCCCATCAGCCATTTATCGAACCAGCCCACAATGTTGTCGAGCCGCTCGATCCGATGCCATGGCTCGCCTGAGCGTGACAGTTCATGCGTCTCGCGCGGAAAAACCACCATAGCCGTCGGGCGCTTCAGATACTTAAGCGCGCGGAATAGTTGCTCTCCGCCCGAGTCCTGCGGAGTGCGGTAATCGGCCTGCCCCAGAATAAACATCATGGGAGTGTGGATTTTCTCGACGAACGTGATCGCCGAGCGGTTGGCATAGTCATTCGGATCCTGAAAAGGCGGCGCCTTGAACCACCTCGGCTGGAACAAAGTGAAATCGGCGGTGTACCACCACGAGGCCCAATTCGAGATATCGCGCTGCGATACTGCAGCGGCAAAGCGATCGGTCTGTGTAACCGTCCAGTCGGTGAGCACGCCGCCGCCGCTACCGCCCGTGACTCCGAGTTTCCTGGAATCGACATAGCCCCGCTTGAGGATTTCGTCCACTCCCACCATCAGGTCGCGGTAGTCGTCGCCGGGATAGTGGTACTGAATGATGTTGCCGAAGTCCTGGCCGTAGCTGGTCGAGCCGCGCGGATTGAGGTAGAGCACCACATAGCCTTTTGCCGCCATCCATTGAAACTCGTGATCGAAGACCCAGCCATAAGCGGCGTGCGGGCCGCCGTGAATGTTGAGGATCAAGGGATATTTCTTTTTGGGATCGAAATCGGGCGGCTTCTGAATCCATCCTTGAATGCGCAGGCCGTCAAAGCTGGAGTAATTAATTTCTTCCGGCGCGGTGAGGTTCAGCTGAAACCAGAGCGTTTTGTTCGCGTCGGTGATGCGCGTTTGCGCGCCGTCTTTGCTGTCGTCCATCGACACGTTGAACAGATCGCCGATCATGACGGGCGTAGAGACCAGCGCAACTGTAGTGTGAGCATCGGGTGTGATGGAGAAATCGAGTACGGCCTGATTGCCGTGAGTAATTTCGGTAATTGCTCCCGTTTGGGCGTCCACACGAACCAGCGGCGTGCGTCCCCGCTTCTCCACGATGTCGAAAAGCCAGCGGCCGTCCGGAGACCAGAAAAGGGTTGCGTGGGCGCCCCCACGCGGGGCAGCATTATCGCCGAAGACGGAACTGCCCATGTCGAAGTCGTAGCCCGCAGTAAGGTTGCGGGGCTGCGCATTCGGAACAAGGTCCATGATCCAGAGGTCAGGCTGAGAATAGGAACGGACCGGCTGGGTTACGGAACCGTGGAAAGCTACTCGATGGCCATCGGGGCTGAGCGTGAGGCTGTAGATGTCCATCGGAACGGTAGCCAGCTTTTCGGGTGCGCCTCCAGTCGAGGCGACTGAGTAAACATCCGTGCTGCCCGTCTCGTAATAAGGCTCGTCAATACGGCTGGTCAGGAAGTAGATTCGCGAACCGTCGTGCGTCCAGAAAACTCCGCCTTCATCGTAGTCACCGCTGGTAAGCTGCACCGGTTTCGCCGGTTCGTCGGATGTGGCTGGGACCTCCACCACCCAGATGTGTTCGTGCCGCTTGAAATCGAGATAACCTTCGTCATTGTCGCGATAGACGGCACGAGTGATGATGTGGATGTCAGATTCGTGGTCGCCATCGGCGTCAGCCTTGGGCACCGAGCTGCTGGTGGACGCGTCTTTAGAGTTGGAATTAGAGTTTGTGTTGTCAGCTTTTGCGTCATTCTTCTTGCGCTGCTCTTTGTTGATATCTTCCGGCGTGGTCGAACTCAAAAAAGCGATGCGCCTGCTGTCCGGCGACCAGACCGGACCGGCTGCGCCTTTCGGCAGATCAGTAATGATGCGGGCTTCGCCACCAGTCAGCGACAGAATCGCAATTTGCGACGGGCGAGGTTTGCCGCTGTCGTCTTTCTCTCCTCCGCGAACGAACGCGATGCGCTTGCCGTCCGGCGACCAGCGGGCGTGCGTGTCATGCTTGCCATTAGTGAGGCGCACCGGAGCTTCGTTGCCGGAGGTGCCGACCATCCAGATAGACGTCTCATACCCAGTGCGCTTCTCGTCGGTGACGACACGTGTAAAGACGACGCGCGACCCATCTGGCGAAACCTGCGGATCGGCCATCCAAACGAAACTAAACAGGTCTTTTTCGGTGATGGCTCGCTTCGCAGTGCTTGCCTGGGAGCTTGAAGTCTGAGCGACAAGTGAAGTGACGATTGCGAGAACCAGTATTGCCGGAGCACTGATTACCGGAGCAATGACTGCTAAGGGAAAACGTAATTTCATAATATCCTCAGGACGGCGTCTGCCCACGCTGCGGTGATTTTGCATTGTGCAACGCAGAGTGTGAGGCGGTCAAACGCGGAATTGAAGCTGGCATAACGTGGCTTCCTCGGAGTATGGCCTACCTTTTCTTGTTGCTCATTTTCTCGGCGTGCGCGGTCGCGTCCTCGAGCATTTTGTCGATGCGCCGCGCCTGGCCATCTGGAGTTCGGTAGTAGAAAATGCCAAACAGATGTCCGCGCCGGCGTGAGGCCGACATGCTATCCCAACCTTCACGGGCGCGTGGATGGCGCGCGAAGGCTACCTGCAGAATGGGCGGCAGTTCCCGTTCCGCTTCCATGACGCTGAGCAGGCGCTCCGCAATTTGCTCCGTGCGACGCACGCGGGCTGCAGCGCCTTTCGGTTCGGTAATCCATTTAGCAATGTCACCGCGTGTTGAAGGATTCAGTTCGTCATACCAGCGCCGAAGCGAGCGATCCTGGCTGAGAAGGCGCGTGAGTTCTTCGGGGATGGTTACGATCCGTTCTTCACTGTCGAGTTCCATCTGAAGACGGGCGACGCTGCCTTCGAAGGCTCGTGCTCCTTTTTGCATGCGCTTGTTGACCAGCAGAAAGTGCCAGCCCTCGCGGGTAGGAAACAGCGAGGTGCGAAACGCGAACCCGTTAATTTCGCCTTTTACTTTGATCTGGCCGCGCAACCCCCAGAGTTTGGTTGCATCGAACGGTATGCGGATGATGACCCAATTGAGACGGGAGCGCATGCGCTCAAGCCTGGCTTCGAAGCGCTTCGCGGCAGGCGTGGGCTTGGCTCTGGAGGCTTTCGGCATAAGCGGAAACCGGGCATCGGCATTCTAATATGAACAGATGAACTTAATTAGGTCGAAGACAGGAGTTAAACTGTAAGGAACCACATCTGGAGAACCATAGTGATCTGCCCGAAATGCGGTGAGGACAATTCGGACAATTTCCGCTTTTGCGGAATGTGTGGCACCTTACTTGACGCCCGGCGACCCGCAGACGCGCCGGCAGCGAATCCTCTGCCATCGACCGCACCAAGGATAGAGAAAACGAGCGCGCCGGAACCGCTGCGGCCTCAAGTCGTGGAAAACGCAACCAGGAGTGCCAATAAACAGGTGCTGCCGATCTATGGTCCATCAATGCTGGGCCTAAATCAGCCCAGCGCGAATCAGCCTAGTATGGACTCGCTGCGGGACAAAGCCTTCTCTGGTTTGGATTCCTTTTTTGAGCCCGAGCAGCCCAAGACCGGCGGACGGCGGATCCTGTTGCTGATGGTGCTGCTAGCCGCATTGGGAGGAGCAGGCTGGTGGACGTACACGAACTATCTCAGCGTTGCGGGAAGTCAAAAGGCGACGGCCCAGGATGTGGTTACAACGCCGGATGCAGGCCTTCCGCCAGCGGCGGCCCCGTCCGCAAGAGTCTCGCAGGGCACATCGGAGAACGCAAACGCTAGCGGCGACTCATCCCGGAAATCCGCGGATGAAGAGGCAAAGCTTGGGCCCGAGGAGAAACCGCTGACTCCGGTGCCGGCGACTCCGCCCACGGCTGTACCCGCAACTCCGGCAAAGATCGCGCCACATGACGCGCCACGTCAGAAGATGGCAGCAAAGCGCGAGCCCCGCGTAACCTCGCCCAAGGCTTCGAATGTGCCCCCGTCCGCCGCGGCCGACACCGGGGACGCGGACTTCCGCAAAGGCGAGGCCTATCTCTACGGGCGAGGCGCGCCGGAAAACTGTGACGAGGCGGTGAAACATCTGAAGGCTGCGTCGGCCAAATCGAATGCCAAGGCCCGAAGCGCATTCGGAACCATGTATGCCACTGGCCACTGTGCACCGCGCGATCTGCCGACATCATATTTATGGTTTGCGCTGGCTCTGCGAGTGGACCCGAATAATCAGATCCTCGAAAAAGACCTGAGCGCGATTTGGAACCAGATGACCCCGCCGGAACGGCAGATGGCGACGAGAATGAAACAGTAAAGACTGAATTGTCATCCCGAGCGGAGCGAGCGATCCGCATTCTGCGGCAAGCTCCCGATCCCTCGCTCCGCTCGGGACGACAAATTCCTATCTTGGAGTTGAGGAGTAGGTTGATCGCTACTCAGCCGTCGGCGCCAGATTCAGCGCCTTCTTCACCGAACCCCGTTCAATCATGATTTTTTCCTGCAGCAGTGTGATCGCATAAATCAACTGCTCGGGACGGGGCGGGCAGCCGGGAACATAGATATCGACGGGAATGACCTGGTTGACGCTCTGCACCAGCGCATAATTATTGAAAACGCCGCCGGAAGTCGCGCACGCTCCCATCGAAATGACCCACTTCGGTTCCGGCATCTGCTCCCAGAGTTGACGAATCACGGGGGCCATTTTTTGCGACACGCGGCCAGCAATAATCATCAGGTCCGACTGGCGCGGCGACGGCCGGAACACTTCAGCGCCGAAGCGTGCGATATCGAAGCGCGACGCACCCATCGACATCATCTCAATGGCGCAGCAGGCCAACCCGAACGTCATCGGCCAGATCGAATTCTTGCGTGTCCAGTTGACGGTCGCGTCGAGCGTGGTCATGACGATACCTTCGGGCACGCCATCTCCGTAGACAAGTTCCTTGACCACCTTCTTGCCGTCTTCGATATCAACGTAGGGGCCGAAACTGAGTTCTGGGGCCATCGCTATATTCTAACCGCAGAGATGCCGAGTGCGCAGAGGAGGCAAAAGAAACAGGGCAAAGCCGAAAGTCATTCGCCATTAGCCCCTGACGGCGGCTGCACGCAAGACTGCCTTTTCCGCCGATTTCAGGGCGAGAAATCAAACGTCCTACGGGTTCAGCACGATCTTGCCGAACATCTGGCTCTTCTCCATGTACTCGTGGGCGGTGCGGATATCTTTCAAGAGGAAAGTATGGTCGATGATGGGCTTGAGGCGTCCGGCAAAAACGTGCCCGAGCACTTCATGCAATTCGCTCATCGTCCCCATGTACGACCCCAGCAACGCCAGCTGGCGCGAGAACAGAAATCGCAGATCGAGTTCGACTTTCGGTCCCGTCGTCGCGCCGCAGGTCACAAGCGTGCCTCCCGCTTTGAGCGATTTCACACTTTCCCCCCAGGTAGCCAGGCCAACGTGTTCGATGACGATGTCAACTCCCTCGAAGTTAGTAATCTTGCGCACTTCCTGCGAAATCTTCTGCTCATAATGGTTGATGACGAGATCGGCGCCGAGTTCGCGGGCGCGTTCCATTTTGCGTTCGTCGCCCGCGGTAGCGATCACGCGGGCGTGGAACAGTTTCGCGATCTGGATGGCCGCAATGCCCACGCCTGAGTTCGCGCCCAGCACCAGCACGGTTTGCCCTGGACGGATGGCGGCGCGTCCAGTGAGCATGTGCCACGCTGTAACAAACACCAGCGGAACACTGGCGGCCTCATTGAAATCGAGCCAGTCGGGGATGGGAATGACATTTACCGCAGGCACCGCAATCAGTTCGCAGTTACCGCCGTCCACGGTGTTGCCGAGCACGGCAAACTGGCGGCACTCGTTCTGCAGGCCGGCGACGCACTTCGCGCAGCGATTGCAGAAAAGCATAGGCGCAAGCAGCACGCGCTGTCCGGCCTTGAGGTCGGTGATGTACTCGCCTACTTCGACGATTTCGCCCGCGATGTCGCTGCCGAGGATGTGGGGCAGGTTAACGCCAGGCAGTCCTTTGCGCACAAAGAGGTCGAGATGGTTCAGAGAGCACGCTCGCACGCGGACAAGAACCTGATCTTTGCGCGGCTTCGGATCATGGACATCCTCGTAGACCAGAACTTCTGGCCCACCGAACTGATGAATGCGAACCGCTTTCATGGGTGCTCCTGGAGCGTTGACAAAGGGAATTTGAACCCTACAAGCTAGCACAAACCGCGTTAGGTCCGCGTAGCGACAGCCGGCCCCGGCTGTCCAGTCGAGCGCAGCCCGACCTTTTGCCGGCTGCGGCAATTGACCTTCCCGACTCCGCGAACCATAATCAGCACATGGACCTGTACGAAGAGATCGTCCGCTTGCGAAAGGACGCACGCCGCGGAGCAGTAGCAACGATCGTCAATGTCCGCGGATCGATTCCTTCGTTCAAGACCGCCAAGATGCTGGTGCGCGACGATGGCTCGATCGTCGGCACCATCGGCGGCGGCTGCGTTGAGGCTGAGGTGTGGCAGGCGGCGCGCGAAGTGATGGAATCGGAGAGGCCGCGCACTCTGACGTTCGATCTGAATCAGAACCCGAAGTACGATACCGGCCTTGTCTGCGGTGGAACGCTCGACATTTTCGTCGAGCCGATTCTGCCTCCCGCCGATCTTTATATTTTTGGCGCCGGTCATGTTGCAGCGAGCCTTTACAAAGTCGCTCGCATCGCCGGATTCGACATCACCGTGGTGGACGATCGCGAAGCTTATGCGAGCCGCGAACGCTTCCCCGAGGCGCAGCAGGTAATGGCCGAAGATTTCGACAAGGCCGCGGCGCAGCTTGCGCCCAGCGAGTCGTCGTACATCGTGATCGTCACGCGCGGGCACCGCGACGATATGCGAATGCTGCGCTGGGCCGTGCAGACTCCGGCGCGCTACATCGGGATGATTGGGTCGAAACGGAAAACAATCACCATTTTCAAGGAACTGCAGCAGGAAGGTTTGCCCGCACATTTATTTGACAGAGTCTACGCCCCGGTTGGTCTGGATATTGGTGCGATTACGCCGGAAGAGATTGCCGTGTCGATCACCGCAGAACTGATCGCAAAACGGCGCAAAGTAGAGCGCGATTTGCCCCATATGAGCTGGTTCCATCGGCGGGAGCGAGAGTCCGAGGTCGAACCGAAATCTTGAGAGCTTTTCACCACCGAGAAACCGAGTACGCCGAGAAATATTTTTTTCGTCCTCCGCGCCTCGGCAGTTATGATTTCGGAATGCCGAAGGAAATCGAGATTAAGTTTCGAATTGAGAACCTTCCCGCGCTAACGCGGGCACTGAAGCAAGCGGGCTTCAAGCAGCTCACCCGCTCCACCCACGAAATGAATGCACTCTATGACCTGCCCGGCCAGAAGCTGCGCAAGCAGGGAGAAATGCTGCGGCTGCGCAAATATGGCGAGGCGTGGACGCTGACGCATAAATCGAAAAGCAAGGACGGCCGCCATAAAGTGCGGGTTGAACTGGAAACCCGCGTCGAGAACGGCCCAGCGATGGATGCCATTCTGCGCGCGCTGGGGTTCACGCCCACGTTTCGCTATGAAAAATATCGCGCGGAGTGGAGCGATGGGAAAGGTCATGTTGTAGTCGACGAGACTCCCATTGGGAATTTCGGCGAGATCGAAGGGACGCCGCGCTGGATCGACCACACGGCTCGCGCGCTCGGGATCGGCCGGGGCGATTACATCACGCAGACTTACGCCCCCATGTTCTTCGAATGGAAGGGCCGCACGAACAGCACGGCCACGGAGATGACGTTTCGCGCACTCCGCAAGAAATCAAAAAACGCTTAACCGCAGAGAACGCCGAGTGCGCGGAGAAAAGCTGGAAGGAATAAATCGCTGCGGATATCGAGGGCTCTAGCCAAGATTTTGCTCCGCGATCCCTGCGTCCTCTGCGGTGAAAGCTTTCACTAATTTGCCCCGCAACACTTCTTATATTTCTTGCCGCTTCCGCAAGGGCAAGGATCGTTGCGTCCAACTTTCTCTCCCGAGCGCACCACCTGTTGCACCTGCATGTCGCCGGCCCCAGCCATGCGCGCTTGCTCTAATTCTCTCTTTTTCTTGCGCTGGAAGGCTTCTTCAATTTCGTCCACTGAGGTAGCAATCTGGCGCGGCGGGCGTCCGTTGCCGCCCCGACCGCCGGTAATGACTGATGGCACGTCGGCGTCAGGCCCTTGGCCGGACAAATCGTTCAGATTGCCTCCGCCACTACCCGGCCTCACTCCCGAGTCCGGCGGACGCTCCATGATCTGCATCAGGTACAGGTAACGAACTGTTTCTTCCTGAAAGCGCTGCATCATTTCTTCGAACATGTCGAAGGACTCGCGCTTGTACTCGACCAGCGGGTCGTGCTGTCCATAGCCGCGCAGGCCGATGCCCTCTTTCAGGTGGTCCATCGAGAGCAGATGATCTTTCCACTGCGCGTCAATCACGCTCAGCATGATCATGCGCTCGTGGTACCGCATCGCCTCGGCGCCAATCAGCTTCTCTTTCGAGTCATAGCGCTCTTTGAGTTTGTCGAAGATAGCGTCGCCGAGTTCCTGGCGATTCATGTGCTCAGGCTTGAGGCCTTCTGCATAGATGTCGACACCGAAGCGCGTAGAGATCGCATCTTTCAGAGCTTTAAGGTCCCAGTTGTCGACGTGTTCTTTGGGTGGACAGTGCCGTTCGAGAATATCGCCGAGAATTCCGGAGACGTAATCTTCGATGATCAGATCTTTCTGGTCGAGCCCTTCCAGCAAACGGTGGCGCAGGCCATACACTGCTTCGCGCTGCTTGTTCATGACGTCGTCATACTCAAGCAGATGTTTGCGAGCTTCGAAGTTCTGGCCTTCGACGGCTTTCTGCGCGGCTTCGATTCGGCGCGTGATCATGCGCGATTCGATAGGAACGCCTTCTTCCATGCCGAGGCGTTGTAGCAGGTTGGAGACCCACTCCTTGGCGAAGATCCGCATCAAGTCGTCTTCGAGCGAAAGATAGAAGCGCGACGAGCCGGGGTCGCCCTGGCGGCCGGCGCGTCCGCGAAGCTGATTGTCGATGCGGCGCGCTTCGTGGCGCTCGGTGCCGAAGATGTGCAACCCGCCTGCCTCGATCACTTCCTTATGTTCCTGGTCAGTGTCGTTCTTATACCGCGTAAAGATCTCGTTCCACTGGTCGGTCGGGACTGCGTACTCATTGCCAGCGTAGTACCAAACGGTGCGGTTGGAATCGTCGACCTCGGCTTCGATCTTGCCTTGTGCCGCGCGAATGGGCTGTGCGATTCCTTTCTTCACGCATTCCTGTTTGGCCATGAATTCCGCGTTGCCGCCAAGCAGGATGTCGGTGCCACGACCTGCCATGTTCGTAGCGATGGTCACCATGCCCTTCCGCCCGGCCTGCGCGACAATTTCGGCTTCGCGCTCGTGATACTTCGCGTTCAACACGACGTGCTTGATTCCCTTCTTCTTCAGCAACTCGGAAAGGCGTTCGGATTTTTCGATCGAGGTTGTGCCCACCAGCACGGGCTGGTTGCTGTCGTGCAGCCTCTGGATTTCATCGGCAGCCGCAAAATATTTTTCCTTCTCTGTACGGTAGACGATGTCAGGATTTTCCTGACGCAGCAACGTGCGATTGGTCGGGATGACGATGACTTCGAGCCTGTAGATCTTGTCGAATTCCGGCGCTTCGGTTTCCGCCGTACCGGTCATGCCCGCCAGCTTTTTATACATGCGAAAATAATTCTGAAAGGTGATGGTGGCGAGCGTCTGATTCTCGCGCTCGATCTTCACATTCTCTTTCGCTTCGATCGCCTGGTGCAGCCCATCCGACCAGCGGCGGCCCGGCATCAGACGTCCGGTGAATTCGTCGACGATCAGAACCTCGCCGTCTTTGACCACATACTCGACGTCCTTCTTATAAAGCGCATGTGCTTTAACCGCGGTCTCGACGTGATGCTTCAGCGCCCAGTTTTCCGGGTCGGCGATGTTGCCGATCCCCAACAGCTTTTCGACTTTTTCCCAGCCATCGTCGCTGACCGTGACGTTACGATGTTTTTCATCGACCACATAGTCCCCGGTCATGATCTTGGGCTCACCCGGCTGCGTATCGATTTCTTCGCCCTTTTCGAGCTTGGGGATAATGCGATTCACCTTGTAATACTTGTCGGTCGACTCTTCACTTGCGCCCGAAATAATCAGCGGAGTCCGAGCTTCGTCAATCAGGATGGAGTCGACCTCGTCGACAATGGCGAAGTTGTGCACCCGCTGCACGCAATCGCGCAGGTCAAACTTCATGTTGTCGCGCAGATAGTCGAAGCCGAATTCGTTGTTGGTGCCATAGGTCACATCGGCGGCATAAGCGGCGCGGCGCTCTGCGTCGTCAAGGTCGTGGACGATCACGCCCACCGTCAGGCCAAGAAAGCTGTACAACTTGCCCATCCATTCCGAGTCGCGCTTGGCCAGATAATCGTTGACCGTAACCACGTGCACGCCGCGTCCACTGAGCGCGTTCAGATACACCGGAAGCGTAGCGACCAGCGTTTTACCTTCGCCGGTCTTCATCTCAGCGATCTTGCCTTCGTGCAGAACCATGCCGCCGATCAACTGCACGTCGAAGTGCCGCATGTTGAGCACGCGCCGTCCAGCTTCGCGGACCACGGCAAACGCTTCCTCGAGCAGTTCGTCGAGAACGGCTTTAAGAACCTGGCTGCGCTCGGCTTCGATCTCCTTCTGGCGGTCGGGATCTGCGTCGGGTTCGTCCGCAACCGAGTTGAGACGCTCCTGAATACGGGCGCGAAACTCCGCCGTCTTGCCGCGGAGTTGGTCGTCGGAGAGCTTCTGTATCTCCCGTTCGAGCGCGTTGATAGCCTCTACGCGAGGCTGCAGGCGCTTGACCTCGCGCTCGTTCTTCGTCCCGAAAACTTTGCCTAACAAAGTGTTGATCAAAACAGAAATCCTTCGGAGGACACGCGTCCCACCTATGACCTAAAGCCTAGCATATAAGATGCGAGGGGTACTTAAGGAGAACCGCGCCCCACACTGAAGCACTAAGCCTTCTACGGCTCATACTTCCACAGGTCGTTGAGGTAACCCTGTGTCCCGGCCGAGTCAAAACCATTCCCACCGAAGAGCCAGAAATTTCCAGCCCCATCGGTCCAGCTAACGGGCATCTGTCGCCCCCCGGGAACATTGCTGGCGGAGGTTGTCCCTTGAGTCCCGTACATCCCCGATGAGCAGGCCTCGGCGTCGATTTCGAATCCACCCTAATGGACGAGATTCCTGTTCGAATACTGAACGAGGAAAGATGCTTTTCTTGCGCCCAATCAAAGCGCCGGCCCAGCCGACTCGATTTCCTGTAAGATTTCCTCCGACATGCCCGCCTTCTACCAGCGAATCCAGGAATCGGCCCGGAAGTTTCCCGACAACATTGCCCTTGAGATTCAGCGGCAGCAGACGGTGGAGCGGGTCACCTTCGCGGAACTGGCCCGCATGTCGGAGAGTGTAGCGAACTGGCTCTCGACTCGGGTGCCACGCGACGCGCGCGTGGCGATTCTGGCGGCGAACCATCCGCGTTGGGTCGCGGCATATTTAGGGATCATCGCCGCTGGCCGAACGGCGGTTCCGCTCGACACGGCTTTCCAGGCTGACCAGGTAAAAAAGTTGTTGATCAACAGCGGCGCGTCGCTGCTGTTCTGCGATGTGAAGCATCTTCCGGTCGCGATGGAAGCAGTCGATGGACTCAACATAAGTTTGGTGATGACGTCGGCGGCCGCCGAACAGAATCCCCTACCAAGCAAAGCAAGCGGGAACAACCCCATCACCATCCCTGCCGCCGATCTCGATTCCATCTTCGCCGCCGGCCCTGCTGGCTTTCAGCCCATCGTCCCCGCCGAAAGCGATCTGGCGGCGCTGCTCTATACCTCGGGCACCACCGCCGATCCGAAGGGCGTCATGCTGACCCACGCCAACCTTGTCGGCGAGGCAAATTCGGTGTTCGCGGTCATGAAGATTGGCCCCGAGGATGCACTGCTCGGAATTCTCCCCATGTTTCACGTCCTCGCGCAGATGGCAAATCTTTTCCTGCCTCTATTCAACGGCGCGCGCGTCGTCTACCTGGAAACGCTGAACACCACCGAACTGTTACGCGCTCTGCAGGAACGCGACATCACCACGTTTTGCGTCGTGCCCCAGTTTTTCTATTTGATTCACGAGCGGATTTTCAAAGAACTGAACAAGCGCGGCAAGTTCACGCTGCGACTGGTGCGCACGCTGATGGCACTCAACCGTACGCTGCGGCGAGTCGGAATCAACGCCGGCAAGGTTTTCTTTGGAAAGATTCACGCGACTTTCGGTGCTCGCATGCGCTATCTGATAACCGGCGGTTCGCGATTCGATCCGGCGATCGCCCGCGACTTTTACTCGTTTGGCATCGACGTTCTGAACGCCTACGGCCTGACCGAAACCACCGGCGGCGCCTTCATCAACCCCCCGGGGCACATGGTTGTCTTTGGCTCGGTTGGACGGCCCTTTCCCGGCGTCGAAGCCAGGATCGTAGACCCACAACCGATAGTAGAAGGCGCGCCGCCGGCAGGTGAGATTGCGATTCGCGGCGCGATTGTGATGAAGGGATACTGGAATCGTCCCGAGGCCACAGCAGAAGTCCTGCGCGACGGCTGGTTCTACACCGGCGATCTGGGCTACTTCGATTCCGGCGGCAATCTATTCATCACCGGAAGGCGCAAGGAAGTCATCGTGCTCGCCAATGGAAAGAATGTTTATCCCGAGGAGATCGAAACCCACTACCTCCAGACTGCGTACGTGAAAGAAATCTGCGTAATGGCCCTGGAGGCGCGTCCGGGAGATCCCACCTCAGAGCGGTTGCATGCCGTGGTCGTCCCTAACTTTGAGCTGCTGCGCCAGCGCAAGATCGTGAACACCAAAGAAGTAATCCGCATCGACGTTGAAGCTCTCTCCCACAAAATCGCTTCCACCAAGCGTCTGGGAAGTTACGACATCTGGCAGGAAGACCTGCCGCGCACGACGACGCGCAAGTTGAAGCGCTTCCAGATTGAAAAGAAAGTTCGCGAGCTGCAACAAAAACAGGACGGCGGCGATTCGGATATTGGCACGGAGAAAGAGAAGCCGCTAACCGACGACGAAAAGTCGTGGCTGGAGAGGGAGGAGGTAAAACGCGCACTCGCCCTCTTGTGTGAATCCGCCCGCAACCGACTCGACGCAATTCGTCCCACCCACAACCTGGAACTCGATCTGGGACTTGACTCCATGCAGCGCATTGAATTGCTGACCGCGCTCGAGCAGCAACTTGGCGGCGAAGTGCCCGAGGCACAACTAGCCGAAATCTATTCCGTGCGCGACTTGGTCGACGCCGTCCTGGCGAGCGCCGGCCGCGGCGAGGGCGAAGCCAAAGCGGCAGCAGCGCCAGCCTGGTCGACCATCCTGACTGAGCCGGTGACCGATCCCGAGGTGCTGGCACTGGCGCGCCACAATGTTTTCGCCGAAATCTTTTTCTTTCTGCTGGGAAGGCTGATTTATCTTTTCGCTCTCGACTGCTTGCACTTCAAAATTCGCGGACTGGAAAATCTGCCGGAAAAAGGCCCCTACCTGCTCTGTTCGAATCACCAGAGCTACATCGATCCGCTGGTCATGGCCGGGGCGCTGCCGTATCGCCTGTTTCGCGATACCTTTGCACTGGGCACGAGCGACATTTTCGGCAAAGGATTCTTGCGGCGACTGGCGCGCTGGCTCCGCGTCGTGGTCCTCGATCCCGACGCCAACCTGGTACCCGCCATGCGCGCCGGAGCTTTTGGCCTCAACCAGGGACGCATTCTGGTTCTCTATCCCGAGGGCGAGCGCACCGACGACGGCAACCCGAGAGTATTCCGCAAAGGCGCCGCGATCCTCTCGATTCATACGCAGGCACCGATTGTCCCGATCGCGATCGAGGGCTTCTATGAAGTCTGGCCACGTCACAAGAAATCTCCTAAGTTCGGCGATCTGCAACTGGTCTTCGGCAAGCCGATTCAACCTCCGCCAGTGAATGAGGCAAGCGAAGCCGCATATGAACGACTGACGTCCGAGTTGAAATCAAGAGTGGTGGCGATGTGGCAGCAATTGCGGGAAAAAGGTCCTGACTGAATCCCACTGACCTTTAGAGGCTCGTGATGTTATGCCCCAGCGGCTTGAGCCTGCCCGCCCAGCGCTTTCGTGAAGGCATCCACTACGCCGCGGTCGAACTTCTGGCCTGCTCCCGCCACGATTTCCTGCTCGGCTTGTGCCGGCGACAGAGACCTGCCAGCCGCTCCGCTGATCAGCTTTTGGTAGGCATCCGCCACGGTCAGAATGTGCGCCTCGATGGGAACGTTGACCGAACGCGCTCCCAGTTCCTGCACAATCTGCTGCGCGACAATAATCGGAATCACTCGCCGCAGCGTGTTTCCCGTAGCCTGCGTGCGGGCATCGGCCTTGCGCGGCTTGCGGAAACTGGCCACCACTTCGTCGCGGCTCATGTCGGCGGCTTTGTAGAGAATGTCGTTGCTGATGCCGAGCTTGCTCAGGTCCCGCAGCAACACCGCCGATCGCAGCAACTCGATGCGGTCCGAACCCAGGCCCATTGCTTCCGCCATTCTGGTCGAAGCTTCCACCACCCGCTGGCTTTCCCCGGTACCGAGCTTTTCGTTGGCCATAAAGTGTTGCAGCACCAGCAGCAGCCCGCTGAAACTTTCCCGGATGTCGGTGGTCATCGCTTCCTTGCGCTCGTAAAGTGTACCCATCGCGTATCCGACGACTACCAAAATCCCCGCCCAGATGGCAAAGTTGAACAGCCGTTCGTCCGGCAACGACAATACCCGGTGTGACGGCATCAGGTCGTTCAGGAAGCCCAGCAAAACGACCAGGAATATGCTGGCGTGGGCAGCGAGAGTCGCGTGCCGGCGACCAAAGAAGTATGCCGAATACAAAGTCGGCAGAAAGTAAATGCAGAGCGCCATGGGCAGCGACTGCGCGAAGTATTGCACCGTCGCCGCAATCAGAAACAGCAATAACAGCAGGAGGCTTTCCCGGGCGATCTTACTCATCTTGATTTCCCCGACTACGTTGTCCCGACTTCAGTGCCTAAGTTCGGTGTCCCAACCGTGCCGCTTCGCTAATGTGACCAAGAGACTCCTTCTTGCCATGTTGAAGGATCGGAACGCTCGTGGAAAGTTACCGGGGTAATGAAGTTGTTTTCAAAGTGGCAGGGCGGAAGGTTGATCGCCGCGAGAAATTAATTGTTAACTCATGAGGTATTAAACCCGTGTTTACTACTCCCCCTCCCGGATGAAAAAAGATCGGGCGGCAAATTGTGGAATAGGGAGCGGTTCCGGGTCGCTCAGCGTGGATTCGCTGCCATCGACGCGCGATGTCCGGTTGTCGTTTCCCAGTAATGGATCCACTGCAGCCGAATGCCGTTGGCTCGTTCGATGAGTTCGTGGCTCGGGCCTTGCCCGTGCTCGACTACGACGACGATCCCAGTGTTGAATTTTCTTTGCGAGTGATCAACATCGGGCAAACGCTGGCCCTCTGCGGCAATCACGTCTTGAATTGTGATTTTGGTTCGTTCAGCCTTGAAAATAGGGCGTCCGTTTGCGTCCTTGCCGGCTGGCACGAGGTTCCTCAGTATAAAGAAGTCCGGCACCTCGGCGGCAGAGATGAAGCCCATCAGGTACAGGTCAAGATAGGAATAACCTGTCGCGGGCACGAAGTAGCCGTCATGGAGCTGCGTGTAGGTTCCATCGAAGTTGTCCTGCCAGACGCCCCCTCCCATGGTGGATGCCTCCGTGGGCCGCGAATAGGGGAAGGCAACGGGGGCATGCAATCCTCGCGCCCAATGGGGCCAAGGGCCAATGGAAATTGTCTCACCGTTGACTTTCGCGGAGACGTACGCGGCCCAGCGGTGGCCCACCTCATGCCCGAGATGCCCTACTGCTTAGTTGTAGGGAAGGGGCTTCCCGTCCGGTGAGGCCTCCGCGAGTTGGCGGGTGTAAAAGGTAATGTCGTGAACGCTTCCGACGGGCGCCCCCTCGGGGGGCCGTTCTTGAATTTCGTTCGAGCCGACATACACCGGCTGTGCGAACTGCAACTGAAATCTGCCGTGGGTGCAGTGGTTGTCAAGGTCGGGGTCGTGCTGGGTTGGCCCGATCCCCGTTACATTGCCTCCCACCGGGCCGTCACCGGGAGTGCTCGCTTCCTGGCTATCGATGCGGAAGTCGGAGTAGTAGGCCAGGAAGTCGAACTTGTCGCCGAGGGCTTTAATGATTGTGCAGGAGAGATCCTGAGGTCTTGGCAGAGCACGGTAGTGGAACGATTCGTAGACGATGACGAAAGGCCCATCGTTGCGCGTCAGGGAAGAAAAGTGAACCTCGGAACTACGAATTCCCGAGGCTACCGGGTAAATGCCAACGATGGCGTCCTTCGCGGCGAGTTCCTTGTATGACATCTCAATGGAGCCGTCGCGATGCAGGACAGCCTGAAAGCGATTGATGGTTTTGAACCAGGTAAAATCCAGGAGACTTCCGAACGGCTCTGTGAGATCCCACGTGATGACCACACGGTCCGGCAGCTCCTTCACATAATGAGGTCCGGACATCCGTGGCTTGAGGAACACGCAGATAGCCGGGGAGCTGTTAACCAGTGTGCTGGCAGCCTCGGCCAACTGGTCGAAGCGGCCAAGGGACACTCCGCCATCGATTCTGCCATAAGGGTCAGAGGTGACGTCCTTTTCTGACGTGCCAAAGCGGATCGATCCCGTTGCGCCGACGCGGAATGAGTCCCACGACCTACCGGAGAAAGGAAAGGCGAATTGGTGGAGAGTAGCTTCGGCACTGGCGAGTTCAAGGCCGAAGTCCGAATCCCAATGCAAGGCCCCATTCTCCACGCGATAGCGGGAACCCTCGGGCGTGAAACGCAGCGTGTGACCGGTGAGGTCGAACAGGTTTGTGTTGCCAAGCGCGCCGTCATCCAATTCCACGACGATCAGGTCTCCTCTGGTCGAGACCTTGCCGATAGAGTGCCCGAGCTCATTCTCCTGAGCGCGTGATAGGCTGAGACCGAGGAGCAGCCCACACAAAACCAACCCTCCACTCCGCGATAAACGGCGGGTGCACTTCCTCACGTCATCTTCAATCCGCCAGATCGATCCGCCGAGAAGCGCAAAAGTCCTGAGCATGTCTGCAGCTATAGATACTTGTCATATATAACGTTCTTCACGGTTTTGTCACGGAAATTACCGTCATTTTGCCCGCGGATGCGTTTGATCGTAAACGTTCATCACGTGCTTGACCGAGAGCTGGGTGTAGCGTTGCGTGGTGGCGAGGCGCTCGTGGCCTAGGAGTTCCTGGATGGCGCGCAGGTCCGCTCCTTCTTCGAGCATATGCGTGCCGAAGGCGTGACGCAGCGTGTGGGGATGAACGTCGGGCGACAATCCCTTGGCAACCGCGATGCGCTTGACGATGCGGCCTACGCTGCGCGTGGTGAGGCGTCCACCGCGCTGGTTGATGAAGAGCGCGGACGTCGTTTTTGCAGACATTGCTTTCGCGGGCATGGCTTTCACGAGCATTGTGTTTTTTGGCGTGTTTCTCAGCGTGAGGAGCAGTTGTTGGCGCCACGGTAGATACACAGACAGCGCCGCCAGCGCCGAGCCTCCGAAGGGGACGTAGCGTTCCTTCTTGCCTTTGCCGCGAATCAGGATGGCTTCGTTGCTCAGGCTGATGTCGTCGAGATTGATGCCGACCAGCTCCGAGTTGCGGATGCCGCAGCCGTAGAGCAGTTCGAACATCAGACGATCGCGCTCGGGGAACGATGCGATCTCGGGCATTTTGGCGTCGAGGACGGCGTTCATTTCTTCGATGGTCGGAACGCGCGGCAGTTTCTTGGGCAGGCGTGGCGTCGAAACCAGCTTGGCGGGATTCTGCTCGACCACACCTTCCTGCGCCAGCCAGCGGTAAAGCGAGCGCACGGCGGCCAGGGCGCGGGCTACGGACGTTTTGTTCAATCCCTTATCGTAGAGATGCGAGAGGAAACCGCGGATGGCGATGTGGTCGATCTTTTTCCAATTCCAATCGCGCGAGCTCATTGTCGGACCTATGTAGGCGGCGAAGGTGTCGAGGTCTCCGGTGTAGGCCTTGATAGTGTGCGGCGAGGCGTTGCGCTCGCGCAGGTGGCGGAGGAAGTTGTCGGTGGCGCGCTCGACGGGGGTACGTTGATGCTCTTTCATAGTGTGGCCTCGCGCGCGAAGAACGATTCACCACGGAGACACGGAGACACGGAGAAAAGCGAATTCATAGCTTTTGTCCCGCACCCACGATTAGTCGCCTGCTTGATGGAGAAACAAGAAAAGGTTTTCTCCGTGTCTCCGTGTCTCCGTGGTGGATTCATGCTTTGGCTTTCGCCCGCGGATGATGTTTCGCGTACACGCTCTTCAGCCGGTCGAGTGCTACGTGCGTATAAATCTGGGTGGTCGATATGTCGGAGTGGCCGAGGATGGTCTGCACGGTTCGGAGGTCGGCGCCGTTCTCCACCATGTGCGTGGCACAGGAGTGGCGCAGCATGTGCGGACTGGCGTGGCGTCCTGACGAGAGGCTCGCTTTGCCGACCAACTGCCAGATGCGTTGACGGGTCAGGCGATGGCCTCCAGTGGCGAGGAACAAGAGCGGCGAACTTTTTTTCCTGGCAATCACTTCTCTGCCATTTTTCAAATATTGCTGTAAGGCTTGCTGGGCGGGCACTCCGAGCGGCACCATGCGCTCTTTGTCGCCCTTGCCGCGCACCAGGATGTATCCCATATCGAGTTTCAGGTCTTCGAGGCGCGCATCGGCCACTTCGGAAACGCGCACGCCTGCGGCATAAAGAAGTTCGAGCATGGCGCGATCGCGGAGGGCCAGAGCATGGCCGCGCGCCGTTTCTTTTCGCGGCGGCGGTTCGGCGAGCATGGCTCCGACTTCGTCGCGGCTGAGCGCCTTGGGCAACACCTTCCACTGCTTTGGCAGGTCGATGTTCAGGGTCGGATCCTTGTCGATCTTTCCGTCAAGCAGCAAATGCCGGTAAAGATGCCGGATGGCGGAAAGCTTCCTTCCGACGGAGCGGCCATCGAGTTGTTTGGAAAATAATTCCTGGATGTATTCGCGGACGCTTTCGCGGCGCGCTCCGCTCAGAAGCTGCTGGCGTTTCTCCAGAAACTCGGCGAACTGCGCCAGATCGCTGGTGTAAGCGGCAATCGTTAACTTCGCAGACCCGCGCTCCACTCGAAGATAGTCGAGAAAGGCGGAAAGCGTGCGGGCGTTGGCGTCCGAGGCCATGATTCAGTATGGGATGCCGGGAGGAACCCGCAAAGTAACGGTCAGGATGCGGGCGGAATCGAGAAGCCGTTCTAGCCGCCACCTTCGACGCCCGCTCGCAGCAGATCGACTGCGTAGAGCGCGCCCTCCGGCGTCTCTTCGTGCTTGAAGTAGGCGAAGACATCGCGGCCGGCGGCGAGATGCTCTCGAATGCGAGCGACCATCGCCTTACGCTCTTCGGCAGTGTAGGTGGGCTTGCGATAGCGATAGTAGGCGTAGTCGGCGGTAACTACGTCGGGAGTGTTGCGGTCTTCGGTTTCGGCGACACAGAGCGCGATGTTGCGTTCGCGCAGCGTGTTGCACGTCGCGTCGACGAACGTTGTCCCGGAGAACCATGATTCATGGCGGAACTCAAAGGCCGCGCGCACGCTTCGTGGCAAGTTTTTCAGAAACTCGGACAGCACCGCTTGATCGGCTTTGAAGTTTGGTGGGAGTTGAAAGAGCAGTGGGCCGAGGCGTCCGGCGCGCTCCAGCGCTTCGAGCGTGCCTAGAAAACGCTGCAGGAAATCCGCTGCGTTCTTCAGGCGCTTGATGTGGGTGAGCACTTGATGCGCCTTGATGGTAAAGCGAAAATGCTCGGGCGTTTCGGCAATCCAGTTTTGGACGGTCGTCTCTTTAACTAACTGGCGAAAGGTGTAGTTGACTTCGACGGCATTCAGCTTCGATGCGTAGAAGTTCAGAAATTTTTTCTGCGCAAGTTTCTCCGGATAGAATGCGGGCTTACAGGTTGGATAAGCCCATCCGGAAGTGCCAACGTAGAGATGCGCCATAGTGTTTGGTAGCCTGGTTCAGATTGCCGCCCGCCGCGCCCCTCAGCGGGTAAAGCCGCATGGACAATAGTTTGGTTACCGCAGCGCTGAAGCGCTGCGCCACCCAAAATCAGACGCAACATCCAGTTTTTCCGCAGCGCACAGCTCGAGCCGAAATTATAACTTGCGACGCTTACTGGAAGCTGACTTCCCGTTCGGATTCTTCGCCTTTTTCGGGCGGGGCCGCGCTTCGGCTCGGGCGGTGACGCTGATGCCTTCACCTTCTTCGTTTTCCGATGCGGCAGCCAGTCCCGCCAACTGCGGCAGCTTCTGCTTCAGTCTCTGCACGGGCTCGAACAGGTCGCCCATCTTCTCCACGCGCGCCAGCACATCTTTCGCCTCGAATACCAGACTCCTAATGTCTTTTTTCTTCAGTGCCTGATCGACTTCGTCCCAGGTGATCGGCGTCGACACTGTCGGATGCTCGCGCGCGCGCAGGGAGTACACCGAGATCGTCGTTTTGTGTTGGTCGTTCTGACTCCAGTCAACGAAGACTTTATTGGTGCGGACGGCCTTTTTCATATCCGAGACCACCAGTTCGGGATGCTCCTGCTCCAGCAAGCGCGCTACGGCGTGGGCAAAAGATTTCGTCTGGTCGTAGCTGGTTTTCGTATTCAGCGGGACATAGATCTGCATCCCCTTCGAGCCGGAGGTTTTAGGAAAACTGTGCAGGCCGAAGTGATCGAAAATCTCGCGTACCCAGAGGCCAACCTGCGCGCACTGCACGATGTTCGCTGGAGGTCCAGGATCAAGATCGAAAACGATCATGGTCGGCATCGCAATATCCGCTGCCCGCGAGAGTGATGGGTGCAGTTCAATCGACGCCAGGTTCGCGATCCACACCAGCGTGGGCAAATCGTTGGCGAGAATGAAGTGGATGGTGCGGTGGTTGCTCTCGCTCCAGATGGGCGCGGTCTTCACCCAGTCGGGCCTGTGCATGGGCGCGTTCTTTTCGAAGAAATATTCCTGGTCAATTCCCTCGGGATAGCGCTTCATGGTGAGCGGCCGTCCGGCGAGATGCGGCATCAGCACGGGCGCAATGCGGACGTAGAAATCCACAACTTGCCCTTTGGTGAAACCCGCGGCGGGGTAGAGGATCTTTTCAAGATTCGTGAGCTTGAGCTTGCGGCCTTGCACATCGACCATGGTGGGCGCGGACATGGCGGTTGGTTCGTCGTTCGTCGGCGGTTGTTGGGCCGTTCGCTACGACCGGCGAGCTTCGAGTTTCGACCTCCCAGTATAGTTGTTCTCTTTGACATTGATACTGTATTTCCAGTATTATCGAACCATGGTCAGTATCGCCAGCAGGGTTCGAACGAATAGTGAACGTGTCGCGCGCTATGCCGACATGTTTTCCGCCATGGGCACCGAGCCGCGCCTGCGCATCATGCAATTGCTGCTTTCCGCGCATCCCGAGGGCTTGGTGGTTAGCGAGATTCAGGACGAACTCGAGATCCCTGGTTCCACGCTTTCTCACCATCTCGACAAACTGAAGAATGAAGACCTGGTACAGGTCGAGCGTAAAGGCACGTTTCTGCGTTATACGGCCAACACGGAAGCGCTACGCGAAATTCTGCAATTTCTCTACGCCGAGTGCTGCACCCGCAATAAGGCGCTCAAGCCGCAAGACCTCATTCAACTGTGCAAATAGGAGACACCATCATGCCCGATGCCAATATAAGAGAAGTTGTAAAAGAAAAATATGGACAAGCGGCCCTGCGAGTCACCAACAAGACGGGCAGCAGTAGTTGCTGCGGAGCGGCGGCAGCCGACGGACTCTCTTGCGATCCGATCACATCGAATCTCTACGACGAGTTGCAGGCCCAGCAGATTCCGGAAGAGGCGATGCTGGCTTCGCTTGGGTGTGGCAACCCAACCGCTCTTGCGCGGCTGAGTCCTGGCGAATTTGTGCTTGACCTCGGCTCGGGCGGCGGCATTGATGTGCTGCTCTCCGCCCGGCGCGTCGGTCCAAGCGGCAAAGCATACGGGCTCGACATGACGGATGAAATGCTCGCGCTGGCCAACGAAAACAAGCGCAAGGCGGGCGCGGAGAACGTCGAATTCCTTAAGGGTGAGATTGAAAACATCCCCCTACCCGACAACACAGTCGATGTCGTGATTTCCAACTGCGTGATCAATCTTTCCGCCGACAAGGACCGCGTACTGCGCGAGGCATTCCGCGTGCTCAAACCGGGCGGACGGTTCGCCGTCTCCGACGTGGTCACCCGTGGCGAAATCGCCCCCGAGGTCCGGCAGAGTGTGCTGGCATGGGTTGGTTGCATTGCCGGCGCTCTGGAAGAGAACGAATATCGCGGCATGCTCTCTGCTGCCGGTTTTGAGCAGATCGAGATCGAGCCCACGCGTATCTATCGCATTGACGACGCGCGTGAATTCCTCTCCTCTTCAGGCATTGATGTTGACGCCATCGCAGCACAGGTCGATGGAAAGTTCATGAGCGCCTTTGTGCGCGCGGTGAAGCCGAAACCCTGATTATGGATGTTCACTACAACGTTCTGTTCCTGTGTACAGGAAACTCGGCGCGTTCCATCATGGCGGAAGCGATTCTCAATCACAGAGGAAAGCCTGTCTTCACGGCGTACAGCACCGGAAGTCATCCCTCGGGGACAGTTCGTCCCGAAGCCTTGAAGCAACTGGAGCTGGCTCGCATTTCCACAGCCGGCCTGCGCAGCAAAACCTGGGACGAATTCGGGCAACGCGGCGCTCCAGAAATGCACTTTGTCTTCACGGTTTGCGACAATGCCGCCAAGGAGACCTGCCCGCTGTGGCCGGGACAGCCCATGACTGCGCACTGGGGAGTTCCCGATCCCGCCGCTGTTAAGGGAGACCCCGCCGAAATCGAACGTGCGTTCCGAGAAGCTTTCTTCATTCTCGACCGGCGCATCAGTCTTCTTCTTGCTCTGCCTCTGGCGGCTCTCGATCGCCTCTCGCTGAAAAACGAAGTCGATCGCATTGGAAAGCAATGACGCGGCAATAAGAACGACAGTGACCATGACAGCTACAAAGCCATCCCGCCGTCTCGGCTTTCTCGACCGCTATCTCACCGCCTGGATCTTTGCCGCCATGGTCGTCGGAGTTGCCTTGGGATGGCGACTACCGGGAATCGTGCCGTTTCTGAATCGCTTCAGCATTGGCACAACCTCGATTCCGATTGCGGTGGGACTCATCGTCATGATGTACCCGCCCTTCACCAAGGTGCGGTACGAGAAACTGCACGAGGTTTTTCGCAACACACGTGTGCTCGGTCTATCCCTCGTCCAGAACTGGGTGGTCGGCCCGATACTGATGTTCGCCTTGGCCGTCGTGTTCTTACGCGGCTATCCCGAATACATGGCGGGGCTCATCATGATCGGTCTGGCTCGCTGTATTGCGATGGTCATCGTCTGGAACGAACTGGCCAGCGGCGATACAGAGTATGCTGCCGGCTTGGTTGCCTTCAATTCCCTATTTCAGGTGTTCTTCTACTCGCCGTACGCCTGGCTCTTCATCACCGTTCTTCCCGCAAAACTCGGCCTCCAGAGTGCTATCGTCCATGTCTCCATAGCGGAAATCGCGAAGAGTGTTTTCATTTATCTGGGCATTCCTTTTCTGGCTGGGTTCGTAACTCGCACGCTGCTGCTGCGGCTCAGAGGGCGCGAGTGGTATGAACATATTTTCGTTCCACGCGTGAGCCCGCTCACCCTGATCGCTTTGCTGTTCACGATTGTGGTGATGTTCTCACTCAAGGGCGCGTACATCGTTCGGCTTCCGCTCGATGTCCTGCGGATCGCGGTGCCATTGTTGATCTACTTCGTCGTAATGTTTCTGGTGTCGTTTTACATGGGGAAGAAACTCGGCGCCGACTACTCGAAGACGGCCACGCTCTCGTTCACCGCGGCCTCGAACAACTTTGAACTCGCGATTGCCGTCGCCGTTTCCGTTTTCGGCATTAACTCCGGCGCGGCATTCGCCGCCGTCATCGGGCCTCTGGTCGAAGTGCCCGTGATGATTGTACTGGTTAACGTAGCGCTTTACTTCCAGCGCCGCTATTTCCCCGATGCCGATCGTTTGACAATCTTCCCTGCCTGCACGTAACTTCGATTTTTGGTGTTTCGTTTTGGAGGCAGGATGAGATCCCGCTTAACTTCTATACAAACAATTGTTGTCTGTTTCGTGCTGTGCTCGCTCGCACTCGGCCAGGATCTGGCTTCTTTTGAGAAGCGGACCACGGTGAAGAAGCTTGCCAACGGGCTCACCATCATCATTTGCGAACGGCCGGAGGCTCCGGTGTTTTCTTTCTTTACGCACGTGGATGCCGGCTCGGTGCAGGATCCCATGGACAAGACTGGGCTGGCGCACATGTTCGAGCACATGGCCTTCAAGGGAACCGACACGATTGGCACGCGCGACTATGCGGACGAAAAAGTCGCGCTCGCAAAGGTTGAGGTTGCTTATGCTGCCTACATTGTCGAGCGCGACAAGCCGGTGGATCGCGACGAGCAGAGGCTCAAACAACTGGAGCAAGCGTGGAAGGACGCGATTGCCGCGGCCGACAAGTTCTCCGCGCCTTACAACAACGAATTCGGCAAGATTGTTGAGAGCGAAGGTGGCGAGGGCATGAATGCCTTCACCGATTACGATGAAACCGGCTACCACTACTCGTTCCCCATCAATCGGCTGGAATTGTGGGCCTATCTGGAATCGGAGCGCTTTATGCATCCGGTACTGCGGCAGTTTTACAAGGAGCGCAATGTGGTGATCGAAGAGCGCCGCATGCGGGTCGACAGCAATCCCATTGGGCGGCTGCTCGAGCAATTCACGCAAGAGGCATTCGCGGCGCATCCTTATCACCGGCCGACAATCGGATGGATCTCGGATTTGAATTCTTTTTCGGCGACCGACGCGCAGAATTTTTTCGATGAGTATTACGTGCCCTCGAACATGGTCGTCACCGTGGTGGGAGACGTAAAAACCTCTGAAGCGATGCCGATTGTGGAGAAATATTTTTCGCGTATTCCGGCGCGCCCCAAGCCCGACACGGCAACGACCACTGAGCCTCCGCAGAATTCCGAGCGGAGCGTCGTGTTGCACGAACAGTCGCAGCCGTTGTATCTCGAAGGCTATCACCGTCCCGATTACCGCAGCCCGGATGACCAGGTGTACGACGCGATTGCCGACCTGATGTCGAATGGACGCACGTCACGACTCTACAGAGCGCTGGTTCGGGACAAGCAGATTGCTTCGGACTCGGAGGGTTTTACTGGGCTGCCGGGAACAAAGTATCCGCAGTTGTTCGCGTTTTACGCGTTCCCGATTCCTGGGCACACGCCGCAGGAAGTAGCGAATGCGATTCATGCGGAGATCGAACGGCTGAAGAAAGAAGACATTTCGGATGAAGAGTTGAAAATGATCAAGACGCGAGCCAAGGCGAACCTGATCCGGTCGCTTGGATCGAATGAGGGTCTGGCATTCGCGTTGGGACTGAATCAGGCGCGCTATGACGACTGGCGGGAGTTGTTTCGCTCGGTCGACCGGATCGAAAAAGTTACCAAGGCAGATATTCGGCGGGTCGCGAATAAGACGTTTACACCCGACAACCGGACGGTGGGAATTATTGAGTTTGCGCCTCCATCGTCCGGGGCTGGTACGGCGCCGCAAGGAGGTGGACAGTGAAACGCCCGCGCTTTTCTTTCGTTGCATTCGTCATCGTGATCAGCTTCTTCGCTGGCAATGGGCAAGTGTGGGCGCAGGTGCAACAGACTTCGCAACAGCCATGGCAGCAGATACCGATTCCGAAGTTGCCGGCGTTTCATCCGGCGCAGCCTAAACGCATCGAGCTGCCGAATGGCATGGTGGTTTTTCTCCAGGAAGACCACGAGTTGCCGATCATCGACGGCACCGCTCGCATTCGCGGCGGCGAGCGCTCGGTTCCCGCGAACAAGACGGGCCTGATCGACGTCTACGGCGAAGTGTGGCGCACTGGCGGCACGAAGTCTCAGACCGGCGATCAACTGGATGACTACCTGGAGCAGCGCGCCGCCAAGGTCGAGACCGGCGGAGGCGTTGATTCGACCACCGTGAGCTGGTCGTGTTTGAAAGAGGATTTCGACGATGTGTTTCGTGTGTTCGAAGACGTGCTGAGGAATCCCGAGTTTCGCGCCGACAAGATTGAGATTGCACAGAAGGGGATGTACGACGGCATCTCGCGGCGCAATGACGATCCGTCGCAGATTGCGGGACGCGAAGCAGCGAAACTGGTGTACGGCGCAAACAATCCGTACGCGCGAACCGCCGAGTATGCAACGGTTGCGGCGATCACGCGCCAGGATCTGGACGAGTGGCACGGCAAGTACGTTCACCCGAATAACATCATCCTCGGCGTGGTCGGAGACTTCGACTCGACGAAGATGGAAGCTCGTCTGCGCGAGGCGTTCGCGGCCTGGCCTAAGGGTCTGGCGACGAACGATCCGGAGATCAATCCTGATCCCGCGAAACCCGGATATTATCAAGTCGACAAGACCGACGTGAATCAAAGCAACATTCAAATGGTGGCGTTGGGCATCACGCGCAAGAATCCCGATTACTTCGCGACCTCGGTGTTTAACGAGGCCTTCGGCGGAGGATTTTCGTCGCGTCTGTTTGGCGACATTCGAACCACCAAGGGACTCGCCTATGCGGTGGGCGGCGGAGTGGGCGCGGGCTGGGACCATCCCGGCATGCTGCGGCTGATGGTGAGCACCAAGAGCAAGACTACAATCGAATCCATTCAGGCGCTCGATGAGGAGGTCGCGGACCTCGCCAAGCGGCCCATCAACGACGACGAGATCAAGCGCGCCAAGGACGCGATTCTGAATTCTTTTGTATTCCGTTTCGATTCCCCAGAGAAGGTTTTACAGGAGAAGATGGCCTACGAATTTTACGGCTATCCACTGGATTTTCTGGAGAACTTTCAAAAAGGGATCGAAGCGGTTACGAAAGAAGACGTAGCGCGGGTGGCGGCAAAGTACATACACCGTGAGCAGATGGCGGTGCTGGTGGTGGGCAATGCCGGCGAATTCGACAAGCCATTGTCGTCACTCGGAACGCTGAACAAACTGGACATTGCAATTCCGCCACCGCCGCCGGGGCTTGTTCCCGATCAGGGCGAGCATCCATAGCCGTTGCCCCGTTACTCAGGCGGTCGTGAGTTCCCGCTGTTGGCTGGGCTCGTATTCGACGATGTAACCCGCCACCGCACTCGCTGCGACGGTCAGCGGCGATGCCAGGTACATCTGACCTGGGCCGCTGCGTCCGGGAAAATTTCGGTTCTGCGCGCTGATGACTACCTGATCGGGGCGCGTCGATACTCCTGGCCCAGCATTGATGCACGCGCCGCAACTGGGCTCGATGACGTGCGCTCCCGCCTGCTCGAAGATTTCCAGATAGCCTCGCCGCTTCGAGTACTCGCGCGTTTCCTGGGAGCCGAATTGGATCCAGAACTCGACATTCTTAGAAATGCGCCTGCCTTGTTTCAGGGCATCGGCGAGAACGGACGCGTACATGTCCATGTCTTCGTTCTTCCCTGCCGTACAGGTTCCACCGTAGGCGATTTCAATCGGCACGGGAGCGCTGAGTTCGCGGATGTACTTGCCGTTTCCGGGATCGCCCGGGGTAGCAACCATGGGAGTGATTTCATTCGCGTCGAGTTCTATGACCTCGGCATATTCGGCATTCGGATCGCTGTGGAGACCCTTGATCATCTTCTCGATTTCGGCGCGCTTCATGCCCCGGCGCTCGATCAGAAACTCGATCACTTTTTCGTCCGGAGCCACGATGCCGGTGAAGCCTCCGATTTCGGCGGCCATATTCGTCATGGTGGCGCGCTCGTCCACCGAGAGCGCCTCGACCGCTTCGCCCGCATACTCCATTACTTTTGCCAGGGCCTTGCCGCTGCGCACGTAATCGAGCGAAAGAATCTTGAGGATGAAATCTTTCGCCGTTACGTTCGGATGCCGCTTGCCGCGAATGACGATCTTGACCGACTCCGGCACTTTGACGCGAACGTCTTTCGTGATCCATGAGTTGAACACGTCCGTTGTCCCGATGCCGAAGGCAATGCATCCGATAGCGCCGACGTGCGGGGTGTGCGAATCGGACCCAACGTTCACCTGCCCTGGCAGGGCATAGGTCTCTAACATCACGGAGTGACAGATGCCCTCCGAGCCTTTGCGGTCGGCAAGTTCGCCATGCAGCTTGATTCCCTGCTGTTTGGCGAAATCCTCCTGCTTCAACTTGAGTTGCGTCGCCAAATCAAGCAGCCCCATCTTTTTCTTTTCTTCGGAGATTACTTCGTCGAGGAAGGTGAGGTGGTCGCGGAAGAAGCGGATGCTGGAGGCATCGTTCACCGGAACATTTTTACCGACGTATTGCTCGTAAAAGATGGACGCCATCGGCGTGACGTACTCGTGACTGAAGCGCAGATCGACACGGGTAAAGCCGGTGTCGCCCGGCTTGACCGCTTTCGCACCGACCGTGCCGTCGGGCGTGACCATGTGCCGGGAAAAGATCTTCTCGGCCAGCGTCATCGGACGCTTCTCAGTCTTGATGGGCAGCAGAAAAACTTTCCCCTGCATGCGCGCCACATTGAAGGGGAATAATCCGCCATACTCGATCACCTGCTTCGTGATCTCGTCTTCTCCGGCGGTGAATTCGCTGAGAGCAATTTCCTCCCCGGCGCGAATGCGGTCGATCAATGAAAAGTTGGTCGAAGTCAGCAACCCGAGATTCTGACAGTTCTGTTTGTAAATGCGCTCAATATTCTCGCCAATCACGACTTGAATCCCGGCGCACATCTCGGCGTAAGGCGACTGCTCGCGGCTCGATCCTTTGCCGCGCCGCTTGCCGCTCGCCGAGCATACGAAGCCGCCTTTCTTAACATCGCCGCGCCCAATCGGCAGAGTGTCACCGCAGCGTAGGCCAACGTAGGGAATTTCGCCTAGCGTCCGATCGAAATAGAAGCAGTAGTGCGCGGGAGTGATCTCGTCAGTTGAGATGTCGTCGCGGAGTTTCGGGTTATTGGCTGGATTCTCGGTGTCCCAGGGCAGATCCCAACCTGATAGCTGCTTCTTGATCAACTCCTGGTCTTGGGTGAGGAAGAGAATGCGCCCCTGCAGTCGCACCTTGTCGGGACGCTTTTCGATTTTGCGTTCAAGAAGAGACGAAATCACTTGAGTTTCCGGTCGAAAATAAGAACTCCGAGCCCACGGACAACAAAGTGAAACTTGAACCCTTGGCCCCACTTGCGGTAATTGTACCGCTACTCGGCCCACTTCCCCGATTTTGGATCGGGAGCTGGAGCTTCTCTGTCGATGACTGCCCTGCCGCTGGCGTTCTTGCTCAACCGTTTGCGCGAGGTGCTGCCGACCCGCGGGCAAGGTTAGCTTCGGTTCGCTCAGGGCAGGTCCGCGCCACACGAGCGGTTTGCCTGCTACACTTTTTCTCCAATGAGAACGCTTCGACTGCTCTCGCATGTGGTGTTGCTTGCCGGGCTACTGGCGGCTCGGATGGTTTGTGCGCAGGGATCGACTAGTCCGGCTGCGTCCGAGTTGGCTGCGCCCGAGGAAAAACATCTGCGGAATGTGCGGCAGCTTACTTTTGGCGGGTCGAACGCCGAAGCTTATTTCTCGGCCGATGGCAAGCGGCTGATTTTTCAATCGACACGCGACAACCTGCAGTGCGATCAGATCTTCATCATGAATGTGGACGGCTCGGACCAGAAGATGGTTTCGACGGGTAAGGGGCGCACAACTTGCAGCTACATTTTTCCGCATAATGACAGGATCCTGTATTCCTCGACGCATCTGGCGGATGCGGCTTGCCCGCCTCGTCCAGACTACTCGAAGGGGTATGTGTGGGCGGTATATCCGGGGTTCGACATTTTCACGGCGAAGCTGGATGGATCCGATTTGAAGCAGCTTACGACGACTCCAGGTTACGACGCGGAAGCGACGATTTCGGAGGATGGAAAGAAGATTGTCTTCACTTCGCTGCGCAATGGCGATCTCGATATTTACTCGATGGACGCGAATGGCAAGCATGTGAAGCAGCTTACGCACGAGCTGGGATATGACGGCGGCCCATTTTTTTCGAAGGACCGTAAGTGGATCGTTTATCGCGCTTATCATCCGAAGACGGAGCAGGATATTGCGGAATATAAGAAACTGCTGAAGCAGAATCTGATCCGTCCGACGACGCTTGAGATCTGGATTATGAATGCGGATGGGAGCGGGAAGCGGCAGCTCACTAATTTGAATGCGGCGAGTTTTGCGCCATCGTTTTTTCCGGACGGCAAACGGATTATTTTCGCGACGAACGTCGGCTCCACGGGCGGGATGGGAAATTTCGAGCTGTACGCGATCAACGTTGATGGCGCGGGACTGGAGCGGATCACGTATTACGACGGGTTCGATGGGTTCCCGATGTTTAGTCCCGATGGAAAGCAGTTGGTTTGGATTTCGCACCGCAACGGGAAGGCGCCGCGGGAGACGAATGTTTTCATCGCGGATTGGGTTCCGTGATTGTGCATGCGATGCCGACCTTCGTCCGGTTAGCGGACGAATGCTGTCCCTACACGACCTTACTTGACTGGCTCTCGCGGAGGAGCTGGTCTTTGATTCTGGCGGATAGACGCGAACTGGCGAGTAGTTCCTGCAGCCGCGCGGAGGGGATTTCGCGGCTAAATTCCAGGGCGCGGGCCAGCGAGAGATGATCGGTCCGCAGCAGGGCAACGCGGATCTCTTTGCGGCGGGACCATTTCTGGTGTCGCGCGACCGCATGCACCAGGGCTGTACTGGCAGCGGGGCGAAGCACGGAGTTGATGACGAGGGCTTCGGTGAGGCGGGGGTTTTCGAGCGCGGTCTGCGTGACTCGGGTCGCGTGGGCCGCGGTTTCGGCGTCCTTTATTTTGCAATCGACCTTGCCATCGACGATTCTGCCGTCGCTTTTGCGATCAGTTTTGCGATCAATGCTTTCCACCTCCAGCAAGAGCGCCGCCGCTACTCTGCCCGAGGCACGCCGGGCCAACGTTAGACGCTCGCCCACGGTGACCGTTTTCAGTCGCGAGATCAGGACATCGTCGACGGCAACTTTCACGTCGGCGGGGACGCCGGGCGAGAGCGCGACTTTCATCAGATCGAATGTGTAGAACTGGCGTGCCAGCGGCACAGATACATGGCGCGGTGTGTGCGGATGGCTGGCGAGCGCGATTCTTACTTTGCGGCTCTTAAGTGCGTTGGAGTTCTTGGCGAGTTGCTCGAGGACTTCAGGAGGCAAGTCGGGGCGCTTAAGAAGTGCCAGGGCCAAATCCTCGGTGAGGGCGGGGTCGACGGCGGCGCGAAGCAGATCGGCGGACGCGGGCGTGGGAGAGATCGCCAATGCTGTCGACGGCAACGCGTTTTCGTCTTCCAAGATTTCGTCTTTGGACATTACGTTCTCGGACATCACGGCTCGGTTCGTGTCAGACGGGCAAGCCCCGCCTCGAGGTTCGCGTTGCACGTGCTCTGGCTAGCGCGCCTTCGACCGGATTGGCTAGATCCGGACGCACGTCGATGCCGGAGAAGTTTGTCTGTAGGGCATGGTAGAACACTTGGCGTACGCAAGCAGACTGACGAAAGACACTGCCCGTCATTGCAACCGGAAGCATGTCCGCGGGAGCATGGGGCGCGAGACGGCGGATGACGATAGCTGCAAGCTCAGCCAACTTTGCCCCAGCGTCAGACAGTAACTCGCGGGCTATGGAGTCGGCCTGGTCGGCGGCGCGGAGGACGATCGGAAACAGGCGCGGGAAATCGGGCGGCGGTGTCGAGTTCGCGTGCTGCACAAGTTCGTCGATGGTGGTGAGTTTCCACGTTTGGAGGACCATCGCGGTGAGCGCGGTTTCAAGTCCCTCGTCACGGGCGCTCAGGATAGCGGAGACAGCACGGCGGCCGATCCAGTGGCCGGAGCCTTCGTCGGAGACGGCGAACCCCCAGCCTCCGGCACGCACGGTGCGACCGACAGCGTCGCGGCCGTAAGCGATGGAACCGGTGCCGGCGATCGCGATTACTCCCGGACCAGCGCCGAAAGCGGCTTCGAGGGCGATTACGGTGTCGCCGACAACTTCGATGTTCTGAACGCTTCCGGGAATTAGTTCGGCGAGGATGTTGCGAATCGCCGCAGCGATCTCGGGCCGGGCGGCGCCAGCGGCGCCGACACAGATGGCGCGGATCTGATCGGGAGAAATTTTCGCGGTGGTACAGACCTGGCGGACAGCAGTGTGCAACGCTTCCCTTGCCTGTGCCTGGCCGACGCGAACGATGTTGCAGCCCCCGGTCATTGACTTCGCAAGCACAGTCGTTTCGTCAGCGAGAATGCAGCGGGTTTTGGTGCCGCCGCCGTCGATCCCGAGATAGTAGGCCATCGCGCTAGTTCTAACACAGGTTCCGTGGCGAGTCTGGGCTAGCGAACATGCTTGTACAATGCAGTGCCAAGCCCCTAAAGGGGCGTCTGATATTGGGCACCTATGGTATCGCTAAAGCGATACCCTGATACGAACCCGAAGTCTCATCGTGCTAGCGCTTAAAGGAATCGCTTGGGATTGAATTGGATCGACCTGCTGATTATTGCGGCGTACCTAGCGGGGATCACTCTGTTCGGGCTGCGGTTTCGCAAGCGGCAGCGGACGATGCGCGATTACTTTCTCGCCGACCGTGACATTCCGTGGTGGGCAATTTCGCTGTCGATTGTGGCGGCGGAAACGAGCACGCTGACCATCATCAGTATTCCCGGCCTCGCCTACAATTCGAATCTTACTTTTCTGCAATGGGTGATGGGGTACGTGATCGGGCGCGTCGTTATCAGTTTTGTGCTGCTGCCACAGTATTTTCGCGGTGAGTTGTATACGGCTTATCAGCTGATTGAGCGGCGGTTTGGTCCGGAGTTGCGCACAGTGACCGCGGGGCTATTTCTGTTGACACGCGCGGCGGCGGAGGGAGTGCGCGTGTACGCCGTGTCGATTGTGGTCGCGATTGCGCTGGGCACGGGCGAGGTCACGTCCATCGCGATCATAACGCTGCTGACTTTGATCTACACGTTTGAGGGTGGGCTGGCGGCGGTGATCTGGACCGACGTTGTGCAGACGTTCATTTATGTGGCCGGGACGCTGGTGGGGCTGGTCACGATTCTGCATCTTGTGCCGGGAGGATGGACGTCGGTCGAGGCGATTGCGGGTGGGCTGCACAAATTCCAGGTGTTTGATCTTTCTCTGTTCAATTCCGCGGGCTCGTCGCACTGGCCCTATTTGAATCTCGCGAAACCTTATACGCTGTGGGCGGGGATTATCGGTGGCGCGTTTTTTACAACGGCCAGTCACGGTACTGATCAGCTTATCGTGCAGAGATTGCTGGCGGCGCGGAATCAACAGCAGTCGGCGCTGGCGTTGCTGTCGAGCGGCGTGGCGGTCTTTTTTCAGTTTGGATTGTTTCTTTTTGTGGGGGTGATGCTGTTTGCTTACTACCGGGTTCCGTCGTCGGCGTTTGGACGGGCGGACAGGATCTTTCCGACCTTCATCGTGAGCCGGATGCCGCATGGGATTGCCGGGCTGTTGATCGCGGCCATTCTTGCCGCGGCCATGTCGAATTTGAGCGCGGCGCTGAACTCACTGTCATCGAGTTCGATTATGGATTTCTATCTTCGCTACCGTCCTACGGTAAGCGAAGCGGGACGGCTGCGCCTGGCGCGACTGGCTACCGTCGGATGGGCGCTGGTGCTGTTCGGCCTGGCGGTACTTTCGCTGCATCGGGTGGGGCGCGTGGTAGAAGCCGGGTTGCAAATCGCATCGGTTGCTTATGGGGCGTTGCTCGGAGTGTTTCTGCTCGGAGTGCTGACCAAGCGTGCGAATCAGCGAGGAGCAATCGTGGGCATGGTTTGCGGACTCGCGATGGAATTGTATTTGTGGGGATGGTCGCAGGTGGCGTTCACCTGGTGGGTCTCGATCGGGACGTGCGTTGCGTTTGCGGTCGGATACGCGGCTAGTGGTTCGCGGAGGGTTTCATCGAAGGCTTGAACCGCAGAGATCGCTGAGGACGCAGAGAGACTATGGACAAACCCGCCAAGAACAGCCAGCTCCGCCCGGAACTGGTCCGCGATCTGGGGTTGTCGCATGCCGGCGCGGTCGTGGTGGGAACGATCATCGGAAGCGGAATCTTCCTGGTCCCATCCGAGATGATGCAGGCGGTCGGAACGGCTCGACTTGTGTATCTCGCCTGGATGGCCGGGGGGCTGCTCTCTTTTTTTGGTGCGCTGACGTATGCCGAACTAGGTGCTATGAAGCCTCAGGCCGGCGGCGAGTATGTGTATGTTCACGATGCCTATGGGCCGCTGGCGGGGTTCCTGTACGCATGGACGACGTTTCTGATCGCCAAACCGGCTTCGATCGCGACCATCACTACCGGGTTGGTGCGGATCCTCGAAACATTTCCGGTCTTCTCTTTTTTCTCGCAGCCCATCTTGTCGCATAAGTCGCTCTCGCATCCATTGGCGCTCACCTACGGGCAGATCGTGGCGATCGGAGCCACAGTGCTGATCTCGTGGCTGAACTACGTTGGGGTACGCCGGGCCGGAGAATTTCAATTTCTGTTCACCTTGCTGAAGGTTGCCATCATCCTCGGAATTGTGGCCGTGGGCTTTTCGTATAGCGGAGGGACGTGGACGAATTTCGCGACCGAATTTGCCGGGGCGAAAGGTGGCATAGCGGGATTCTTCGCCGCGCTGGTGGCTGCGCTTTGGGCGTATGACGGCTGGAACGATCTGAACATGGTGGCGGGCGAGATACGGAATCCGCAGCGCAACATTCCGCTCTCACTGATTTGGGGCGTGGCCACTGTGGGCGCACTCTACATTCTGGTGAACGCGGCGGTGCAGTATGTGCTGCCGGCAGCGGTAGTGGCAGGCTCGGAGCGTCCGGCGTCGGACGCGGTGGCGATGGTGCTGGGGCGCACGGGCGCCGGCCTGGTGTCGGCGGGCATGGCGGTTTCGATGCTGGTGACTTTGAACGGATCCGTCATGAGCGGAGCGCGGGTGCCGTTTGCGATGGCGCGCGATGGATATTTTTTCAAAGCGATGGCGGAGGTTCATCCGCGCTTCCACACGCCGTCGGTGGCGATTATTGTGCAATGCGGGCTAGCCGTCGTCCTACTGTTGCTCGGCGGCAGTTTCCGGCAATTCTTTTCGCTGGCGATTTTCGCGGAGTGGATGTTCTACATGATCACGGGCAGTACGGTGTTCGTTTTCCGCCGCTGCGAGCCGCACATCGAGCGGCCTTATCGAGTGTGGGGATATCCGGTGGTCCCAGCGGTGTTCGTGATGGTTTCGGCAGCGCTTCTGTATTACACGTTCACTGACAATTTGAAAAGTTCGGCCGCCGGATGCCTGGCAATTCTGGCGGGCATTCCGGTGTTCTACTTTTTTGCGCGGCGCCGGCTGGTGACACCGGAGTAACCGGCCGGTCATCGGGTCGTATACCAAAGGTGGTTACCAAAGGACACGCGCAAGCGACACGTTTACCCCCCGCCTAATCTCCCATAAGGTGAAGATTCCAACCCCGAGCGCTCTCCCCAGCTTCGGGCCCCCTTTTGGAGTCATGGATGCCTACGTACGATCGCGGTTTTCAACTCGGCCTGCTGCCTGAAAAGAAGTGGAACTGGCGGACCTTCGCAGCGAGCTACGGGATGGTCACGGGCCTGATTCTGCTGATGATTGTGTCCGGAATCCTTACGTCCGATACGTTGATCACCGAGAGTTACCGCGTCATTGAGCTGATACCGCGGCCGTCATTGAGGCCGCAGCGATTGCGCAGGCCGAAGCTGCCGCAGCACGCGAAGCTGCTGCCGGCGGAGCCGGTATTCCAAACGCCGAAACTGATCGTGCCTAAAGAGGTCCGCGCACCCAAGCCGCAACCCCAGGAGATTGAACCTCCCAAGGTAGCGATGAATACCTTCGCGCCGGCGATCTTGAAGACCACTAGCGGAGCACGCCCGGTACTGATTCACACCGGGGAGTTCCAGGGAAGTTCGGTGGCGCCAACGGTGAACGCTCCCATTTCGAAAGTGCAGACGGGCGGATTTGGCGATCCGAATGGACTGAAGCCAAGTGAAAACAGCAAGCCGAACGGCAAGCTGATGGCGGCCGCCGCCGGTTCGTTCGACATGCCGGTGGGGCCGGGACAAGGCAATGGTTCAGGCGGCGCGAAGGGAATCAAAGGAACGGTGGCAAGCGCCGATTTTGGCAGCGGTGTGGCAACTGGGGGACAAGGAGACGGGCGCAGGAGTGGCCGCGGCAGCGCGGGAGTGCAGAGCTCGGGTTTTGGATCGCAGGAGGTCGCGCAGAACACGCCCCACATTCAGCGTGTGGATAGCGGCCCACCGACCACGCCAGTCGAGATCACATACAAGCCGAATCCGGTTTATACGGACGAGGCAAGACATCTGCAACTGGAAGGGGAAGTCCTGCTCGAAGTTGAATTCGCGGCGAGCGGACAGTTACACGTAAATCGCGTGGTCCGTGGTCTGGGCCATGGACTTGATGAAGCCGCCGTGGCCGCCGCTACCAAGATGCGGTTCAAGCCGGCCTTACGGAACGGACAGCCTATGGATTCGACAGCAATCGTGCACGTGGTATTTCAACTGGCGTATTGACACCTTTGGAGATGAGAGTTATGCGGAAGGTTATAAACACTATGAACTGGATGATTTTGGCTCTGCTAGCGTTGACGATGACGGCAGCGGCCCAGCAGTCGGCGTCCGCGCCGCAGAACCCACAACCGGTTGCGGCAACGCAGCCAGCTCAAACGGCGAGTCAACTCAATCTCGCGCCGCCGACCACGATGGATCAGGTTGTGGATCGCGTGATCATGCGCGAACAAGACCTGATCAAGTTTCTGTCGCCGCGCACTCCTATCGTGGAGACTTATCTGCAGAACCTGACGCAGGATCCGCAGCTGGGGCCGATTCCGCAGGACGATCACTATTTCCTGGGACGCATGGACTTGAGTGACTCGATTGACCGGAACGACTACCTTCACGACAAAGGCAAGGACGAAGGCATGGAGAAGCATCTTCTCGGTGAGTTCACCAAGAGATTCAAGTTCCAGTATCAGCCGCTGGGCTTTTCGTGGATGATCTTCGCCGACCGCAACGACTTTGACCGGCAGCACTACGATTTCCGCTACGCTCGCCGTGAATTCCTGGGCGATGTGCGCTGCCTGGTGTTCGATGTGACGCCGAAAAAAGGCGCGGGCCGCGGACGCTTTCTCGGCCGTATCTGGATTGAGGATCAGGACTTCAACATTGTCCGTCTGAACGGCACTTATGCGCACCCTTCGCGCAATAGTTATTACTTCCACATGGACAGCTGGCGGTTGAATTTAATCCCCGGTTATTGGGTGCCGTCGTACATCTACAGCGAAGAAGGCGACTTCACGGCCGGAGCCAAAAACAAGATCGCCTTTAAAGCGCAGACTCGTATGTGGGGCTATAACCTGAAGGCAAGCCTGGCAAACGATGAACTAACCAACATCCGAGTGGACAGCGTTAAAGACGATACACCGACCGCACAGGATGCGACTCCGCTGGCCGCCGAGCGCGAATGGCAGCAGCAGGCGGAAGACAACGTTGTGGAACGGCTGGAACGCGCCGGACTGCTGGCGCCGGAAGGCGACGTGGACAAGATTCTCCAAACCGTGGTGAACAATCTGGAGATCACCAACAATATCGAGCTGCCGCGGCCCGTACGGACGCGGGTGTTGATGACTTCTCCGCTGGAGACCTTTAGCGTCGGCAACACGATTGTGGTCAGCCGCGGGCTGATCGACGTGCTTCCCGATGAGGGCAGCCTGGCCATGGTGCTCTCCCACGAACTGGCGCACATCGTTCTGGGACATAACCTGGGCAGCCGGTACGCGTTCAATGACCGCATGCTGTTCTCCGACGAAGTGACTTATGAGAACCTCGGGTTCAAACACATTCCCGAAGAGGAAGCGGCCGCCGACAAGAAAGCGATCGAGATGCTGAAGGCCTCGCCGTACGCGCAGAAACTGGACTCGGCTGGGCTTTTCATCAAGGCTCTGCAAGAGCGTGCTCCACGCTTGAGCGCGCTGCTGCAAGCACATCTCGGGAACAACATCATTGAGAACGGGACGGTGACGCGCATGGCGGCCCTGGCCACCACAGCTCCGGCACTCGATTGGAACAAGCTGGATCAGATCGCCGCGTTGCCTCTGGGTGGACGTGTCAAGCTCAACCCGTGGGATGACAAAGTGGAGATCGTGAAGGCACAGCCGGTCGCGATAACTTCAGCGCGCGACAAGATGCCGTTCGAGGTGACGCCTTTCTACCCGCGGCTTTCGCGCTACGGGACGACAAGCGTCCCTGCGGCCACTACCGCGGCAACGCCAGCAACCGGGGCCACCACCGCCAACGCCAGCCGCTCTCCGAACAACTGAGCCGACTACAAGTTGAACGAAGCGCATGGCCGGGACCGGAAGAAATTCCGGGCTCCCGGCCTGTGTCTATTGGGCGTAACGCGCAGGCTAAAAGTGCCTCCGCAGGTCTCCGAAACGATCTACGACCAGCAGTTGCTGTGAGGGTGGGGCGGGAGCGACTTCCTCGTGCTCGAGAATCCAGGTGCTGCCATGGGGGATAAAGACGGCATGTAGGCCGGCGGCGAGAGCGGGGTTGATATCGGACTTGGGACTGTTGCCGACCATCCACGTCGTGTCCGCCGAAAGGGCGTACTTGGCGATGGCGGAGCGGTAGGTCGTTTCGTCCTTCTCGGCCACGATCTCAACCGCGGAAAAATATTCTCTCAATCCTGAGCGCTCGACTTTCCCGCTTTGCTCGGCAGGGTTCCCCTTGGTCATCATGATGAGGTGGTGGCGCTCGCCGAGATACTGAAGAGTCTCGGGCACACTGGGGAGAATCTCGATCGGATGATCGGCAATTTGGTGGGCGAAGCTGCGGATGCGTTCGTGTAATTCCGGCGTGACCGGTTCGACGGAAAGCTTCTCAAAGGTCTCGACCAGCGAATGCGCGAAGCTGTGCAGGCCGTATCCGTGCTTGACGATGGATTCCCGCTCAACGTCATTCAGCACCAACCGAACCATCTCAGGCGTGTGCTCGCGATGGTCGAGGAATGAAATGAATTTTGCAATCGCCCGCTCGAAATAGATGTTGTTTTCCCAAAGCGTGTCATCGGCATCGATGAGCAGCGTCTGGGCGCCATTCTCCCCACGCATGTATCCATGATAACGGGTGCGTGCAGATTCCCGGTTTTGATAGACTTGTATTCACATGATGAACGGACGTATTAAAAGCTTTTTGACGGCCTTTTTCACACAGCATGGGGCGGTTTTGTTTTTCATTTTCCTGATGTCAACTTTCAGCGCGGCGCAAGTCAAGAAAGCGATGATGACGGGCTCGGCGGCGAAGAGCGACGCTCCGGCCGCTTTGAAAGTCGCGCCTGACCTGGCACAACGCCTGGCAAAATTCCGGCGCGTTCAAATGCCTTTCCGGACAACCGGTCTGAGCGCTCGTGAGCAGCAACTCGTTCACAAACTGGTGGAGGCCTGCGGGTACCTGGAGAGCATCTATTGGCGGCAGAGCGATCCCGAGGGTCTGACGCTGTACCAGTCGCTCGCCTCGAGCCCGAACCGGCGCGATGTCGAACTGCGCCGCTACCTGTGGATTAACGCTTCACGCTTCGATCTGATTGATCAGAATCAACCGTTTGTCGGGATAGAGGCCGCGCCGCCAGGGCGAGGATTCTATCCCGCGAACCTGACGCGCGATCAAGTAGAGCAATACGTCAAGCAGCATCCGGAACAGAAGGCCGCGATCTACGATCATTTCACGATCGTGCGCTGGCACCAGCAAGAACTGGAGGCGGTTCCCTACCATATTGCGTTTCGCGCTTTTCTGGAGCCAGCGGCAGGCGCTCTGCGGGCAGCGGCGTTGCTCAGTGACGATGCGGGGTTTGCGAAGTTCCTTCGGCTGCGGGCCGACGCGCTGCTTAGCGACGACTACTTCGCGAGCGACCTAGCGTGGCTGGAGTTGAAGAATCCGAAATTCGATATCATTTTTGCGCCGTATGAAACCTATATGGACGGACTGCTGGGCGTTAAAGGTTCGTACGGCGCGGCGGTGATGGTGCGCAACGAGCGCGAGAGCAAGAAGCTGGAGCTGTTCCAAAAATACGTGCCGGAAATTCAGGACGCACTGCCGCTGGCGGCGGAAGACCGGCCGTCGAAACATGGCCTAGAGACGCCGATGGAAGTGATGGACGCTCCGTTTCGGGCGGGCGACCTGACGCACGGATACCAGGCGGTGGCCGACAATCTGCCGAACGATCCGCGGGTGCATGAGCAAAAGGGCAGCAAGAAGCTTTTCTTCAAGAATTTCATGGACGCGCGTGTGAACTACATTATCTTGCCGGTCGCGCGCAAACTGATGGAGCCAGAGCAGGCGGCGAAAGTTTCGGGCGAGGGCTATCTGCAGAGCACGATCATGCATGAGATCTGCCATGGACTCGGTCCGGCGTTCGCGCGCACAGGGTCAGGCCAATCGGTGGGAAAAGTCGATATCCGGGAAGCGATCGGCCATCAGTACAGCGGCCTGGAAGAAGCGAAGGCCGATGTGACGGGGATGTTCGCTCTGAAATGGCTGGTGGATCACAATGCGCTTCCGAAAGAAAAGCTGGAAGAATATTACGCGTCTTATGTGGGCGGAGTGTTTCGCACGGTGCGCTTCGGAACGGCCGAGGCACACGGTCAGGCGGAGATGATGGAATTCAACTATCTCTCGGAACGCGGAGCAATTCGGCGGAATGCCAACGGGAGATATGCCATCGACTACGAGAAGATGCCGGGTGCAATGGCCGATCTGGCCAAGGAACTGCTGGAGATCGAAGCTACAGGAGACCGCTCGCGTGCGGAAAACTGGTTCAAGAAGTACGACACGATGCCGGAGGACTTGAAGGCATCGCTCGAAGCGGCGTCGGACGTTCCGGTGGATATTGATCCGGTGTTTTCGTTTGCGGAGAGGGTGCGATAAGGGGCTACGAGCTTCGGGCTACGAGCAACCAACTGCAGATCCCTCCCCTTCGGCTACGCTCAGGGTCGGGATGCCAATCCTTGAAATTCTTCGCGGAATCCCGAACAGCGCGTGCCAGCTCGAAGGTCGCGGCTCGCAGCTCTTCTCCACCCACTACACCCACTCCACGCGCGGCGTCTGCGGAATGATCCCTGCCTTGTGCCCCATATCGAGCAACCGCCGCACGGCTTCACGGCCGTCTTCCCCGTAGTCGAGGGTGCGCTCGTTGACATACATGCCGACGAACTTGTCGGCGAGTTGGGCATCGAGATCACGGGCAAATTGCATGGCGTAGGTGAGCGCCTCTTCGCGATGATCGATAGCGTACTGGATGCTCTCGCGCAGCGCCTGCGTCACGCTCGACATTGTTTCAGGGCCGAGCGAGCGGCGGATGGCGTTTCCTCCCAGTGGCAGCGGCAGTCCGGTGACTTTCTGCCACCACTTGCCGAGATCGACGACGCGGTGCAATCCAGATTTGTCGTAGGTAAGCTGGCCCTCGTGGATGATGAGGCCCGCTTCGTGTTTCCCTTCGAGAATTTGCGGAATGATCTGATCGAAGGGGACGACCTCCACTTCAATGCCGGGCGCGAACAGTTCGAGCGCCAGATAGGCGGTGGTGAGCTTGCCGGGCACCGCGATTTTCTTGCTCTTGATCTCGTCCGGAGTGAAGGGCCGTGTGGAAACGAGCATGGGACCATAACCGTCGCCCACACTGCCACCGCACGACATCAATGTGTATTTTTCCTGAATGTAGGGGAAGGCATGGAAGGAAATCGCGGTTACGTCGTAAACGCCCTCTTGCGCCTGGCGGTTCAGCGTCTCGATATCGCAAAGGGTGTGGGTGAACTTCAGTCCCGGCACTCGAACTTTGTTTGTGGCCAGGCCGTAAAACATGAAGGCGTCGTCGGAGTCTGGGCTGTGGGCCACGGTGATTTCGCGAACGGGAGAAGATACTGTACTCATAAGATTCCGTAATCCTGATCTATTAATTGCGGTGCTGTGAAAATTGAGGGTGTCCGTCGCCAAGCCCCTAAAGGGGCAGGCAAATCAGAGCAGTTTCGGCATCGCTAAAGCGATGCCCCGATACGAATCCAAAATTCTGAGATCACCCTTGCAAAGAACGCCGCTGGTGCCAGCGCGCGGCAACGCCCGCAGCCATCAGCACCTTGATGACTTCCGCAAACACGAACCAGTAGAGGCCAAACTTGATCGCTAGAGAAACGGAGTGCGTGAGCACGGCGAGCCAACTAAGCCCGCTAGCGAAAAGCACTAATTCCGCGGCAACGGCCGACAGCGCGGCCCAGCCGAAGCGGCGTGGACTTTTCTCCGATTTCCGCTCGTATATCCAGCCCGCAACGAATGCCACAAGTGGATAGGCAATTAGGAATCCACCGGTCGGGCCGAGGAGATGGGCAATTCCGCCGCCGAGAATTGCGGACGGGCTGAATACGGGCAATCCGAACGCGCCTTCGACAAGGTAGAGCGCGAGAGCCGCGAACCCGCGACGCGAACCGAGTAGCAACCCAACGGCAAGAACTCCGAAGTTCTGCAGCGTCAGCGGAACCGGCGTGAAGGGCAGGGGCACGGTCACGCGCGCGCACAAAGCGACGAAGAGGCTGGCCGCGATCACGATGGCCACCTGTTTCGCAGTTTCCCTGCCCCGATCCTTTTCCTGAGCTATGGACCGTGACTGCTGGCCAAGAACTTGGGTATCTACTCTAGACATGGTGTTCCTTTCCATGTGGCGGACGTCATGGGGAATCAGGCCTCAGGCGGCGACGAGTGGTCGATGGCGTCGCGTTCCGCTCGGTGGGTCGCCGAGCGCTTCATTTGCCGCCGGACCCGCATATAGAGCGAAAGTGCAACCGACACGACCACCACTGTACTGACTCCCAGTATGAGAAACCACCAGAGCATCCGCACAACGCAGTTAAGGATAGCAGATGGGCGGCGACAAGAATGTGCCCCCGATCACACAATAAAGCACAATAGAGAAGAGCGCGGGGCTGCGGTCAGCCCTTCTTCGCCGGCTTAGCCTGCGCTTTGCGGCGCTGCTCTGCCATCATGACCATGCGCTCCAACCGTTTGCGGCCGGTCTTCGATCCGGTGGCCACTTTTTCGATGTTGGCGAAGGCGTCGGGATTGTTCGTCTTCTCGCGAAATTCCTTAAGGAACGGATAGATCTTGCCTAACATGAAGAACATTTCGCCGCTGCAGCCCGGCTGCAGAAAAAGTTCTTCATTGAGCGCGCCCTGCAGCACAAAAGACGCAGCCATATCCCAATAGCCGCCCACCTGGCGAAGCCAGGCGTTTTCCTGGCTGGGAAACGAATTCGCAACCTTCAAGAAGTCCTCGGCGTTCTGCGGCCAGAATTCCGTCGTGAACCAGCTTCGTGCCTTGCGCATCTCCGCTTCGCGGCGGAGATCGTAGAGTTTCAGAATCAGCCCTGCATCGTGCACGGTCGCTTTCTTTGCCATATTTTTCGCCTCGTTAGTTATATTTCAGAAACTTCGCTCTTACAATCTGTGTTTGCTCAAACCTTCGATACATCCGCAGTTGCGCCTTCGAGGGCGCGTTCGTAATCGCATTCTTTGTTCGGACACGCGATCACCGTTCCATCTTTGCGGATTCTTTCCACCAGGTACTCATGTCCGCAATCGGGACACTTCTCGGGGACGGGTTTGGCCGCGGAAGTGAACTTGCACTTCGGATAGTTCCCGCAGCCGTAAAAGGTATTACCCTTGCGCGCGCGTTTTTCGACGAGTTCGCCCTCTTTGCATTCGGGGCACTTCACGCCGATAAAGTTCTGCTTCACATACTTGCATTCGGGATAGCCGCTGCAGGAAGTGAACTCGCCGTACCGGCCGTGCCGCAGAATCAAGTTGCGTTTGCATAGCGGGCAGGTTTCATCGAGCGGAATGTCGGGCACTTTCTTCCCCTGATCGAGACGGCGCGTCGTCTTGCAATCGGGATAGCCGGTGCAGGCCATGAACTGGCCGAAGCGACCGCGCTTCAGGACCATGACGCGACCGCAATTTTCGCAATATTCTTCTTGCGCCGTCTCCTGCAGATCGGCCGAGTCGAGGTCGGGCAGATTGATGGGATTTTCTTTGGTGAACTTGCAGGTGTCGGGATTTTCTTTGTCGTAGGTGCTGCAGGCATAGAAGGAACCGTGCTTGCCCCACTTGATGACCAGCGGCGCGCCGCAGAGTTCACACTTTTCGTCGGTCGGTTTCTCCATACGCTTGATGTTTTCCATGTGCTTCTCGGCGTATCGGAGATCCTTGGAAAACTTCTGATAAAACTCGGTGAGCGCGTCGTTCCCGGTCTGCTTGCCTTCTTCAATCTCGTCGAGTTCTTCTTCCAGGCGCGCGGTGTACTGGAAATCGAAAATATCCTTGAAGTTCTCGACCAGCAGATCGGTGACGACCAGACCAATCTCCGTGGGAGTGAACTTGCCGCCGACTTTCTGCGCGTACATCCGCTCCTGGATGGTGCTGAGAATCGTCGCGTAAGTGGAAGGCCGGCCGATGCCGCGCTCTTCGAGTTCTTTCACCAGCGAAGCTTCGTTGAAGCGCGGTGGCGGCTCGGTGAAATGCTGCTCGGGCAACAGAGATTTCAGCGTCAGCTTCTGCCCAGCTTCGAGCGGCGGGAGCCTGCGTTCCTCGTCTTCCTCGTCCTTGACGTCCTTGGACTCCACGTAGACCTTGAGGAATCCGTCGAACTTCATCACCGATCCGGTCACGCGGAACCAGAACACATCGCCACCAGATTTAGCGTCGATGTCGACCGAAGTCTGATCGAACACGGCGGGATTCATCTGTGACGCGATGAACCGCTGCCAAATCAGTTTGTAAACCTTGAACTCGTCCTCCTGCAAAAATTGTTTGATCTGGTCGGGATGGCGGATGGCCGAAGTCGGGCGAATAGCTTCGTGCGCCGCTTGCGCTTCTTTCTTCTCCTTATATGTATTGGGAGACTCGGGTAAGTACGGCGCACCGAACTGTTCGGTAATGTATTCCCGCACTTCCGTAATCGCCTCGGGTGCGACCCGCGTCGAATCGGTTCGCATGTAGGTGATCAGGCCGACCAAGCCCTCGTCTCCGAGTTCGACGCCTTCATAGAGACGCTGCGCGATCATCATGGTGCGCTTCACGCTGAAGCGGAGCTTGCGCGAGGAATCCTGTTGCAGCTTGCTGGTCGTGAACGGCGGCGTTGCATTGCGCCGGCGCTCCTTCTTCTCCGCTGAGCGGACGACCCAATCGGCCTTTTCGAGCGCCAAGCGGATCTTCTCCGCTTCCTCGCCGTTTGTGATCTCGATTTTCTCTTCGCCCTTGCCCAGAAAGCGAGCGTCGAATGCAGGAGGCTTGTTGGCGGCGAGATTGGCGTCAATCGTCCAATATTCTTTTTTCTCGAAGGCTTTGATTTCGCGTTCGCGATCGACGATCAAGCGCAACGCGACGGTCTGCACGCGTCCGGCAGAAAGGCCGCGTCGGACTTTGTCCCACAAAAGAGGGGAGACTTGATATCCCACGAGGCGATCGAGCACGCGTCTAGTCTGCTGCGCGTCGACCAGGTTGCGATCGATGTCGCGGGGATGCTCGAACGCAGCCTTGACGGCGCGCTGCGTGATTTCATTAAAGGTCACGCGGCGGATGCGCGCGCCGTCTCCAATGTCGTCGGTCTTTGTCTTTGCCTTCTTTTTTCCCTTCTTCTTTTTGCTCGAATCTTCACCAAGTTCATCGGCAAGATGAGCCGCGATAGCTTCGCCTTCGCGATCCGGGTCAGGCGCAAGGTAGATGTGGTCGGCCGACAGCGCCAGCTTCTTCAGCTTGGCTAGGACCTTTTCTTTTCCGGGGATGACGACGTATTCGGTTTCGAAATTATTTTCGAGGTCGACGCCCAGGCTGCTTTTGGGCAGGTCTTTCACATGGCCGAAAGAAGCATCGACCGTGAATCCCTTGCCCAGATACTTCTGGATAGTTTTCGCCTTAGCCGGCGATTCGACAATGACTAGACCTTTGGACAATGGTTCCTCAAATGACAGCTTATTTGACTCGAAACTAACATGACTTGGCAAATTTCGCGAAACGGGCAGGCGGCTGCGAGCTTCGAGCCGCGAGCTTCGAGCATACAAAATCGCTACCGACTTGCTGCTTTTTTGACAAGCTGAATAGGCTGAACTTGCTGAATCAGCGACGTAAGCATCCTTTGAACTTCATCCGTCCGCCTAGCGAGCAAGCTGTGCACAGCTTCCGATAGCAAATCCAGATCGTGCGCCAGCAATAGGTGATACTCGAGTTCTGCCGCCGAACCGCGCGCGATGTGCAGAAAACGTGTCAATTCTCCATCAGACTTGCGTCCAGCACCCTCCGCGATGTTCGCGCCGATGGAAGACGCGGCGCGACGCATCTGGGAGGTTATTCCGAACAACTCTTCTTTGGGAAATGGTCGCGTGGCTTTGTATACATCGATCGTCAAAGAATGAGCCTTCGACCATACTCTCAGATCCTTAAAATCCTTCACGAAAACGTCCTTTCTATTTGCGCATTTTGTTTCCGCTCACTGTTGGCGCGGCGCACGCTCGAAGCTCGCGGCTCGTAGCTCGCAGCTGCCTCAAAAGCTCTTCACAAAATTCTTCCCCGGCAATTGCCGTATCTTGCCATTCAGCTCCAACTCGAACAAAGCGGCGAAGATTTCCGTGGGCGACATATCAGCTTCTAGTAACTCCACCAGCTGATCAATGTGCGTGGATTCATCGGCTTTCAGCAACTTCAGGATCTTTTTTTCGTCGGGCGAGCTGACCTCGTCCGGGAATAGAGATGCGGTTTCCGGTTCGGGAGATTCATTCTGCATGGAACTGAGCGCAGCTTGTATGTCTGGCGGCAATTCTTCCCACACGTCTTCCCAGGTAGCGACGAGCTTCGCGCCCTGCTTGATCAGCGTATTCGGACCCCAGGAATTCTTGTTAGTCACGTTGCCGGGGACGGCGTAAACATCTCGGTTTTGTTCGAGCGCAAGGCGCGAAGTAATGCGCGTGCCGCTGTATTCCGCCGCTTCGACGACCAACACGCCGGCGGACATGCCGCTGATAATCCGGTTGCGGATAGGAAAATTTTGCGGGGCCGGAAAGGTTCCGATGGGAAACTCCGAGATCAGCGCTCCACCGAGGGCCACGATCTGTTCAGTGAGCCGCGTGTTTTCCTTGGGATACATGACGTCGATTCCGGTGCCGAGAACCGCCACCGTTTTCCCCTTGGCCGCGACAGCGCCGCGATGCGACGCAGTATCGATGCCGCGCGCCAGGCCACTGATAATCACTAAGCCGCGAGCGGCGAGGTCGGTAGAGAGGCGTTCAGCCATACCGCTGCCGTACGGCGTGGGATGACGCGTTCCGACCATTGCAATGCCGGGCTGGGCGAGCACGCAAAGACTCCCCTTTACGAATAAGATTACGGGCGGATCGTAGATCTCCTTCAGCCGTGACGGGTATTCGGGATCGCTGAGTGAAATGATCCTGGCGCCAGCCTCAGCCGCTTTCCCGCACTCCTGCTGCGCGAGTTCGAGCGACTTTCCGGTGGCGATCGATTGCGCGGAAACGGCCTGGATCCCCGTGGCTTCGAGTTCGGTCAGGCTGGCATGGAAGACGCGCTCCGCCGTGCCAAAGTGTTCGATCAGTTTCTTGATGCGCGTGGGACCCAAACCTGCGGTCAGGGCGAGCGCGAGCCAGTAGGTGCTCTGGTGAGAAGCCGGGTTGGGGTGCACAACGGACACGCTGGACTTGTCAATATCAATATCATCGGGCATATCGCGTGACCCTAGTCGTCACCGGAAGACGCTGTCAAGGATGGCGCGCACATCACTTTTGGTAGAATTCGTAAACTGATGAGCCGGCTAAAGATCTCGGCCATTTCCTATCTGAACACGGCGCCGCTCATGTGGGATTTTGAGCACGGCGAGGCAGGCGTGGACCAAGTTGCGGACCCGTTTGCGGGGTATGACATTTCCTACACCATACCCTCGGCCTGCGCCGAGGCCTTGCGTGCAGGGACGGCCGATATTGGCATCATTCCGGCAGCGGCTTATGCAACGGTTCCGGATCTCGTTATCATTCCCGACGTGGCGATTGCGGCACGGCGCGCCGTGCGTTCGATCCTCTTAGTGAGCAGATCAGTCAACAAAGCACCCGTCGTTCCCATGTCGAAAGATAAATGGTCAACGCACGTGCGCACGGTTGCACTCGATACTTCGTCGATGACTTCGGTGGCGCTGGCCAAGATTCTGTTCGCCAAATGGCTGGGCGGAGCGCGCGATTACAAGCCGATGGCTCCGGATCTGGATGCCATGCTCGACGCCTGCGATGCCGCTTTGCTCATCGGAGATCCCGCGCTGCAGGTTGACCGCACCCGCTATTTCACGCTTGACCTGGCCGAGGAGTGGAGGGCACGCACGGGAAAGTCATTCGTCTTTGCTTTCTGGGCGATTCGCAAACCGGCACTCGCCGGACGAGATGGAGCGGCGATCGCCCAGATATTCAAGAGGTCACGCGATCACGGCCTGTCGCCAAAGAGTCTTGAGACCATCGCGCAGGAATGGGCGCCGCGCCTCGGCTTGACCGTCGAATTCGTTCGCGTCTACCTGACGCATAATATCCATTATTATCTCGACCCTCCGTGCCTGGAGGGGCTGGAGCTTTACTACCGCCTGGCCGCAGAGGTTGGGGCGCTGCCTCGGGCGCCGGAGCTTCGGTTTGTTTAGAACTCACCAACCTTAATTTCTTGAACAACTCGGACTGGACGGACGGCAATACTCTTTTTAACATTGCAACTTGCGAGCCGCAGACCTGCTCTAATAAGGACGATGCACTGGCTTGCGATCATCCTGCTCGTGTCGAAAAAGAGCGCCCTGCGATGGCTGATCCATCTCGGCGGTCCCAGCCTGATTTTGCTTGGCCTCGTCGACAACTCGGTCATCCCTCTTCCGGGCAGCACAGACATCGTCACCATCCTGCTGGCTGCCCACCATCGTGAACCGTGGGTCTATTACGCAATTATGGCGACTGCGGGAGCGCTCATCGGCGGCTATCTTACCTACCGCATGGCTCGCAAGGGTGGAAAAGAAACTCTGGAAAGAAGATTCTCGAAGAAGACGACCAAAAGGGTATACGCAATTTTTGAACGCTGGGGCTTTGCAGCGGTCGCGATCCCCGCCTTGCTTCCGCCGCCGTTTCCCATCGTGCCCATGCTTCTGGCGGCGGGCGCCATGCAGTATCCCACCCGGAAGTTTCTGACCGCTCTGGCAGTGGGGCGCGGCATTCGGTTTACCATCCTGGCTTATCTCGGCTTCCACTACGGACGGCACATCGTGAAGTTCTTCGCGCAGTACTATTGGCCGGTGCTTATCGCTCTGATCGCCTTCACAGTGCTGGGCGGGCTGTACGGCCTGTTCGAGTACAAGCGTAGGCAAAAGGGCGAGCACACCCAAACTTCGCGCCCACAACCGCAGGTTCGCCGGGGGACAGCGTAGCGCAGTACAACGTAGGCGACCGCCGCCCTCGGCTGTCCCTACTTGAGCCGAACTCGCCCCGACCGCCCCTCACCAGCTAAAATAGCCATTAGCGTGGGGTGAGAGGATGTCCCTGACCAAACAGCAAGCGCTGGAGATGTTTCGGTCCGACGATCTGATTGGGATTGGCATGGAGGCGGACGCGGTCCGTCGCCAGTTGCATCCGGAAGGCACCGTGACTTACATCATCGACCGCAACATTAATTACACCAACTTTTGCACGGAATATTGCACCTTCTGCGCGTTCTATCGTCCGCTGAAGGGGCCGGCCGCGAAGGAAGGATACATCCTCGATTTCGACACCATCTACGAGAAGATCCACGAGACCGTGGAACTGGGCGGCACCGGCGTGCTGATGCAGGGCGGCCTGCATCCCGATCTGAAGATTGACTGGCATGAGCGCATGCTGAGTGGCATCAAGCAGCGCTTCCCGAAAATCCACCTGCACTGCTACTCCGCTTCGGAAATTCTGGCGATCGCCGAGTACAGCAACCTCAGCGTGCGCGATACCATTGCGCGGCTGCGCGACTCGGGCCTCGATTCGATCCCGGGCGGCGGCGCTGAAATTCTTGACGATGAAGTCCGCTACAAAATCGCGCGCCTGAAATGCCTGACCGCGGATTGGCTGCTGGTGCACCGCACCGCACACCAGCTCGGCATGCGCACTACGGCGACCATGATGTTTGGTGTCGGTGAGTCCATTGAACACCGCATTAACCACTTTCAGTGCCTTTACGATTTACAACAGGAGACGGGCGGGTTTACCGCGTTCATCCCGTGGAGCTTCCAGCCCGCCAACACCGCGCTCGGCGGACGCCACTGGGATGAGGCCACGGCGGTTGAGTACTTGAAAGTCCTGGCGATTTCGCGTCTTTATCTCTCGAATTTTCTGAACGTGCAGTCCAGTTGGGTGACGCAGGGATTGAAAGTCTGCCAGATGGGCTTGCGCTTCGGCGGCAACGATGTCGGCTCGGTGATGTTGGAGGAAAACGTGGTCCGCGCCGCGGGCGTCGCCAACTGCACGACCGAAGAAGAATTGCGGCGCATCATACGCGATGCAGGCTTCCGGCCGGCGCAACGGGACACGTTGTACCGGCAACATTTCCTCAACTGAGCCAAACCCACACGGGGAGAGCGAACGAGACGGATCAGGTACAATGCTTGGTCTGCCGTCTTTTCCTTTTGATTCATGGTCCGGTTGAATCATGGTCCTGTTGAGTTCATGCATTTGACACTCACTTCTTCCCCGCTGGCTATCGTTGTGATCCTCGCCTCCAAGGGCTTGGGAGCATACCTTCGCCAGCATTTTCTGGACAAGACTTTCCAGGGTCTTTACCAGGTCAATGCGTTTGACCTGGCGCTGCTGATTCCCTATTTCATCGTGCTGATCATTCTGGCGGCTTACGGAGCGCATCGCTACTGGCTGGTCTATCTTTATTACAAGCACAAAAAGAACAAGACCACGGAACCTGCGGCGCTTTTTGATGAACTGCCGCGCGTCACCGTGCAGTTGCCCATCTTTAACGAGCAGTACGTGGTGGACCGGCTGCTCGACGCCGTTTGCCGGCTCGAATATCCGAAAGAAAAACTCGACATCCAACTGCTGGACGACTCGACCGACGAAACTGTGGAGGTCGCCCGCATTCTCGTCGATCGCTACGTCGCTTTGGGACATCCGGTTGTCCACCTGCACCGCGACAATCGTGAAGGCTTCAAGGCGGGCGCTTTGGAAGCCGGATTGAAAACGGCGAAGGGTGAATTCGTCGCCATCTTTGACGCGGATTTTGTTCCGCCACCCGACTTTCTGATGAAGTGCATCCACCACTTCACCGACCCCAAGGTCGGCATGGTGCAAACGCGCTGGACGCACATTAACCGCAACTATTCGTTGCTGACCCAGGTCGAGGCCATCCTGCTCGACGGCCATTTTGTTCTCGAACACTCGGGACGGTCGCGCAGCGGCGTTTTCTTTAACTTCAATGGCACGGCCGGCATGTGGCGGCGCTGCGCCATTGACGACGCCGGCGGCTGGGAGCACGACACGCTCACCGAAGACACCGACCTCTCCTATCGTGCCCAGCTCAAAGGATGGAAGTTTCTTTATCTGCAGGATGTCGAATGCCCGGCCGAGTTGCCAGTGGAAATGACCGCATTCAAGACGCAGCAGGCACGATGGGCCAAGGGGTTGATCCAGGTCTCGAAGAAGATACTCCCGAAGGTGTTCGCGAGCGACGCATCGCGGCACGTGAAAATCGAGGCCGTGTATCACCTGACGGCCAACCTCAGTTATCCGCTAATGATCATCCTGTCGGTTTTGCTGTTGCCCGCCATGATCATTCGCTTCTACCAGGGATGGTTCCAGATGCTCTATATTGACCTTCCTTTATTCATGGCTTCAACGTTCTCCATTTCCAGTTTCTATCTGGTTTCGCAGAAGGAACTGTTTCCGAAAAGCTGGCTGCGATCGCTCCTCTACCTGCCACTCTTGATGTCCCTCGGAATCGGATTGACGATCACGAATACGCGCGCCGTGCTGGAAGCGCTGGTCGGCAAGCAGACCTCCTTTGTGCGCACTCCCAAGTACCGCGTCGAATCGAAGAAAGATAAAGTCGGCACGAAGAAATACCGCAAGCGTTTGGGATGGGTTCCGTGGATTGAGCTGCTGATCGGAGCGTATTTTGCGCTGGCCGTCTTTTACGCCATCGACAACGAGAATTACTTCACCGTTCCTTTTCTTCTGTTGTTTGTGATCGGTTACTGGGTCACGGGGCTGATGTCGCTGCTGCAGGGAAGGTGGGCCGGACTCTCGGTGGGTTCGGAAGCCCATAGCAAGCCATTCCCGGTCGGAGTGTAGTCACTAATCATTGGGGCATTGAATTATTGAGGCATTGAGTTATCCCGCATCATCTTTAGTCTTGCCTGAGATCCAACGATTCAATGATTCAATGATTGGGGGAGCTTGAAGTCAACCTTGATGCTGATTTCGTTCTGCATTACTTTTCCGTCGAGCTCATAAGCCTTGTACCGCCAGTGCTTCACCGCGTCCAGGGCGGACTGGGCAAGCAAGGGCGGGCCTTCGATGACTTTGACATCGCGCAACGTTCCATCCTCGATGATTACTGCCGCCAGAATCACAGTGCCCTCCTGGCGTAGCGCGCGAGCCTGGGCAGGATAAACGGGGGGAACGCGATACACGAGTTGACCACCGGAAACCCCGCGCGACACCGGTGCACTGGGCAACGAAGCGTTCGCGGAAAGAACTCCGTTGAGAGGGGACGGGCCCGTCACGCTGGCCGGGATCGGAGGCGGCTCGGACGAGGTGGTCGCATCAGAGTGCAAATCAGTATGGGAGTCGGTCTGCGCTCCCGCCTTCGATCCAGTCCCGGAGATGGGAGCCCGATGCGTGATGACAATATTTGCAGCAATGTCGCCGGACGACAGCGAGCGACCCTGAGCTCGATCTGACTGAGTTTTCGTTCCCGCGACCGCGTCCACCTTCGCGGCGAGCTTTACCGGAGATTCGGCCGAGGGCTTTTGGCTGGATGGAGACAGCGAGGATGGGGACACCAATTCGCCGCCAGGATTCGCCTTCCACACCGTGCCGGTGTCGGGAGGATGCCCAATTGCAACGTCGAGAGTTGCGGTGCCCGCAGTGTCAGTGCCGGCATTTGCAGCCCTGACACTTGCGGGACTGGTAGACGATGGTGTGGCATGGGCCTTGCGATCCGTCCGTCCCGGACCACGCCAGCCCAGCCAGATCGCCAAAGCGAGCAGCGAAATCGACACTACGCCTATGGCGCCCAAAACGAATGGCCGCGATCGAGTGGCGCGAAAAGCGAGAGCCACTGCTCCGGCACCATCAGACGCTGGTGACACACGGGGCCGTAGCTTCTGAATCTCAGACGGAAGGCTCATTTCGGCGGGCGACGCGCTTTCCGGTTTTGATGTGCGCGCGCGCTCCGCAAGTGCTGCAAGTTGCTGCAGAAGCGCAATGTGCTTTTCGGTAAAGGCTGCGGGCTGGGTAGAAAAAACCTCGAGGATGCCGTTGATCCCGCGCCCGCTGCGAATCGGCAAGACAGCAATGGAGCGCAAACCGAGGCTGCGGCAAACTTCCAGATCGACGAGCGGATCATTCTCGGTATCGGCGCAATGCTGGATTTTACCGGTGCGCAAACACTCGCCCGAGATTCCTGTCTTCGCACTCAGCTGCGCTCCAAGAACGGGAGCGGTGTCGCCAGTGCGCGCGCGGCACACCATCGCAGCGTCCTTCCACATCGCCAACGCGGCTGCGGACGCCCCAGTCAGTTTCCGCGCGACATCTACGATAGTCTCGAGTAGCGGGTCCAGTCCGTGGTTCCCGGCTGCGATCAACTCTCTAAGGAACGACAGGACCGCCCTCTCGTCAAGATTTTCAGAGATGTTGCCGGTCGGACTGGAGAAAGTCTCGGGCGAAGGATCGCGATCAGATGCACCAGGTATTTTGTTGGAACGACACGGCTTGGATTGAGGCACAGCCACGGCTCTCTCTCGGCCGGCAAATTGCCGGACCCAAAAAAACGCAAGCGGCTGGAATGATTGCGCCGAAGTATGAGCTAACTTCGCCCGCCTGTCAAGGAAAGTCATCGGATGCAAAAGCATCGGGTGATCGGGTCATCGGGCCATCGTGTGATCGGAAGTTCACCGGTTCGGTCGCACCAAACTAACCAATAATCGAGCCGCGAGTGCGATGCTACGCTGATGGGGCTCTGGTTTCTCGCAAACACCTCCGCACGAGGCATTGCAGGGAGCCAATCTCAAGAAGCTGTTAAAAACAGTCGAAGCGCTGGCGGATTTGGGCCCCGAACTTACGGCGGACCGCGATTTCCGTCAAACCGCTCGCACCATGCTGACGGCCGTGATGGAGGCGGCTGGCGCACGCGAGGCCGTGTTGTTTTCGTTCGGCGAGCGGCCTTCCTTGCTGACCTCGGTCGATGCGCAGGGATTCGCGCTGCTGCCGGAACCGTCCCTGATTCCCCTGCTCCCACGTCACGTGCACACTCTGGCCGCGACCGCCGGTCCGGTGCTGCTCAATAGTTCCAACTGCGATGTTTTTCTAAGTTCGAACGGCAATGTCGCGCCGGAACTCTTCAAATGCATTTGCGCGCTTAAAGTCCGGGGAAAGCTTGCCGGCGCGATCGCGCTGGGACGCCGGGAAGGCGATGCGCTGTACGAAGAAGACGCGCTCGACGCTTTTGAAATGCTTAGCCACTACGTGGCGCTGGCTATTCAGAATCACACTCTCGGCCAGACGCTGGCACAACGGGTTTCCGAAAATCTTCGGCTGCTGGCCTCGCTGCACGGCTTCTACGACAACGCGCTCGAGGCTTTCGCCACCGCCATCGACGTCAAACACGTTAACATCCATGGACACTCGCTGCGGGTGGGCCGCTACTCACAGGCGATCGGCGAAGCCCTCGGCATGGACCCGGGCGATGTGGCATCGCTGCGGTCGGCGGGCTATCTGCACGACATCGGCAAGGTTGCCGTCGATAGGCGGCTGTTTGAAAAGGCTTCCAGGCTCGATGCGGAGGAGTCCCGCGAGATGCGGGACCACACTGTCGTTGGCCATCAGATCGTCAGCCACGTGCAGTTTCCCTGGCCTCAAATTCCGGAAATCGTGCGTTGGCACCATGAACGCGGAGACGGATCGGGATACCCGGACGGCTTGCAGGGCGACGAAATGCCGCAAGCGGTCCGTATCGTAGCCCTAGCCGATACCTTCGATGCCATGACCAGCGAACGTCCCTATCGTCAACGTATGCCGGTCGGAGCCGCGCTTCAGGAATTAATCCGCATGACCCCACAAAAATACGATCCCCAGGCGCTGCAGGCTCTGCTGATCCAGGTGCGGCGGGACGCGGTCGGAACCAACCGCATCCCCATCCTTGACCCCGACGTGATGCACCTTTCAGCCACGGACGTGGACCAACTGGCCTCCACCCTGCAACACCGGATCAGCCAGGATAAGATTTTTCTGACCTGAAATTCCCCATTCTTCCGTATAGAGACGGAGCTTGCCGCGTCTCCGGAACCGCGACTGGCCACCTGTCGGGAACTCTCCCTAGCCAAATTCTTTCGGTGTAAAATCGGACCCTAGTCCTCTCGTGCCTCGTTTCGTATCCGATCACGATGTAAACTTGGGTCGGTCAGCGCGGTTGTATCCATTGGCCGCTGATTTCATCTAAGTTGGCGTGGGGTCAATGCAAGCCGATTTTGCGAGGAGAGAATTGATGGCAGTCAGTGACCAGTCTGTGGCCACCACCGGTACACAGCTCGATCAGTTGTGTATCAACACGATTCGCACGCTTTCGATGGACGCGGTACAGAAGGCAAACTCGGGCCATCCTGGAGCGCCGATGGCGTTGGCTCCGGTGGCCTACTGTCTGTGGCAGCAGTTTCTGCGCTATGACCCGGAAGATCCGATCTGGCCGAACCGCGATCGCTTCGTCCTCTCCAACGGACACGCCTCCATGCTGCTCTATTCCCTGCTGCATCTGGCGGATGTGAGGGAGGTTAGTCCCGAGGGCAAGATCCTTTCGACGCCGGCGCTCTCGCTCGACGAGATCAAGAATTTCCGGCAACTGGGCAGCAAGACGCCCGGACATCCCGAATACGGCTTGACCACAGGCGTCGAGACGACCACCGGCCCGCTTGGTCAAGGCGTCGCCAACAGCGTGGGCATGGCGATCGCCGAGCGCTGGCTGGCGGAGTTTTTCAATCGTCCCGGATTCGAGCTGTTCAGCTACAACATCTGGGCGATTTGCGGCGACGGTGACATGATGGAAGGAATTTCCTCGGAAGCCGCCTCAGTCGCCGGGCACCTGAAGCTTTCGAACCTGTGCTGGATTTACGACAACAACCACATCACGATCGAGGGCAACACCGATCTCGCCTACGACGAAAATGTGGCCGCGCGGTTCTCAGCCTATGGCTGGGATGTCCAGCACGTTCACGATGCTAACGATCTGATTGCGTTGGCCGACGCCTACAAACACGCACTTAGCGTGAAGGATCGCCCCAAGCTGATCATCGTGGACAGCCACATCGGTTACGGCTCGCCGCATCGGCAGGACACAAAAGAAGCACACGGCGAAGCGCTCGGCGAAGAAGAAGTCAAACTGACGAAGCGCGTGTACGGCTGGCCGGAAGATGCCAAGTTCCTTGTGCCCGACGGAGTGCGCGAGAACTTCCACGATGTCATGGGCAAGCGCGGGCGGCAGTTGAGCGGCCAGTGGAACGCGTTGTTCAGTCAGTACAGCAAGCAGCATCCCGATTTAGCGGCTCAATTCGAACGCATGCAGCGTCATCAACCCGCTGACGGATGGGACAAGGAACTCCCCACATTTGCGCCCGATGCCAAAGGACTAGCAACCCGCGATTCATCCTCCAAGGTTCTCAACGCCGTTGCGAAAAACCATCCCTGGCTCATGGGTGGCTCGGCCGACTTGTATCCGTCGACGAAGACGCGGCTCACCTTTGATGGCGCAGGCGATTTCGAAGCTGGCCACTACAACGCCCGCAACTTCCACTTCGGCATTCGTGAGCACGCGATGGGCGCAATCGTCAATGGCATGGCGCTGTCGAAAATTCGCGCCTACGGCTCGACCTTCCTCATCTTCAGCGACTACATGAAGATGCCAATCCGGCTCTCGGCCGTTATGGAAGTCCCGTCAATCTGGATCTTCACCCACGATTCCATCGGCGTCGGCGAAGACGGACCGACCCACCAGCCGATCGAACAACTGATCACGCTGCGAGCGGTTCCCGGGCTGATGACGCTGCGTCCAGCCGACGCCAACGAGGTCGTCGAGGCGTGGAAAATCATCATGAGCCAGCGGAAGGAACCGGTGGCGCTAATCCTGACGCGACAAGCTCTGCCGACCTTCGATCGCACGAGATACGCATCCGCAGCGGGAGTGGCGCGCGGCGCTTATATTCTGGCCGACGCCGAAGGGGGCAAACCGCAGGTCATTCTGATGGCGACGGGCAGCGAGGTCTATCTTTGCATCGACGCCTACGAGAAACTAAAAACGGAAGGCGTCCGCGCCCGGGTCGTCAGCATGCCGTCATGGGATTTGTTCGAGCATCAGGACCAGAGTTATCGCGACGAAGTGCTTCCGCCGGACGTCACCGCGCGGGTCGCGGTCGAGCAGGCTGCGACCTTCGGCTGGGCGCAATACGCGGGAGCTAAAGGACGCATCATAGGCATGTACACTTTTGGAGCGTCGGCACCGCTTAAGGATTTGCAGAAGAAGTTCGGCTTCACGGCCGACGCCGTCGTCCAGGCAGCGCGCGAACTGCTTGTGTAGACACGGGGCTTGCCCCGTCTCTTTGGACGCTTTGGGCGAGACGCGGCAAACCCCGTCTCTGCGGGAATTTTTAGGAGATAGTCATGAATCCAGTGGGCACGCTTGAAACCGCAAAGGCCGCCAATCCTCTTACCCAACTTCAGGCTTTCGGCCAGTCCATCTGGCTCGATTACATCCGCCGCGACCTGCTGAAAGGCGGCGAACTGCAGCGCCTGATCACCGAAGACGGCTTGCGCGGCATGACTTCGAATCCCGCGATTTTCGAAAAGGCCATTGCGGGCTCGACCCAGTATCAGGATTTCCTGGACTCGCTCGCCAGCCACACCGACCTCGATGCCAAGGGCCGCTACGAACTGCTGGCCATTCGCGACATACAGGACGCGGCCGACCTGCTCCGTCCCGTGTACCAGAGCACGAAGAAGCGCGACGGCTACGTGAGCCTGGAAGTATCTCCATATCTCGCGCACGACACCAACGGCACCCTGGACGAGGCGCGGCGTCTATGGAAAACCGTGGCCCGCGAAAACGTGATGATCAAGGTGCCGGGCACGACCGAGGGCATACCGGCGTTTCGCCAGCTCATCAGCGAGGGCATCAACGTCAACGTGACGCTGCTGTTCGCGCAGGGAGTGTATGAGGAAGTCGCCGCGGCTTTCATTGACGGGGTTGAGAAGTTCGCTGCCACCGGCGGCGATGTGAGCAAGATCGCCAGCGTGGCCAGCTTCTTCATCAGCCGCATCGATTCGCTGGTCGACTCGCTGGTGGAAGACAAACTCAAGAGCGAAACCGACGCGGCCCGCAAGGCGAAGTTGCAGGGGATACTCGGGAAAGTCGCAATCGCCAACGGCAAACTGACCTATGAAGCCTACCAGCGCATCTTTTCCGCTCCGCGCTGGAAGGCGCTGGCCGCCAACGGCGCGCAGACGCAGCGCGTACTCTGGGCAAGCACCAGCACCAAAAATCCGAATTATCGCGACGTGCTTTACGTCGAGGAAATGATTGGACCCGACACCGTCAATACCGTTCCTCCGGCAACGCTCGATGCCTTCCGTGATCACGGCAAGCCGCGCCAGAGTCTGACCGAAGACGTAGACGGCGCGCGCAAGACGATGGCCGATCTGGCCGGCCTTGGCATTGTCATGAAGGACGTCACCGACAAGCTGACGGCAGATGGCGTGAAGCTTTTTGCCGACGCCTTTGACAGCCTACTGGCCGCGGTCGAGAAAAATACGAAGCGCACAACCACGTCCACACCGCAGGCCAATCGGCAGAGCGCAACGCTTCCCGCCGATCTTGGTGCTGCCGTAAAAAAAAACCTTAACGACTGGCGAGCGACGGGAAAAGTAAGAAGGCTCTGGCAGCACGACGCCTCCCTCTGGACTAACGAGGATGAGGCCAACTGGCTGGGATGGCTCGGCATCGCGGACGAACAACTCGCCGCCGCCGGCCAGCTGAAGGCGTTCGCCGACGAAATCAAGAGCGCCGGATTCTCCGACATTTTGCTGCTCGGCATGGGCGGTTCCAGCCTTTGTCCGGAAGTGCTCGCACTGACCTTCGCGCAAATGCCCGGCTTGCCCCGCCTGCACATTCTCGACTCCACCGACCCGGCGCAGATCAGAACCACCGAAAAGAAAGTCGACCTCGCCAAGACGCTCTTCATCGTTTCCAGCAAGTCCGGCAGCACCCTCGAGCCCAACATCTACAAGCAGTACTTTTTCGAGCGCGTACAGCAGACCATCGGCGCCGACAAGGCGGGCAGTCGCTTTATCGCGATCACCGATCCTGGCTCGAAGATGCAACAGGTCGCCGAGCGCGACCGCTTCCGCCACATCTTTTATGGACTGCCCTCCATCGGTGGACGCTACTCGGCGCTCTCGAACTTCGGCATGGTTCCCGCCGCAGCCATGGGCCTCGACACCGGTAAGTTTCTCCAGCGCACGAAAGAGATGGTCGAAGCCTGCAAGGCATCCGCTTCCGTAGAACAGAATCCGGGAGTGATGCTCGGCCTGATCGTTGGTACAGCCGCAAGACTTGGCCGTGACAAAATTACGCTCATCGCTTCGCCCGGAATCACCGATCTCGGCGCGTGGCTTGAACAGTTGATCGCGGAATCCACCGGCAAGCTCGGCAAGGGCATTATCCCGGTCGATCGCGAAGCGTTAGCCGCCTCGGAAGTGTATGGCAGGGACCGCATCTTCGCTTACGTCCGCCTCGATACCGCGCCCGACGCGGTGCAGGACGCCAAGGTCGCCGCGCTTGAAAAAGCCGGGCACCCTGTGGTGCGCATCGCCGTTTCCGACATCTACAACCTCGGCCAGGAATTCTTCCGCTGGGAAATTGCGACCGCGGTCGCGGGTTCGATTCTCGGCATCAACGCCTTCAATCAGCCCGACGTCGAAGCGAGCAAGATCGTAACCAAGCGACTCACGTCCGAGTACGAAAGCAAAGGGTCGCTGCCTCCTGAAAAACCGATTGTCGAGGAAGCAGGATTCAAGCTCTTCACCGACGAAAAGAACGCCGCCGACCTCGCAAAAGCCGCTGGGGCAAGCGCTGGCGGTGCACTCAAGAACTATCTGCGCGCGCACCTGGCCCGTCTCGGGGCGGGTGACTATTTTGCTCTGCTCGGTTATGTCGAAATGAACGCGGAGCACGAATCTTTTCTGCAGAGCATCCGCATGACCGTGCGCGATCACAAGCGTGTGGCAACGGTCCTTGGATTTGGCCCCCGCTTTTTGCACTCCACCGGACAAGCTTATAAAGGTGGCCCCAACAGTGGCGTGTTCTTGCAGATCACCTGCGACGACGCGCAGGACTTGCCGGTTCCCGGACAGAAGTACACTTTCGGAGTGGTGAAAGCGGCACAGGCTCGCGGAGACTTCCAGGTTCTGGCCGACCGCAAACGCCGGGCGCTGCGCGTGCACTTAGACAGCGATGTAAAGGCAGGCTTGGCCAAACTCACAGAGTTGGTAAAACAGATTTTGTAAACGAGTCGTGTGGGGACGGGCCTCTGGCCTGTCGAGAGCAAGCCAAATTCAAGGAGCAGGAATGCAACTGGGAATGGTAGGTCTGGGGCGCATGGGCGCTAATATGACGCGGCGGCTGATGCGCGGCGGTCACACGCTGGTGGTTTCCGATCTCAGCTCCGATGCCGTCAAGGGATTAGCCGGCGAAGGTGCGGTGGCCTCCACTTCGATTGACGACCTGGTCAGCAAGCTCGACCCTCCGCGCGCCGCGTGGGTCATGGTGCCGTCGGGCGACCCCACCGAAAAAACTGTGCAGGCTCTCCTTGGACGCATGCAGGCGGGCGATACCATCATCGACGGCGGCAACTCCTATTTCAAAGATGATGTCCGCCGCTCCAAAATATGCGCCGCCAAGGGCGTGCACTACGTCGACGTGGGCACCAGCGGCGGCGTCTGGGGATTGGAGCGCGGCTACTGCATGATGATCGGTGGCCCGAAAGAGGCCGTCCAGCGCCTCGACCCAATCTTCAAAACGCTGGCGCCCGGACGCGGCGACATCCCGCGCACTCCGGGACGCGAAAAGACGACTGGCGCTGCCGCTTCTACTGCAGAAGACGGCTACATTCACTGCGGCCCGTCCGGCTCCGGACACTTCGTCAAGATGGTGCACAACGGCATCGAATACGGAATCATGCAGGCCTACGCAGAAGGCTTCGATATCTTCAAGAACGCAACCAGCAAAGATCTGCCCGAGGACATCCGCTACAATCTCAACCTGCCCGATATTGCCGAAGTCTGGCGGCGCGGCAGCGTGGTAAGTTCGTGGTTGCTGGACCTGACGGCGATGGCGTTGATCGAAAATCCCACACTCGCCGAGTACAGCGGGTTTGTGCAGGACTCCGGCGAGGGCCGTTGGACGATCCAGGCGGCGCTCGAAGAAGCGGTACCGGCCGAAGTGCTGACCGCGGCCCTGTACACGCGCTTCCGCTCTCGCCAGGAGCATACCTTCGCAGAGAAGATGCTCTCCGCCATGCGGCAGAAGTTCGGCGGTCATGTGGAACCGAAAGCAGCGGCGAAGGGAAAGTAAGAGAGATAGTCACTGAATCATTGAGGGGTTGAGTCATTGACTCGATCACTTAATGATTCAATTGCCTCAATCGAGGAGCCGATGGCGCAAACGGAAGTTCTGCCAGCAGCAATCAAACCGCGAGTCGGACGCACGGCTGACCCGTGTGTCATGGTGATCTTCGGCTTTTCCGGCGACTTAACGCGCCGCAAGCTGATTCCCGCTCTCTATAACCTCGCCAGCCAGCAATCGTTGTCGCGCGAGTTCGCTGTGATCGGCGTGGGGCGCAGCCCCATGACCGATGATGATGCGCGGAAAAAGCTCACCGAAGGATTCAAACAGTTCGCCACCGGCGCCGTCGATGCCGATTTGTGGGAATGGTTTGTCCGCCGCATAAATTATGTAAGTGGAAATTTCGACGATCCCGCGACCTACGACCGCCTGAAAGAAACGATTGCCAAGGTTGACCAGGAACACAACTCCCACGGCAACTGTTTCTTCTACCTTGCGACCGCACCCAACTATTTCGGCGACATCGTCGAGCGGCTTTCGAAAGTCGGCCTGATGACGGAAGAGAATGGCCATTGGCGGCGGGTGATTATCGAGAAGCCTTTTGGCCACGATCTGGATTCCGCCAAGGCTTTGAACCAGCAGCTCTTGAAAGTCGCTTCTGAACATCAGATCTACCGTATCGATCACTATCTCGGAAAAGAGACGGTGCAGAATATTTTGGCGCTCCGCTTCGCGAACGGGATTTTCGAACCAATCTGGAATCGCCGCTATATTGATCACATTCAGATCTCAGTCGCTGAAACCGTCGGCGTGGAGAAGCGCGGCGGCTATTACGATGGGGCAGGGGCTCTGCGCGACATGGTGCCCAATCACATCATGCAGCTCATCACTCTGACCGCGATGGAACCGCCGATTTCGTTCGAGGCAAACGCGGTGCGCGACGAGCAGGCCAAAATCCTGCATGCCATTCAGCCCTTCAGTAACGAGGATGTGCTTAGCAAAACCGTCCGCGGGCAATACGGGGAAGGCACGATGGACAACGAGCGGGTGCCCGCCTACCGCTCCGAAGATGGTGTGCCGGCCGACTCGCGCACCGAAACCTTCGTCGCCATGAGGCTCTTGATCGACAACTGGCGCTGGGCGGGAGTTCCCTTCTATCTGCGTACCGGCAAGCGGCTGCCGGGCCGCAATACGCATGTCGTGATTCAGTTCCGGCGCGCGCCCTTCATGCTGTTCCGCGAAACCCAGGTCGAAAACATGATGCCCAACCAAATGGTGCTGCATATCCAGCCGGAGGAAGGCATCTCGCTGCGCTTCGCCGCCAAAACTCCCGGGACCACCATGCAACTGGGCGAAGTGAATATGGATTTCAACTACTCCGACTATTTTGGGACCAGTTCTGCAACCGGCTACGAACGTCTGCTGCATGACTGCATGATCGGAGACGCCACGCTGTTTCAGCGAGCCGACATGGTCGAGGCCGGTTGGAGCATCGTCAATCCCGTGCTCGATGTGTGGAAGGCTTTGCCACCGCGTAATTTCCCTAACTATCCCTCGGGAACCTGGGGCCCGAAAGAGTCCGACGAACTGATGGAACGCGATGGCCGGCGCTGGAGAGATTTCGAGAAATGATTCTGGCCGGAGACATCGGAGGAACACACGCACGCCTCAGCTATTACCGGCTGGATAGTGACAACGGCAACTTTGCCGCCGTGCACGAACACGTCTTCAACAGCCGGGAATTTCGTGGACTGGATGAGATCGTGCTCAAGTTCGTCTCCGAAACCGGCGTTCGTCCCAGCATCGCGAGCTTCGGGATCGCGGGTCCGGTGCGCAATGGACGAGTCGAAACTTCGAATCTGCCCTGGGTCGTCGAGTCGTCGCGCCTGGCGCAGGAACTGCAACTCGATTCGGTAGATCTGATCAACGACCTCGAGGCGCAGGCGTGGGGAATCCAGTGCCTGGGGCCGTCTGATACGGTCGCTCTTAACCAAATTCCTACAGATCGGATTCCTGCAAACCCTATCGGCAAGCAACACTCTGCTGGCAATCAGGCGGTGGTCGCGGCGGGAACGGGCTTGGGCGAAGCTGGCCTCATCTGGGACGGAGAGCGCCAGCACATTTTCCCCTGCGAAGGCGGGCACTGCGACTTCGCTCCACGCAACGAATTGGAGATCGAACTTCTCCGCTACCTGCTCACTCGCTTTGGACACGTCAGCTACGAACGCATCGTTTCCGGTCCTGGCTTGGTCAACGTGTATCTGTTTCTCAAGGACACGCATCGCGGCCATGAGAAAGAGCCGCAATGGCTGCGCGACGAAATCGCAGCGGGCGATGCCGCAGCCGCAATTTCAAAAGCCGCGATTTCCGCCAAGGCGCCTTTGGCCGAGCAAGCGCTCGACTTGTGGACTTCGATTTACGGCGCCGAGGCGGGCAACATGGCGCTGAAGGTTCTGGCAACCGGCGGCGTCTTTCTGGCGGGAGGAATCGCGCCGAAGATTTTGGCGAAGCTCGCCGGGCCGCTGTTCATGCAGGCCTTTCTCAGCAAAGGACGCTTGCAGCCGCTGCTCGAAGCCATTCCGGTGCGCGTCATTACCAACGAAAGAACCGGGCTGCTCGGAGCCGCTTGCTATGGTGCCCGTCACGCCCGCAGCAGCGCCAACAACGTCAGCGCGAACAGCGTGGCATAAACGTATGCCGTCGACTCGAACCATTGAAGTGCTGGCCAACGCCGCCGATCTTTTTCACGCCGCCGCCGAAGAATTCGTCAGCGCGGCGCGCACCGCCATCGGCGCCCAAGGACGATTCACGGTTGCGCTTTCCGGCGGCTCCACTCCAAAAGCTCTCTATTCGCTGCTCGCCGCGAGTTATGCGGGCTTCGCCTGGAACCGCATCTTCTTATTCTTTGGCGACGAGCGTCACGTCCCGCCGACCGATCCCGAAAGCAATTATCGGATGGTGAATGAGTCGTTGCTCTTGAAGATCACGATTCCCGCCGAGAACGTTTTTCGCGTTCCGGCCGAAAATCCCGACGCCGCCGCCGCTGCCTCGGACTATGAAGGGCAGATCCGCCGCTTCTTCGAACTCCAATCCGGTGAATTCCCACGCTTTGACCTGATTCTGCTGGGCATGGGTCCCGATGGCCACACCGCTTCGCTCTTCCCCGACTCGCCGGCGCTTGACGAACAGTCACGCGTGGTCGTCGCCAACTGGGTCGCGAAGTTCAACACGCACCGCATCACCTTCACCTTCCCGGTGCTCAATCACGCCGCCGAAGTGATGTTCATGGCCAGTGGCGCGGACAAGGCCGACATGCTGTACCAGGTTCTCGAAGGGAAGAATACGCCTCCGCTGCCTTCGCAAAGAGTGCAGCCCTCCGACGGAAAATTGTTGTGGATGCTCGACGAAGCAGCGGCGGCAAAACTTAGTCGCTCGTAGCTCCTAGCTCTCAGCTCTCAGCTCTCAGGTGGGTGCCCATCCTAACGTCGCGTTTTGTGCGACGTTAGAGCCTGCCCTGAGCGGAGTCGAAGGGGTGGGATTCCACGGTCGTGTACCCCTGGGGATTTTGCCCCCGTTCCACAAAGCGCCACAAAACATGTCATCCTGAGCGCAGCCGTGCCCGAAGCGAAGCGCAGGGCGCGGCGCTGTCCAAGAGCCTGCCCTGAGCGCAGTCGAAGGGACCCCTACCTCAGGGTTCGACGGCGAGCTGAGGCCCCTTCATCGACTTCGCTCCAGGTTATCAAGGATAGTTATCAAGGAGCACCCGGCAAATGGCGCTGGAGCAGCTTCAAGGGCCGTCTTGGGACGGGCACACCTCAGCCCTGCACCACAGGTCGATCTCCATTATCGCCGGCGGATGCGCAGATGTCTGTGACGTGTGGGCCGGGCGTTGGTGGTGAAAAAGGGCGGAGGTCAGATTGCAGAGAACGTCCCGTCTGCCCCCGGGCCGCCTGTCGGGAGCAGGGCTAGCTCGCCAGCGAAGTCTCTATGCTGACTAGTGCCAAACGGAGGTTGTCCGCGTAGGGTCCCTTGGCGTTGAACACGGGTTGGAACGTTACCCTCATGTCACGCTGTAAGATCGTCTTGCCTACCCTTGTTGTCGTGCTGATGAAGTCGGGATACTTATCCGTCTGGACAAAAACATAGGCTGGCTTCACGGTCGTTACCCTGCCGGAGAGGCGAAGCGGTCCGTTTTGATCGACGGGGTCGCGGGGTCGAAATTGTATTCGAAGCTTTTCGTCATACGAAAATCCCTGCCTTATGGATTCGGAAAATATTTTGGCTGCCTCGTCAGGCTTGCCATCCATGAACAATAGGCCTCCCAATAGCCCCACGTAAGCTGGGTCCGTCACGCCATCGAGCCGACACTGGGAGAGCACAGCCGCGCACTTTGAGTATGGTTCGCCAAGCAACAGCATCGATTTGACGTATTCGACAAACGACCTGAATTCATCGAATTTTGACTTAACGACTGGCTCCAACACAGCCTTCGCCTTTTCAGGGAACCCCTGTTGCCGATAGGCCCTACCCAGGAGATAACGTGCGATTACGCTCTCCGCTGTACTTTCGGATACCGCGTGCTTCAGTTTTTCGATGCGCGACGGTTGATTGCCGAGCCACTTCCTTACTTCCGAAGAGACCACCCAGAGCGCCTCTCGGTCCTTACATGATCTCAGCCCATCGGAGATCGCCTGTTCGCATTTTGTGATGTACTCCGACGACTCGTCTTCACTCTTAGCTTTTTTGGCCCACTCGAGATAGAGCAAAGCTAGGCTTTGATAGCTGAAGTCGTCCTTGGCGTTCATTAGGATGCAGTGTCTAAACTCGTGCTCGCTCTGAAGCATCCATTTCCTGCCAACGTCCTCGCTCTCCGCGGTAAGCGCTAGATCTGACAGCACGGTCCCTCTCGTGTGATGAAGGACACGGGGCTCTCCGTCCATCCTAAGCGCTGCGTCAATTTCGGCGAGAGCGGCGTTAGGCTTCTTCTCGCGGAGTAGCATTCTCGCAAAGTGCTGCCGAACGAAGGGGTTTTCCGGCTCCCTCTTGCAAGCGGCTTCGAAAAACCGAATCTTTCCGTCCAGCAATCGGAACGTTGCTACTATCGAGTCCGTCCGGACAAACTTCTCGAAGATGGCCTTGTCTAGCCTGTAGGAGAGGTTCAGTTTTTCCATCGCCGCCTGCAGGATGATCTCCTTCGTCGCAGTCTGTCCGCATCTCTTCCAGACGATGTCGGCGATTACTCGGTGGCGGGTTCGCGCCGCGTATTCACCCCTTGCTGCGTCGGTTTCCTCAAAGGTCACAATCCCCTCGAGTGAATCGCCTGTTTCCTCGTACAAGACATTGAGTGGCTTGCCGAGTATCTCTGCGAGCAGGCGATCCCTTGCGAGTACTCCCGCTTGGTAAAAGCATGAGGTCAGCAGGTATAGATCTCTCGCCACGCTGCTACCTGGAGACCTGGGGTCTTCGATTCCTCGGTACTCATTCTCGATTATGACGTCGAAGAATTCGCCCTCAGTAGCTTCTCGCATTGCTACGAGCAGCTGCTGTTCGTGTTTCTTCTTGACGAGCGCAAACTGAAAATCGCGGTCTAGCTCTCCTAGCTTCCCGAGTGCTCGCTCGCGGGTCAGAAAATCGAGCAGCCGGTCGATTTCAGGATCCGAAAGTGGCTGGATTTCATATTCCTCCACTTTCATCCTCGTTCTGGCCATCCGCCATTCATTCTTGCGCTCGCCAAGAATGAACAGGCAGTTGGTCTTTGTCTGCCTCTGCTGAGCCAGCGCCGTCTCCAATGACAAGACATGTTCGCGGGCTTGATCGACGAGGAAGAAGCACGCAACGTCCGGGAAAAGGGATGCGGCAAACGCGACGTCCCCTTCTAGGACCTCTGCTCCGTCGCGCAACATAAACACCGGCCCAACTCGCGCCGTGACGATTTTTGGGGCCAGCGACATGAGCAATGTTGTAACGCCGTACCCAGCCGGAGCCACAATAGCTATCGCCTTGCTCTTTGCTTTTGGAGCCGTGGCAAACTCGGTGATGTCATCCCACACCTCGTCCTCGATGTCTCTCCTGAACGGGATATCTGCACCGACGAGAGACCAAGAAGGCCTGTCTCCCCGCAAGAAGCGGTCGGTATTCGGGCTCTTAGCGAAATCTGCACCATTCACGTACTCCCAGGAACTGAGCAGTCTAAGCAGGGCGGCAGGGTTGTGCTCAAAGGCGGGGAGCAGGTGGGCGTGGATCCCGGCCCGATATTTCGTGATGAGCTCCGGACCCGGCCTAAGATCCCCTAGCTCCGCTTGAACCAGGTCATGGAAGCTCTGAAGGTCGATCCTCAAGGTTTCGAGGTGTCTGTTCTTGAGCAGCTCTATATCCATTTCCTCCGCAAAAGGGTCGAGCCGGTAGGACTGAGGCAGATCAGATGGATAGAATTCTCGTGTTAGTTCGTCCAGAACCAGCTGCCAGTTTGGGTCGCGAGACGAATACCCGATGTACAAGAACGTAGATGTGGCGAACTCCGTCTTCAGCCGGCTCCACAGCATCCTCCTTTTCTCCTGAAAGCGGGCGTAGTCGGTTTGGGTGATGACTATCCGGGGTGTGGGACCGAAAAGGGTGCCGTGGAGGTGGAAGATGGGAACCTGTAAACGGGGATCAGTGTATTCGAGTTCCGCCGTGGCGGACATTGAGACTGGGTTCTGCGGTGGGTCGGGATTTAGATTATATGCGCGTTCAATCGCCCGATCATAGTTCGTTGTAAAAATTGCTCGCCAGCGAAAGGTAGTTAGCCACTGGAAGGCACCGTCGGGGTCTAGATCGGCGAGGGACCGCCTTACGAACTCTTCAAGCGCGGCGCGGCCCTTCCTGATTTCAATCAGCTCGGCAACTTTTGCCAAGTCAGCGGAGTTCGTGCCAAGGCCGAAATTTGTGGACAAATCCTTGGCCAGTTGTTGGCCGTCCGGTGCGGGTGATCCGTCAGGCCGTTTGAGGTGCCCGCCCACACCCGCGCCGACAAATAGGACACAGTCACCGGATTCCATTACCTGACGTAGCCCGAGAGGGAAACCGCCCATTCTTGTTCGCCTCCAGGATGCCCGTTCGGCGCTAGCAACGTAATTGCCATTCGTTTGCCGGAAGGTTCCTGGCAGGTAAGTATAGCGGTTGACCCTGAGATTGGCGTCTTAAAAACTGCGCGACGTTGGTACCCAACGCATCCCAACAAAAAACGGGGGCCGGCCCACCTTGGGAGCCGCCATGACTGAGGCTGCCCCGCCCTTCGCGGTTTTCGAAGGCTGGGATTCCGGATGATGGATGATGGGGATCAGGCGAAGTGCCGTACGGGAAGCTCAGCCTTCTGCGCCTCGTTCACCAACCCGGAGCCGCGCTCTCCGTCGGAGGAGTGGCGAAAGCCGCTCCGGGAAGACCCGCCCCAAAAAAGCGACCCGTGTAATAAGTACAGTGTAACAAATACCCGAGTGTGCCTATTTAACCACACTCGCCCCCCAGCGTTTTCAAAGACTTACAACCCGCCAAGCGCGACAGGATGGCGCACGTATTTCTTACACGGTCATTTTACGTACGTCTATGTACGTACATAAATACATGCACAAAGTGTTTCACGTGAAACATTGTACGTACACGGGCAAGATTAACAACAGCCCCAAAGTCAAAAGCAGCGGACAGGAGTGTCCGCTCTACAGCGGTCGCTCAGGCCGCGTGGCCGCGCCAGTCGGCTATCTCTTTTAGACCTTCTCCGCGGGCATGCTCGAAGAGTCGGACTTTGTGGCGGGTGTGTTCGAATTCGTGGATATCGGCCCAGACTTCCGCTTGCCACGGAGTCTTGTGGGTTTCGGTCTCGCCGCAACTGGCGCAGCGGGTGTGAAAGGTGACGCCCGGCCTCGTGGGAGTCTGCACGTCTTTATCTTGATTTTGCAGTTCGATGAAGACACAGCGGACTTCTTCGATCTCTTCGCCAGGGCCGAGAATGTGCTCGTAGCGGAGCAGGTATCCAAAGCCGAGTTTGCGGGCTTCGGCCTCAGCTTCTTCGCGGGTGTGGAAGGGACCGTATTCGGCCCGCAGTTGCTCGGTCGAGTCGCAGGCCATCCAGAAAATGTCCTTGTGCGCCATCCCTACCTCAGTCTAGATCTCAAACCGTGAAACGCTGAACCGATACTAATGAAGTCTCGAACCAATGAAGCAGCGAACGAACCAGTGAAGCAGTAATCGGATGAAGCGGGTCGAACGAATCCACCAGTAATTGAGCAATTTAATGACCGGGATTGGGAGCGTCAACGGCCCTTTTCAGGGAGCTGATTCGGGGAGAAGCTGGTGGGCTATTCTTATGAAAATACGTTACTTAGAGGGGAACTCTCGCAATAGGGCGGCTTGCTTTGAGCTGCCGAGGGGTGGCAAGCGGTGTGAAATCTGTTTCCGTCCGTTGAATCGCTGGAGCGAGAGCAACTACATTTCGGCCACTGCGGACTCCTTTCCGTGAACTCACAGATCCAAGTTATCCATGCGGGGCTCGCCGAGCCCCGCACGGCTTTACTATGAAATGGGTTTCGTCGAACGTCAGTGAACTGTCAGACCGCCCGGTCCCAACCAGTAAACTCCGTCTTGCTGGCAAAACAGTTGCGAGTATTCCGCCACCAGTCCAGTGCCTAGTTGTTTGCTGCCGTAAGAAATCGTGCCATCTTTCAAAGTAGCGCTTCGGACGGTGCAATACTGGTCGATAACTTGTGGTTCGCTCCAAGTAACGATGTTGCCGGTGAAGAGGTAGCCGACTTTCCCCTGAGGATATTTAAAGTAGGCGGTGAACTGGACGTTTACATAGTCGAACCCGTTGCCTAGAAAACCCCCTTGGCCGGCTGGAATGCCGCAACACAGCTCGAAATCGTAAGTGAAGATGTTGTTGATGGGGTTGGGCAAGATTTGCAGCCCGACCACACTGCCTTCGCTAAGCGACTGCCCAAAAGCAGTCCCTAGCAGAAGAAGGAAAGCGATCAATACTTTACGCATACTTAGCAGCCTCATTCCTGTTTGATTGAGATTTACTGGTTGGTAGTATTTGTTTGAGTTATGCAGCACGACGATCGAGCTTGCGCCGATTGACCCTACGACGATCGGCGTTTCGACACGGGGTGGCCAGATTGTGATCTCTAGCTCGTCCCAGCGGCCGCCGCCTTTCTTTCCGCATCCCCATAAGCGGCACTCTCTTCGCCCACGGCTGCGCTCCACCCTGACGCGGCTGGCAACAGGCCATTGCCCAGTTGCACATGCCAGTTCGCTCCACCGTGGCCCGCCACATAGAGCGCGAGCTCCAGCCGGGTCCAGACTCCGAGCTTGTCGAAGGCCGTGCGCAGGTAGTTCTTCACCACCTGTTCGCTGGTTCTGAGCAGGCCGGCAATGTCCTTATTAGTAAGACCCTGCCAGACCAGGGTCGCGACCTGAATCTCCTTGGCGGTTAGCCGATCACGGGGTTGCATGGTTGTACCTGCTCCTTAATGAACATGGCGGTCGCTAGTTTCACTCGCTTCCGGCCTTCTTTGATCCCCGCGCGCAGAAACAGCGTGCGCAGATGCTGTTTTACCGTCCGCGGGCTGATGTTCAAGTGGCTCGCGATTTCCTTGTTACTGCATCCCTGCACCAGCAGCCGCAGCACCTGCTGGTCTCGGGGCGTTATCTTGATTTCATTTAGGTTAATCATCAGCTTTTCGTCCGCTCCTTCAGTTCAGTCTTGGGGTCGCGACCCGTCCTAAGTACAAGCAAGCTGTTCGCCAAATCTTCGCTAGTCGGCGATGCCCTTAAGAAGCAGATAGTTACGCAGCACGTTTCTACTTTCTTTCGCTTTTTCTTAGACCGTTTTCATGAAGCGCTTCCAGATTGGCATCCCAGAACAGGAATCCCTCCCAAGAAATGCCTGTTTTTCTCTGTTTCACATTGGTCAGAATTGCACTACAATAGTTGCGTCTGGACTGTCTCCCTCCCCGCGACACCATGCCCTCGAATCGGCACAATCTGATCTTGGACGAACAAGCCTTTCAAGGCCTACTGTTCGCCGCCTTCACGGTTCAGGAATATAACGATCGCCTGAATAAAGATCGGGTGAATGGCGAGCAACCGAGAAACGGCCGGCTGAATCATGACCGAACGAAACCGGGTCGGCAGCAACGGGCGGAACCAGAAGCGCATCCCGTACCGGAATTCCGGAACGTCTGCCGGCATTGCGGCGCTCCGAAGCCTGCCGACGAATCTCGGTGTGAGAGTTGCGGCCGGGACGAGTTTCGTCCCGGAGAACGCCTGCAACGCAATTGGGCTTCGATGTGGCTGATGAGCCAGGAGCAGGACTTGTGGCCCGTGCGTTCTCCCGAGATTCGTGAGACTACGAAGGATGTCCCGCCGCCCGCGGTCGAGCGGCGGCCGCTCCCTCACTCGGCGCATGATTCATCCATCTCCGGCTTGATCGCGCAGCCGGTTGCCAAAGAAGTATCCGTGCGGGAGAGAAGCGACACTATTAACGATCCAGCGGCGGACAGATCGACACGCGACAAGTCTGCAATGGGTAGGTCCGAGCTCGACGCACCGAGATTCGACGATCTAACATTCCGCAAGGCAGTACTCGACGATCAAACCCACGGCGCGGCGGCGAACGACGGTCAGGCACTCAACCAAGCTGAGGTGGAAGGCAAATCGACCACGGCAGCCATCGATGAAACGATCGACGAACCGATCGACCACTTGACACAAGATGGGTTCGCGGGCGAAGACTCGGATCCTGCTGCCCACACGTTCCAGTTATCCGCGAATGACGATTCTTCGCCGATCGAAGCGAGCGCGGACGAACCAGCCGAACTAACGTCGGACGCCGGCGATGCCAGCTTCGCTGGAACCAGTTCCTGGCGTCAGCACTTGTCGGACTTGCGCGCGACTCTACTCTTTCATCGCTCCAACCTCTATCTGGCAGGGGCCGTCTTGGTAGCAGCGCTGGCCCTGTTATGGCCGGCAGCGGGCGCGCCGCGGCGGGCAGCGCTTAGCCCTTGGGAGAGGGCGCTGGTAACGCTCGGACTCGCCGAAGCTCCCGACCCCGTCGTCCATGTTCAGGGAGACCCCGGCATCGAGGTGTGGGTCGATCCGCACACCGCTCTCTACTATTGTCCCGGCGAAGACCAGTACGGAAAGACCGCCGACGGCCGCTTCAGCAGCCAGCACGACGCGCAGATGGATCGCTTCGAACCTGCCGGTCGCCTCGCCTGCGAGTAACTTGTGACACTCTTGTCCGCCAATTCCTGCTGGGCCACTCATCGAGAGCGTGCGTAGAGCCGCGGCTTGCCGCGTCTGTCTAGTCTGCATCTTCCACCCGATTCCAAAGCGGGGTAGCGAAGCGTGACATTGATCCGGTAACATTGATTTGGTGACAATCATGTACCCACGACTTGCGTTTTTTCCCATCTCCGCCGCCATCGCTCTAGCCTCGATCTCGAATGGTGTCCCGTTGGCTTTTGCCCAGGACAGTAACGCGAAGAAGAATGCTCCGCAGCATCAAAGCGAAAAGGCCAGCGGCGGCGACGTCGCTCGCGGCAAGTATCTGGTTGAGGGCGTGGCCGTGTGCGGACAGTGCCACACGCCGCGCGACAGCAATGGAAATCCCGATCGCACTCGTTGGTTGCAGGGCGCGGCCGTTCCCTGGATGCCGGCGCAACCCGACTCGAACTGGCCGCTCAGCGCGCCGCGCATTGGCGGCACTCCGCCGGCCGACGACGCGGACATGGTCAAACTTTTGACCACGGGCATCTGGACTACCGGCGATCGTCTGCGGTTTCCCATGCCCCAGTTCCGCATGGACCGGGGAGATGCCGAGGCCGTGGTGGCTTATCTGAAGTCGCTGACTCCGACGCAGTAGCCAAATTGACGAAGTGTTTCACGTGGAACATTTTGTGCAGGTAATATTGTACGTATTCTGGTATACTTACTTTGACCGCATATGAAACAAAAGAAACGGGTTACCACGCGTCGGAAGAAACATCCTAAGAAACAGAAGATTGTCCGTTTGCGGGCTTCCGCAGGCGGGCGCAAGCCTCCGCTGGAGCTGACACCGGAGTTGGCGGAATACTACCGGGCCATCAAGAAGCCGGTCACCTTGCGTCTGGACGCCGACGTTGTGGCCTGGTTCCAGAGGCAGGGGCGGGGCTACCAGACGAGGATCAATCGGGCGCTGCGGAAGGTGATGATGGACGAGAGGAAGAAATCGAGGAAATGAGCTGAGACGCCATCCTTGAGCTAACCTGGGCCTGTTTACCCCCGCTCTACACTCGAAGCTGCCCCAATCTGACACTTTTGTCGCTCGGGACTGGGTTCTAAGTTATTGATAACGCTAGGGGTCGAGTGTGGTCAAATAGACACAAGCGGGTAGTTATTACGCTGTAATTTTTACAGCAGGCGCTTTGGACGAGGCACTGGCATGCGGGCGCAAGGCTGCCGTCGCCTGTCGGGCGCCGGTCGAGGTGCGCCTGATCCATCAAAAACCGGGGACACCCGTAAATTAAACAAAATCAGATAGGACTCGAAGGGCTCAGTCATGAGAAAAGTCAATGTGCTTGAATTTGTCTCCCTTGATGGTGTCATACAAGCCCCAGGCGGGCCCGAGGAAGATACCAGTGGCGGCTTCGCGTATGGCGGGTGGATGCGTCCACATTCCGACCCTGTTGTTTCAACGGCCATAAAAAAGCAGATGAACATGCCGTTTGACTTGTTGATAGGACGCAAAACCTTTGACATCTGGGCACGATTCTGGCCGCAACATAATGACATGTGGCCAGCCGTCAACCGAGCGACCAAGTACGTCGCCTCGAATACCATGACTTCTCACGAATGGCAGCCGTCCGTGTTTCTAAACGGAGATATTGCGGAAAAAATCAC